>CAZEDW010000031.1:0-50134 GCA_964510955.1 uncultured Phycisphaeraceae bacterium
ATCCGGGGGGTCGTCATGGTCGTGGTCTCCATTGCGTGCGGCGCTCACTCGGCCAAGGTCGCCGAGCTTTTCCCCGACGAGGCCAAGCTCATAGCCACGTCGATCACCGCGCAGGCTCTTTATTACCTCAAGCCCGGCACGCTGATGCACCGCTTCGTCGTGGCGGGCGAACGCCCACGCAACCAGAGCGACGACCACGCGGACGCGACCAAGGCGCTCCGAGAGATGATCGGCTCGGGCTATCTCTCGAAGGCGGTGGCGATGAGCACGCCGAAGGGCGTTGTCACCCAGATAATCAGGCAGCCCGGCCCGATCAGCTACATCGAGAGCACAACCAGCGCGCAGGTGTTCGATGAGGACGCGAACCGCGCGCTGATGCTGGGCACCGATGAGACCAGCGAGCAGACGGCGCGGGTGATCGCCGCTCAAGGCTCAAGGGCGGCTTTGCCCGGCACCGATACGAGCGCGATCATCTCCAAGCACCATGCGCTGCAGCGCATGCTTCGCCGCGTCGAGGTCCGGATCGCGTTTGCCCCCGCCCTTGCAGCGGCCATGCCGACCAGCCGCCCTGAGGCGAGGCGGGCGATGCCCCAGGTTCTGTCGGTGATTACGGCGGTCGCCCTGCTCCACCAGCGGCAACGTTCGTCCAAGCCGCTGCAACACGGCGACACCATCGAGGCCACCTTTGATGATTACGCGGTGGCTCGGCGGCTGTTGCTGGGTCCGATGAGCCGGTCGTTGGGTGGGGCGTTGCCCGACGCGGTGGCGCGGTTCGGCGAGCGTCTCAGGGCCGAGTTCGGGGATCAGGATTTCACCAGCACCGACGCTGCGAAGGCCAGCCTCGGCGTGTCAAGCAAGGGCAAGGTCAATGACTACCTCCGGGCGTTGGACGCCGCCGGTTGGTTCGAGTGCACCGAGGCTGGGCGGGGCTCAAAGCCGTCCCTCTGGAAGGCCGTCGCGGACCCGCCGCCCGTGGGGGCGACCTGGCTGCCGACCATCGACCAGCTAGCGGGCTCTAAACCGGATGAGGAGGTGCCCATATGACGGGTACACACCCCCCCTCCGCGGCCGGGTCAGCGGGGCAGCAACGCTCTTTCCTCGAGAAATGCCGAGCGGAAGCTGCCCCAAACGGTCCGGGGCAGCTCCGGGGCAGCGGGGCAGCGACCCGCGCACGGGTCCCGTCCGACCCCGTTGCTACCCCACCTGCCCCGGACCTGCCCCAACGCGACCGGGGCAACAAATCGACGGGAAATACCGGCCAACACCCGTTGCTGCCCCGCTGCCCCGGGGGAGAGACCATCCCGTGCCTCGGGCCGTCCAGCGAAGATGCGGTCTACACGCTCCACGAGCGCCTCGCCATCGCCGCCGACCTTGGGATGCCCACGTCGGAAGGCTCCCCCGCGTGGGACACCGCCGTCCGCGAGGCCCGCCGTGTGGCGTCGGGGTTGCCGGCCAACGAGCGGTCAGAAACCCTGGACGCCGCCCTGGCGGCGTTCGCGGGCCTGGGCGGGCTTCGGCTCGTGGCGGTCGAGGACGACGCTTCAGCCCTCGCCCCCGCCCTTGAAGCATCGCCGTCGATGGGGGTAACTCAGGCACCCTCCGCGGAGCCCCGCGGAAGCGGAGGGCACTGACCTTGGCGAGCATCATCACAGACAAGTCCGGCCTTCGGCGGCTCCAGTTCATGGACTCGCTGTCGCACCGCACCACCATCCGGCTTGGCCGTGTCACGAAGCGGCAGTCCGAGGCGCTAAAGGTCCGCGTGGAGCAACTCCTGGCCAGCCGGAACACGGGGGTGCTGGACACCGAGGCGGCGAGCTGGCTCGGCACCATCGACGACAAGCTGCACCGGAAGCTGGCCAAGGCCGGGCTGGTCGAGGCGAGGGAGCGGGCCGCTCCGACGCTGGGGCTCCTGCTCGACGAGGTCTTCGCCGCGCTGAACGTCAAGCGTACGACCCGGGTAACTTACGCACAGACCCGCGATTCGCTGGAGGCGTTCTTCGGCACCACCCTCCCGCTCTCGAAGCTCACGCCGCTCGAAGCCCAGCGCTGGCACAGGTCTCTGCGCGATGAGGGGCTTGCCGAGGCAACCATTTCGAAACGGACCAAAACCGCGCGCCAGTTCTTCAAGCTGGCCCTGCGATGGAAGATGATTCGGGAGAACCCCTTCGCGGACATCAAGGCGGGGGTGCAGACCAATCGCAATCGGATGCGGTTCGTGACCAGGGAGATGGTCCAGCGCGTGCTCGACGCCGCGCCCGACGCGGAGTGGCGGGTCATTATCGCACTCTCGCGCTTCGGCGGCCTGAGGTGCCCTTCCGAGTCCTTCGCCCTCCGCTGGGAGGACGTGGACTTCGCGGCCGGTCGGATGCTGGTCCGCAGCCCCAAGACCGAGGGCTACGCCGGGCGCGAGTACCGCCACGTCCCGATCTTCGCGGAACTACGGCCCTACCTTGAAGACGCGCACGAGCTAGCGCCGGCCGGGACCGAGTTCGTGGTCTGGAAGCGGCGCGCCGCCGCCAACCTGCGGACCCCGATGCTGAAGATCATTCGCCGCGCCGGGATCGAGCCGTGGCCGAAGCCTTTCCACAACCTTCGGGCGTCCCGCCAGACCGAGCTGGCCGAGGAGTTCCCGATCCACGTCGTCTGCGCCTGGCTCGGCAACACCCCCGAGATCGCCAGGAACCATTACCTGCTGGTCACCGAGGGGCACTGGCAGCGGGCGGTCGGCGGGGACGGCTCCCGCCCGGCCGGGCCAAAGCCCGCCCCGGCACAGGCGACGCAGAATCCGACGCTCGCGTCGCTCAAAGCGGCGCAAATTGCGGCGCAGCAAGCAGCCGCGTGAAAGCGCACGGAGCCGCAAACGGGCGGGGAACCCCAAGGAAAGACGAGCGATTTGCAACCCGCTGCGATTCGGTGCGGCGCGGTGCGGGTTGCGGAAGTGACCCCACGGGGATTCGAACCCCGGTTTCAAGGATGAGAACCTTGCGTCCTAGACCAGGCTAGACGATGGGGCCGCGATATCGAGCCGGGGAGTGTAGCCGCGGCGGGGGAGTCGTCAATCCCCGAGGTCTATCGGGGACAGGGCCAGCACATCGCCACGAAGCGTGGCGATCACAGGCGGGACGCCTGTGGCACGGCAGGACGCGACAATGCGTTGGCCCGGCCAAAGGGGGGCCGGCCCACGGGCGGGCGTGGGAGGGTGTTCCGCGGCTTGACTCGGAGTCTGGGGAGCAACCGGAGGACAGCCGGGCGGCCCCCGCTCCGGGCGGCGGTCCGTCCGGGAACGCGGGGCGGGATGCGTGGAATTTTCGACGTTCGTGGCTCCACCTCCGGGCCCGCGGCGTATGTTGAATCCGATGGTTGCACAGCCGGCAAACGAACTTCCCATCGCCAAGCCTCGAGTATCCGCGGCTTCGCTGTCAACCGTCGAGCGATCCATCGAAACAAACGGCCTGGTGTTCCGTGAGCGGCACGTTGTCGCCCGAGTGGAGAACCCTCGGCACGAGCACGAGTACCAGTGCATCGGGTTCATTCTGGAGGGAAAGGGCACCGCCGAGATGTCGCGCGACTCGTGGACAGTGCGCCCGGGTGACGTCAACGTGATCCCCGCGGGGGTGGCGCACCTTGAACGCTTCGGAGCGCCTCGCATCGGCTGGTGCAGCCTTGAGGTGGACCAGGCTCCGCCGGAGATCGAGGACCTGACCCGCCGAGCCTTCGCTCGCCCGGTGCAGTTCTCGCGGGGTCCGGCGTGCGATGCGGCTCGGCGAATTTCGTACGAGCTGCGCCTGGGCGACGACCTTACGCCGCTGTCGTTGTGGGGCCTGGGCATCGCGCTTCTGGCCGCGGCGGCGCGCGGAGGCGGCTTCGACGGGAGTGCGGGTGAGCCGCGGTGGATGGGCCGGGTGGTCGAGTTGCTGCGGGCGCGGCACGCCGAGCGGCTCTCGGTGCGCGGGATCGCGGAAGAAACCGGCGTGCATCCCGGTCACCTTGCGAGGGTGTTCCGGCGTGAGCGGGGCTGCACCATCGGCGAGTTTGTTCGGATCGAGCGCGTCGAGCGGGCCAAGACCCTGCTGGTCAGGAACGACCAGTCGATCGCCCGGATCGCGGTTGAGGTTGGGTTCTGCGACCAGGCGCACTTCGGGCGGGCGTTCAAGGCGGTCACCGGGGCCACGCCTGCGGCGTACCGCGCGTCGTGGCGTTCGCGCTAGATTGGTTCAAACACCGCGCGCAGCCCGTCCAAGACTCGATCCGTGCGAGACGTATGTTCCTTGGCAGCGGCGACAACCGCGCGGGGCAACCCGGCGCGGCGCCTGCCACAGGAGTCTGCGATGGTTCATCAGCATGTGCGTGCCCGAGTGTCGTTCTTCATCGGGCTCGGCTTTGCGGTACGTCTTTCGATAGCGGGCAGCCCGAACTTTCAGCCGCTGGGCGACTTGCCCAACGGATCAGCCTTCAGCCTGGGGCTGGGATTGTCACCCAATGGAAAGGTGGCGGTCGGGGAGTCCTCCTCGGGGCCGGGCGAGCAAGCGTTCAGGTGGACAAGCGACGCCGGCATGGTGGGGTTGGGAGACCTCGCCGGGGGCACTTTTTCCAGCGGCGCCATCGCAGCTTCGTACGACGGCGGCGTGATCGTCGGCTTCGGCAACAGCCCCAGCGGGATGCAAGCCATGCGCTGGACCCAGGCCACGGGCATGGTCGGGCTGGGGGACTTCACCGGGGGGGCGTTCTCAAGCTCGGCGTACGGCGTGTCCGCCGACGGCTTGACAATCGTCGGGTCCGGGACCAACTCGGCGGGCCAGGTGGCGTTTCGCTGGACGCAGAGCACCGGCCTGCGGAGCCTGGGCGACCTGCCGGGGGGGATCACCGCCAGCACGGCGTTCGCCGTCAACGCCGACGGGTCGCGTGTTGTGGGCCGGGGCACCTCCGCGATGGGGAGCGAGGCGTTCATTTGGGACGCCGACCTGGGGATGCGGAGCCTGGGCGACCTGCCGGGAGGGGCGGTCGATTCGCTGGCGACGGCCATTTCCGCCGACGGCTCGGTGGTCGTCGGCATCAGTGAGTCCGCCGCGGGGGTCGAGGCGTTCCGCTGGACCGCGGCCGAGGGCATGGTGGGCTTGGGCGACCTGCCGGGCGGCGAGTTCCATAGTCAGGCGTTCGGCGTGAGCGCCGACGGCAGCGTCATCCTCGCTTCGTGTACCACGGAGCTTGGCGAGGAGACGTGCGTGTGGACAGCCGCGAACGGGTTCCGTCGGCTTCGGGAGACTTTGATCGACGGTGGCGTAACAAACCTGGAGGGCTGGCAGCTCAACGGCCACCACGGCGGTATCTCCGCGGATGGCGCCGTCATCGTGAGCTATGGCATCAACCCGGTGGGGCAGATCGAGGGGTGGATCGCGACGGTCCCTGCGCCCGGCGGCGCCGCGGCAATCGCCTTCGTCGTGGCGGGGCTGGGCACAACACGGCGTCTGCGGAGAACCATCCCATGACACACAACAATGAGTCGATGCTCCTCGCTCGCGTGCAGCGGTTGGAACGCGATCTTGCGCGCACTAGACTCACGGTATGGTTGGCCGGCGCCTCGCTCGCTGTGGTGTGCGCGTGTGGCATGGGCCGGGACCCCGAACGGAATGCGGGCCCTCTCGGCGAGGTGATTGCCCGCAAGGTCTCGATCGTGGATGACGCGGGCGTCACGCGGCTGGTGCTGGGGCAGGACCCGAAGGACACGCAGCGTCGGTCGCGCGCCGCGGGGCTGACCCTCTACGACAAGCACGGCGATGAACGGGGAGGGCTCATCACGTTTGATGACGACGGCGTGGTGCTGGCCTTGGACGCGCCGCGAGGCGTCGGGTCCGCGATGCGCGACCGTCTGGGTCTCACGGTCGGGGCCGACGGTTCCGTGGACGTGTCGCTCATTGACAACATGACTCGGGCCGTGGCGAAACTGGTGTCGTTCGGCGATGGCAAGGGCGGTGTCCAGTTGCTCCGGTGGGACATGCAGGCGAAACGGGTCCACGTCAAGACCCTGACCTTCTCGGGTGAAGAGAGGTTCGAGAAAGACATTGAACAGTGAACTCGGAGCGGCGGGGCCGACCTCAGACGCTCGCCGCTGAAATCGCCGCGCGCCGGAACTGGGCCAGGGCGTAGACGGCGGCCTCGATCTCGGTCTGCCCGACCACGCCCCCGAGGGCGCGCCCGGAGGCGTCGCGCCACTCGGCGCGGTAGCAATCGAAGAGGTCCACCTTGCGGAGGCTGAGTTCGGCGCCGCCGGCCTGGAACTCGCGCATGATGCGCCCGAGGCCGGGGTAGGCACGGGCGCTGCTGTACTCGCAGCCGGTGGTGTCGAGGGTGGTCCAGCCGGTGTCGAGGAGCTGGTCGATGGCGAAATCGAGTCCCATGGCTCGGCCCTTTCTGTTCCGTCGCGATCAGCGACGATCCGGATGACGGGCTGGATTCTAGCAGGGAAGGGGTGTTTCCCGGCTGAGATATCGGCGGGGAATCCGGTCGGGGTCGAAGGGGGATCGGCGCCGATTCTCGGACCCGGCCCGAATGCGAACAGGCCGTCGGGTCGCTATTTGGAGAAGAACGCCAGCAGCGCGATGATCGTGGTGGTCACCGCGACGATGGTGACACCGATCGCGTACCACAGGAGCTTCTGAACCCGCGGGTCGGTGAACGGCGAAGGAGCGCGCGAGCGGTCTTCGACCGGCTTGACAGGCTCGGAATGGGCGGCGGCGGCGACCTCGGTAAGGGCGACGACGGTGGCTTCCTTGTGGGCGATGGGAGGGAGTTCGCCCCGGCGGGCCGCGCGGAGATCAACCAGGAGGTCGGCGCAGTTCTTGTATCGCTGGCGCCGGCTCTTGGCCATCATCAGCTCGATGATCTCGCTGATGCCGGCGCTGAGCTTGGGGTTGACATGATCTGGCGGGACCAGGGGCGCCTTGAGGTGCTTCTGCATCACCTCGGTGGGGTTCTTTCCGTTGAACGGGACGTTGCCCGTCACCATGTGGTAGAGCGTGGCGCCCAGCGAGTAGATGTCGGCCTGGGGGCCGATGTTGAGCTCGCCGCGGATCTGCTCGGGCGAGATGTAGTAGGGCGTGCCGTAGGCCTTGCCCTTTTCGGCCATCGCGGCTTCTTTGTCGTCGATGGCGCGGGCGAGGCCCAGGTCGGCGAGCTTGGCGACGCCCTGCGGGGCAAGCATGACGTTCTTGGGCTTGACGTCGCGGTGGATGAGACCCTTTTCGTGGGCGTGGCGGAGCGCATCGGCGACGCTTATGACTATGTCGAGGGCCTCGTTCTCGCTGAATCGCTTGTTCTCGGCGATGAGATCGTGCACCGTCTTGCCGTCCACGAACTCCATCACGAAGAAGTGGAACTCGCCGGCCTGGCCGACGTCGATGGCCTGCACGATGTTGGGGTGGTTGAGCTGGGCGGCGGCGCGTCCCTCGGCGTAGAAGCGCTCGATGAACTGACGGTTGCCGCTGAACTTCCGCGGCAGCACCTTGATGGCCACCATGCGGTTGAGGCTGAGCTGCTTGGCCTTGAAGACCGCCGCCATCGCGCCCGCGCCGAGCTTGCTGATGACCTGGTACCCGGGGATCTGCTGCTGCGAGCGCTCGGCCTCGGCGCGGCTGCGCAGGCGGGCGAGCTGCTTTTCGGTGACGAACTGCTTCTCGACCAGAAGCTGCGCGAGAGGCTTGGACCCGGGGTCATCCTTGCGGCGCTCCGCTGCGGCCTGGTCGACCTCTTCCTTGGTGGCCAGGCCCTCCTCGACCACCATCGCGCCCAGCAGGGTATCGAGGTTGCCCGAGGGCTTGATGCCGGCGAACGAGGCACCGGCCATGGAGCCCGGGGCGGAGGATTCGCCGGGGTCGCCGGGCGAGGCCGCGGAGGACGAGGACCCGCCCTTGGGTGCTCCTCCCGATCCAGTCGAACTGGAACTCTTCCGACCCGTCAGGATTTCGAGCGTGTCGGAGGGTTGCGGTCCGGAATCACTCGAAGCCACCGCCGACCCGCGCTCGTCGGGCATGGGCAGCTTGGTGCCTTCACCGGGGTCCGGAGAATCGGGTTGTGGTCGCTGACCGTTGATGGCTAGACCCTGATTACTCGACCCTGACCCCGAGGCCAAGGCAACTTCCCCGGATCTGCCTGCTCCACGGACAAGAACAGCGTTCAAACTAGGCTCAGACCGGCGGGGTGTCAACGCCTCGGGCTCCGGGAGCCCCGTTCGAGGCGGCGACGCCGGGCTTTTTCGACGTATGAGGCGGCCTGGATGAGTGGAGCGGCATCAAGGCCCAACGCTCCGCAAAGGACGCGCATCAAAGGCGCACGCATGGGGTTTGGGCGTGGCCTGTTCGGGGTATCCAAAGGGCCGAGCCAACCCGTTTCCGGACGGCGCCACGAACGCCGGCACGGGCCGCCGGTGCCCGGCGGCGCCAGACTGTTCGCACGGGGGTTGGATGTGTTCCGGCTGAACGGGGTGACGGGCGGGACGAGTCAAAAACGACGCCGAGGCGAGGCCCGAAAACTACCCGAATCAGGGTTTGGATGGGGGGCGCACGGGAGTTGCGGGGGCCTCGGGGCGGGCGGGCGCCGCGGGGTCGTCGCGGGAGGTGAGGTAGTCGAGCATGGTCCCCACGAGGGCGACCCCGCCCCCGCCGCCAGCTCCACCGCCACCAATGAAGACGCGCGGGGTGATGGTGATGTTCCGTTCGCCGACGGTTTTGAGCATCTCGAGCGCCGCGGCGTTGGAGGGCCCGATCGACCTGGCGATGGCGTCGAACGCCTTGGCCTGAGCCTCGGCCTTGATGCGGATGGCCTCGGCCTCGGCACCGGCCTCGGTGATCCTGCGGGCCTTGGTCTCGTCGGCGATCTTCACCTCGTACTTGGCGGTGGCGAGGCGCTTCTCCTCCTCGGACTCCTGCGTAGTGCGGGTGAGGGCCTTTTTCTGCTCGGCGGAGCGCTGCTGCTCCTGGAAGGTGAGCTGCTCCTGCTTGGCGATCTCGCGGTCGGTCTGGGTCTTGAGCAGGGTGCCGAGGGACTGTTCGTCGCCGACGTCACCGATGCGGACGGCGTTGATCGTGACGCCGTACTTGACCATCTCTTTTTTCAGCGCCTCGAGCGCCTGCGTCTCCTGGTGCGAGCGCTGCTGGACGTAGTCGAGGGCGCGGACGCTCTCGGCGGAGTTGCGGAAGATTGCCCGTACGGCCGAGGAAAGGACGTTGTGGAGCGAGTCCTTGTCGTCGCGGAGCGTGCTGACCAGCAGCGGCGCGTTTGCGGGTTCGACCTGGTACTCGACGCGCACATCGACGGGGAACGTAAACCCGTCGGATGAACGCACCGTGATCGCGCGTTCGTCGGCCTGGCTGAGAACGCCCATGGAGTTCGACGTGGTGCCGCCCTGCCCGGTCCCCACGCCGCCGGCGGCCTTGGTGAAGTTCACGACGTTGGCCTTGGTCGAGATCATGGTGATCTCGTAGGCGTTGGTGTGGAGGTAGTACTCCTGCGGCTCGAGGTGAGTTTTCCAGATGCCGCGCTCGCCCTTGTTCACCAGGCGGGTGGGGGCGGCCTTGTCGTCGGGGGCGGGGACCGGCGGGGCCGCCGGGAGCGAACCGACGTTGGCCTTGACGACACCAACATTGGCCACGGGGATGTTGGTGACCTTGGCCATGGTGATGCGGTAGAGCTTGGGGTTGAGGCGGTACTTGCCGGGCGTGAGCACGCTGGCCTGCGGTCCCTTGTATCCCTTGCCAGCGCTCAAAAAGTACGTGGCGTCCTGCATCTGCTGGAAGGTGGCGGGTGTCCACTCGGGGGCGTAGATCTCGCCTGGGGGGAGCGGGTCGCCGTCGGACGTTTCCACCAGCCCGACCTCGCCGGCCTTGATCTCGAGCACCGGCGAAGTCTCGACCTCGTAGAAGCCGGGCCAGTAACCGAAGTGCCAGCCGGGGGAGAGGATCTCGGCCTGCGGGCCCATCTCGCCGCTCGTGGCGATGATCTTGCCCTGTGGCAGGGCGCCGCCGAAGGCCTTCTTGACCACCACGCCGAGCTCGTTTTCTCCCACATAACGGACCGAGCTGAGCACGAGGCCCAGCAGCAGGACCATGAGGGAGAGGATGGCGGCGACGCGCCCGAGCGCGGGGAGCTTGGTAGCGCCGAACATGATCGCCGCCACCACCAGCACAGCCAGAACGATGATGAACCAGCCCATGTCATACCTCCGTTGGGAATGCG
Organism: uncultured Phycisphaeraceae bacterium; assembly: GCA_964510955.1. Taxonomy (GTDB): domain Bacteria; phylum Planctomycetota; class Phycisphaerae; order Phycisphaerales; family UBA1924; genus JAFLCM01. The sequence continues at coordinate 10,228 of CAZEDW010000031.1, forward strand.
GCAGGGTACCAGCAGGCGGGGTAGCAGGGTGTCTGCGCCAAGGGAGGCGGGGACACGGGCGACCGAATGCCGGAGCTGCCGCTCTATTTTGGGGTGCCGGATTTTCAGCCCTTCCGAGGCGGCCCAGCGCATTGGGTGCAGCGCGCCGCGGGGTCAGGATTCCCGCACGCCACGGTCGGCGGATACACGGGCGCGAGGGAGAAGCCGAGCATGGCACACACCGCGTTGCGCCTTCGGATCGGGGTTATCAGCATCGCCCTTGCCGGCGGCGCCGCGTCGGCGCGCCAAGTGCCGGTCTCGCAGTTCGTCAACTTCGAGACCCCGCCGGTGCACGGCGTCGACATGACGCCCGATGGCACGCGGCTCCTAGTCGTCAACACCCCGGATCAGCGCATCGAGGTTTTTTCCTTGACCGGGGCATTGCCCGTCTGGGTCGGTTCAATCCCGGTGGGCTTGGAGCCGACCAGCGTGCGCGCGCGGACCAACGCCGAGGCATGGGTGGTCAACAACCTCTCGGACACGGTGAGCATCGTCAACCTGACCACGATGAACGTGCAGGCCACGCTGAGCGTGGGCGACGAGCCGTTTGACCTGGTGTTCGCCGGCGCGCCGAGCAGGGCCTATGTGAGTCTGTCGCGCCCGAACCAGATCAAGGTGTACGACCCGGCGAACCTCGGGGCCGCCGGCGTCACGGTGCCGGTGGTGGGCGCCCGTCCGCGGGCGATGGCCACCGACGGCACGCGGGTGTTCGCGCTGTTCTTTGAGTCGGGCAACCGCACGACGATCGCGCCCCAAGCGGTCGTGTCGGACCCGTCGTCACCGTTCGCCGGTGTCAACCCGCCGCCAAACTCAGGGACGATCCCGGAGACGTTCGTGCCGCCGCTGGCGCCCGGCTTACCGTCGCCACCGGCGGGCAGCCTGGTGATGAACAAGGAAGGGACCAACTGGAAGGATTCGGGGCTGGTGATCTGGAGCCCATCGCTGATCACCTGGGGGCTGGCCGAGCATCACGTGGCGATCATCAACACGGTCGGGCTGGGGGTGACGTACGCCAACACGATCAACAACATCAACACGACCATCGCGGTGCAGCCCACGACCGGTCGGGTCGCACTGGTCGGGACGCACTTGACCAACTACATCCGCTTCGAGTCGGCCACGGCGGTGCAGTTCCCCCACCACTTCTATGTGAGCTTCGACCCGCTGAGCCCGCCGACGCCCACCGCGGGGAACGGCTCGACCCTCGCCGACATCAACCCTCACCTGCTCCAGGTGCCGTTCAACGGGAAGTACATCACCAGCGCAACGCCGCAGCAGGTGTCGATGAGCATCGGCGACCCGCGGGCGTTGGTGTTCAAGCCCGACGGGGGCACGATGTACGTCGCGGGGATGGGATCGGACAACGTCGGCAGGTTCACGGTTTCGCCCGTGGCCCGAGCCGCCACGATCAGCGTGGGTCACGGGGCGTGCTCGCTGGCGTATGACGCGGCCCGTGCGCGCGTGTATGTGCTCAACCGCTTCGACGGCACGATCTCGACCATCGACGCGAACACCGACGCCGTGCTGGGCACGGCGGGGTTCTTCGACCCCACGCCCGCAGTGATCAAGACCGGGCGCCCGATGCTGTACGACTCGCACCAGTTCTCGCGCCTGGGTCAGGCGAGCTGCGCGAGCTGCCACGTCGATGCGCGCAACGATGCGCAGGCGTGGGACCTGGGCGACCCGTCGGGGGCGATGAAGCCCTTCGACGCCGTGTGCTCGGACCCCACGGGGCTGGGCGGGGTGTGCAACGACTGGCACCCGGTGAAGGGCCCGATGATGACACAGAGCCTGGTCGGGATCATCGGCGACGAGCCGCTGCATTGGCGCGGCGACCGGCTGACGCTGTCGCAGTTCACCGTCGGGTTCACGGGGCTCTTGGGGATGGCCGCGCCGCCGTCGCCGGCGCAGATGAACCAGATGCAGCAGTTCCTGGCGACGATCCGGAGGCAGCCCAATCCGAACCGGACGATCACCGACGGCCTGCCCGCGAGCGTGCCGGGTTTCCCCGGCGCGAGCCCGGTGAGCGGGGCGGCGCTGTTCACGACACCGGGCACCTTCAAGGGCGTGCTGTCGTGCGTGCAGTGCCACGCCAACGCCGACGGGTCGAGCGCGGTGGTGATCCCCGGGTCGGCGATCGATGAGTCGCAGGGGATCAACGTGCCGGCGCTGCGCGAGGTGTACACCAAGACCGGGTTTTCGCTGGCTTCCACGCAGAGCATCCGCGGCTTTGGGTTCACCCACGACGCCAGCGCGGACACGGTGTTCAACTACCTGAAGCGCCCGAAGTTCACCCTCAGCGCCGGGGCCGCGGGCGACCAGCAGCGGCGCGACCTCGAAGCGTTTCTGATGTGCTTCCCCACCGGCACTCACCCGGCCGTGGGCGTGCAGGTGACGTTCACCGGCGCGAACAACAATGACCCCAACGCCGTCGCTTTGCTGGGCACGCTGCAATCGCTGGCGGACTCGGGCTCGATCGGGCTGATCGCCAAGGGGCGCGTCTCGGGCATGGCCCGCGGGTACGCGTATGTGCCGGGGACGGGCGCCATGCAGTCCGATCTGGCCGCGCAGACAATCACCGCAAGCGCGCTGCGCGGGCTGGGCACGAGCGGCGGTGAGATCACCTTTACAGGTGTTCCCATCGGGATGCAGACCCGACAGGGGATCGACCGCGACGCCGACGGCTATTTCGACCGCGATGAAATCGTCGCCGGCAGCGACCCGAACGACGCGGCGAGCGTGCCGGCGTGCGTCGGCGATCTGAACCACGACGGCCAGGTGAACACCGCCGACCTGACGACGCTCCTGGGACTTTTCGGGCAGTCGGTGCCGCCCGGTACACCGGCGGACATCGATCACAATGGCGTGGTGAATACGGCGGACTTGACGGCGTTGCTCGGGCGCTTCGGCCAGGGTTGCTGAGCAGCTACCCGCGAAGTTGCGTGAACCGCCGGACTGATCGGGCCGATGCGATCTTCTGAGACTCCGTCGAATCGTTACCGGACCCGGATGTCCGGCGGACGGAGCGCTCAGGTTTCACCGACCATCCTGGAGCAACCGCCATGGACCTCGCCCGCATCCAGCGCATCCGCAGCTCGTTCGACCTCGTCGCCCCCAAGGCCGGCGACCTGATGGACACGTTCTACAACCTGCTGTTTTCGCGTCACCCGCAGGTGCGGGCGATGTTCCCGCAGGACATGAGCAAGCAGAAGCAGCACCTCGCCGCGGCGGTCGGGCTGGTCGTGAAGCACGCCGACAATCTTGCCGCCATCGAACCGGCGCTCCTGGAGATGGGAGCGCGGCACGTGAGCTACGGCGCCAAGGCCGAGCACTATCCAATCGTCGAGACGACCATGCTGGACGCGCTGGCGAAGGTGGCCGGGCCGGCGTGGACGGATCAGCTCAAGGGTGATTGGGGCTGGGCGCTGGGGGCGGTCGCCGAGGTGATGATGCGCGGCGCGAAGCAGGTGCAGCCGGGCACGGGGGCCGGGCAGATGCGCAAGGCCGCGTGAGGATCAACTCCATCGGATGTCAACGGCTCTGAGCGGATACGCTTGGGGCCGGTTTTCATTGCGCCGCACGCGGTCCGTTGAAGCGAGCCCTCATGCACACCCCCCCCGACAAGATGCGTCCCGCCACCCGGGTCATCCACGCGCACCAGCACGCCGAGGAGGTGACGGGGGCGGTGATGCCGCCGATCTTCACGAGCTCGACCTACGCGCAGGAGTCGCCGGGGGTGCACAAGGGGTTCGAGTATTCGCGCTCGCACAACCCGACGCGGTACGCGCTGGAGCGGATGGTGGCGGGGCTGGAAGGCTCGCCGATCACTGAGGAGCAGGACCCGTCGTGCGGCGGGTTCGCGTTCAGCAGCGGCCTGGCGGCGATGGCCACCACGCTCGAGCTGCTCGACGCCGGGGCGCACGTGATCAGCATGGACGACGTGTACGGCGGGAGCAACCGGCAGTTCTCGCGGGTGCGGGCCCGGTCGCAGGGGCTCAGGGTCTCGTACGTCGACCTGACCAAGCCCGGCGCGCTCGAGTCGGCCATGAAACCCGACACCGCGATGGTGTGGGTCGAGACGCCAACCAACCCGACGCTGAAGCTGGTGGACCTGGCGGCGGTGGCGAAGGCCGCCAAGAAGATCAACCCGAAGGTGCTGCTGGTGTGCGACAACACGTTCGCCAGCCCGATCAACCAGCGGCCGCTGGACCACGGGTTCGACATGGTGCTGCATTCGTGCACCAAGTATCTCAACGGGCATTCGGACTGCGTGGCGGGCGTGGTGGTGGTGAAGGACCTGGAGCTGTGCCGTCGCGTGCGCTTCCTGCAGAACGCGATCGGGAGCGTGCTTGGGCCCTTCGATTCGTACCTGGTACTCCGGGGGGTCAAGACGCTGGACGTGCGGATGCAGCGGCACAACGCCAGCGGGCTGAAGATCGCCGAGATGCTGCGCGGGCACCGGGCGGTCGAGCGGGTGGTGTACCCGGCGCTGGCGGACCACCCGCAGCGCGCGGTCTACAAGAAGCAGATGACCGGCGGCACCGGGATGATCACGTTCTTCATCAAGGGTGGACTGGACGAAGCCCGCAAGTTCCTGGAAAACGTGCATGTGTTCGCGCTGGCGGAGAGCCTGGGCGGCGTCGAATCGCTGGTGGACCACCCGGCGATCATGACGCACGCGAGCGTGCCGCCGGAGCAGCGGGCGGCGCTGGGGATCTCCGACACGCTGATCCGGCTGAGCGTGGGGATCGAGGACGTGCAGGACTTGATGGACGATGTGGAGCGCGGGCTGAAGGCGGCGGTTGGGTCGATTCCGGGCGCGGCGCTGGTTCGGAGTTGAACGCGGAGGGACGGAGGGGACGGAGTTGAACTCGGAGGGATCGGAGGGAGCGGAGAGGAATCGGAGAGGGTGAATTTGGATTTGGTGCCGACGGCCCGGGATTTGTCTGGAGGCGGCGGGCTATTGACATTGAGGGCGGGCAGAACGCGGAGATGGACGGAGCGGGAGATCGTGCCGCGCCCGACAGGCCGTGCATCGCCTTACCGGTGCGTCACGGCGTGGTCGCGATCTGATTGAGATGGGTGTAGACGGGCTTGCCCGCTCGCTCGAAGAGCTCGGTTTCCTGGTCGGCGCCGCGCGAGGGGCCGCCGATGCGGAGCACGGCGTCGCAGCGCTGGGCGAGGGCGAGCGACAGGGGCATCATGATCTGGTCGAAGTGCTCGGGCCCGGCGGCCTCGATCATCGGCAGGGCCATGTTGACGCCGATCAGGGGCGTGTGACCCTTACGGAACACCTCGACGGAGGCGAGGTTCATGGCGCGGAGGTTGGCGGCGCGGGCCGAGGCATCCGCGCCGCCGGCGGTGTAGGGGCCGGAGATCATGATCCACATGAGCAGACGGTACGCCGCCCCGCGCCCCCGCTGCGCCCCCCGGAAAGGGGCATTCGCGGTCGCAAGAAAACCGGCGGGGCGGAGCCATCTGCTTCCATCCCGCCGGTTGCCTTTCGCCGCGGCCGCGGCGATCGGCGGGGCTTCAGGCGCGCGAGCGCCGGAACGCGAACAGGCAGCCCGCGCCGGCGAGCGCCACGGCGCCGGGGCTGGGGATCGGGACGATGTCGAGGGCGTCGATCACGTCTTCGGGGTTCAGGGCGAGCATGCCCGCGTCGACGAACACCAAGAACCCGCCCTTGAGCGAGCTCTGGAACACCGTCGCGGGAGCGATCCCCTGCGAGGTCAGCGTCGGCGAGCCGGGCATGAGCGCGAACAACACCGAGTCGCGCACATCGCGGCTCAGCTCCTCGCCAGTGCCGGTGCGCCGGGCGCTCACCGCGACCGCGGTGATCACGTCACCGGGCACAAGGCCCAGGTCGTCGGGCGTGGCGAACGGCACCAGAGCCGCGCGGGTGAACGGGCCCGACGTCGGGTCGTACATCCAGATGGTCGCGGTGTCGCCGGTGGCGGCGAACGACGGGCCGGTCATGGTCGCGTACCAGCGGGCGCCGGGCGTTGCCGGACCCAGCGCAAAATCACGGAGCTCGTCCTGCTGCGCCGTGAGCGGGTGGACGCCGAGCCCCAGGTTGGTCCCGTCGAGCGCGAGCAGGTTTGTCTTGGCCGGCACACCTTCAACGGGGGTGCGGCCGGGGTAGCTGCCGAACGTGCCGACGCCGGTCTTGAACAACTCCTGCCCCTCGCAGGGCACGCCCGCGTCGTGAGCCTGGCGCACCGCGGTGCCGGGCTCGCCTTGTGCCCCTCGGCAGACGGAGAAGTAGAGCACGCCGCCCAGAGACGAACCGTCGGGCAGGCGGGTGCTGTCTCGCCCGAACGAGATCCCGTTGATGGCGTCGCCGGGCGCGAAGCCGCCCGGTACGGCGGCGAACAGGCGGGTGTTGCTGAGGTCGCCCGGCGAGGCGTAGAGCGTCGTCTGCTGGCGGGGCAGGTTGAAGTCGGCGCACACGTCGTTGGGGCAGCCGGGGATGTTCAGGCCGTAGCTCTCGGGCGCAACGGCGAAAAGAACGCTGGCGGGCGGGTCGAACTCGCGCCCGAAGGTGAGCTGGGCCGTGTGCGGCGTCGGCACCTGGCCCGGCGTGGGCGTGACGAGCTGACCGGGCGTTGGAACGGGAAGGGTCTGGGTCGGCGCGAAGGCGGCCGCCCCGACAACCGGCGCGCCGGCGAGCGTGCCCGCGCACGCGCCGATCCGGCACGCGGCGGAGATGCGGTTCTGTCTGGTCGCCATGTCAACCTCCTGATGCAAGGTGTGCGGAACGTCCGCGCTGCGGACGCCGGAGGTCGCGGCGCGAGCACTCCATGTTTGACGTGAGGACCGAGAAGTCGAGCCCGGCTGGGACGGTTCCAACCGCCGGCCCGCGCCGCGGGCCCTGCAACGCGGGGCGCGGGCACAGTTCGGGGATTTCACCCCGCGGCTCGCACGCCTCGGCGGGGCGCCCGCCGCTTCCCTATGCTGAGCCGTGAGCGTGGAACTCCGCATCATCGACGCCAGCGCCAACCGAGCCCGCGAGGCTTTGCGCGTGATGGAGGACGCGGCCCGTTTCGTGCTGGACGACGGCGCCCTGTGCGCCCGGCTGAAGGAGATCCGGCACGGTCTCGCGGCGGCGCTGGGCGCACCAGGCGAGAACGCCCTGGCCTGGCGCGACACGGCCCACGACGTGGGCACCCTGGTGGGCACGCCGAGCGAGTATTCGCGGGCGGGGGTGCGCGCCGTGGTGGTGGCGGCGGGCAAGCGCCTGGGCGAAGCGCTGCGGTCGATCGAGGAGTTCGCGAAGGTCGCCGGGGCGCGTCGGCCGGTTGAGACGATGGAGCTGGACGCGCGTGCGTTCGAGGCGCTGCGCTACCGCGCCTACGAGGCCGAGCGCGACCTGGTGCTGGCGATGGGCGCGGGGCGGACGACGGGGTGGAAGCTGTGCGTGATCATCACCGAGGCGCTGTGCGCGCACCGCCCGTGGCTGGACGTTGCGCGTCTGGCGCTGGAGGGCGGCGCGGACTGCCTTCAACTCCGCGAAAAATCGCTTGATTCTGGTGAACTGCTGACGCGCGCCCGCGCTCTGGTCGGGCTGGTCCGCGGAGGTCGCGCTGAAGAGTCGGTTCGGCCAGCCGACGCACCCACAGCCGCCCGCGCGTCGGTCATCATCAACGACCGGCCCGACATCGCGCTGCTCAGCGGCGCCGACGGCGTTCACCTGGGGCAGACCGACCTCCCCGTGCACGAGGCCCGCAAGGTCGTGGGGCTCGGCGGGTTGGTCGGCGTGTCCACGGAGAGCATCGCGCAGGCGCGGCGGGCGTTGCACGACGGCGCCGACTACTGCGGCGCGGGGCCGATGTTCCCGACCTCCACCAAGGCCAAGCCGCGCCTGGCGGGCCCGAGCTACCTGCGCGAGTACCTCGCCCACCGGCCGCCGCTCCCCCACTGCCTGGCGATCGGCGGCGTGGCGCCGGAACGGATGGGCGAGCTGCACGCCGCCGCGGAGCGGAGAATCGGCGAAGGCTGGGGCGTGGCGGCGTCAGGGGCGGTGTGCGGGGCGGACGACCCGACGGGGGTGTGCCGGACCCTTGCTCAGGTATCGCCGCCGTGAGGATTACTTCCCCGCCAACTCATCCGCCAGCCCCCCCGCCCCGTACAGCTTCCGCAGCGCTTCGGTGATCGCCCGCGTGTCCAGAGCGACGGCTCGGGCCTTGTCCGTGTCGTAGATCACGTCGGCGACGAGGTGGTGGAGGTTGCTGTCGAAGATCAGGCCGATCACCTCGCCGTCGCGGTTCACCACGGGGGAGCCCGAGTTGCCGCCGATGATGTCGGCGTTAAGGATGAAGTTGAACGGCGTGGCCAGGTTGAGCTTGGCCTTGCCTTTCGCCCAGCGTTCGGGCAGGTCGAACGGCGCGGCGTGCTTGCGTTCGTCGGCGCGGTGGTACATGCCCTCGAACGTGGTGAAGGCCGGGACGACGCCCTCGCCGCCCGCCTCGGGGGGGGTCGAATCGGTGTAGCCCTTGATGCGACCGTAGGCCATGCGGAGGGTTCCGGTCGCGTCGGGATAGACCTGGTCGCCCTCGATGTCGAAGCGTGCACCGGCGACCTTCGCGTAGGCGTCTCGCTCGACGCTCTCGACCTTGTTCTCGTAGTCACGCCGGAGCTGGCGGGCCTCGGCGTCCATGGCGCGGACGAACTCGATCATGGGGTCGCGCACGTCGATGAGCGGTTTGGAGCCGATCGACATCAGCCGCTTCCGCTCGGCGGGGTCTTTCAGGGCGGTGGAGGTGACCAGCTCGGTGGCGCGGGCCTTGGGGGACTTGCCGGCGAACAGGCCCTTGACGAGGTCGTCGTCGGCGCCGACGGTCTCGGCCATCAGCATCAGGCCGCTGGTGAGGCGGTCGATCTCGAGGGCGTCGTGGATGGGCGTGGGGGCTTCGAGTTGCTCGCGGAGCTTGGCGAGGTTGGAGTCGCGGTACTCGCGGAGGCGCTCGCCGCTGGGTCGCGGCAGCTCGTCGTTGAGTCGGAGGATGTGGCGGGCGCTCTTGAATAGCTCGGACCAGCCCCACGTGCTGTCCTGGTTGAGCAGGGCCCAGCGGCGGTAAAAGGTGCGGTATTCCGACTCGGCGCGGGCGATGGCGTCCCATCCCTTGCCCCACTTCTGGTTCGCCGAGGGGTTGGCCTGCAGGTCCGAGCGCAGCTCGCGCTCGGCTTCGAGCTTGCGGGCCATCACCTGGGGGTCAAGCAGGCCCGCGTACTGCCACGTGGCCCGCTTTCGCGAGTTGGCGACGTTGAAGTAGTCCTCGGCGCCCATCAAGGCCTGCTCGCTGTTGCGCCCGCGGAACACCTCCAGCTCGATCTCGCGCCGCCACAGCCGCCGGAGCTGCCACGGGAGCTCCACGTCGCGCCGGAACTTCAGGTGGTCGATTGTGTAGAGCCGGCGGGTGGCGCCCGGGTGCCCGAAGACGAACGCGAGGTCGTCCTCCTTCGCCCCGGAGGCGTTCCAGCGGAGAAAGTTCGCCGGCCTGAGCGGGGCGCCGTTCTCGTACACCCGGAAGAACGTCACGTCGAGGTTGTAGCGCGGGTACTCGAAGTTGTCGGTGTCGCCGCCGAAGAACGCGATCTGCTGCTCGGGGGCAAAGACCAGCCGCACGTCGGTGTACCTCTTGTACTGGTAGAGGTGGTAGCGGGCGCCGTGGTACAGCGTGACAACCTCGCTGAGCAGGCCTGTCTTCTGGGTGTTCTCGCTCTCGATGGCGGCCATGGCCGCCCGGCGGGCGGCGCCGGCGTCGGCGGCACTTGCGCTCTTCTTGGCGGCCTTGTTCACCTCGTCCGTCACGTCGCGGATGTCCCACAGGACGCTCACCTCGAGGTCGGGGCACTTGAGCTCCTGATCTCGGCTGGACGCGTAGAAGCCGTTGGCAAGGAGGTCCACCTGCGGGGTGGACAGCTTCTGGACCGCGTCGGACCCGACGTGGTGGTTGGTCATCACCAGCCCATCGGGCGACACGAACGAGCCCGAGGCGCCGTCGAACCGGACGCACGAGCGCTGCATCTTCAGCAGCCACTCGGCCTTGGGCTCCCACCCCTGGGTCCTGCGGAGCACGCCCGAGGGAGGGGTGTTCAGCAGCCACATGCCCTCATCGGCGGACGCGCGCCGGGCCGGAACGATGGCGAGCGGCGAGGCCAAGGCGACAGCGAGGGCGGCTCTTGACAGGCGGGACATCGGTCTCTCCTCTGGGAGGCGGGCGGCGGAAGGCTAGGCGGAGCGGCGTCGGGCGCGCTCCTGGGTGCGTTGCACGCATCCCGCGGCGTCATCGCTTCTTGCCCTTCCCCATGACCGCCGGGGCGATGATGCCAATGGCGGCGCAGGCCACGGCGATAACGAGCCCCACGACGGCGAACTCAACGCCGGCGGGGCCCATGAGGAAATAGCAGAACGCCGCCGCGGCCAGGCCGAAAGCTCCGATGAGGATGGTGGCGACGCGGGGGCTCATCGTGATCTTCCGGGCTGCGGGTCGGGGGGAAGGGAGGCGTTACTTTTACACGATCCGAGCGCCCACGGCTCGCCGACCGGGGCGGGCCGCTCATTGACACCCCGGTGACCGTCCGATACTTCATGCGACGCAGCCCCGCCACGGGGGCGGGCGCCCGCGGGGGGAGGGCGGCCGCATCTCACAGCCGGGGAGGCTCGAAGTGCTGTGTGGAACCAGCCGAGGAGAAGCAGGCAAGGAGAGCTGATTGAAGAGCGAACCCGCCGGCGTATTCAGGCCCGCCCTTCCAGAGCGCCCGTCGCTCCGTATGATCCCGCCCGAGGGAGCTTCGGCCAAGGACCGAACCGCGGGTTCGCCCCGCTCCTCGCCGCTGCCATTCGCCCGCGAGGGCGCCACGCCCCGGAGCCTGCGAGCCACGCCGCCGACCAACGCCAAACCCAGAGACGTGCGCCGCCCCCGAGGCCGGGAAGGTGTCCCTTCGCGCAAGGAGTCGGGGCTGGAGCACGCGCCGGTCTCCCAGGGGGTCCGCACCTATGTGCTGGATACCAACGTGCTCCTGCACAACCCCAAGAGCCTGTTTGTGTTCCAGGAGAACAACGTCGTCATCCCCTTCACGGTGCTGGAGGAGCTCGACACGTTCAAGGGCGTCAACAGCGAGATCGGGCGCAACGCCCGAGAGTGCATCCGCTACCTCGACCGGCTGCGCGAGTTGGGCGACCTGACCGAGGGAGTCAAGCTTGGCGAGGCGGCGGGCGACGGCGCCGCGACCGGGCCCGTGCCCACGGGTTCGCTGCGTGTGGTCATCGCCGACGAGGAGATGCCCGAGGCCCTGCTGCAGGACACCGCGGACCACCGGATCATCTCGGTGGCGTGGAACCTGCAGCGACAGGGCGAGCGGGCGGTGTTCGTGTCCAAGGACATCAACGCCCGCATCAAGGCCGATGCGCTGGGCATCCACGCCGAGGATTTCGAGAATCAGAAGATCAACGTCGACGAGCTGTACACCGGGTATCTGTCGCTGCGGTGCGACGGCGGGCTGATCGATGAGCTCTACAGCGAGCGGATGCTGCCGCTGGAAAAGCTGCGCGAAGCGGCCGACGACGCGGCCGCGGCGAGCGGCGCGAACGAGCCGCACGTGCCGGGCGTCACCGACGCCGTCGAGAAGGAACCCATGAGCGGTGCCGCCGGCGGTTCGGCGGGCGCCGGTGAACCCACGGGGAAGGGCTTGAACGGAGCCGCCGCGCCCGCCCCACTGCTGCATCCCAACCAGTACGTCGTGCTCATCGACAGCGCCGAGGAAGGCCACACGGGCCTGGCCCGTCGCCTGGGCGAGACCGAGCACGTGATCCCCGTCACCCAGCCGCGCAAGCCGACCTTCGGCATCATGGCCCGCAACGTCCAGCAGACGATGGCCCTGGACCTGCTGCTGGACGACGAGGTGAAGCTGGTCACGCTCATCGGCTCGGCAGGCACGGGCAAGACGCTGCTCGCCGTCGCCGCGGGCATGGCCAAAGTGTTCACCGACAGCCGCTACGAAAAGCTCCTCGTCGCCCGCCCCATCATGCCCATGGGCCGCGATATCGGTTACCTGCCCGGCGACAAGGACGAGAAGCTCACCGCCTGGATGCAGCCGATTTTCGACAACCTGGCCTATCTGCTCAGCACGCGCGGCGCGCCGAACCAGAACGCCGAGAGCCACACCACCGAGCAGCGCGTGCAGAAGCTCATCGCCGACGGCAGGCTGGTGCTGGAGCCACTGACGTACATCCGCGGGCGCTCGATCCCCCACCAGTTCATCATCATCGACGAGGCCCAGAACCTCAGCCCCCACGAGGTCAAGACCATCGTCAGCCGCGTGGGCGAGGGCACCAAGATCGTCTTCACAGGCGACATCGAGCAGATCGACCACCCTTACCTCGACGCGTCGAGCAACGGCCTGACCTACGCCGTGGAGCGCATGAAGGGTGTGGGCGTGGTCGGGCATGTGACGCTGGCCAAGAGCGAACGCTCCAGCCTGGCGAGCGTCGCGACCGAGCGGCTCTAGTCTCCCGCACGCAAGCTATTCGCCCAGCATCCCCTCGATGATCTTCTCGAAGCGGGCCTTCATCTTCTCATGCTCCTCGCCGGTGGCGGGGCCGCTGAAGCCGGTGTAGGCCGAGCGCACCTTGCCCGCGCGGTCGATGAACAGGAGCGTGGGGTAGCCGGCGATCTTTTCGAGCACCGGAAACGCTTCCCTGTTTTTCGCCTTGTCGTTGGTGCCCGCCAGCAGCAGCGGGTACGGCACCGCGTGGCGCGTGGCGTAGACACCCACCTGGGCCAGGTCGCGGGCCTTGTCGCCGGTGACTTCGAAGGCCAGGCCCACCACGCGCAGCCCGCGCCCCGCGTACTTCGTGTGATACTCCTTCAGCAACACCGTGGCGTCGCGGCAGTTTGGGCACCAGGTGCCGAAGACCTCGATGATGCGGCACCCGCCGGCGAACTCGGGGCCGCCGAGGCTGTGCAGCTTGCCGCTGGGGTCGGGATAGCTCAGGGTGTTCACATCGGCCGCGGCGTTGACCCGCGCGATACCGAAACCATCGGGAAGCGCGGCCTTGGCGTCGGGCACAGCGGTCCAAGTCGTGTGCCCGGATTGCCCGGACCAGAAATCGCCACGCAGCGAGCCGTCGGGCGCGACCTTGGCGGCGAACAGGAACGCGTGCGAGCCGTCGAAACACGACATCGTAATGGTGCCTGCGCCAACCGAAGGCGTCAGGTACCGGTAATCGCCGGTGGTGGTCAGGAACGTGGCGTGCTCAATGTCATCCGGGCGGCCGCCGGCGTTCGGCGAAATCGAGAAAACCAGAACGGCCGGATCAGGGTCGTCGGCGAAGGTGGCCCGCCAGCGCGGCTGCCCGATCAGTTGCCGCTTGGTCTCAGCGGCCTCAACGCGGTTGACTTCGCTGGGGCAGTAGCCGCGGGCGTTCAGGTGGAAGGGCAGCCGGACGAACTCGTTGGCGGAGCCCTTGGGGCCGCGACCCCGCACCCACTCGCCCTTGAGCTCACGCCCGGAATCGTCGATCGCCGTCGCGGTAACCGTTGAGTCGTAATCGTCGAAGCGGAGTGTCAGGGTCTTGCCGTCGTCCTTGACGATCGGCACCTCGATCCGCTCTCCGGCGTTCCAGATGCGGAAGGAACCGGGCTCGGGGCCGACCTCGACCTTGAACTCGATGGGTCCGCCGGGGCCGTCGAGCCAGGCGTTGGCCATCCCGGTCCAGGCGACAACCCGGTCGCCCCCCACGGCGCCGGAGGCGGTCAGGACCAGTACGAAGGGGCACAGGGCTCTGCGCATGGGCGGGCCTCGCGATGAGTGGGTCGGGCGTCTCGAAGGGTACGCGGGCGCGCCGGCCAAATGAAACAGGGCCGGCGCATGGCCGGCCCTGCCCGATCATCTCGTGGAATACCGCTCAGCCTTCGAGGTCGGCCAGCAGCTCGTCGAGGTGCTCCTGAAGCGTCTGCACCACCTCCGCGCCGACGTTCTGGATGAGGAACAGCTGCTCCTGGGCGGCGGCCTCGAACGCGGCCTGAATGTCGGCGGCGTTGGCCTTGGTGAGTGTCTTGTTGGTGGCGAGGATGACCTTGCCCACGGCCACGCCGTTCTTGGACGCGGTCAACGACAGCGACTTGATGGCCGCCGCGGCGGCTTTCTCGAACTTCGTGGGATCGGTCACATGCTTGGCGGCGAGCTTGTCCAGCGCGGCGACGGCCTTGGTGAGCGCGGCACGCAGGGCCTTCTCGTTCGCCGCGACCGTGGTCTTGATCTTCGCGATCGCCTTGTCGGCGGCCGCCTGGTTCCTGGCGGTCTGATCGGCGGCACGGGCCGACGGGACCAGCGACAGCAGGGCCACCGCGATCATGGCGATCACACTCAGGCGAACAGATTTCATCATGGCTGCATACCCCTCTCGAGTTCGGGCCGGTGGACCGGGCGGGCGTCACAACAACGCCGAGCGCCGCCGGTCGGCACCCAAACATAACGCCTGAGACGGCTGTTGCAAGCCGAAACGACTCGCACCCGCCCGGCGGCCGGGGGCATTGCGCGGTTATCGGCCCGCCGCCGCCGGCAACTGCGCCCGCACCTGCCGGGCCTTGTTGGCGTCGCCCGCTTCCTCCGCGGCGTCGGCCAACGCCGCCCCCACCCGCGCCCAACTGCTGCTCATGGCGAACATCCCGCCGAAGGTCTGCGACGGGCGCTGCACCTTCCGCCAGGCGCGCTCGTACATCGGCACGATCTCCGCGGTCTTCTGTGCCTTACGGAGCATCTCGGCGCAGTGCGACAGCACGCCGTCGAGGAAGGGGATGTCGTTGGCGTGCTCGTCGATGATCTTCTGATAGCAGTTCCAGGCGCTCTGCGGCTTGTCGGCCTTTTCCCACGCGGCCCCTTGGAGGTACCGGGCGTTTGCGGCGAGGTCGGGGCGCTGGGCGTAGCGCGCGATCACACGGTCCCAAAGCTCTGCCTGCTTGCCGGCGTCGTCGACCCCTTCCACCAGCGCGCTCTGCATCAGGAACGCAAAGTCGGGCGCGACCTTGCCGCACAGGTCCGCGACCGCGCCGGCCCAGCGGCCGCGCTGCTCAATGGTCATGTCCTTGCTCGACGCCAGCTCATGCAGGCTGTTCCACGCCTGCTCCGACGCGGGCACGCGGCGGACCGCCGCCTCGAGCAGCGCGAGGGCCGAGGCCGTGTCCATCGCGCGGGCCGGGCCGCTGGGTTTGAACGCTTCGCCCAGAAGGCCGGCGTCGGGCGCCGCCGCCGCCCCTTTCGACCGCGCCAGTTCCTCGATCCTCATCGCGGCGTCCGCCATCCCGGTGGCGATCTGACGCTCGCCCGCCGGCACCGTCATCGATTCGGTCAGGATCGCGAGGAGCCCGTCGGGGATGCTGGTGCCGTAGTGCGGGTCCCTCAGAGTGCCCCGCACGTTCTTGAACTCCGGGTACCGCCCGGTCTCGAAGTCCCACACGGGCTTGTTGTTGACTGACTTGAGCGTGCCCAGCCAGGCGTGGGCGCCCTCCTCGTTGGCGCCGCGGCAGTACACGCTCGGCACGCCGACCGCCTTGCCGACGGTCGATGAAAAATACGCCTGGTCGGCGCACACGCCGCCGTACTGCAGGATGTTCGGCAGGCTGAACCCCTTGGCCGTGACCTGCTTCTCGCGACCCTGCAGCAGGTGCTCGTTGTCGTACCGCACCTGGAAGTAAAGCGGGCCGATGGGGCTCTTGGCGTAACGCTGGAGCGCCCACTGCATGTCCGTGATCGGAGCGCAGCAATCAACCACATACATCAGAACATCGGCGGGCACTCCCCGGACGCCGTAGCGCATCATCGACTCGTTGCGCGTGTAGTAGTCAAAGAGCTCGACCGGGCTGGGGGGCTTGGCCGCGTTCTCGTTGACGTGCTGCACGAGCGGCGCATCGTGCACCACGCAGATGGCGGCGACGAGGGTGGCGTACTGGTCGAGCTTCTGCGCCTCGAACTTCTCGGCGAGCTGCTTCAGCACGCCGTAGACGCCCGCGATGTCATCGCCTCCCTTGTCGGCGTCGGCCGCGAAGAACAGCTCACCGGCCAGGCGCGGGGAAGCCGCGAGCACCCTCACGCTGCTCTTGCGGAGCGCATCGGGCAGCGGGACGAGCTGGCGCGCGGCCCGCGCCCCCAGCGCGGCCTCGCGGAACGCCCCCGGTTCTTTCGCGGGGTCGGCGTAGGCGGCGGCCCAGTCCTGCACCTTCAGGGCGTCACCCAGCAGCGCCCGGCCCGCCGGCGCGCCGAGGTCGTCACCGAGCTTCTTCAGCAGCTCGGCGTTGCGCCTCGCGATCTCTTCCGCCAGCGCCGTCGCGCCCGCCTCGGCCTTCACCGGCTTGGCGCCCTTGGGGGACTTCACAGACGTCTGGGCAAGCCCCGCCGGGCACGCGCAAACAACCGCGGCGAGGATGACGGCGAATCGCACCTTGAACATCGGAAGCCTCCGGAGGCGGGCGAGAAAGCTGCAGCCGCGAATATTACATCGCTCGCGCCCCCCCGCGCCCCCGCCCCCCCCTCGCCCCCTTTACCTGCCCTGCCAGGGCTGCGGGACCGCGCCGAACTCCGCCCGGATCGTCGAGCGGATCCCGCCGCGACCCTTCCAGTCGGTGACCACCTGCATCCACGCCGGCTTCATGGCGGCGGCGAGGTGATCGCGGATGGTGTTCGTCACGGCCTCGTAGTAAATCCCCTCGTTGCGGAATGACTGGTAGTACAGCTTGAGCGACTTGAGCTCGACGCACAGCCCCCCCGCCGACGCGGGGCGCGGCGCGTAACGCAGCGTGACGGCGCCGAAGTCCGGGTGCCCGGTCTTGGGGCACACGCTGGTGAACTCCTCGGCGACATGCTCGATCACAAACGGCGTGTCGGTGGGCGCGGGGAAACACTCGAGCAGGGCGGGGTTGGGCATGGCGGGCAACTGTATCGGGGGCGCCTCCCGCGGGAGGCCGGCGCACACCGATCTGGCCCGGGCATTGCGGATCAGGCCCCGGTCCCGGTCCCCGTCTGCGTGTTGAACTCCCAATAGTGACCGCTCACCGGGTCGGTGTACCTGTACCGCACGGCCTTCAGGTCAATCGACTCGCTCTGGGCGCTGACACCGTCGCACCGCTGAGTCGCCGTGGGATAGAACGACAGCAACTGCACGTCCGACAGCGTGACCACCATCCGCGCCGCCCCGCCGGGGTCTTTGAGCGTCATTGTGACGGAGGTGAGATGAACGCCCGAAACCAGCGACCGGAACAGCCGCCACGAGTTGGCGTCGGTGCCCCGCACGATGTTGACCGGGTTCAGCGTTGTGAGCCCCGCACCGCCACCGCCTCCGCCGCCAAGCGGGTCGTAGACACACGCCTGGCCCGAACTGTAAACGTCAAACGTCAGGTCGCCGCCCGGGCCCGCCGCGCCCACCATGGTGCACGTGCCCCGCAGCCCAGTCGAGCCGGGCAGCGCGGGCGCACAGCTCGCTGCGCAGTTGCCGGCGCCCACCTGCCCCACGGCTGCATACACCTCGTCCAGCGTGTGCATGGTCGGCGCCACGGTCCCGGTCGGAGGGTTCAGGTCTCCCGCCAGCGCCCAGTACGCTCCACAGGCGGCCACGCCGGTCAGGATGCTCCAGTTCCTCGCGCTCTTCATGGTTCGGCCTTTCTCCTCCCGGCAGTAAGTGAAGGCGTCCATTGTCGTGACAAAGCGCCAGGATTCAAGCCAGAACTTCCATCTCGCGGGACCGGCCCTGTCACTGCGGTTGATTGCCGCCCCGCCGAATCTTCATGACCGCCTCCTCGATCGCGTCGAGGCGGGACCTGAGGGCGTCGATCTCGCGCTGCTTCGAGTCGTTCTGGTCGCGCAGCTGCTTGATCGCCTCCACCGCCACCGACGTCAAGCGTGCGTAGTCCATCCCCAGCACCGTCCCGTCCGGCGCCTTCACCACCAGCTCCGGCAGCACCTTGTCCACGTCCTCGGCGATGAACCCCACGTCGTGCGGCCCGGCGGCCCCCGCGTGACGCGGCGCCTCCTCGGGTTTCCAGTCAAACCGCACGCCCTGCAACTGACCCACCAGGTCCAGCGCCCCGTCGATGGGGCGCACGTTGTCCTTCAGACGGGCGCTCGATGGGCAGTAGCTCGGCGCGCACCAGTTGGCGCCGTCGAGGTACAGCGTGCCGGTGGCCTTTTCATACCGCAAGCGGGCCCCGAAATCGTCGGTCGATGGGAGCGTGTTGAAGTCGATCACCGGTGAACCGCCGGCGTCTGCAACGACTTCGATGCCGGTGCTGCTGGGGTAGCCGCAGCACTCGCGGCCCATGTGGACGCCGGGCTCCTGGGGAGCGAGATCTGACTTGAACGAGGTGACCGAGAGCCCGCCCTCGGGGCTGCTGGTGCCGATGCCCACCGCGCCGTCCGTGTAGGCGATGCCGCCGCCGACGCCGCTCCAGGGTGAGAACGCTCCCGTCACGTTGGAAGGTACGTCTTTTACGCCCGACCAGAGTACGGTGGAAGCGACGTCCGAAACGGCTTCGAGCCGGGCCTTGGGCGTTACGATCGTGCGGAACCACCAGTTCACCGGCGTCTGGACCCCGGACACAAACCCGCTGCCGACGGCGCCGGGGATTTGTTGCGTGACGGTCTGCAACGCCCCGTTCACCACGAACGCCAGCGTGTACTTCCGCCCGGCGATCAGGGTCACGTTGGAAAACGTCACATCAAGAACCCCGAGGTGCCCCGGCGTGGCGGAGTACCCGATCAGTTGACCCGTGGGGCCGACGCCCTCGTAGACGTACATGAGGAGGTTGCCGAGCAAGGTCTCGTTGACCTGGACCTTGTCGAGCGTCCCGGTTGTGCCCGCCGTGAACGACTGCCACGATTGGAAGGAGTTGAAGGCGATGAGACCCCCTGCGTTGCCCTGCGTTTGATCCTGGTCCACGCCGGTCGGGCCCCCCGGGGTGATCGCCACGCCCGCGATCCCCTGCGCCAGCGGCGCCGGGCTGACGGCCTGGCGCGGCGAGAGGGTTACGAATGAGCCGGCGCCGGCGGGTGAACGGGCGTCGATCTCCAGCCAGCGTGCTTGCCCGCCCACAAACGCCGCGCCGAAGTCAAGCGAGACGTTGAACTTGCCGAGGCTCACAGCGGTGTTCGGCAGGTCGACCTGCGACCCAACCTCGTTGCCGCCGGCGAGCGCGTCGTACAGCCGGAAGCGGAAGTCCGCGGCCCCCGTGGGGTTCGCGCCGCCGGACGCGAGCACGCCCTGATAGGTGAACCCGGTGCCCGACTGGGCCCGGGCCGATTCGGGGGACATCGCCACGAGTGCGGCGGCGAGGGCGATCGCATTAGAAGTGAGACGGACCATGGACGTTTTCCTTTCAGATCACCGCTCGCGCATCCGCGGCGCCGAGCCGCCAAGTCTGCAATCGGCTTCCCCCGAGTGAAACGCTGCCGGTGGGATTCATGCCTGAGGGTACCGCTGGACCCGTGCAATCCCAACGGTTTCGCGGGCGTTTTTCGGGCTTCGTTCGTGCCGCGGGACCCGTGATGCGTGCCCGAATCTCGGAAGCACGCGGGTGTTATGGGCTCTACTGGCTTTCTCGCCGGTTATCCTTGTTCCTGCCGCCTACCGGCACCCCAGTCCCACACCGAGGAGCAGCCATGTTGATCTCGACCAGCGCCGCCGTACTCGCGTCGGTTTCCCTGATCCAGCTTTCCGCCCCCGACGCCTCGGCACCGCTGCCGATGGACCCTGCCATCGTCTCGGGCAAGCTCGACAACGGGCTGCACTACATGGTGCGGAAGAACAACAATCCCCCGGGCCGGGCCGTCATGTGGGTCCACATGCACACCGGCTCGCTCAACGAGACCGACCGCCAGCGCGGCATCGCCCACTACCTCGAGCACATGGCCTTCAACGGCTCGGAGAACTTCGCGCCCGGGACGCTGGTCCCGTTCTTCCAGTCCCTGGGCATGCAGTTCGGGCGCGACCAGAACGCGTTCACGAACTTCGAGCAGACCACCTACCAGCTCTCGCTGCCGGACGTGAAGCCCGAGACGCTCGACAAGGGTCTCACCTTCTTCGCCGACGTGGTCGGGCGCCTCAGCCTGCTGCCCAAGGAAATCGACGAGGAGCGCGGCATCATTCAGGAGGAGCGCCGGCGCGGCCTCTCGGGCCGCCAGCGCACCGGCTTCTACATCATCGAGCACATGGCCCCCGGCTCGCTCTGGGGCCAGCGCATGACCATCGGCACCGAGCAAACCATCGCCACCGTCAACGAGCAGGACTTCAAGGACTACTACGGCAAGTGGTACGGCGCGTCGAACGCGACCATGATGGTCGTCGCCGACGCCGACCCGCAAGAGGTCGTCAAGGCGCTGACCGCCAAGTTCTCGGTGCTCCCCAAGAAGCCGCGCCCGGTGTGGCAGGACCCGGGGATCAAGGCGTATGAGAAGAGCTTCGCGGTCGTCGCCAGCGATCCCGAGGTCCGCTCGGAGAGCCTGCAGATCGTCCGTCTGGAGCCCGCCCGCCCGCCCGTCACCACCGAGGGCCTGTACCGCGACGAGCTGGTCGGACGACTCGGCACCATGTGCTTCAACCGGCGCATCGACGACAAGGTCTCCAAGGGCGGGACGGCGTACCAGGACGTCAACGCCGGGCTCTCCAACGAAGCGGGCATCATGTACACCGCCGAACTCACCGCGCGGAGCGCCAACGGCAAGTGGAAGGACGCCCTCAACGAGAGCGCGCTGGAACTGCAGCGCGCCCGCGCGTTCGGCTTTACGCCCCGCGAGTTTGAGGACGCCTGCAAGCAGGTGCTGTCCGGCGCCGAACGCGCCGTCGAGACCGAGGGCACCCAGCCCTCCCAGGGCTTCATCAGCCGGATGAACGGCGACGTGACGAGCGGCGAACCCGTCATGTCCGCCCAGCAGCGGCTGGACCTGCTCAAGAAGACCCTCCCATCCATCAAGGTCGAGGAAGTCTCCAAGCGGTTCGCCAAGGAGTTCGACCCGACCGCGGTGTGCTTCATCGTCACGCTCCCATCAGGGCCCGGCGTTCCCAGCGAGAGCGAGCTGGTTGAGCTTGGCACCAAGGCCCTGGCCCAGAAGCCGTCGCAGGAGGCCGAGACCGCCCGTGCCACCCAGCTCATGACCGAGCTGCCCAAGCCCGGCACCGTCGCCGAGGCCGCCGAGCACCCCGCCAGCCACGTGTGGAACGCCTGGCTGAGCAACAACGTCCGCGTTCACTACAAGTTCAACGACACCCGCAAGAACGAGGTGTCGGTGGGCATCTCTCTCATCGGGGGAGAGCTGCTCGAAAACGCCAACAACCGGGCCATCACGCAGGGCGCGCAGGTCGGCTTCTCGCGCCCCGCCACCAGCAAGCTCGCCTCCACCGACATCCGCGAGATCATGACCGGCAAGAAGATCAGCGTCCGTGGCGGCGGTTTCGCGGGCATGGGCGGCGGTCGCGGCGGGCGAGGCGGCGGCGGCGGTGTCGGGGGCGACTCGATCTCCCTCAACATCTCCGGCAGCCCTGCCGAGCTCGAGACCGGCATGCAGCTCGCCTACCTCATGCTCACCGACCCCAAGATCGAGCCCGCCGCGTTCACGCAGGCGCAGACCCGCGTCAAGGAGATGCTGGCCGAGTCCACCAAGAACCCCATGTTCATGGGCATGCGCCTTTCCATGACCGCTCCCTACCCCGAGACCGAGCCGCGCACCAGCATCCCCACCGCCGAGCAGATCGACAAGATCACCGTCGAGGCCGCCCAGACCTGGCTCAACATGCTGGTGAAGACCTCGCCCATCGAGGTGACCATCGTGGGCGACATCGAGAAGGACAAGGCGATGGACCTGGCGGCGAAGTACCTCGGCGCCCTGCCCAGCCGTGACCGCGTGTCGTCCAAGACCCTGGCCGACCTCCGCAAGATCGAGCGCCCCAAGGGCCCGCGCTCGTTCGAGAAGGTCATCGACACCCCCACCCCGCAGGCGTTCGTCTATTCCGGCTTCTACGGCGCCGACCAGACCAACGTGCCCGACGTGCGCGCCCTCAACATGGCCGCCCGCATCCTGTCGACCCGGATGATCAAGGAAGTCCGCGAGGACGCCCAGCTCGTCTACAGCATCGGCGCCTCGTCACGCCCCGGCGGCACCTACCCCGGCTTCGGCGTCGTCAGCGCCGGCGCCCCGACCGACCCCGCCAAGGTGCCGGCGCTGGTGGCCAAGCTCGAGTCCATGTACGCCGCATTCGCCAAGGACGGCCCGACCGAGGATGAGCTGGTCGTGGCCAAGAAGCAGATGGCCAAGACGTTTGAAGAGCAGATGAAGGAGCCCGGCTACTGGTCCGGCGTGCTGGATCAGCTCGACTTCCGCGGCGCCAACCTCGACGACACCATGGGCGCCCCGGACGCCTACCAGGCCATGACCGCGCAGGCGGTCAAGGACACGTTCGCGAAGTACTACTCCAAGGACAACTCGATCGTGGTGGTGGTGAAGCCCGCCGCCACGCCCGAAGCGGCTCCGAAGAAGACCGAGGGCTGATAACCGGCGGCGGGCGCTTCCCCACCATGCCGGGGCGGGCGTTTCCGCCCATGCTATCCCCGCGCGCCGCACCGCACGGCCCCGGGGGCAATGCCGGCCCACGAGGAACGTTGGAGCTGTCATGCCCGGGGTTGGGAATCCCCGATCTCGACCGGACCACGACACCAGCCCTTGGTCGGGCCAATCCGAAAGGAGCGTCTTCCATGATCAGCGTTCGCCATTTCTCCCTTGTGGGCCTCGCGGTCGCGGTGCTGAACGCCGCAGTGCTCGGGGCCGCCTCACCCTCGTCGATCACCGAGCTCGCCACCACGCGGATGAACGCGGCGGCGGACGTCATAGACGCCAAGCTGGACCAGGTGGTATCGGCGACCAACAACCGGCTCGACGCCCTGCACGCCAAGAGCGCCTCGCCGACCGCGCTGCAGCGCGTCGCCGATGCGGGCAAGGCCCAGGCCGAGAAGCGCGCCTTGACAGTCCGCGCCGCGGTGATCAAGGCCTCGCAGGCCGGCGTTGCCCAGCTGACCAAGGTCCGCAAGGCCGCCAACCGCAAGGGCGACACCGCGACCGTCAGCGAGTGCGACGCCGACATCGCGTCGCTCGTGGCGTTCCGTGAGTCTCTCACCGGTGACAATGGCACCATCAACACCAAGGCCACCGCCGCCAAGGCGGCGATCGACGCCCACCTGGCGGGGCTGGGGGGCTGAACCGGGAGGGCCGTGCGCCCCCCAATCCCGACGGGGGCTTGTGAAGCCCGGAACAAAGACCGCCGCCGCGTGCCTCATGGCCCGCGGCGGCGTTGTTTCGGTCGCACCAATGACGGTCCGCCAATCAGCAGAACTGCCCGAAGTGCACGAGCAGCAGCGTGAGGTCGGCCGTGTTGACCTGGCCGTCGGCGTTGAGGTCGCCGTCGGTGCCGGGCTGGACGCTCTGGCCGAACTTCACCAGCAGGATGGTCAGGTCTGCGGTGTTGATGACGCCGTCGAAGTTCAGGTCGCCGGGGCACGAGGGCGTGACGACAAGACCGACGTTGCCGGTCTGAACGAACCCGCACACGCTCTTGAGCAGACAGCGGTACTGGTCCTGATCCAGTGGGTGGACCACCGAGATGGTGAGCGTCGGCGTGTTGGAGCCGCTGACCGTGGACCCCCAGGCGGTCGGACCGTCCTGGATCGCGACGCCGTTGCGCTGCCACTTGTACGCGACCTCGTCACCGCCGGCGGCAACGGTGAATGAAGCGGTCGAGCCCTGCGGCTTGGTCTGGCCCACCGGCGGGACATTGATGACCGGCGGGTCGCAGATCACCATGAACTGGCGCATCATCTCGTGGTCCTCGTGCTCGAGGATGTGGCAGTGGTACGGGAACGTGCCGGTGAAGCCCTCGAACTTGGCGATCACCCTCGAGACCTGGTTGGGCGGGCACTGCACCGTGTCCTTCCACCCCGCCTCGTTCGCGGCCGGCGGGACCTTGGGGCCCTGAAGCACGATCTGGTTGTTCTGGAGAATGAAGTCCTGGCGGTCGAGGATCTGGAACTGCACCAGGTGGATGTGCAGCGGGTGGGTGATGTTCGACATGTTGGCGAACTCCCAGATCTCGGTGGCCCCGATGTGTGGGAACTCGGTGATGTCGTCCCACAGCAGGTCGTTGATGAGCCAGGTGTCGATGCTGCACACATCGACCGCGGCAAGGCGGAGTTTCTGGGTCCGAGTGACCGTCGCCTGGGCCTCGGGGATGGGCGGCACGGGGATCAGCGTGGCGGGGAGGGGGTCGGTGTCGCCCGCCGCCGCCTGCACCCGGAAGACCATGACATTCGAGATCACGCCGACGCCGGGCGTGCCGGGGAACGGCGCCGGCGCGGAGTTTGCCAGCGTCAGGAACGAGCCCGCGGTGATGGGCGCGAAGTCGATGACGATGTCGGCGCGCTCGCCCGGCAGGACCGTGAGGCTGCTGATGGTGACCGGCGCGGGGAGCAGGCCGCCGTCGGTGCCGATCTGCTGGAAGGGGATCGCCCCACCGGGCGGCGGGCGCAGCGCGAGGGTGTAGGCGCGGGTGTTGCTGCCGTTGACGATGCGGAAGCGGTACTTGCCCTTGTTGACGTTCAGGAACGGCCAGACCTTGCCGTTGACGACGATCTTGTCACCGAAGAACGCATCGGACTGATCGGGGTTGTAGCGCAGGTTGCCGTTGACGTCGATGTTGCGGTCCTGGATGACCAGCGGGATCTCGTACTGGCCCCTGGGCAGGTTGAGCGCGTCCTCGGCATCGTCTCGGATGAGGTAGAACCCCGCCAGGCCGGCGTAGACATTCAGGCGGGTCATGCCCAGGGCGTGGTCGTGATACCACAGGGTCGTGGCCTGCTGGTCGTTGGGGTAGAAGTACTGCGGCGAGCTGAACCCCGGGCCGAATGACAGGTCGGGGAACCCGTCGCTCTCGGGCGCGACCTTGAGCCCGTGCAGGTGGGTGACCGTGACCGGCGTGCGCCCGGTGATGTTCGGGCCGTGCAGGCAGGAGTTGTACGGGAAGATGTGGGTGTTGCGCAGAACGTTGTTCACGTTGCGCAGGTCATTGTGCCAGGTCACTCGGATGGGGTGGCCCTTGCGGACCTCGAAGGTCGGGCCGGGGTATTGCGAGTTGTACCCCCATACACGCGTCTGAGGCAGCGACGCGTGGAGGGAGTAGTTGAACTCGCGGATATAGACGTCGTAGTTCTCGATCCCGTCCGGACCAACACTCGTAGGAGCGATCACGCTGGGGATCGGCAGCGCGTCCTGGAACGGGCTGAGGTTGACCGGGCAGTACGAGCTGCCGCACGACGTGAACGCGCCCTGCCACGTACCGCCGCCGCCGATGCACGACGCCTCCGTGACCGACGTGCAGGTCCCGCTGGGAGCGCAGCACGCACCGGCCGGCTGGGGGCACGGGTTGGGCGTGCAATCGGTGCCGTTGCCCTGGTAGGTGCCGAGCATGGCGTTGCACGTGGCCGAGTTGGACTCGATGCACGAGCCGTCTGTGAAGCAGCAGGCGCCGGACGCGGGCGGGGGGGTGTAGGTGACGGTCAGGACAGGGCGGTTGGCGCTCGTGGCGTTGGTCCGTGAATCGAACCGCTTGGCCGACTTCTGCACCCCCTCGTTGCCCTTGATGATCCAGCCGAAGTTGGTGGCCGAGTTGTTGACCCATCCCTGGACGTCCGACACCAGGGTGGCGGTGCTGCCCCAGGTGTAGAACCCGACGTCGGTCACGCTCGCGCTGGCGCTGGAGGAGCCCGTGAAATCACCGCCCAGGTTTGTCCACAGCGTGCCGCTGTAGACCCGGTGCTTCCAGGTGACCGAGTTGGCCGTGGAGGGCGAGCCGTCGCCCTCGTCGCCCGCGTCGTTCACAGTGCCCTCGGACCACGAGTTGGTGACCTTGTGCATGGTGAAGCTGTACGACGTGACGGGCGAGGGCGTCTTGGAGCAGTGCAGCTTCAGCGTCACCGCCGTCACCGTGGCACCCGAGGGGATTACCCCCAGATCGAACTTGATAATGCCGCGACGGAGCTTGGGCTGGTTGGTCTTGCCCGCGAAGAAGTAATCGCCCGCACCGTCGGCGATCAGCCCCCCCGCGTCCTCGTACAGCGTCGCGTCGGCCGACGCGCTGATATTGACCGTGGTCGCCGCGGCCAATCCGGGCATAGCGATCAGCGCGAGCACCGCCAATCCGCTACGGGAAAACGCGGTAAGAGCTTGACACGGCTTACGCATGGCGACACTCCGTTCTCAGTTGAACTCGGGACGGTTGGACCGAATCACCAGCGGCCGACATGACCGATCGAGGGGACGCGCCTGCGGCGGGTGCGAACCCCCCCAAATGGGGTATGCGACAGCCGAGGCAACAGGAGCCAAACAGTTTGGAGAAGTTCTTGGACCTGTTCCAAACAGCATACCCCTTCGTCCGGCGTGCGCACCAGGATTCCGCCACTTCAATGCAGATAATCACGCATGCGCGACCGCGGACCGGAGGCCCGAGGACATTGGTTGGAATCAGCCATTCCGCGATTTCGGTGAGCAAACGCGCCTGTCGCTAGCAGTGCCGCCCGAACGAACCCAGCAGGATGGTGAGGTCGGTGGTGTTCACCGCGCCGTCGCCGTTGATGTCGCCGAGCGTCCCCGGCTGGGGGTGGCTGCCGAAGGTGCCGAGCACGATGGCGAGGTCGGCGGTGGTCACGTTGCCGTCCAGGTTGACGTCGCCCGGACACGCCGGGGTGATGATCAGGTTGACCGGCGCCGTGGTCTGCTGCCCACAGGGGTTGGTGATGACGCAGGTATAGGCGGCGTCGTTGCGCGGGCTTGTGTTGGTGATGGTGAGCGTGGGCGAGGTGGCGCCAGCGACGCTCGATCCGCCGGTCTGGGGGCCGTCAACCAGGTTGACGCCGTTCTTCCGCCATTGATACGTCAGCACGTCGCCCGAAGCCCCGACCGTGAACGACGCGGGCGCCCCCTGGGCTACGGTCACGCCGGTGGGGGGCGATGAGATCGAGGGCGCATCGCACTGCACCACGAACTGACGCATCATCTCGTGGTCCTCGTGCTCGAGGATATGGCAGTGCATCGGGAAGTTGCCCGCGTACCCGTCGAACTTGGCGATGATGCGTGTGATCTGCAGCGGCGCTGCCTGGACCGTGTCCTTCCACCCCTGCTCCTCGGCCATCGGCTGGATGCGGGGGCCGTTGGGCACCACGTTGCCGCCCACAATCGTGAACGCCTGGCGGTCGAGCACCTGGAACTGCACGAGGTGAACGTGCAGCGGGTGGGTGAACTCGGAGAAGTTGGTGAACGACCACACCTCGGTCTGCCCGATGCGGACAAAGTCCGTGATGTCGTCCCACATCAGGTCATTGATGAGCCAAGTATCGTGGTCGCAGGTCGGGCTGGCGGCGGTCCGCAGCTTGAAATCGCGCGAGTTGACGGCCTGGGCCTCGGGGATGCGCGGGACCGGCACCAGCGACGACGGCAGCACGTCGCCGTCGCCGAAGGCGCTCTGGACAACGAACTTCATGACATCGGGTACCACGCCCACGCCCGCGGGCCCCGGGAACGGCGCGGGGGCCGAGTTCGTGAGCACGATCTCGACGCCGGGTGAATACACCGCGAAGTCGATCACCAGGTCGACGCGCTCGGCGGGCTGGATGGTGAAGTTGCTGATGACCACCGGCGCGTTCAGCAGCCCGCCATCGGAACCGATCTGCGTCATCAGCCCGCCGTTGGAGAGCGCCAGCGTGTAGGTCCGGCCGTTGCTGCCGTTGAGGATGCGGAAGCGGTACTTGCCCCGCTTGACGTTCAGGTACGGCCAGATTTTTCCGTTCACCAGGATCTTGTCACCGAAAAACCGGTCCTGGATTTCCAGCGGGTACCGGAGCGAGCCGTCGAGGTTGAACTGGCGGTCCTGGATGACAAGCGGGATCTCGTACTCGCCGCGCGGGATGTTCAGGGCGTTCTCGGCGCTGTCGCGAATGAGATAGAAGCCCGCAAGGCCCATGTACACGTTGAGCCGGGTCAGGCCCAGCGCGTGGTCGTGGTACCACAGCGTCGTGGCGGGCTGGTCATTGGGGTAGGTGTAGAGCGGCGAGCCGCCGCCGGGCGGGAACGATGCGTCGGGGAACCCGTCGCTGTCGGGCGCCACCTTCAGCCCGTGCAGGTGCGTCACGGTGACAGGGAGCTGACCGGTCACGCTCGGCCCGTGCAGGCAGGCGTCGACGGGCAGCACGTGCGTGGTCCGCAGCCCACCGCCGCCGGCGGTGTCGCGCAGGTCGTTGTACCAGTTCACCGTAATGGGCGCGCCCCGCGCCGCCTCAATGGTGTCGCCGGGGTATTTCGAGTTGTAGCCCCACAGCTTGGTGGGCGGCAGGTCGCGGTGGAGCTTCTGCGAGAACTCTCGCAGGTAGATGTCGTAATGCGCGGCCCCGCCAGCCACGCCCGACGTCGGCTGCGCCACGCCGGGGATCGGCAGCGCGTCAACGAACGGCGTGAGCGGGAACGGGCAATACACCGCCGAGCACGCCACGTTGCCGCCCTGCGGCGTGCCACCCTGCGACGTGCAGGTGGAGGGAACCACCTCCACACAGGTGCCGTTGGGCAGGCAGCACGCTCCGGGCGGCTGCGGGCAGGGGTTGGGAGAGCACAACGCGCCGCTGCCCTGGAACGTACCCGGCTGCGCCGCGCACCCGGCCGCGGTGGTGTACACGCACACGCCGTTGGAAAGGCAGCACCCGCCCACCCCGGCGGGCAGGGTGAAGTTAACCGTCAGTTGCGGGCGGTTCGCGGGCGTCAGGTTCTCCCTGCTGTCGAACCGCTTGGCGCTCGGAAAGGCGGCCTCGTCGGGCTTGACGAGCCATCCGAAGTTTGTCGAGGCGTTGGAAACCCACCCCTGCACGTCGGCCAGCATGGTGGCGGACGACCAGGTGACAATCGTTCCCGCGGCACCGGCGTTGGCGGTGGCGCTGATAGTGGGCGAGAAGTCGCCACCCACGGTGCTCCACAATGTCGATGGGAAGAACCGGTAGGTCCAGGTGGCGTCGTTGGTGTGGGCGACGTCGCCGCCGCCTTCCTCGCCTCCGCTGTTGGATACGCCCTCGCCCCACGAGGCGGTGACCTTGTGCAGGTTCATGGCGACGGTGGGCGCCTGGACCGAGCGCGAGTCAAACATCCTGAGTGAGACGCTGGTAACGGTCGAGCCGACCGGGATGGCCGACACGTCAAATCGCACCACGGCTCGACGCTTGGTGCCGTTGTTGGTCCGCCCGGCAAAGAGCCGCTCGCCCGAGCCGTTGGCGATGGCCCCCGAGGCGTCCTCGTACAGCGTCGCGTCCGCCACGGGGGTAAAGGTCAGCGTGGCCTGAGCCCGCGCCTCCGACGCACAAGCCAGAGCACATCCAAACAAACTCAACGATCGCAAAATCACCCTTCGCATGGCGGCACCTTAGGAGCATCGGGTGCTCCGCGTACCACCCTAACCCCTCCACCGCGCGACAGACAGCACTCTCCCGGCAACCAGGGCGGGTTTCCAAAAAAAGGCCCGAGAACTCGGTTCCCGGACCGGATTCGAAGTTGGCAAGGTCTGCCCCGCCAGGCCCGTGGCCGGAGCCCGGCGGCGCCGAGACTCAGCACGGCTGGCCGAAGTGCCCCAGCAGCGTGATCAGGTCGTTGGTCGTCGGCATCCCGCTCCCATCGATGTCGCCACCGGTGCCCGGCTGGAGCGCTGCACCGAAGTTGTTGAGCAGGATTGTGAGGTCGGCGGTGTTGACGACGCCGTCGAGGTTGATGTCACCGGGGCAGGCGGGGCGGACGAGAAGATTGACGGCGGACGAGGTGGCGCCGCCACAGGGGTTGGTGATGAGGCAGTCGTAGGCGTTGTCGTCGCGCGGGTCGGCGTTGTCGATGACCAACTCCGGGGTATCGGCGCCGGTCGCCGTCGCGCCGCCGGGCAACGGTCCGTCGAAGATCGGCACCCCGCCGCGCCGCCAGCGGTAGGCCAGCACGTCGCCGGTCGCGGCGACGTCGAAGGTGACGCTGTCGTTCTCGTTGATCGTCTGCGCCGACGGATTCGAGAGCACCACTGGGGAATCGCACAGCACCCGGAACTGGCGCATCATCTCGTGGTCCTCGTGCTCGAGGATGTGGCAGTGCATCGGGAACAGGCCGCTGAACCCGTCGAACCTGGCGATGATGCGCGTGAAGGTCAAGGGCGGGCACTGCACGGTGTCCTTCCACCCCAGCTCATTCGTCGGCGGGGCGACGCGCGGGCCGGTGGGCGTCGGAACGTTGTTCACCAGCGTGAACGACTGGCGGTCGAGCACCTGGAACTGCACCAGGTGCACGTGCAGCGGGTGCGTGATCGTTGAGAGGTTGCTGAACGTCCACACCTCGGTGGTGCCGATCCGGGGCGTGTCGGTGATGTCGTCCCACATCAGGTCGTTGATCAGCCACGTGTCGTGACCGCAGATCTGGTTGGCCGCGGTGCGCAGGGTGAATGTGCGCGAACCGATCGACTGCGACTCGGGGATGCGCGGCACGCCCACCAGCGTCACCGGCAACGCCGCGGTGAAGCCCGTCGCGGCCTGCACGTTGAACCGCATCACGTTGGCCACGACGCCCACGCCGGGGTCGCCCGGGAACGGGGCGGGGGCGCTGTTCACCAGGTCGACGGTCGACCCGGCGGCGAGGTTGGCGAAGTTGACCACGATGTCCGCCCGCTCGGCGGGCTGGAGCGTGACGCTCGCCAGCGTCACCGGCGCGGGCAGCAGGCCCCCATCGGACCCGATCTGCTGGAAGCTGTTGCCGTTGGAGAGCGCCAACGTCAGCGTGCGGTTGTTCGACCCGTTGACGATGCGGAAGCGGTACTTGCCCCGGTTGACGTTGAGGAAGGGCCAGACCTTGCCGTTAACGAGGATCTTGTCGCCGAAAAACGTGTCCGACGCCTGCGGGATGTACCGGAGCGACCCGTCGGCGTTGAAGCTGCGGTCTTGGATGACCAGCGGGATTTCGTTGACGCCGCGCGGGATGTTCAGCGCGTTCTCGGCGTCGTCACGGATCAGGTAGAACCCCGCCAGGCCCATGTACACATTGAGCCGCGTGAGGCCAAGGCAGTGGTCGTGGTACCAAAGGGTCGTGGCGGGCTGGTCGTTGGGGTAGTCGTATTGAGGCGACGACGCGCCGGGCGGGAAGTTGGCGTCGGGGTCGCCGTCGCTGGCGGGCGCGACCTTCAGGCCGTGCAGGTGCACGACCGTGTTGGGCGACTGCCCGGTGATGTTCGGCCCGTGCAGGCAGGTATCCACCGGGAGCATGTGCGTGGTGCGGAGCTGCCCGTTGGCGCCGCGGAGGTCATTGGTCCAAGTGACGCTGACCGGGAATCCGCGCTTGGCCTCGATGGTCGGCCCCGGGTAGGTGCCGTTGTAGGCCCACACCCGGGTGGCCGGCAGATCACGGTGCAGTTGCTGCGGCACCTCGACCATCGAGATGTCGTAGTGGGCCGAGCCGCCCGCGACGCCGCTGGTGGGCACCGCGACGCTCGGGATCGGCAGGGCATCAACAAAGGGCGTGAGCTGCGGCGAGCAGTAGACGCTCGCGCACAGCGTGAGCGCGCCCTGCCACGTGCCGCCCGCGGTGGTGCACGCGGCGCTGGTGACGCTCGTGCAGGTGCCGTTGGCGAGGCAGCACGCGCCCGCGGGCTGGGGGCAGGGGTTGGGTGTGCAGGACGTCCCGATGCCGGAGTACGTCCCGCCCAGGGTCGCGCAGCCCGTTGCGTCCGTGACGGTGCAGTTGCCGTTCGGTGTGCAGCACGCGCCGCTGGTCACCGGCGGGGTGTAGGTGACGGACAACTGCGGGCGGTTGGCGACGGTGGTGTTCTCCTTGGTGCTGAACCGCTTGGCGGTCTGGTTAGCCCCCTCGTTGCCGCGCATGATCCAGCCGAAGTTCGTGGCCGAGTTGTTCACCCAGCCCTGCACGTCGCTGACCATCGTCGCGCCGGTCCATGTGTAGTTGCCATTGCCGTTGACGCTGGTGGTGGCGCTGACGGTCCCGTTGAACTGCCCGCCGAGGGTGGTCCAGGTCTGGGTGTTGAAGAAGCGGTACTGCCAGGTGGCGTCGTTGGTGGTGGCCAGTGCGCCACCGCCCTCCTGCCCACCCGCGTTGGACGTGCCCTCGCCCCAGGAGGCCAGCACGCGGGTCGCGGTCACGTTCTGGGCCCCGGTCTGGGTCCGCGTCATCGTCAGCCGCAGCGAGACCGCCGTGATCGTCGAGCCGCTCGGGATCGAGCTGACGTCGAACCGCACCAGGCAGCGCCGCAGCGCGCCGTTGTTGGTGCGCCCGGCGAACATCGAGTCACCCGCGCCGTCGCTGTTGTTGTTGTTGTCAGAAAAAATCGTGTTGTCGGCCGAAGGCGACAGCGTGACGGTTGTCTGCGCCGCGGCGCTCGGGACCAGGAGCCCGGTGACCACGGCGAGCCGCAACACAAACAGCAAACCCGCCCCGGGTCGAAGCTGATTCAACACGTCGGCATCCTCCGCCAATGGAGCGACCTCGCCCCAACCCTTCCGTGACCGGTCGAACCCGCACCCACGATTGGCGCAGAGAGTCGAGCGTCCGTTCCTATCGGCAGCCTAACTCGGCCCACCGCCGAGCGATGCACCGCACGGACCGGAAATCGCCCGATTCCTGAAATTCGTCAGGTGTCCCAGATCTGAGACTCGCCGGGCGCACTGCCGACTACGGTTTGCCCAATCGATTACCATTGGCCCCCTTTTCGCCCCCCTCCGGACTCCGTCGACCCCGGCTTTCACCCACCCCCGCCCGCCACGGCTCAACGCAGGCGGTACCCAGGAACGACCCACGGCATGCCCGCAGAAAAGAACACGCCAGTCCGATTTGTCGTGACCGTCATCGTCGCGGCGCTGGCCGTGCTGGGTGTGTGGGCAGTGTTCAAGAGCAGCAAGGCCCTCATTCAGCCTCCGCCCAATCCGGCCGTGTCGCAAGTGGCCGGTTCCAAGCCCGCCGACTCGGGCTCTCAGCCGTCGCCCGACACCGCAAACGCCGCCGGCAAGCCCGATGCCCCCAAAGCCGCCGACACGCCGTCCGCGTCCCAAGGGGCCGCCCCCGCGCCTAAGCCCGAGGGCGGCACGCCAACGACCCGGCCCACCTACCGCGCCCGGGCTGTGCCGTTGCCGGCCGGCGCGCTCGACTCGATCGGCTCCATCGACCCCGCCACCGGCTTCAAGGCCCAGTACACCTTCAGTCACCTGGGCGCGGGCGTTGACGGCATCACGCTCGCCGACCAGTACCAGACCCTTCAGGACAAGATCAGCAACGGGAACCGGTTCCAGGTGCAGCAGCAGGCCGGGAAGGCCGGCAAGCAGGGCGAGACCCTGACCACCACCTCGCTCGCCGCCCGCGCCGTGATCATCGACGGCGCCGGCGTTGACCTGTTCGGCGACGCCGACCACAACTACTGGACCCAGACCGGGCCGGGGACGTTTGAGGCGTTCGTTGTCGACGAGCAGGACAAGCCGGTCTTGAAGGTAACCCGCCGCTTCGAGATGTCGCCCGGCTCGTACGAGGTCGCGGTCCACCAGAGCGCGGAGAACTTGTCCGGGCGCGAGCTGGAAATCGAGTGGATCCAGTACGGCCCGCTCGACATCGTCGAGGACGCCAGCGGCTACCGCATCAACGTCCGGCGCGTCCGCTACGGCTTCCTGCTGGAGCCGCAGCGCGATCCCTCGCAATCCATCGTCGAGGCCGACGGCGTGCTGGAGGCCCACGATGCGCCGATCCAGGCGGCGGACAATAGCTTCACCGCGGCCTACGGCCCCGCCTATGAAAAGGCGAAGCGGTCCGAGGCCGCCCTGAAGGCCGCCGACCCCGAGAAGGCCGCCGTCGCGATGGCCGAAGCCGAGGCCGCGCCCTTCCGCAACACCCAGCTCTTCCCCCGCCCCGGCACGTTCCGCGGCGCGGGCGACCTGGTCTGGCTCGCCCAGACCAGCCGCTACTTCACCTTCGCCGTGCATCCGCTGCTCGACCAGGGCGCCACCAAGCCGGCGCGGCTGCTGCTCGGCAACGAAATCTACGGCGTGCCCATCGGCGCCGGGCACGATGCCCGCCTCGCGCTGGAGATGCACGCGCTGCCGCGCCGCGTGAAGCCCGGCGAGTCGCTGGACCTGTCGTTCTCGGCCTACGCCGGCCCGCTGGCCAAGAGCGAGCTGTCGGCCAAGGCCGACCCTCGGTTCGGCGTGCTCGGGCTCAGCAACCTGGTGGTGTTCAACCTCGGCAGCTGCTGCTCGTGGTGCACGTTCCAGTGGCTGGCGGTGCTGATGCTGCAGTACCTCGACCTGGTGCACTACCTGCTGCGCGACTGGACGCTGGCGATCATTGTGCTGGTGCTCACCGTCCGCACCATCCTGCACCCGATCACCCGCAAGAGCCAGATCAGCATGTCGCGCTTTGGCAAGAAGATGGCAGCCCTGGCCCCCAAGCAGAAGAAGATCCAGGAGCAGTACGCCGGCGACCCCAAGCAGATGCAGCTCGAGATGGCCCGCCTGATGAAGGAAGAGGGCATCAGCCCCACTCAGGCGCTGGGCTGCCTCCCCACCTTCCTGCAGACCCCGGTCTGGATCGCGCTGTACGCGATGCTTTACTTCGCATTCCAGTTCCGGCACCAGGGCGGTTTCTACGGCGTGTTCCAGGCGGTCTCCGGCGGCCACTGGAGCTTCCTGGCCGACCTCTCGGCGCCGGACCACTTCATCGAGTTCGGGCGCTCGTTCGAGATCCCGGTCGTCAGCGCCATGATGGGCCCCATCAGCGGGATCAACCTGCTGCCCCTCATCCTCGGCGTGGTGTTCTTCATCCAGCAGAAGTACCTCTCGCCGCCGCCCAGCGCCTCCATGACGCCCGAGCAGGAAGCTCAGCAGAAGATGATGAAGGTGATGATGGTGGTGATGTTCCCGGTCATGATGTACAACGCGCCCAGCGGGCTGGCGGTCTACTTCATCACCAACTCGACGCTCGGCATCCTCGAGGGCCGGTACGTGCGGGCCCACATCGACGAGCTGGACAAGAACCCGCCGCCCGAGAAGGCCCCCGGCTGGGGGCGCAAGAAAGTGGAGAACCAGGCGCGCTCGGCCAACCCGTTCGCCCGCGAGCGGGAGACCCGGCGGTTCAAGGACCGCTGACGCCGCGACGCCTGGATGGGAAAGCCCAAACCGCCCCCAGTTCACCGAAAGCACGGGCTGTTGAACCGCCGGCATCCGCTCGCCATACTCTCCCCGCAATCGCCACCCCCGCGCACCGCCCCAGGACTTCCCGACCCAGGACCCAGAACTTCAGGACTCCCGCCCTCGATGCCCGACGACGCCGGCACAACCCCCAGCCCGTTCATCGCCGCCAAGCCGGGCACCCGGCTGGCGGGCTTTAACGTGCTCGCCGAGGTCGGGCGCGGGGCGGCGTCGATCATCTACCTCGTTCAGGACCCCAAGACCAAGCAGGTCTGGGCCTTGAAGCACGTCCAGAAGAACGACGAGAAGGACCAGCGGTTCCTCGACCAGGCGATGGTCGAGTACGAGGTGGCGAGCAAGGTCAAGAGCCCCCTGGTGCGGTCCATCGACCGCGTCATCAAGACCCGCGAGGGCCTCCTGAGCGTCAAGGAGCTTTTCCTGGTCATGGAGTACGTGGACGGGATCAGCGTCGAGCGCAAGCCGCCGGCGACGTTCGAAACCGCGCTCAAGATCTTCACCCAGACCGCGCGCGGCCTGGCCGCCATGCACGCCGCCGGCTTCGTCCACGCCGACATGAAGCCCAACAACATCGTGGTGCTCGAGCGCGGCGACATCAAGATCATTGACCTCGGCCAGGCGTGCCCCATCGGCACCATCAAGGAACGCATCCAGGGAACCCCCGACTACATCGCCCCCGAACAGGTCCACCGCCGGGCCATCACCCCCAAGACAGATATCTTCAATCTCGGCGCCACCATGTACTGGTCGCTGACCCGCCAGCACATCCCCACCGCGATCCCCAAAGAATCCAGCTCGCTGGTCGCCACACTCGACGACGAGTTCATCGCCAAGGCCAAGCCGGTGATCGAACTCAACAAGCGCGTCCCGCAGGTTTTGAACGACCTCATCATGGAGTGCGTCGAGACCGATCCGGAGAAGCGCCCCCCGGACATGGCAGGTGTTGTAGACCGCCTGGTGGGGATTGCCGACTGGCTGAAGGCATCCACCAGTTCAGGTAGCTAAGCTCCCAAATATCCCCAGGCCCTACCTGATTAGGTGGCCGGCCAGCAAATGAAATGCCTCGATCTGGTCGTGTCGAACTCGGCAATGCGCGCGGGGCTCCCCGGCCTCAGACTGGATCGGGCCGAAGACACAAATTGCCCGCTACCGCCCCCCAAAATACGCGTTGTGGGCACGTGCGCTCGATGACGAGCGCCGTACCCCGCCAAACATCGGCCTGACGTTTCAAATACGCGTTGCATCAGATCGGCTCGGGGGTGTTATGTCGCTCCAGATTCGTCCTAACCAAATGGCTATACCTTCCGGCTTGTTGGCGGGCGCAAGGAAAACGGGATGCCTCGGAAAAGTGGGGTGAGGCAGCCTCAAAGCGCCGCCGCCCACGTGCAGGAGGTCATCCCGATGGCGCAATCCTACTCGACGAGGCCGGTGGAGGCGGTGGATGCGGCGGAGTTGGTGAAGGGGCGCGACGGCCAGGCGCTGGCGATCGGTGCCGATGTGAGCAAGTCGGACCTGCGGCTGGTGCCGCGCTGGGCCGACGGGACGTTCCTGCGGCCGATCCGTGTCCGCCAGCCGAGCCAGATCGGACAGGGAATCGATCTGCTGCGAAGCCTGGGCGCGGGCCGCGACATGATCGTCGCGCTGGAGCCGACGGGCCGCTACGGCGATGTCTTCCGGCAAGCCTGCCATCGCGCGGGGATCACCGTGCATCGCGTGAGCGCCAAGGTTTCGCACGACTACGCGGAGGTGTTCGACGGCGTGCCCAGCCAGCACGACGGCAAGGACGCGGCGCTGATCGCCGAGTTGGCGGCGATTGGCAAGAGCAGGCTCTGGCCGTGGCCGGCGGCTGACGACTGGGAGCAGCGGCTTGCACTGGCCGCGGACCTGGGCGACGCGTATCAGCGGCAGATGATCGCCTGGTTCAACCGTCTCGAGGCGTGGCTGGCGGCGCACTGGCCGGAGATCCAGAAGGACCTGTGGTTGACGAGCCAGACGCTTCCGCGCATTCTGCTGCACTACGGCGGGCCGAAGGCGCTCGCGGCCGATCCGAACGCCGCTGAGCAGCTCAAGCGCTGGGGCCGCAACATGCTCCCGGCGGAGCGGATCACGCGAATCTTGCAGCTCGCGCGGGAGACGGTCGGCGTGGACGTGAGCGAGCAGGACTCTTTGCGCGTGCGGCACTACGCCGCGGAGGCCGTCCGCGCCAAGCGGGTCATGCGTCGCTACAAGGCCGAGCTCGCGGAGTTGGCGATGCAGCACCCGGTGGTCAAGCGGATGGCAACAGCCGTGGGTGCAGCGACCGCGGGCGTGCTCTGGCTCGAGGGCGGCGACCCGGGCCAGTACAGCTGCGGCCGGGCATACCTCAAGGCGCTGGGGCTGAATCTGACGGAGAGATCCAGCGGCGCGGTGCAGGGCCCGCAGCGCATCAGCAAGCGAGGTTCGTCGCGCGCCCGGCGCTGGCTGCACTTCGCGGCGATGCGGCTGACGATGGAGGAGCCGGTCAACCGTTGGTACGCCGCGAAGATCGAGCGCGATGGCGGGATCAAGAAGAAGGGACTGACGGCGATCATGCGGAAGTTGGGGCTGGCCCTGCACCGCATCGCCAAGGACGGCGTGGACTTCGAGCCACAGCGTCTGTTCGCTGGCCGCCGCCAGCGTCGGCGCAGTCAACGGTCGGCGGGTCAGGAGGACCACAGCCTGGAAGCGTGAGCAGGAAGCTCTCGGTGAGATGACGTGGAACGCGTCGGCTCTGTCCGGCCACCTCCGGAATGTTTGTCCTGTGGGCACAGCACCACCCCGCGAAATGCTGAGGGGCCAGGACAGAGCCGCTGGATTGAATCTTCGATACTGCCATGCCGATGCTCGCCGCATCTCTGTGCGCGGCCCGACATCCAAAGCCGAGCAAGGCCGAGGTACCCCAGCCGTGACGTCCCAGGGCCGGCCCGTCCCCCACGCATCGCGCACGCAGCCGGGCACAAGCACAGACACGGTTGCACCGCAGCCCGCGGGAGGGGCAGAGTCGGCGCGGCGATGCATCAGCCCCGAGGGGCTGATGCATCGCTCCCTGTGTTCTCTGCTGGAATCGCGGAGAGACATCATTCCCTCACCCCTTCCTTGACTCGGACAAGAGCAACAAACTCTGGGGAGTTGATAGACTCCGCGGGAACATTCACCCGAAATAGGGAGTGGTATCGGTCAACTGTCCCAGACCGCGACGTCCGGGGCGTTTGATCAACGCGATTCGGAGTGGCCATGATTGCCCACATTTACGAGTCAGTACCCGGGGAGGTACTGGTACCCGCGCCCGATCCCTATCTGGAAGATTGCTGCGTGAGGCTTGCAAAGCTCACTACGGCGGAAGCCGCCGGGCCCAGCCAATGGCTGCGCATATGCGCGGAAGTCATCGCCTCGGCGACCGGCGCCAGCGCCATTGCACTCGATGCCAGCTGGCGGAACGACTCCAGGAAGCTCAGCACGCTGTTCGTTGGACGATCGGCGAGCCTTCGTGGCCCACGGGCCTCGAACGACCCCGGCAACTTCGGGACGCAGTCGATCGATGACGACAGCCCAGCCGCGTGTGTGCCCTGGGCGGGCCCGGGCGCCCGCACGGGGCTGCTTGAAGCCGTCGGCGTGGACACCCGTTTGGCGTGGGCCGAACCGCTTGACCCGGGCCGTCAGGATCGCTGGTTTGTGGTCGAGTCCGCCTCGCCGAGCGGCATCGAGCCCTCGCGTGAGGTTTCCGGCGCCTTCCGCGCCTTGGCTCATGGCTCGGCGGCGATCTACAACGCCCGCTTCGCACGGCTCGACGCTTTCCGCAGGTCGCTGGTTGAGAAGTTGCCCCCTGCCGTCCGCCCATCGGCGCCGCTGCTGGCCCGCGGCGACCCCGAGTCGGATGTCGCCCGAGCAATCCATCGCAGCGTCCACACCGTGCATGACCACCTGAAACAGCTTTACCGCGAGCTCAATGTTCACAACCGCATCCAGCTGCGCAATCTCTGGGACGGACGCGGCGCAGACGAGTGAGGCCCCGCGTCACGCCTGGACCGAAGATCGCAGCGGGCCGTGGTCACGCCCGGCCGCACGGCTCACCACGACTGCTCCACCGTCCACTTCAGCTCGCCGTGCTCGCACTCGATGTGGACGGCGAAGAAGCCGCCCTCGTGCTTCTTCACCAGCGGCCAGATGATCTTTCGGTCGGTCTCGGGCACCTGCAGCCGGTCGAGGGCCTCCGGTGGGTGCCACTCCAGGCGGCCCTCGTTCATGTCGAACGCCGGGAAGTCCACCGGACCGCGGACGCGGAAGTAGAAGAGGAGCCAGTTGGTCTGGTTCTCGTAGCCGTGCTCGGAGATCATCGCGGCCAGGGCGAGTCGCTCCATGGGGATGAGGACGCCGGCCTCTTCGTGGATCTCGCGCTGGGCGCAGCGGGTGGGGCTTTCGCCCGATGCGGTGTCGAGCTTGCCGCCGATGGGCGAGTACATGCCCTTGTTGGGGTCCTTGGCGCGGTGGAGCAGCAGCAACTCGCCCTTGCTGTTGCGCAGCTCGCAGAGGACGGCGATTTTGTAGGGGTAGGTGGGGATGGG
>CAZEDW010000032.1:0-50025 GCA_964510955.1 uncultured Phycisphaeraceae bacterium
GTCCGCTACGAACGCCGCGCCGACATCCATCAGGCCTTCCTCTCGCTCGGCTGCTTACTCATCTGCCTCAGAACCCTCAACAACGCATAGTGTTAGAGGCTCTCAATGGGCAGGAGGCTCGTTCCTACCGGAGCGTGGTGGCAACACCCGTGTGTCAAGGCAAGACGGCATACGGAGCGATTACCGCCGACAGCAAGAGTCGAAGGGTTTTCCGTAACAAAGAGGCTCTGATCGATCAGATTCTGAGACCGTACGCTGCGGCTATACTTCTGACACTTCCGGCAGATGCTCCCAGTTTCCCGTGCCCGGAGAGATACGAGGCATGAAAAAGGCCGCATCAAACCGTTCGGGCTGGAGCCCTTCCGCGAGGCAGCAGCAAGAGATGCTAAAGAAGGCGGAGGAGCGTTTCCGCGCTCGTTCTGAAGCGAATCGCGCAATGCTGCAAGAACGACGCCGCCTATATCCCGGAGTATGGTTCTGGGCGGAGTTTGGTCTTTCCGACCTCGCTCGCTGGCTACTCAGCAAACATCAATGAGCGAAAAGACTACTGGCTCACCACAAGCGCCGAATTCAAACTGCGACACTACCCGGTTTTTCATCGCCGGGGCCGACGCCGGAGGTCGGGGTAGAATCCGGGTTGCCCGCGCCGGGTCGTCTGCGGGGCACCACTGCGATGTCCATCGATCAAGCCGCCATCACCTCCCGAATCGAGCGTTCGGCCCGCGCCATCAGCGGCCTGCGTGAGCACGCGGCGCTGATCGTCGAGGTGTGCGCCAAGGTCCGAGCGCGACTCCGCGCCGGCGGCCGCGTGTACACCTGCGGCAACGGGGGCTCGGCGGCGGAGGCCATGCACCTCACCGAGGAGCTCATCGGGCGCTACCGATATTCCCGTGCCCCGTACGCGGCGGTGTGTCTCAACGCCGACCCGACGGCGCTGACCTGCATCGCCAACGATTTCGGCTTTGACCAGGTCTTCGCCCGACAGGTCGAGGCCTTGTGCGGGCCCGATGACATCCTCATC
The DNA here is from genome assembly GCA_964510955.1 of uncultured Phycisphaeraceae bacterium. GTDB lineage: Bacteria > Planctomycetota > Phycisphaerae > Phycisphaerales > UBA1924 > JAFLCM01. The sequence goes on from CAZEDW010000032.1 coordinate 1,022, forward strand.
GTCTTTTCCACCAGCGGCAACAGCCCGAACATTGTGAACGCGCTGCAGGCCGCCCGTCGCCGCGGCGCCGCGACCATTGGGCTGCTGGGCAAGGGCGGTGGCCCGTGCGCCCAGCTCTGTGAATCGGCGCTCGTCGTCGCGAGCGAGCACACCGAGAACATCCAGGAAGCGCACCAGGTGATCCTGCACCTGATCCTGGAGGCTGTCGAGTCCCCGTGAGCACGCCGCCCGGTCCAGAGGGCCGCCTCGACGCCGAGGGGCGGATCGTGGCGCTACTCCTGCAGGCGTACCGCACCGGCGCCTTCCCGATGGGAGAGCCCGGCACCGACGAGGTGAACTTCTATCAGGCCGACCCGCGCGGGGTGCTGCCGCTGACCGCCGAGGCCGCGGGAGCTCCCGGTGGATTCCATGTACCGAGCCGCCTTGACCGGCTCATCCGCCAGGGCCGATTCGAGGTCCGGTGTGACACCGCGTTCGAGCAGGTCATCCGCGCGTGCGCCGCCCCGCGGGCGCCGAGCGCCGAGGAGCGCGATGGGGCCGCCGATACGGGGGCATGGATCAACGAGACCATCATCCGCTGGTACACGCTGCTGCACCGGGCCGGGCACGCGCACAGCGTTGAGGCATGGGCGGGGCGGCAACTCGTGGGCGGGGTCTACGGAGTGTCCATCGGCGCGGCGTTCTTCGGTGAGTCCATGTTCCACCTCCCCGGGCCGGGTAACAACGCGGGGCAGGTCTGCCTGGTGCACCTGATCCGGCACTTGGCTCGCCTGGGGTACGAGCTCTTCGATACCCAGATGGTGACCGAGGTCGTACGCCGGTTCGGAGCTGTGGAGATTCCCCTGACCAAGTACCTTCAACGGCTCGGACCTGCGGTGAGCGCGGTTGAGCGATGGAAGCCGCTCACGGGCCCGCGGGTGTAAGCGGGTGCGCCGCGTGCTTTGCGTCACCTCGCCCCTAGTGAGCCCGATCGTCCACGCCCAGGGTGTCTTGACTCCTACCATCCCGACCCAACTCACGGAGCCTCAGCATGGAAGCCGGAATCGTCGGCATGCCCAACGTGGGCAAGTCAACTCTTTTCAACGCCCTGACCAGCGGCAAGGCGCTGGCGGCCAACTATCCCTTCGCCACCATCGAGCCCAACGTCGGCGTGGTGCCGGTGCCCGATCCCCGGCTCAAGATCATCTCGCAGTACATCCCGCCGCAGAAGCTGGTTTATGCGAGCCTTCGGCTTGTTGACATCGCCGGGCTGGTGGCGGGGGCAAGCAAGGGGGAGGGGCTGGGCAACAAGTTCCTCAGCCACATCCGCGAGGTCGACGCGATCTGCCACGTTGTCCGGTGCTTCGAGAAGGCGCCCGGCGGCGAAGACATCACCCACGTCTCCGGCTCGGTCGATCCCATCCGCGACATCGAGATCATCGAGACCGAGCTGATCCTCGCCGACCTTCAGACCGTCGAGGGCGCGATCGGCAAGGCCGAACGGGCCGCCAAGGCCCGCGACGCCGAGTCGGTGGCGAGGTACGAGGTGCTCAAGACGCTGCTGCCGGTGCTGAGCGCCGGCAAGCCCGCCCGGACGCTGGTTGAGGCGCACGAGTTCGACGATCCCGAGAAGCGGCGGGCCTTCAAGAGCCTGGGGATCCTGAGCGCCAAGAAAGTGTTGTACATCGCCAACGTGGACGAGGACGACATCCACGGCGAGGGCAAGCACGCTTCCGCCGTGCGGGCCCGGGCCAAGGAGGAGGGCATGGAGGTGGTCCCGGTGTGCGCCAAGATCGAGGCCGAGCTGGCCGACCTGGAGGGCGCCGACAAGCAGGAAATGCTTGAATCACTGGGCCTGACCGAGCCGGCGCTGGCCAGCGTGGCCCGCGCCGCGTACCGGCTGCTGGGCCTGCAGTCGTTCTACACCGCCGGCGAGAAGGAGGTCCGCGCCTGGCCGGTGCCGGTCGGAGCCACCGCGCCGCAGGCCGCCGGGGTGATCCACACTGACTTCGAGCGCGGGTTCATCCGCGCCGAGGTGTACTCGGTTGATGACCTGGTTGAACTCAAAAGCGAGAAAGCGATCAAGGAAAAGGGCCGCATGCGCATCGAGGGCAAGAGCTATGTGATGCACGATGCCGACGTGTGCCACTTCCTGTTCAACGTGTAGGCATCAAGGCATGAGGCATCAAGGCATCAAGCATTCAGACTTGATGCCTTGATGCCTCATGCCTTGATGCCTCCTGCGTCAACCGGCCATCCGCAGCGGCTGCTGCTCGGCCCCGAGTCGCTCATCGAACAAACGCACGGCGTTTCGGCCGCCGCTCTTGGCCGCGTAAAGGGCCCGGTCGGCCGCTTCGATCCAGCTCGCGGCGTCGTTCAGTCCGCCCAGGCCGGTATCGGTCACGCCGAACGAACCGGTGACGACCAGCTTGGGGTACTTGCGCCACTGCTTGGCCTCCAGCGCCCGTCGGATGCGTTCGCACACGCCGGTGGCCTCGGCGTGGTCGGCGCCGGGGAGGATGATCGAGAACTCCTCGCCGCCGTACCTGCACGCGATGTCGTACGCGCGGACTTCCTGGCGGATGAGTTGTGCCACGCCCATAAGCACGGCGTCGCCGGCGGGGTGGCCCATCGTGTCGTTGAGCTTCTTGAAGTGGTCCAGATCGCACATCACCAGCGATATCGGCGCCTGCTTGCGGACCGCGACGCTCAGTTCGGACTCCAGCCGCTCGTTGAAATAGGCGCGGTTCCACAGCCCGGTCAGGCCGTCGATCCGCGCGGCGTTCTCCAGCAGGCGCATGAGCTGGGTGATCTTGATGGCGCTCTGAATTCTGGCCCGCAGCTCGTATACGTCAAAGGGCTTGGGGACAAAGTCCATGGCGCCGAGCTCGAACGCCGTGACCTTGTCCGTGGCCTTGGCCTGCCCCGACAGCATGATGACGGGGATGCTCATGGTCCGCGTCTCAGCCTTGAGCCGGCGCAGCACCTCAAAGCCGTCCATATCGGGCATGTTGACGTCGAGCAGGATGATCGCCGGCTGCTGGGCCTCGGCCAGCTCCAGCCCTTCGGGGCCGCTGAACGCGGCGAGGAACTCGAGCCCCTCGTCCTTCAGCTTCACCGCCAGAAGCCGGTGAATGTAGGGCGAATCGTCGATCAACAAGGCGATTGGCGCTTGCTCGCTTGGACGCACTGCGTACCCCCCGTGCTGGACCGACGTATCTCACCGACCCCCGACCCGCGCGTTCCCCGACCGTTGACTCTGCCTGGCTGGCGCCAGACCTGTTCAGGCGACCACCCTGGAACACATGTCCGCCAGTTCCGACACCCTGGCGTTGACTTCGCCGAGCTCGGCCTGGCCCTGCCGCAGCAGCGTGGCCTCCAGCGCCGCCGCCGCTTCACTCAGCATGTCGAACCCGTAGCCAGACCCGGCGCCCTTCAGCTGATGAGCCAGTGATCGCAGCTCGGCCAACCGTGACTCGTTCAGGAGCTGAAGGAGCGTCTCGGCCCGCTTGGGCATCTCGCCGGCGAACTCGGCGATGAGTTCCCTCATCTCCGGGTCATCCGCGAACAGGCTGGTGATCGGTGCTTGTCCCTTGGATGGCGTCATGGCCCTCGGCTCCCGGATGCTTGCCGCCGCGAGGCAACACACACAGCGCGGCGATGCAGTGGCATCGACGCTGCTTTTCTCAAGGTCAAGCCGGAGGGTGGTCCTCGGCGGGACTGGATGTCATCTGGCGCGATCTGCGGGACTGTGAAGGTCCCACTCCCTCCCAGGCCCGGGAATATCGCACGCGGGGCGATCCGGGTGAGGGATCGCAAAGGTCCGCGAACGACCACCGGCCGCTGGGGTGGGTGCGACACGGCAAAAATAAAGAAGGCGGCGCGCATCCGAGGACGCTGCGCCGCCCTTCCGGGGGGCGGGGTGATGGACGTACTATAGGGTCAATGTAGCCGGTTGCAAGAGGGGGAGCTCCGCGAGACTCAAATTGTGGACAATTGGGTCGAACCCATGGCGGAAATCAGCCGCCATGCCCGCGACGGCGGGGGTCTCGCTCCGCTAACCCTGACGATTTCCTTGAAGCAACGAGGCGGAATCCAACGCCCGCGGCCCGCGCAGTTCCGGGCCCGGTCGGTCGCGTTCTAGTTGCCCCGTGGCTCGCGACCCATGAGCGTGACCGTGATGGTCATCTCCTTGCCGTCGCGCACGATCAGGAGGTCGACCTTGTCTCCGGGCTTGTGTTTGCTCAACTGGCTCATCATGGCTTCGACGTCGGGGAGTTCCTCGCCGTTCCATTTCATGAGGCGGTCGCCCTTCTTGATGCCGGCCTTCTCGGCGCTGGCGCCTTCGATGACGTCGCCGACGAGCACGCCGGGGGTGGTGCCGGAGTAGTCGCCGGGCGCGATTCCCAGGCGGACGTTGGAGCGCACGCGTCCGGGCGTGGTCCCGCCCTTGGTGGCCTTGAACGAAAGGCGCCCGTCATGGGTCGCCATCAGCATGGCGAGATCTGTCATCAGGCCGACCACTTTCACAGCCCCCTCGACGTTGACCTTGTCCACGGTGTCGCCGGGCTGGTGGTAGTCGGGGTGCAGGCCGGTGAACAGGTGCAGCACCGGGATGTCCGCGCCGTAGAAGCTGGCGTGGTCCGAGGGGCCGCGACCGGACTGGCCCAGGGTGTAGGCAAACCCGGCCTTGTCCAGCGCGGGTTTGATGAGCGTCTCGAAGTTCTCGGCAGTGCCGACGCCGTCCACCTCCAGCTTGTTGTCGGTCATGCGCCCGATCATGTCCATGTTGAGCATGCAGATGATCGAGCTGGCGGCGACCGACGGGTTCTTGACGTAGTAATCGCTGCCCAGAAGGCCCATCTCTTCGCCCGAGAACGCCAGGAGGATGACCGAGCGGAGCGGCCTGTCTGCGGGTGCGGCGGCGTAGGCGTCTTTGAGCTTCTTGGCGGTCAGGAGCACGCCGCAGGTGCCGGACGCGTTGTCGTCGGCGCCGGGGTGGACCTTGCCGATGTTGCCCGGGTTGGCGCCGCCGACGTAGCCGAGGCCGACATGGTCATAGTGCCCGCCGATCACCACAAACTCACCGGCCAGCGCGCCCCTGCCGGACAAGACGGCTCCGACGTTGGTGGTCGGGAGCTGCTTGGTCTCGACGTTGGTTGCCAAGTTCACCTTGGCCAGCGGGCCGAACGAGACGAGGCCGCCCTTCTCATCCACCGCTTGGCGCAGCCGCAGCAGGGTGCGCTTTTCCGGGTCCGCCTTTTCCAGGATCTCGTTGACGGCCTGGATGGTCATCATGACGACCGGCAGGTTGACGCCGCCGAAACGCGTGGTCCGGGCGGTTTCGAGTTTTTCGGTGCGGGGGTCGTCGGCGCCCGGCGGGCTGGCGATGATCACCCCGGCGGCGCCGCGCGCCGCCGCCGCCTTGACCTTCGCAGCGAGCTCGGCCCTGGGGCTCCAGCGTCCGAAGCTCGTCCACTTGCTCTTGCCCTCGGGGGTCATGGGCTCGAAACGCAGGACCAGGGCGATTTTGCCCTTGAGGTCGTCTTCCTTGGAATAGCTGGTGTAGTTGTCCGGGCCGTCTTCCATGGAGTAGCCGGCGAACACCAGCTCGCCGCTCACTTCACCCGTTCCAGAGCACCCCAATACGTTGAAATCCTTGCCGACTTCAAAGGTTTTCTTTTGCGGCATCGCCTCGGCGGCGAGATTCTCACGCCACTCGAAAGACGCTTCGCTCTTGTGAACCTCCACATCGCCGCGGACCTTGAAAGGCTGCTGGTAGCTCCTGGTCCCTTTGTCGTCGTGGAAGGCAGGCTCGAGGCCCAGGGCGCGGAAACGCTCCTCGATGTAGGCGGCGGCCTGGGCGTTGCCCTTGACGTCCGCGGAGCGACCTTCGAGCGCCGGGTCGGCGAGAAACAGGATGTCCTTGTAGTACGCCAGCGCATCGGGCCCGAGGGCGGTGGCCTTGGCGAGGGCTTCGGGCCCGGTGCCGATGCCCAGGGCCGCGGCGCTCTCGCCGTTGCGCAGGCTGGCAGCCCGTGGGCCGTTGCCCTTGTCGGGTGGCGTGGGAGATTCGGCGGGCTTGGGCGCCTCGGCGGTGGCGGGGCGGGTGCGCGGTCCCGTGGCCGACGAGGGGGCCGTGGGAGGCGACGCTTCGGACGACACGCTGCCGGCGCTGGACCGATGCGCCGAGCAGGCGGCGAGCATCGCGAGGACAGCGGCCCCGATCAAGCGGCGCGCGCCGCGAAACAACTCATGTGTGCCCATGGATTTGGCCTCCAGTTGAGTTCCGAGCTTATGCGAGGGTGGTGGTTGAGGCCAGCGTCATTCCCGGCATACGGGCCCCGCGATACTTGGCTTGGGCCTCACCCCTTCGATTCCTCCGCCGCCTCCAGCCACCGCACGGCCCGGACGCCGCTCTTGTCCACTTTCGGCTTGGTCTTCAGACCCAGGGCCTTGCCGAACGTCTCGGGGGTGACGCGGTCGGCCGAGACAATCTCCAGGTCAAACCACGGCACCTTCTTGTCAGCCCGCTCGGCCATCATCGCGTCCTCGGCGAGTGATTCGGCCTCGTCGAGGCAGGCCGCGGTGAGCAGGATCTCGGCGTAGCGGGGCGGCGCGTCCTCCTGTTCACCGGCGCGGGCGATGCAGCGCCAGGCGGTCAGCCCCAGCTCGTTCCCGTCGTCATCGACGTTGGTGCGCCCGTCGATGTTGAGTTCGAGCAGCCAGCTTTCCTTGAGCCGCTCGATAACCTCATCGACGATGAGGATGTCCGGCGCCTGGTTCGGGGTGCTGAGCAGCACGCCGCGGTGCTCGTGCGCCGCGCAGTCGGCGGAGGTCAGCTCTTCCACCGGCCCCAGTTCGAACGCCGCCAGGAGCTTCTCGATCCGCTCGCGCATCGAAGGCTCCACCCGAAGCGTGACCACCTTGTGCTCGTCAACGAAGAAGTAGATGAACGGGTCGAGGCTCATGGCCCCGAACCCGACCAGGCCGTCCTCATAGAACCAATCGCCGAAAGCCCGCGTCGCGTCGAGGAAGCGTTCCAGACCGACCTGGTCATAAGCGATGTACGGGTCGATCTCGCGGTAGGCGTCGGCCCCGAGCACGTCCAGGATCGGGAATACCCGACCCGGCAGCAGCGAGTAGAGCACGCGGCACAGGGCGGCCAGCCGGTTGGCGGGCACCAAAATGTCGAACATGAACCGATCGGGCCACTCCTCCCAGCTCTCCCCGTCGCCCGAGCCGAGGGTCGGGTCGCGCGGGGCGGCGTCCTCGCCGTCGGCGGCCTCGAACTGCATGTAGTACCCCGGCACCGGCTTGGCCTTCATGTCCTCCACCGGATATACGCCCAGGGGGAACGGGAAGCCGTCAACGGTCTTGCGGGCGATGGTGCTGTCGATCTGGATTCGCGGCATGGTGTCTGCGGGGTCCCTCGGGGGGGGACCGCTCCCAACACCATAGCGGCAATGCGGCCCTTGTCGCTGGGGAGTGACTCCCGGATCAGGCCGCGACGCGCGCCGCCATCTCGCGGCGCTGCTCGCCGATCGTGGAGCTCTCAAACCGCAGCGGGTCGAGGGCCTCTTGCTCTTCCCCGATGTGCAGCAGGCTCACCCAGGTGCCGTAGCTATTCAAGCGCAGGCCCCCGGCGGCGTAATCCGCCAGCCAGGTCTGGTCGTTGACCAGGTATTGGAACTCGTAATCTCCCGGCGGCAGCGGCATGTCGGCGTACCACCAGCCCCCGTCTTCGCGCTGCATCTCGACGGCGCGGTCGCGCCAGCCGGTAAAGGTCCCCACCAGTTGCACCCGCTGGGCGTCGGGCATGAAGACACGGAAACTCACGCAGCCTTCGGGGGTCTGGGTAATCACGGTTGCCTCTCTCGGGTCGTTCCACGAAGATCGCAGGAGCACCCGCCCGCCTGACCCCGGCATGACATCGCCGGGGCGGGGGTGGGCAGCGCTCTGACTCACCTATCGGAAGCTCTGATGCACAGCTTTGGTCCGAAACACTCGGGTAGCCAGATTTCGTGCCGGCCCGCGAGCCGGTGGGTCCTGATCCTGGGTTTGCTGTGCGCCGGGGCGGCGTCGTTCGTCGGCTGTGCGCCAGCCGGCCCGGCTCGTCGCGCTGGGGCCGGCAGCGGGGAGGGAGCGCTGCCGGTCGTCATCGGCCAGAACAAACTGGACGTCGAACGCCTGTACGTGGCGCAGGGTCGCCGGGCGGTTATCCCGCTGGTGCCGCCGGACGGGACCCCCGCGGAGACCGTTGCCCGCTGGCGCCCGGGTCGCCCGCCTCGGGTGGTTCTCGAAAGTGGCGCGGAACTGGCCCCGCGGGTGTACAAGGTACGGGCACGTCCCCCCAGTGACCCGCTGGCCGGCATGCGGTGGTTGCCGCCGCACGTCGAATGGGAGTCCGAGCTGCTGACGAGCTTCAGCGAGTCGCAGGGCGATGACGCGTCAGGGGTCCCCGCTGTCTTTGTAGCGGTGGTGGACGTGCCGACGGGGATCCCCGAGCGCCGGTTGCCCCGGTTTGTGCGTGTGGACGACCGGGTGCTGGACCTCGTCTGGCTGCCGCCGGTGCCTCAGAACCCTGACGTGGCGCGGGTGGCCCGCCCCCAGAGTTCGCCGCAGTGCGTGGCGGCGCTTGGCGCAATGCTCGCCGAGGAAGCGGGCGACCCGATGCGCTGCTGGCGCGTCCGCCTGGTCGCCCCGCGGTTCGGCGAGGACTCGCTGTGGCCCCAGGGCGTTCCGTCTGCGGTGCTGCCCCAGGGCGCTTCCGGCATCGAGCCCGCCGAGAACGAGCCGCTGCGGGTGGCGGCGGACCAGCTCGACCTCAACGTGCGCGCCGCCATCGATGCGCTGCGACGCCAGGACCGCGACCTGGCGCTCGCCGTTCTCTCAAGGCTCACGGCGGTTGTCCGCTCGCCGGACGGGACACTGCTGCCGGCGTGGCCGGTGGGCGATCTCGGCGTCGAGCCGTTGATCCGTTCCCTGCTGGACCCCGGCGCCACCGGGGCGAGCAAGGCGGAGGCCGCGAAGGCGTGGCTGGAGGCGTCGCGGCCGATGAACGCGTGGATTACCGATGACATCGGGGCGCCCCTCGGAGGGGGGGCCGACGCCGAGCACGCCGCATCGCCAAGGTTCGAGCCGACGGTCGGCATCGCCGACTTCACCGGGTCGACGCCGGAGGTCGCGCGGCTGACCAGCAACGTCGGGTTCCGTGCCGAGGCGCTGAGGTCGCCCATCTCGGAGTTCCAGTGCATCAGCCTGCGGGCTCCGGTGAGCCTGAACGAGCCCGAGCGTCCCGTGCTGAGCGCCTCGCTGCGCGGCGCGATGATCGAGCTTCAGCCGATCGCGGGCCGGCTGCCGGTCCGCCCGCCCGGGGTGACCATCGGTCCGCTGCTGTGCCCGTGGACGCTGACAAGCTGGTTGGCGCGAACCACGTCGCCGACGCCCGATGCCTGGCAGGCAAGCGTGCTGATCCAGCGCCGCGCGGGCGGCGGTGGGTGGGAGCTGGCCGTGACGGCGCGCCGACCCACGGGCGAGAACGGCCCGGGACCGCTGCGGGTGTGGTGCGGCCCGTTCCAGGCGCCGCGCTGCCGGATCGTGATCAACGGCGCCGACGCCCATGTCTTCCGGGGTATGTCGGACCGACCCGAGACCGTCGAGGCGCGCGTGGGGCGCACCGATTCGGATGAGACGGTTCTCGTGACCCTCCCGCCCGAAGCACTGGAGCCCGACGGCGCCACGCTGATTGTCGGCATCGACCGGGACCTGGGTGAGGGGTTGGTCGGCTCGTTCCCGCGCCCGATGCTGCCGGGGCAGCCCGAACCCGGGCGCCTGGCGCTGGACCTGAGCGCGTGGGGGGCGCTCAAGGGCGAGTAGGCGCGGGCGGCACACGCAAGAAAAGCGCGGGGCCGGCCTCCAGGGACCGGCCCCGCGCGGGATGAAGAGAGTTGAAGCCTGCGTGATTCGGCGTGCGATAAACGCCGCTGAAACGGAGCCGTCACGGGTTGCTGCGACCGAAGTTGCCGAGGATGCCGGTCAGGTCGGCGGTGTTGATGAAGCCGTCCTGGTTGAGGTCACCGAAGAAGACATCGAAGAAGCTGTTGACGCGGAACTCCGTGCCCTCCAGCAACTGGATGGTCGAACGCTGGCGGAGCAGCCCCATGCCGTCGAGCTCGAGCACGTACACGCCATCGGGTGAGTCGAAGTTGATGGCGAAGTTGCCGTCGGAGCCGACGGTGGCGTTGCTCTGCTCGACCACGTTGCCGGCGGGGTCCTTCAGCGTGGCGCGGAGCGTCAGCACGGGCGAGGTGACGGCGACGTTGAGGTGGCCGACCACCGTCCGTGAGTACAGGCGGAACGAGAGATCATCGATGTTGCCGTCGCACACGTCGATCAAGGGCTGCGTGAGCGGCGGGAGCTGCAGGGCCGGGCACACCTGGATCGGTCGGCGACCGGCCCAGCGGAAGTCCTCAAGGCCGGGGCGGATACTCTCCTGGTCCGCCTCGGAAATCTGCAGCCACAGGTGCTGCGGGTTGGCCGCGGTGCCGAACTGCGTGCACAGCCCCACAGGGAGCGCGGCGGACAGGAAGTAGATCGGGTGCGTCCCGCCCGCGGGGGGGTTGGCCACCAGCGGGTCGCAGTCCCGGGCCACCAGTCGGACGATGTCGGGCGTGACGCACACCCGGCACAGGGGGGCGGCGGCGGGCTGGCAGTTCTGGTCCGGGTAGATGGCGATGTAGAACGGGCGCTGACCCTGAGCGGGGGCGCTCAGCCAGCCCCACCAGTCGATGCGCAGGATCGGCCCCTGCTTGGTGCACATCCAGTCGTCCATCGCGATCCGCGCGAACGGCACCGGGTTCTGGCAGCTCTGCACCCGCGACTCGAACGTCGCGCGGGGCGGGGTGTACGGCTGGATCCACTTGAAGCTCGGGACGGGCGAGATAGGCGTTGCGCAGAACGCCTGGGCGCCCGCCGACGAGGCAAGCGAGCACAGGGCGAGGCCGGCGACGGCCGACGACAGAAGCTTGCGAATCATGACTTTCTCCTTTTCCTCGCGGGCGCGATCGAGTCAAGTGAACACCCGTTCCCCGCGCGCCCGCGTCGGGGATGGATGAGAACGGCGGGGTCACGGCGATGACACCTCGACGCCCGAGGCCTGTGGTTGAGATCAGGCTCCGGGGTCCGGGGTTTTCGCCGAGGTTCTCACCGCCTCGTTTGGGGGTTGTCGTGGGCGATCCGTGGGGTTGCCGGTGGCTCGCTCCGAGGAGCGGCCTCGCGTGCAGCGGATGGGATCAGGCTGCGGCTCCGGGCGGGATCAGGGCCGGAGCGGGGCAGCCGACACAATCACAGTCGGATTCACACCGCGCAGATGCAAACGGAATTGTGGGACATTTTTGGCTCTAGAGAGGGGACGCGGCCGTCTCTGTGGTCGTTGAACCCGACGGAGCAGTCGACGGCGGCCGTCCGATGCCGGACTGGCTCGCGGTGGTCTCCGCCATCAGGTTCGCACGCCGCAGGATGATCAGCACCAACCCGATCACCCAGGCCAGCCCGACAATCACGGCCCAGATGAACATGAACGTGAAGGCGGAGTTCGGAACGGGCGAGCCCGGAACCCCCCCGGAGCTACTCGAACTGCCCAGCGTGAGCCCGGGGCTGGGCAAGGGAGGTCTCGAGCTGCCGAAGCGATTGAGGTAAATCGAGCGGGTGACTTCCGCCAGGGCGTTGTGCTCGGCGCGCCCGGACGGGGATTCGGTGCTGAGCCCGAGCGATTGGAGCGCGACCCGGAGGATCGACTCTTCCAGGTGCAGGTTGTTGATGTCGAGCGGCTTGCCGTCGGGCCCAACGCCGGAGTAGCTCGGGGAATCGGGGGACGACTCGTCCATTTGGACGATCGCTGTGCGACCATCGTTGGAACTAATGGTCAGCACGAACTGAACAGAGTAGCCCTTGCTGAAGTCTGTCGTGTGAACAAAGCGAGCTTCGCGAAACGACCGGGAGTCCGGCGTGTAGGTCATCGTCGTCACGCGGGGGGTGAGGTTCATGCTCGAGACGCCCCGCGACGCCGACACGGACGCGGAGCCCGCGATCCCAGCCACCCCGACCAGAAGTGCGCCGAACGTCCAGCCCGCGACCCCGCCCACCATCGATCCACGCCGGCGCGTCTCCATCGGCCCGGTGATGATGCCCGTGCGCCGAAGGTCGGTGCCGCACTCGGGGCACGTGAACGTGCTCAGCCCCGCGACCTTGTACTTGCACTTCTCGCACGCCGCCTCCGCCCGCGAGCCGCGCGGGCGCGTGATGCACAGCCACACCGCCCGGGCCGACACCACAACGGGCGCGGTCAGCAGCAGACCCCAGAGAAGTGCGCCGAAGAACCAGAAGCCGCCCATGGCGAAGCCTAGCCGCGCGCCCGGGCCATCACGCCCGCGGCGCACTCACCGCACCATCAGCAGCCTGAACTTCCCCTGCTCCACCACAAGGTCCATGGTGCGATACCTCAACTGCAGAATCTCCGAGCTGTCCATGCTCAGCCGGAAGGCGTTATTGCCCAGCGAGGTCATCATCACCCCAGGCGTCTGCTCCCCCGCGGGCATGACGCTGATCAGCTTCTCGATATCGCCCTGGTTCCGCACCAGCCACTGCACGGCGTCCTGCGGCTTTTTCCCCGCCGCGAGGTACGACTGACGCGTCCGCTGCGAGAGCACCTGGGTCTCCAGCAGCTCATACTCCTGGTCGCGCAATGTCTCGAACAGGTGCTGGATGAGCTCGCGCGGCGACCTTGAGAGCAGCACCGTCGTGCCGTCGTCCAGTTGGCGGCGCAGCGGGCGCCCCTCCACGGGGCTGCCCGGGGCGTCCTGTGGGATCACCTTCGCCCAGGTATCGCGGGGTGGCCCGGCCTGGGCCTGCTTTTCATCCTGGGGAAGGTTTGAGCGTCCGCCGGGCAGATTCGCCAGGCCGGTCAGCCCGCCGCGCACCGCGACCACGCGGCGCTCGGTCTGACACGCCGGGAGCAGCATCGAGGCCGAGCAAGCAAGAATGAGGACGCACCGGGCCTGCATGATCGGATCGTACGACGCACACCCAGGCGTTCGGTTCGGGGCTGATCACCCAACTGGATTTGCGCGGCGCGTGGAGGGCAGGCGAACCCGGTGGGCTCGCCGGGCGCAACTGATCTGGGTCAGAGCGACGCGGCGGGACCTCTGGGGTGCCCCAGCATTTCGGGCGCAGCGGGCCGTGTGTCGCGAGGGCGCCGCGCCCGCTGATCCGACGCCGGGAGCAGGCCGTACAACACGGCCACCGCGCCCACCACGATCACCCACATGCGGGCGGTGGCGTTGGTGGCCAGCTTGTGCAGCAGCGAATCCGGCGCGGGGATGGGAGCGGGCGGCTCGAAGGGGGGCTCAAGGTCCGCGAAGACCCCCGCGCCCCGGTTGACCACTTCGGTTGAGTTGATGAGCGCCATCTTGTCCGCCGGGGCCAGGTTGAGCTGCCCGGCGGCGAGGGCCTTCATCAGTGTTTCATCGCGCGTGGAGAGGGCGGTGAGATAACGGGCGTAGTTCTCAAGCCGTCTGGCCCGGTGAGATTCCAGCGCGATCGCCCGGTCGCGGGCTTGGTGAGCCAGCCTCAGGTCGTCCTGGGCGGGGATGACGGCGATCGAGGCCAGCAGCGCCGCGCCCGAGAGAATGAACAGCCAGCCGGGGTCGATCCGGAACAGAGGCTTGAAGATGGGAGATTCGTCAGCCAACGCCCGGATATCGACGATTCGGACGGCGGCGGGCCAGATTTGCGCCCGGGCGGGCGGGTCGGAGGCGGGCCGGGGCGGGGTCGGGGGCGGGCCGGGGGCGAGCCGAGTTGGGTGGCCCGTTCAGCCCTGGAGCTTCTCCATCACCGTCCGCCAAAGCGCGGCGGCGCACACCGCGCCGACAACAGGCCCGACCCAGTACGCCGCGTGCACGTCCCAATGCCCACCCACCAGGGCGGACCCAAAGCTGCGGGCAGGGTTCATCGACGCGCCGGTGAGCGGCCCGATCGCGAGGATGTCCGCGGCGACCGTCAGGCCGATGCCGAAGCCTCCCACGGCCATCTTGCCCCCCACGCCGCGCTGGTCCACCGCCGAGCCCAGAACGCTGACCATCAGGAAAAACGTGGCGATGCCTTCCAGCACCAGGAGCATGCCCATGTCCGCCGTGTCCCCGCTGGACAGCGAGCCGAGGGTGGCCCCGAGCTTGACGGCCTGAACCGCTGCGGCGGGGAATGCCTTGCTGAGAACCGCGGCCGCCGCCGCGGACCCGGCGCACTGGGCGATGATGAACGCGATGGCCTGTGAGAACCTCTGCTTGCCGCCCGCCGCGAGCCCGAGCGATACCGCCGGGTTGAGCTGACCGCCGGAAATGTGCATGAACGCGGTCACCATCGTGCCCAGTGCCAGCCCGTGGGCCAGCGCGATGGCCAGCAGGTTCTGGCCGCCCGTGTTGATGATGCACGCGCCGCCAACGAACATGAGTGCGAAGGTGCCGATGAACTCGGCCGCGCAGCCGGGGATGAGCTTGTTCATGGCGTCAGAATACCGTCGCGGCGCCGGAGCGGCGGGTCAGGAAGGCGTTGGGGAGGTTCGGGTACACTCAGGGGCATCCATGACCGCGCCGGACGCCCCGGACGCCCCGGTTCCGGAGGGTTCGGTCGGCGGCAATGACCCCTTTTCCGCGGAGCCCACCCGTGACGCGACGTGTTGGTAATCGCATCCTGACCCTGACAGCCACGCTCGCCCTGCTCGTTGGCGCGGGCGTGTCCAACGCCCGGCAGGCATCCGCGCCGGCGGCCTCGCCTCCGGCCACCCCGGACAAGGCTTCAGCACCGGCGTCGAACCCCTGGCTTGAGCGGGCCAACAAGCTCGTGGCGGCGACCCCCGGCACCGAGGACCTCGGGCCGGTGTTGCTCCCCGCCATCGCGGGCATGGACACCCCGCCGGGCGAGATCGGAAACCTCGACGCGGCCATGCTGCTCGGCGCCAAGAGCAAGGACTGGAAGGCGGCGACCGACTGGGCCAAGGCCGGGCCTCAGGGTTCGGCCCTGACGGCCCTCGAGAAGGTGACCGACCCCAAGAAGAAGTTCTTCCTGGGCTTGCCCTACAGCACCGCCGGCGTGGACGCGGCGTGGGTGAAGGCGGGGATGTGCGTCGATCTGCCGCGCGACGGCCTGCTGGCGGGGGCGAAGTTCAGGTATCTCGCCGGGTTCGAGCGGCTTTTCGCGCTGATCAACGTCGAGGCGACGCGCCTGGCCGAGGACGGGAAGGTCGATCAGGCGATGGTGCTGATGATCCGGTGGGTCCGCCTGAACAAGGCGCTGTTCGAGCGTGAGAGCGTGCACGAGCGGCGCTGGGCGATGGGCATGATGGAGGCCGCCGGCGAGCGCATCCGCGACATCGTCTACACCTACCGTGACAAGCTGACCGCGGAAGTCTGCCGGGTGACGTCGGATGACCTTGACGAGCGGCTGATCCAGGTCCAGCGGCTGCGGCTGCCGGCGGTCGAGCGGATCGCGTGCGAGCAACTGGCCGAGAAGGTGATCAAGGAAAAGGGCGAGGTGGACGCCGGCAAGTTCGCCGCAACGCTCGCCCGGCTACAGGCCGGCGAACGCCCCCTGACCCTGTTCGGTGAGGCGGCGTTCTTCAGAGATCTGGCTGGGCGGCACGCCGGCTGGTTCGACACGAAAGACCAGATACGAAAGGTGTTCGACGGCTGGCAGAATCGCTGGCAGGTCGAAGACCTCCACGACAAGCTGCTGGAGATCCCCAGCGACTTCGCCAAGATGGACAAGGCCAAGTTCGCGCTCATCGACGTGGTGGCCCGCGACATCGAACTGATGCAGGGTGAACGGCTGCACCTGTACGCCGCGATGGGCGGCACGCGCATGGCCCTGGGCTGCGCCGGCTACGAGCGCAAGGAAAAGGTCTGGCCGCCGAATATCTCGGCCATCGCCCCCAAGTATGTGCGCGCCCTGGACAACGACCCGTACAACTACGACAAGAAGTACAAGGCGCTCGGCTCGTACCACTACCGGGTCCCCATCCGCGACGACCCCAAGAGCGAGCGGGTGGCGCCCCAGCCGCACGAGATGACGGTGGGGGTGGGCAAGGGGAAGGCGGCGGCGCCGTCGGACCCGATGCTGGAAGCGTTGGCGGCGGGGATCAAGACCGGGATGAAGTTCGGCGCCGACAAAAACGTGAAGGCGTCTGACCTGGACTTTGACGGCATGCTCGCCGACATCGACGCCGCGAAGAAATCGGTCGTGGCCAGGGCCGGAGAGGTGGAGATGTCGGACTCTGATCTCGCGGCATTGACTGAGGCCATGAAGATCGCCGCATCGATGCCCGACGCAAACGTGGAAATGCTGCGGGGCCTGATCACCGCGGGGATCAAGAAAATGGGCCCGCAGGGCGAGGCCATGCTCTCAAAGCTCGACGCGCAGCTCGGCGTGAGCTTCGATTCTTACCTGACAACGCTGTCGAAGATTGAGACCGCCAACAACAAGGTCCCGGAGGTGCAGGAACTGCGCCGGGTTGCGGGGAGCGGCGGGAAGCTGACGCTCGAGCAAGTGAAGAAGGCCTACGTGGCCGGGGCGACCGCGCTCACAAGTGACACCCCGCTCTTCACCGAATACCTCCAGATGATGTCCAAGATGATGAAGGCCCCGATCGGCCGCGAGATCCGCAAAGCGCTCGGAATCAACGACCCAGCCTCGCCCGACAACCAGTTCACCGTCACCATCACCGACAAGCAGTTCCTCCTCTACTCCGTGGATGCCGACATGGTGGACGGACGGGCCCGGTCCGTCGGCACCGGCGGCTCGGACATCCTGTACTGGCCGCCGGTTCTGAGCCTCCGGCGCGAGCACGCAAACTAGGAGACGCTCCGTCGATTGCCCCGCGCACGAGCGTGGGGAACAGCCCCGCGACCTTTCGTCGTTTCGCGGCATCCAAACTCCGAACATCCGCGCTGCTCCGCGTTCCTCCCCAAGAATGCCCCACAAACTCGTCATCATCGGTTCAGGTCCCGCCGGTTGGACGGCGGCCATTTACGCGGCCCGCGCTCAGCTCAACCCCGTGGTCTACGTCGGTGTCCCCAAGCAGAATCCCTCCATCATTCTCCCCGGTGGGCAGCTCATGATGACCACCGAGGTGGAGAACTACCCCGGCTTCCCCGAGGGCGTTACCGGTCCGGAGATGATGGAGAAGTTCCAGAAGCAGGCCGAGCGATTCGGCACCAAGGTGGTCGAAGCCGACATCGCCGCGTGCGATTTTTCCAAGCGGCCCTTCCGCCTCACGAGCGACGACGGGGCCGGCAAGACCGCGGTGATCGAGGCCCACGCGGTCATCATCGCCACCGGGGCCGTGGCCAACTGGATCGGCCTGGAGAACGAGATGCGCCTGGCCCGCGCCGGCGGCGGCGTCTCGGCCTGCGCGGTCTGCGACGGCGCCCTGCCGGTCTTCCGCGGCCAGCGCCTCGCCGTGGTCGGCGGCGGCGACACCGCCATGGAAGAAGCCACCTACCTCACCAAGTTTGCCTCCGAGGTCGTCGTCATCCACCGGCGCGACAGCCTCCGCGCCAGCAAGGTGATGCAGCAGCGGTTCCTCTCGCGCCCCAACGCCAAGGTCATGTGGAACAAGGCCGTCGTGGACGTGCTGGGCAACGACGTCATCGAGGGCGTGACGCTCGAGGACACCGTCACCAAGGAACGCTCGCGCCTCGATGTCCGCGGGCTGTTCATCGCCATCGGCCACACCCCCGCGACGGCGTTCCTGAAGGGAAGCGGTGTGAAGCTCACCGAGAAGGGCTACATTCACTTGGACCACCGGCATAGCGCCACGAACATCGAGGGCGTCTTCGCCGCCGGCGACGTGGCCGACGCGGAGTACCGCCAGGCGATCACGGCGGCGGGCATGGGGTGCCAGGCGGCGCTCGACGCCGAGCGGTGGCTCGCCAAGACCGGCCTCGCTTGAACACGGAGTAGCCAGGCCGCAGATCGTGGCGCTGAGCCGGCGGCATTCGTGCATGTCGCCCGCGGCCGTCAGAGAGCATGCAGCCGTTCGGCGAGCTCCGCTCTAGACTCCCCTCCGTGCCGCCGCCGACAGCCAAAGCCCAGGTCTGGACCACCCGCGCGCTGCAGGACTGGATCGGCGCTGCCCTGTCGGTCAAGGGCGTTGAATCCGCCAAGCTTTGCGCCGAGATGCTCGTGGCCCACGTGCTGGGGTGCGACCGGCTCAAGCTCTACACCGATCCGGACCGCCCGGCGACGCCGCTCGAGCGCCAGACCCTCCGCGAGCTTGTGTCCCGCGCTCTGGAGCACGAGCCGGTGCAGTACCTGGTCGGCGAGGCGTGGTTCATGTCGCTCCCGATGAAGGTCGATCGGCGCGTGCTCATCCCGCGCCCTTGCACCGAGCAGATCGTTGAAACGGTCATCCAGCACCACCGCGCCGGCGCCAAGGGCGGCAACGGGTTCGAGAATCCGGTGATCGCCGACGTCTGCACAGGCTCGGGGTGCATCGGCGTGGCCCTGGCGAAGAACATCAAGAGCGCGCGCGTCGCCGCCACCGACATCTCCGCCGAAGCCCTTGAGGTCGCTCGGGAGAACGCCGCCCGACATAGCGTGACCCCGCGCATCGAGTTCCTTCAGGGCGACCTGCTGACCCCGCTGCTGCAAAACCCCATCGGCGCGGCGGTTCACTACCTGGTCTCCAACCCGCCATACATCCCCGACGCCGAGTGGGATCAGCCCGGGCTGGTCGGGCGAAACGTGAAGGGCCACGAGCCCGACATCGCCCTCCGCGGCGGCGCCGACGGGTTGAAGTTCGTCGGGCCGATCATCGCCGAAGGCCCCAGGCGCCTTGCGCCCGACGGGCTGCTGGTGGTTGAGATCGCATCTTCCACCTCCGAACAGGTGCTGGAGCTGGCGAGGTCCAACCCGCTGCTGATCGACGCGCGGATTATCAAGGACCTGGACGCCCAGCCCCGCACGCTCGTGGCGAGGAGAGTGTGAGCATGGACGGGGCGTGCCAGGCCATCGGTCCGTCACGCCCGGTGCCGCCGCTGGCGAGGATGCCCCTCGCCTCGCGCCGGGTCGAGTCATACCGCGGCCTGGACGCGCTGGCGCACGGTGCGCTGCTCATCCCGGCCCGGTGGCGCCGCCGGGCCGGGCGCTATCTCGATGCCGCACGCCGGGCGGCTGCCCTCGAACCAGTATTCACAACGCTTTCCGATGCGGCGCTCCGGGAGGAGGCCGCGCTGCTGGCCGGCGTCTTCCGGCGCGGCCGGGACAGGGTCGGCGACCGCGAGCGTGCGGCGGCGCTCATCCGAGAGTGCGCCAGGCGTGAGCTCGGCCAGCGCGCCTTCGACGTCCAGATCGCCGGGGCGCTGGCGATCCACGACGGGTGCGTCGCGGAGATGGCCACCGGCGAGGGCAAGACGCTGGTGGCCGTCTTCGCCGCCGCGATGGCGGGGTGGCGGGGGCGCGGGTGCCACGTCGTGACCGCTAACGACTACCTGGCCGCCCGCGACGCCGCGTGGATGCGCCCCGTCTACGAGGCGCTCGCACTGACCGTGGGGCACGTCGTGCAGTCTTCGGCGGAGTCCGACCGGCGCTCCGCGTACGGCGCCGCCGTCACCTACACCACCAACAAGGAGCTCGCCGCGGACTACCTGCGTGACCGTGTCGGCGCGCGTGAGGGAAGGGCCCCGATGCTCCGACCGCTCGAGCACGCCATCGTTGACGAGGCAGACTTTGTGCTGATCGACGACGCCGCCACCCCGCTCATCCTCTCGGCCGAGGAGCCCAACGACGAGCTCACCGAGGCGTACACCCGCGCCGCCGCGGTGGCCGAGCCGATGCGGGCCGGCGAGCACTACCGCGCCGACTATCGGCACCGTGAGTGCACGCTCACCGCCGCCGGCCGGAGCGCCGCCGAGCGGGCGACCGAAGCATGGGGCGGCGTGTGGGCCAGCACCCGCCGGCGGGAGGAGCTGGTGACCCAGGCGCTGGAGGCGCGGGAGTTCTTTGTCCGGGGCCGCGAGTTCGTCGTGCAGGCCGGCAAGGTCGTCATCGTCGATGAGGCCAGGGGCCGCCTCATGCCCGACCGCACATGGCGTGAGGGCGTGCACCAGGCGGTGGAGGCGCGCGCCGGCGTGCCGGTGTCACCGCTGAAGAGCGTCCAGGCCCGCATCAGCTTCCAGCGCCTGTTCCGGATGTACCGGCGGCTCGGCGGCATGACCGGCACTGCGCGCGAAGCCCGGGGCGAACTCTGGGGCGTCTACCGGCTGCCGGTGGTGGCGATCCCGACAAACAGGGCGTGCATCCGGCGCACCGAGCGGGCGCGCATCGTGGCGACACGGGAGCAGAAGTGGCGCGCCGTCGCCGAGCGCGCCGGGGCCCTGGCGCAGGCCGGCCGCCCCGTGCTGATCGGCACGCCGAGCGTGGCGGAAAGCGAGGCCGTGTCGCGGGCCCTCACCGCCGCCGGCCTCGAGCACAGCGTGCTGAACGCCGAGCGCCACGCCGAAGAAGCCGAGATCGTCGCCCGCGCGGGCGAGTCCGGGCGCGTGACCGTGGCCACCAACATGGCCGGCCGCGGAACGGACATCCGCCTTGATGAACAGTCCAAAGCCGCCGGCGGCCTCGCGGTCATCGCCACCGCGCGCCATGAATCTGCGCGCATCGACCGGCAGCTCGCGGGTCGGGCGGCGCGTCAGGGCGACCCGGGAGGTTCCATCACGATCCTGAGCCAAGAGGACGACCTGCTGAAGCGATCCGCCGACCCCGTCAGCCGAAGGCTGCAACACCTCTGGCCGCGCGCCGCGTTCGCGCTGGCGCAGCGATCAAGCGAGCGCGCGGCCCGGCGCCGCCGGCGCGACCTGCTGCTTCATGACGACTGGCTCGCCGAGTTCCTGGGATTCGCCGGCGCCGAGTGACGCCGTCAACACCCTGGAGTCACGGCCCCCCGGCGGGCATCCACGACATTCCCGGACTATCCGAGCCAACCCGAACACACGGCGAATCCAGCGGACAATCAGGCCCGGAAGAGGTATCATCCGCCCCGCGTTTCCGGTCAGCATGAGCCCCGAGACTTTCACGCCGCGTTCGGGGTCGTTGACGGCAAAGGACCACGTCCTCGCCTCCCGACCCCTCGGACACGCACCCCGGACACCTGGCACGGAGCCCCGGATGAAGCCCACCGCCCTCAAGACCTCGCAGCCCGTCGTCATCGACATCTCCGGGCAGACCGACGCCGGCGCGCCGGAAAAAACGCTCCGCTGCGCCGTGATCGGCGTCGGGCGCATGGGGCGCCACCACGCCAAGAAATACAAGACCATCCCAGGCGCCAAGCTGGTCGGCGTGGTCGATGCCGACGAAGACCGGCGTGAAGACGCCGCCGAGGCCAACGGGTGCGCCGCGTACTCCACCGTCGCCCAACTGCTCGACGCGGGGGTTGACGCGGTCAGCATCGCGACGCCCACGGTCCACCACCTCGCCGCCGCCGAGCCGCTGCTGAAGGCCGGCGTGGCGTGCCTGATCGAGAAGCCCCTCGCGGCCACCGTCGAAGAGGCCCAGCGCCTCGCGGAGCTTTCGCGCCGGCACAACGCGGTGCTGATGGTCGGGCACATCGAGCGGTTCAACCCCGCGGTGGTGGCCCTGCAGCGTGCCCAGCGCCGGGACATCGAGGCCGGCGGCAAGGGCATCGTCCCCCGGTTCATCGAGGTCCACCGCGTCAGCCCCATGACCTTTCGCTCGGTCGATGTCAGCGTGGTCATGGACATGATGATCCACGACCTGGACGTGGTCCTGATGCTCATGGGCGGCGCCGAGCCGTCGCACGTCGAGGCCTCGGGCGTCCCGGTCCTCACCGAGCACGAGGACGTCTGCAACGCCCGTCTCACCTTCAACCTGCCGCACGGCCGGTGCGTCGCCAACGTCACCGCCTCGCGCCTGGCCATGAAGACCGAGCGCAAGATCCGCATCACCGGCGAGAACGGCTACGTCTCGATCGACTTCGCCAAGAAGGCCGGCGTGCTTATCCAGCGCACCGCCAACGAGCTGCAGATGCAGTCGATCCGCGAAGAGCTCCGCAAGGGCACCGACCTGTCGAGCCTGAAGTACGACGAGCTGGTGGCGATGCAGGAGCTCAAGATGGACGACTTCGACCAGCTCGAGATGGAGATCAAGAGCTTCCTCGACGCCGCCCGCACCAAGTCGCCCCCGCCCATCGACGCCCAGGCCGGCTTCGCCAACGTCCGCACCGCGCAGCGGATCATGGCCGAGGCGCGGAAGGACTGGGTCGGGGCGATGCCGTAAACGAAAAACCCCGCGGGCTCGCGGGGCTTCTCGACAAAGTGCGGCTGATAGGAATCGAACCTACACGGGCGCAATGCCCACCAGAACCTGAATCTGGCGCGTCTGCCAGTTCCGCCACAGCCGCGGCGAAGGGTGGAAGGATATCCGGGCTGGGCCGTGTCTGGCAAGGACACCAAGAGACCACGCGGATCGCGACATGATCCGGTGTTCCCGGCGCCGAACGCTGGTTGGTGTGCCGCTAACCCCGGGGTCCCGCGTTCTCAAAGTGCACCATCTCCGCGTCGCCTTCCACGTGCGGCTCAAAGACCCGCAGAAACTCGCGGTAGTCCGGCGACCCGCGGAAGCTCTCCATGTGCCCCGCCACGCTGTCCCACTCGATGCGGGCCATGTACCGCGCCGGCTCTTCCAGGCAGCGCTGCAGGAGCACGCTGAGGCAGTGGGGGTTGTTCATCAGCAGACGCCGCAGCGCGATCCAGTCGCGTTCAAGGGCGCCCTGCCCGCCCGGGCGAACGCGGAAACTGAGCAGTTCGAGGATCATCGCCCCAGCGTACCGGAGCCGAGCCGGCACAGGGCCGGACTTCCGGGGGGGGGGCCCGCCTGCTTGGACCGGCCCGCGCACCCCCGGTATACTTGTCCCCCCGGTCGCACCCCGACCGGCAAATCACGGGCGATTGGCGCAGTTGGCTAGCGCGCATCCTTGACATGGATGAGGTCACTGGTTCGAGTCCAGTATCGCCCACTTTCCGATTTTGCACGACGTTTGTACTCGAGCCGGTGGCCCGGCCATCCTTCGCGGCGAGTGGCCCGGCCACATGCCACGGGTTTCCGTCTTGGGATGCCGTGGCGAGTGCTCACGCTGCAAAAAGCGAATCGACTGCATCGGCGCCCGTCCATGGGCCTCTCCGAAGTCGGAGGAGCCGGTGGTATCAAGACCACGCCCATCCCGCCTGGCGAATACAATCGGTGGCGGTGCCCGAGCAGCCCTCAACCACGGGCATCCGAGGACGGAAGCCCGTGGCACGGAGAATGCCCATGCCACCTGCCGGATCGGATCGCTGGCCGCCATCACCGGAGCGTACCCGAGCAACCCTGTGGCAGGGGTGCACAAGGCAAAGACCACCGAAGTCGCAAAGCCGACTTCGGTGGCACGGCCGGTCATCCCCGGATGATCGAGAACTACTTCGATGCCACCCGCCGCCACTCGCTTGGAAAACATCATAGAACACCCAGTTTACAGATAGCTTCTAGCATTCACGACCATGCCCTCTAAACACATACTATTGTCCGCCCGTCAATGGTCAAACATGTTGGCGTTTGCGCTGTGGCTAATGATTCCGATCATTGGAGGCCACACTTCATTCCCACTAATTGCCACAGTTCCGTACGCCGTCTGGCAGTCGGTAGTCGATCCAGAGGTGCCGCACGGTATTATCCCGCTTTGTCTCTTGGTAGGGTCTGCCGTGGCGTTTTTTATTATGAGTTGCCGTCTGCGGAATCGACGGTTCCGAATCTGGACTACTTTATGTTGGAACATGGCGGGATTATCGGCGGTGTTCGTTGGCAATAGGGTGTTTCCTGGCGCAGTATTTGATTGTAGAATAGGAGTCGCGGTGTGTGCTGGCGCCGCATCGCTCGCAGTGTGTTCTTGGCTAGTGGCGGGCACAGATTTGTCGGTCAGCATTGGCACTGATCGTCCGAAGCACGACCCCTCGACACCAGTCGCGTTTCCGCCGACCAATGCACGCGACGACCCTCCAAAGTTCCTGCTAGCAGCAAAGCTGTGTCCAGCTTGCGGCGCCGTTCTGTGGTTTATTGCATGCGGGCTAGCAACGGGATCTCCGGTCGGTCCTCCAGGACTGTGGTTGTTCGTGCTGCTGTGCAGAGAGCAGGGAATTGAAGCAGATACTAAGACGCTGTTGCTGGCTCTGGTTGACGCAATACATTTTGTAGTGTTCAACCCAGTATTTCGGACCAAGTCATCGGGGGTATTGGCTGTTGCAATTGCAATTCAATGCCTGTGTGTTGGCGGTGTTATTACAGAGTCTGGTGTATTTGAATTTGATTCGGCAACTCTAGCGTCGCCAACATCTGTGTGTGCAATTAGTGCGATCTCGATGTACTGCTTGGGCGCCGGCATGGGGCTGTGGATGTATGTGCGAAGAGTGCTTACGATTAGAACATGATAAGATGAAGTAGGAACATCTAAACAATCCGGCGCGTATCTTTTTAGCCGTCTGCTACCGAACGGGTTCCGAAGTGGCGCCAGGAAAAGGTCCTGAGATAACGTCCTGACTGATGCGGCGGGTGGCACAGAAGTCCCCGCCCGCCGTGCCACACAAGTCGGCTCTGCGACTTGTGTGACGAGCGGCCGGTGGCCCGACCATCCTGAGTGCCACGGGCTTCCGTCCTCGGATGCCCGTGGTCGAAGACCGCTCGGACATCCACATTGACTTTGCCCGCAGGCGTCTCCACGGGAATCTCCGAAGCCGGAGTAGCCCGTAGCAGAAACCGGCGCTGCGCAATGCAGGCTCTCATCCTCAAGACCCTGCGCGCATCTGCCGCGGCGGGCAGACCGCCCCAAAGCTCATGCTCTCGCGGGCGAGCGCACGCCACCCGTCAAGGCCGGCCGCTCAACCTACTCAGGCACGCGGACACCACCTGCTCGACGGTGATCCGCTCCATCATCACCCGCCCCGCGGACTCGTCCTTGTGGGTCGTGCCCCGGACCGGCGGCTCGGCTTGGATGACGTCGCCGGCCCGCTGATAGGGGCCCACCTGGTCGATGCGGGTTGGGCCGTACAGACCGACCAAGGGCCGGTCGAACCCCACGGCCATGTGCACGGCGGCCGAGTCGTTCGCCACCACGATTGCCGAGCGCTCGATCAGCGCCATCAACTCGCCCACGGTTGTCCGCCCGACCTGGTCCAGCAGGCGCTGATTCCGCGACGGGCCGGAGAGCAGCGGGGCGCACTGGTCGCGCTCCGAGGCGCTGGCGACCACCACCGCGTAATCAACATGGCCGCCGTCGAGCAGCTCGCTCACCACCCGCGCGAACCGCTCGGCGGGCCATCGCTTGCCGGGCCAGCGGCTGGTCGGTGCGATGACGGCGTACCGCGTGCCGCGCAGCACCGGGTCGAGCGACGCCCGGTCGTCGGGGCTGACGTACAGGCGCATGTCGCGGACCGGCGCGATGCCCTCGCGCGACATCAGCTCGAGCATCCGGTCCACCGAGTGCAACGCGGCCGGCACCCGGTGCCGGTGCGACAGCCCCAGCCAGCCGAGCTCCCGCGCGTTGGCATATCCCACGCGGCGCGGCGCGCGGGTCCACCACGCGAAAAACCCGCTGCGCCCCAGGCCCTGGGCGTCGATCACCAGGTCATAGCGGGGTTGTTTCAGCGCGGCCAGCAGTTCGCCGAGCCGGCGCCGTCCATCGCCGGAAAACATCGAGCCCAGGCTCAGTTGCCGCCGCGGAAACGCCACCACGCCCGTGAGCATCGGGTGAGAGGCCACCGCGTCGGCGAAGGTGTCTTGCACCAGCCAGTCGATGCGGGCCCGGGGGAACGCGGCCCGGAGGCTGGCCAGCACGGGCACGGTGCGGCAAACATCGCCCAGGGCGCTGGGGCGGATCAGCAGCACCCGCTCGGGGGTTTCGTTGGGCCTGGTGTCGGGCACGCGCGGAATCTACGCCATCCCGCGCGCGCGTGGCGGAGCGCGGCGAAAATCGCGAATCAAACAGAATCCAAACGAAAAGCACGCTGGAGAAACCCCAACAACCCCATCAAGGTACCCTCTCCCTACTCACAGGAGATTTCACATGACCATGGTTGACTCGTATCACCCCGCGCGCCGCGCGCTCTGGTGTTCCGTTCCCGCCGCGTGCCTGGTGCTGGCCGGTCAGGCCTGGGCCCAGGACGCCAAGGGCGGCGACAAAGCGCCCGCTCCCGCCCGCACGATCATCGCCTTTGAGCACGCCTCGTGCGAGACCTTCCTGCACTCCAAGAAGGACGCCGCGCTGCTCGCGGCCCTCAAGCTCGTCCCGGTGCGCATCACCGAGATCATGGACACGCCCGGCCTGGGGCCCAACAAGGACGAGGTCCCCGAAGGGATCGTCGACCTGGTCACGCGGGCCCTGACCGGTCCGATGCGCATGGCCGTCACCCAGCAGCCGTCGCCCGACGGCGGGCCGATGCCCAAGCTGGGCATGGTGCTCAGCTATCCCGCCAAAGACCAGGACGACGCGAAGCTCATGATGAACCGCGTCGAGAACATCCGCAACATGGCCGAGCAGCACGGCGGCGGCGTTCACGTCCAGAAGAGCCAGCGCTTCCCCGAGATGAACGCGATCGTCCTGCCGCCCGGCACACTCCTGTACGGCCCGCGCCAGGGCAAGGACGGCTGGAAGTTCGAGGTGATCTTCGGCAACGTCGCCGACCCGGACGGCGCCATGTGGGATTCGCTCCCCAAGGCCGCCGGTGGGCAGACCGTCGCGGCGCGCGGCGTGCTTGACTTCTCCGCGGCCACGCCCATCGCCGAGATGCTCGGCGGCATGGCCTCGATGTGGATGCCCAACAGCACCGAGTTCATGCAGGGCCTGCGCGAAGCCGGGTTTGTCGGCGACCAGGCCATGAGCGTCGAGATGGTCTGCGGGCACGACAGCGCCGGCTGCGGCAACACCATCACCGTCCACCGCGCCGGCGCTCACGCCGAGGCGCTGGGGCTGGTGAAGTCAAAGGTCACCGACGCCGATCTCGCGATTGTGCCCGGCGACAGCGTTTTTGCTCACGTCGCCAAGATCGAGCCGCAGGCGTCCTGGGCGCGCGTGAACAAGCAGTTCGGCGCCATGCCCCAGTTCGCCGAGGTCCTGGGCCACGTGAACGGCGTGCTGGGCATCGACGTCGAGAAAGACCTGATCAGCACCCTCGGGGGCACCTCGGCCTGCTGCATGTCCGATACCACCGGCGGCAACACGCTCTTCAGCGCCGTCGGGTTCTTCGAGATCAAGGATCCCGCCAGGCTCTCGGCGACCATGGACAAGCTCTCGGCCAAGGCCAACGAGTTCCTCTCGCACCAGATGGCCGAGGGCGGCCCCAAGCCCGGGACCGTTTCCATCACCAGTTGGGTCGAGCCTTCCGGCGCCGCGCAGGGCGTGAAGTTCACCGCCCTGCGCTTCCCCGGCCTGCCCGTGCCGCTCGAGCCCACGCTGGCCATGGCCGACCG
The DNA here is from genome assembly GCA_964510955.1 of uncultured Phycisphaeraceae bacterium. Classification (GTDB taxonomy): domain Bacteria; phylum Planctomycetota; class Phycisphaerae; order Phycisphaerales; family UBA1924; genus JAFLCM01. The sequence goes on from CAZEDW010000032.1 coordinate 28,562, forward strand.
GTGGCTCGTGGTCGGCTTCAACCCGCAGTCCTGCACCGCGGCCGCCGGCCACGCGATGAGCGTGAAGGCCTCGGGAGGCAAAGGTGGTCTCGCTGCGAACGCCGCGTTCGCCTCCGCGACGGGTGATCGCATCAAGGAGGCCACCAGCGTGACGTTCATCGATTCGGCCTCGACGATCCGCGACGGCTACCCGATGCTGCAGATGCTGGGCTCGGCGCTGACCAACTTCGCCCGCTCGCCGTCGTCGGGCTCGGCGCGCCAGGTTGCCCAGGTGGTCCCGACGCTCGCCGAGCTCAAGGCCGGCGCCAAACCCATCGTGTGGACGACAACGTGGAGCGGCGACGACCTGGTCATGTCCAGTCGCGGCGACGACTCAATCCTCGTCAACGCCGCCGCGGTGCTCGGCACCGGCGACGTGGGTGAGATGATCTTCGGAGGGATTCTTGGCGCCGGCATCGCCGCCGACGCGGCCAAGAAGCACGAGATGCACAGGGGTCACGCCGAGCATCACGAAGGCGCAGACGCCGACGAGGGCGCCGACGAGCCCGAGATGGACACCGACGACGCCCCGGAAGCGCCGGAAGCACCGGAAGCCCCCAAGCCCCCCGAGAACCAGAAGCGCCAGCGCCACAAGGCGCCGATGTAAGACCAGAATCAAACAGCAGCAGCGCAAAGCCCGGAGCAGTGCCCCGGGCTTTTTCGTTGCTATCCCGGGAACGTGCAACTGGTCCGATCGGTTTCCCACACCGTGATGGATCGGAGCGATGCGCCCCCGCCCGGGTGCCGGCCAATCGCCTCGGACAGCAGGTCATAGAAGACCCGGGCGATGTTTTCGACCGACGGGTTCAGCCCTGCGCCGGGGCCGAACGGAGCGGTGTCGAGGTTCAGGTGCTTGTGGTCGAACGGATCGATGAGGGTCTCGTGTGTGACGCGTTCCAGGTCGGCCAGCGTGAAGCCCGCCGCGCGATCACCCGAAGCGCCGACCCGGCACGCCACCGCCGGCTCGATCATGTAGTTGTGCCCGTGACCGCTGGGGTTGTTGCAGCGGCCGAAGATGCGCCGGTTCTCTTCCTCGCTCATCCCCGGGACGTGCAGCCGGTGCGCGGCGGCGAAGTCGAAGCGCTGGCGCAGCACGACGGTCTGCTTGTCCGCGGCGTTCATCTCCACACTGTAGGTGGGCGTCAGCCGCCATCGGAGCGCCCGGAGTTCGACCGGCAGCGCCGCCGCCAGGGCCCGCACCAGCTCTGACATCATTGCGGACGGTTCTATCCGAGGCCGCTCGCTGCACGCCCGGGCGATCAAGGGGATCGCCGAGGCTCGGGCCGCCTTGTCGACGTCCTTGATGCTGATCAGATACCCCGACGCCGCATCCGGCTCGCCCGCGCAGGCGATATCCAGCTCGTAGTACCTCCCCAGCCCCTGCATGGGCGGCGTGCCCGCGAAGCCGTTCAGCCCGGTTTCGGGCGTCCCGCCACGGCCGCCCGCCCCGTCTGTGGGGTTGATGCAGAAGCGGACTGTGCGCCGGAGCTCAACCATGAGGGTGGCGTGACTGTAGGATTGGGGGCGCAGGTTTGCTTGTCGTCCGCCGTTTCAACCGCTTGTATCTATCGAGGTGTCCGTATGTTGAAGACCGCCAGCGTCGTTCTCGCCGCCTCCGCCGCATTGCTGCTGGGCCTGGCCCCCGGTGACGGGCCGGCGTCCGCCCCCGGCACCAAGCAATCACCGGCCGCTGCCGCCGCGAGTGCCTATGTCCTGGGCCACACGCTCAAGGACATTGACGGGAAGGAGCAGGACCTGTCCCAGTACAAGGGAAAGGTCGTGCTGATGGTGAACGTCGCCAGCAAGTGCGGCTACACCCCTCAGTACAAGGGGCTGGAAGCGCTGTACCAGTCGCGGAAAGACAAGGGGCTGGTGATCCTCGGCTTCCCGGCCAACGAGTTCGGCGGCCAGGAGCCCGGCGACGCCTCGGTGATCAAGCAGACGTGCTTCGAGAAGTACCACGTCAGCTTCCCGATGTTCGACAAGATCGCCGTCAAGGGCAAGGACCAGCACCCGCTGTACAAGCAGCTCGCCTCCCAGCCCGCGCCCGTCGGCGGCGACCCGAAGTGGAACTTCACCAAGTTCCTGGTCGACCGCTCCGGTAACGTCGTCGCCCGCTTCGAGCCGGCCACCACCCCCGAGGACCCCAAGCTGGCCGCGAAAATCGACGAGCTGCTGGCCGCCAAGTAGCGAGGATCGTTCACCACCGCTGACGAAGTTCCCGGATCGTCCTGATAACGACCGGATAAACCCGTCCCGTCTCGCGCGGGGTGGCGGGAATTCTCTGGCATTGTTTCAAGGGCGGGGTAGATTGGTGGTGAGCCTCGCATGAACAAGTCAAGAGATGCCAACTTCCGCGTGGTGGCGGCGCTGCTGCTTGCGTGTGCCGCCGGTCTGTTCGCCGGGTCCACTGGCTCGAAAGCCGGGACCGACAGCGGCGTGGGCGCCGGCCCGGTCGCGGGTCGTGGGATCCTGATCCCCGCCCGGCTCCGTCTGATGGTGAAGTTCCGCCCCGCCCAGAGCGCCTGATCTTGCCAGCGTCAGGCGATCCACGTCGCGGCGCAGCCGGGGGCTTCGGTCAACCTCAACCTTGAAACCCGCACGCCCCGCTCGCGGTGCGCCTCGGGCATCGCCGCGCGGAGCGCCCGCGCGAGCGTCTCGCCCACGTGGCGGGCCACCAGCTCGGCGGTCGGGTTCACGCGGTCAAAGGGGTGGCACTGGTTCAGGTTGCGGTTGTGGAACGGTGCGATGATCTCGCGCAGGGCGTTCTCCGCGGCGTGAAAATCGCACACCAGGCCGTCGGGATCGAGCGCCGCGCCCTCGATGGTGACCGTCACGTGCCAGTCGTGGCCGTGCAGCGGCTCGCGCTCATCGCGGATCGTGATGGCGTGGGCGGCGGAGAACCGGGTTTCGATCGTGAGTTCGTACATCGCGACGGCGCACCCGATGCGGCTACAGCTTGACGGTCTCGGGCGTGACCCCGCACCCTTCAAGGAAATGTCGGATCTGCATCACCTCGTCCTTGCTGTCCAGCACGCCCGAGTGGGGGATGTGGAAGGTGTGGTCCTTGCCTTGGAGCGTGAACTTCTGGCGACCGCCATGCACGAACTCCGTCGTGGCCCCGACCGCCTCGAACAGCTTCACGACATCGCCCCAGTGCAGATTCATGGCGATGGGGTGAGCGAACAGCCGCTCGAGGGTTTTGGCGTGCTTGTGGCTCATGGCGCTGAGATGGTACGCGGCCGCCGCGCGGCGCTCCACGCCCGTCCTCTCGCGCGACGTCAGCCCTTGCCCGCAGGGACGTTCTCTCCCAGGCGGTAGCCCACGCCGCGCACCGTCTCGACGACGTCGCCCAACGGGCCCAGTCGCTGGCGAAGCGCTGCGATGTGCACGTCGATGGCTCGGCTGGAGAGCACCGCGTCCTCGCCGCGCACCGCCGCCACCATCTGGTCGCGCGTCCGCACAAATCCCGGGCGCGACGCGAGGAACGCCAGCAGGCGGTACTGCGTCAGCGTGAGCTCGACCTCTTCGCCGCGGACCTTGACGACGTGGCGCCCCGAGTCGAGCACCAGGTCGCCGCCGGCGAGCCGCAAGACCGCCCCCGGCTCGATGTCGTGGCGGCGCAGCACCGCCCGCACCCGCGCCATGAGCACCCTGGGGCTGAACGGCTTGGTGACATAGTCCTCCGCGCCGAGCTCCAGCCCGACCACCACGTCCGATTCCTCGCCCTTGGCCGTCACCATGATCACGGGGATGTCGCGTGTCGCCGGGTCCCTCTTGAGCTTCCGGCACAGGTTCAGCCCGTCGAGGTCCGGCAGCATGATGTCCAGCAGCACGCACGCGGGCGGATCGCGCTGGATGGCCGCCAGGGCGGCGGAACCCGACGCCACCACCTTCGGCGCGTACCCGTCCTTCTCGAGGTGAAACCGGACGAGATTCGAAATGTCCGCGTCGTCCTCGACGATCAGCACGGCCGGGCGCGTCATCCGAAGGTACCTCCCGCCTGATGGGCACAATCGGCGGGCCGGAACAACAGCGCCCGCGCGATGCAAAGGGTAAGCAACGGGCGGACTCCGGTCACGCCGCGCTGGTCACTCACGTGTGAAGATCGCGCGAAGAATCGGGCAGGCTCGACCAGGCGTCCCCGAACCGGCTCTCGGTCCGAGGATTGGCGGGAGGGGCCTAGCGGGTGCGCACAGCCAAATAATCGCACAACTCAAGCAAGGCATCAGCCCCCGAGCCCGCCCCGACGGTCGCGATGGCCTCGTGAGCCACCCGCTGCAGCCGCGTGATCTCGCGGCGCGACGCCTCGACACCCACGATGCCGGGGTACGTCACCTTGCCCAGCGCCGCGTCCTTGCCGGTCGCCTTGCCGGTATGCTCGGCGGTCTGCTCGACGTCGAGCAGGTCGTCGACGATCTGGAACATAAGGCCGATCGCCTCGCCGTAGCGCGTGAGCGCGTCAAGCTTGGCGGGAGCGATGATCGCGCCCCCGGACCACAGCGCGCAGATCGCGCCCATACGGCACGACGCGCGGATCAGCGCGCCGGTCTTGTTGCGGTGGATGAGCTCCAGACGCTGCAGGTCCGTCAGCCCGTCGGGCAGTCCGCCGAGGCTGTCGAGAACCTGCCCAACGATCATGGCCGTTGTGCCGCGCCCGATCTCCGCGCTGAGCGCGCCGGCCAGGCCCGCGTCGTCGCACCGTTCCGCGAGCACTTGGAAGGCCAGCGTGTTCAGCAGGTCGCCGGCGAGGATCGCCATGGCGTGCCCGTGGGCGACGTGGGTGGTGGGGCGCCCGCGGCGCAGGTCGTCGTTGTCCAGCGCAGGCAGGTCGTCGTGGACGAGGCTGAACGCGTGGATCATTTCCACAGAAGCGGCGGCGGGAAGGCAACGCACGATCGCGCTGTCGGGGCCGCCAGCCGCCAGAAAGCTGTGTATCACCAGCACCGGACGCGCCCGCTTGCCGGGGCCGAACAGGGCGTAGCGCGTGGCGGCGTCGAGATTGCCGGGCAGCCGCAGCGAATCGAGATACGCCGACATGAACGACTCGATCCGGGGGATCGGTTCGCTCATCGAAGCCGGGGCCGGGGTGGAACAGGACGGTGGCGTCGGGATCGTTGCGGTGGGGATGGGCACGCTCGTGACTCGGGGTTAGCCCGCGATTATAGAGGCCGCACGACCTAACAAAGACCTTTCTGGAGCTTCGCGTGGTCCCATACCGCGAATCCGTGCAAGGCACAGGCCTTCTCAGCACATTTCATTTCAAACGCTCGAGATCGTGGGGTACCTTGAATCGTCCCCCGCGGTGTGTGAGAGGAGAAGGATCCATGGCCGTTGGTTCTGCGCCGGTCGACCCCCGCCTTTTGGCATTTCTGCTTGCCGTGTCCGGCGCCGCCAGGTGCGTGCAGGCCGCCGCGGTGCTCGACCTGATCGGCACGGTACCCATGGAGCCCGGCGCCACATGGGTGTACATCACCGATGCCAAGCCCGAGTGCGAGATGGCCGCCGGATGGATGGGCATGCCCGCCGTCGTGAACAGCGTGCCCAAGACCGTCCCGACACCCTTCGTCTGGCGGTTCGGGCGCGACCGGGTGGACATCCTGGCGCACGACCCTGCGATGAGCCCATCGTTCGACGCGGGAGGCTTCCCGGGCGACATCAGCATCAACGCGCAGGGATCACGAGCGGTTGGCGTGGCATGGAAAGAACTGGTCCTCGATGGTCAACCGACGGGCATACCGGTCCTCGAGCCCGCGCGGTGGACCATCACGCCGGTCGGCCAGACGCTCCAAAGCACCGTCCAGTTGCTCGACCTGCTGACCTGCGACCCTTCAACCGTATCGGGACTATTCAACGTTTCCAACGGATTCTTCACCTCACGCGATGGGAGCACGACGCTCGCGCAGCGTATTTTCATCGGCAACAACCCGTGCCCCCAGTCGGTTCCAAGTTTCGGCGTGTTCCGGGCAAGCGGCCCGTTTGAGATCGTGCCCTCGGTTCAGTTCGTTCCCGCCCGCAGCATCTCATACGACGGCTCGCATGTGCCGGGGGCCAACCCGTTCGTCAGCCCCGGCATCGGCCAGGTGCTCACGCTCGCGGGGATCCAGGCGATCCAGTTGCCGCCCGGGGCCACCGTGTTTGGGCCCGCGGCGGTTTCGGGCAACGGCCAGGTGTACTTCGGCAACCTGCTCGACGGCACCGGGATTCACCCCGTCAGGTTGCGGCAGGGGCCGACAGGGCCGGTGGCGGATCTGATGACCGGATTCGTCGACTTTTCGAGCGATTCAGAATACAGGGCAGATTTCACCGGCGACACGCTCGTTTCCTCCGGACTCAAGCTGTGGACGCCGACCACGGGGTCGAAGGACCTGCTGCAATACGCGGCGAACGAAGGGGCGCTGGGGGTGGGCGTCTTGCAGAGCGACTTCGCGTCGCTCCAGTTGCTCGACCTCTCCCCCGATGGCACCACGATGCTGTTCGCGGCGGGCAACCATGACTCCATCGGCGTCAACCTGACATCCACCATCTTCCGCCTGCGGTTCTGCCCGCCCGCGTGCGCCGAGCACAACTTCAACGCCGGTTCGCACTTCTTCAACGACGCCCAGGCCTGGGTCGGCGGGGCCAAGCCCGCCAGCAGCCTCGACACGGCCCTGTTCAACAGCCCCGGCGCCAACACCCTCACCATCGACGCGCACGAGGTCAGCGGCGCGGCAACCATCTCCAACGGCGACCTGTCGATCAACATGATCAGCGGTGGGTACTGGGAGCTCCTGACGCCGTTCTGCCCCTGCCGCCCCTGGAGCGTCGGCGTCGCGGACCTGCCCGGTTCCTCGGCGACGCTCAGTATCCAAGGCGCCACCGAGGGGCTGGTGTGCAACAAGGACGTGGTGATCGGCGCCGGCACGGCTTCGCACGGCGCGGTCATCGTTGGAACCGGCGCCAGCCTCTCCATCTTCGGCAACGGCCTCGCGTCCGCCATCCGGGCGGCGTACGCCGACAACTCCACCGGCGACCTGGACCTGCAATCCGGCTCGCAGGTCATCGCCGCGGCGCTGGAAGCGGGCGTCGGAACCAACGCCGTCAGCGTCGTTTCGCTCAACAACACCGCGCTGCTCACCGTGTCGGGGAGGACCACGATCGGCGTCAAGGGACACGGCGCGGTCGCCATGTTCAGCGGCGGAACCCTCGACATGGTGAACCTGACCATGGCCGCCGAGACCGGCTCGGACGGCTCGATCAGCGCGACCGGCTCGGCGTCGCAGATCTCAGTCACCCCATCATCGCCGGCGCTGGTGGGCAAGGCGGGCGAGGCGTTGATCACGCTCGAGGGCGGCGCAGACCTGGACCTGAGCCCCTTGTCGGCCAATGCCCCGCTGGTGCTCGGCGCGGGCCCGGGCGGCAACGGGACGCTCACCCTCAACGGGTCAGGCTCGTCGGTGAAGAGCTCAAACGGGCACGGTCAAATCGTCGTCGGCGGCGCCGTCGGTGCCGTCGGCAATCTCGAGATGTCCGCGAGCACCAGCGTGAACCTGGGTTCGATGGTGGTGGGCGATCAGCCCGGATCCAACGGGACCGTCTCAGCCTTCGGCGCGGTGGTCCACTGCACCGACGAGTCCAACCCGACCATCATCGGGCGCAGCGGCACCGCCCTGGTCGGCTTTGAAGACTGCAACGTCACCACCCAGGACGTGATCGTCGGCGCCGACGGCGCCACCGCGAACGCCAACCTCATCGGCGGCACCGCCTGGTTCGCGCGAAACGTCACCATCGGCCAGGGCTTCAGCCCCGGCAACATGACCGTTGGGTCCGGCTCCACGCTGGAACTCTCGGGCATCATGTCCGTGGGCTTCAACGGCGCCCTGCACGTCAACGGCGACGTCTTCTTCGGCTCACCGCCGCTGTCGCGCGACGCCGGATCAACAGAGCGAACCCAGCCGGCGGTGCGGGCGGCGGGCCTTGACTACAACGGCGGCGTCATCGACGCCACCGGCTCGGTCACCTTCGGCCCCGGCGCGATCATCGGCGGGCAGGGCCCGTTCACCTCGCCGCTGGTCAACAACGGCACCGTGCGACCCGCGGGCCTCAACCACACAGGCTTCATGAACGCCGACGCGGGCTACACCCAGCTTCCCGGCGGCGTGCTCGAGATCGAAATGGACCAGTCGCAGTTCGCCTTCGACTCGCTTAATGTCAGCGGCACCGCGGCCCTCGACAGCACGCTGCGCTTCCGCTTCATCGGGCCGGTGACGCCCACCAGCGGACTGGAAGCGTTCTTCCTCTCGGCGTCGTCGTTCGAGGGCGGCTTCTCTGCCATCGAGACGGTCGGGCTGCCGCCTTCGCACCGGGTCATCGTGAAACAGAACCGCTTCGGCATGAACGCGACGGTCACCTGCCGCGGAGACCTGAACCTCGACTACCAGGTCACGACGGCGGACCTCACGCTCCTCTTGCTGCGGTTCGGCCAGAGCGTCGTACGCGGCTCAGAGACCGACCTGACCCCCGACGGCACCGTCAACACCTCGGACCTGGTGCAACTGCTCCTGGGGTTCGGGACTCAGTGCCCCCCGATCTGACCCGGCGCGAAGGCGCCCGCCGCCGGGGCGTGGCGCGGGCTTGACCGGTGGGCGGACTCACTATCATCCCCGCCCCATGCTCGAGCTACTGAAAAACGCGGGCCATGTCTTTGAGAAGGGCGGGCCGGTCGTCTGGGTGCTGCTGGCGGTCAGCGTGCTGTCGGTCACGCTCGCGTTTGAGCGGGCGGTCTTCTGGCTGGGCCTGCACAAGCCCGGGCGCCGAGCCTGGATCCGCAAGGCCATCGAACGCCTCAAGGCCGGCGACCTCGCCGCCGTCAAGACCATGGCCGCCGGCGACACCTCGCTCTACGCCGGCGTGATCGACGAGCTGCTCTCGGCCAGGCTGACCGATTCGACCGCGGTGGGGCTGGTGGAAGAGCGCCGCGGGGCCGTCGAGCGATTCAACGGGGCGCTCTCGACCATCATCACCGCCGCGCCGCTCCTGGGCCTGCTCGGCACCGTCACGGGCATCATCCGCAGCTTCGACGTGATCGGCAACGCCTCGGCGGTGCGCGACATCCCGATGGTGGCCCAGGGCGTGAGCGAGGCCCTGATCAACACCGCCGCCGGCCTGGGCGTGGCCCTGTTCACGCTCGTGCCCTATGTGCTGTGCCGGGCCCAGTCCGAGCGGTGCCTGAGCGCCATCGAGTCGCTGGCCGCCGCCGCCGCCCAGGGTCGCTCCACGCCCAAATGAAACGTCCATGGCAGGAGTCGAACCTGCAACCTTCGGCTTCGGAGGCCGACGCTCTATCCAATTGAGCTACATGGACAATCGGTCGCTCCCGCGGTCCCCGGGCGGGGAATCGCCGTGCGAGCGGCTGTCAACCAGAGCCATGATAGAGCGCGGGCGTGCATCGAGCAATCCGCGGCGCATTCCGGGGCCGCTCGCGGTGAACCGAAGACGCCCGACATGATCAGTCCACCGACTGTGTCAACGAAGCGCCGCCGTGCCCGGTGCGGATGCGGTCGATGGCCCCGAAGATATCGAGCAGGATCTGCGGGGTGCCGTTCTGGGTCTGGGGCACGAACGTCACGTGACCGTCGCTGAAGGCCCAGTTGCCGCCGGTGCGGCCGTGATTGTCGGTGTCGTCGTAGCCCGGCCCGCCCTTGTTCGTGGGCCGCTGGGCACGAAGCGTCTGATACCAGTCCGGCGGCGCGCCCCCGGAGCCGAAGTCGCCCGTCGTCGCGCCCCAGTCGCAGCCGTTGGTCTCGTCTCCGAACAGGCCGACCGCGACCTTGTCGGTGGTCTTCAATCCCGCGATGTAGATGTAGCTGACGTTGTACCAGATCACATTCGGGGGGATGAAGTCCATGCCGTTGGTGATCAGCCCCGCCTGGGCATCGGTCCGTGTGACACCACCGATGCGGGTAGGGGTGACCGCGGGGAAGGCGGACCCGTTCTCGCCGCCGTCCAGCCGGTCCGACGGGCACTGCAGAACTTCATAATCGCCCGAACTCTCCATGTAGGAAGCCATGAGCGGCCGGCTCTGCGGGGGCGAACCCGGCGGTGGGCCCCACGACCCGGCGCTGTTGCGCACGTTGTAGTAGCCGGTCTGGTAGTGCCGGTTGCCGTACTGCGCCACCGGGCCGTCGGGGATCTGCCGGAGGTTGAAGAACCCTGCGAGGCCGCCGTAGATCGCCTGCCGCGAAAACGCGAAGTTCTCTTCCGGCGTGTTCGCCGGCGGAGACCCCTTCGGCGGCACGACAGGGAAGTAGTCCTTGTAGTCCCCCGCGTAGTAAGTGAAGGCCTTGACCATCTGGGTCAGATTGGCCAGGCACTTGGTCGATCGAGCGGCCTCGCGCGCTTTCCCGAGGGCCGGGAGCAGCAACCCGATCAGCAGCGCGATCACCGCGACGACAACGAGCAGCTCAACGAGGGTGAAGGCGCGCGGGCGTTGGATGGCTTTCATGAGGCGCAGCTCCGAAAGGGCTGAAGCAGTCCGGGATCAATCGACGGTCTGAACACACCACGTGCCGTTTCTCCCCGGCACGGCGCCGCTCGGCGGCGCAACCTCGGCCATGGAGTTATTCCAGTGCACCCGGTTGATCGTCGCGAACATCAGCTCGTGCGGATCGAACTTGGGGTCGCTGCCGGCGTTGTTGTCGTACCAGGTGAAGGGCACCCAGTCGCAGTGCCCGTCGCTGAAGGCGAAGTTGCCGCCCTTCTTGCCGTGGTTGTCCTGCACGTCGTAGCCGGGGCCGCCCTCGGCGGCGGGGCGCTGGCGACGGAAAGTCCCGTAGTAGTTCGCGGGCGGGTTGGCCGCGCCGGAGTTCGGGTTCCCCCAGTCGCAGGAGTTCGTCTCGTCACCGAAGAGCGTGATCGCGGTCTTCTCGTCGTTGCGGAGGCCCGCGACGTACAGATAGCTGATGTTGTACCAGATGACGTTCTGGGGAATGAGCGCGATCAGGTCGTTATTGATGAGCGAGTTGTCCTTGGCGCCGCCGCCGATCTTGTCGGGGGTGGTGAGCGGGAAGTCGCCCGCGTTCTCGCCGCCGTCGGAGGTGTCGGAGGGGCACTGCAGGATCTGATAGTCCCCCGAGTTTTCCATGTACTTGGCCATCAGCGGCACGTCCTGCGTGCCGGACGGGGGCGGCGTGGTGTTGGCGCCGGGTGTCGCGGGCTTGCGGTTGTAGAACCCCAGCGAGTACTGACGGCTGCCCGTCCCCGCCTTGGCAACTTGTCGCAGGTTGAAGAAACCCGCGAAGCCGCCGTACCCGGCCTGCTGAGCCCACATCGAGCTCATGGGCGCGCCGCGCGGCGTCACGGCGGGGTACCAGTTCTGGTTGTCGTTCGAGTAGTACGTGAAGTACTGCGCAAGCTGCCGGTTGTTGGCCATGCACAGCGTCTGCCGCCCCGCCTCGCGTGCCTTCGACAGCGCGGGCAGCAGCAGCCCGATGAGCAGCGCGATGACCGCGACGACAACCAGAAGCTCCACCAGCGTGAAGGCGCGACGCGGGTTCAAACCTTTCGCGTAAAGCGTTTCACCAAACACGCGCCGCATGTTCATGTGAATGTGGTTCTTCATGGATTCGGCTCCGTCGCCTCGCTGACCCGCCCACGCAACCGTCCGGGAACGGCGGCGGTGATTGATTGGTCCGATTCGAGACAAGAGTGAGTAAAATGTTTTACTGCACGACTAGTCTATCCCCCTCCCATTGAAACGCAAGGGGCCGTCAGCACACTATTTGCGGTCCATCCGGACGGCCAAGGTCGGCGGTTCCCACCCAGGCCCAAGGGGAGAGTCTCAGTTCTCGGGCCGCCCGAGTTGTGGAAATCAGCGGGCCTGGGCGGGTGGGGCTTGTCTCGCCGGGAATATCTGGTAAAATGTTTTACTGAAATGTTTTCCTAGTCCTGAGAGCCGGCCCGGACCTGGGGCCGTCTGAGCGGCTTGGGTGGGGGTGGTTCGGGGTGCTTCCCACTCGCCCTCCACGTTGATTGCCACCGAATGGCCCCTCCCGGGGAATCCCTCACCGGCCTCACCCTCGGCCCGACTTGCCTCGAGAGCGCACATGGACAACGCCGCAACCAGACCACCCCGCCCGGCACGGTTGGCGAAAGTCCGCGGCGTCCAGGCCGCCAGTGACGTCGCGCCGGCCGCGGTGGAGGCGCCGGAGGTGGTGACGCGGCCCGGAGCAGGCCAGGAGACCAAGGGCCGCCGGTCCGGGTCGTCATCCAAGCCGCCGCGTGCCAGCATCCGTGACGTGGCCCGCGAGAGCGGCGTGAGCCTGACCACGGTGTCGCTGGTGCTCAACAAGAACGACGCGCGGATCAGCGACGCGACTCGCCAGCGGGTGCTGAGCGCGATGGAGAAGCTTTCCTACACGCCCAGCCGCCTGGCGCGGGGCCTGCCCAACAGGCGGGCCAAGACCCTCGCGGTGCTGGTGCCGGCGCTGCAGCACGCCTTCGCGGACGTGTACTTCGGCGAGATCATCAGCGGCATCTACGAGGCCGCCGCCGAGCGTGACTTCCACATCGTGCTGGAGGTCGCGCGGCGCGAGTACGTGCGGCGCAAGGAGTACATGACGCTGCTGGACGACTGCTCGGTCGACGGCATCCTCTTCATCGGCGCCACCGAGGAGCACCGCTGGCTGAGCGAGTTCGACGCCTCGCCCAAGCCCATGATGGTCGTCAACAACCACTTCCAGCAGTGGCGCCTGCACTGCGTCGTCTGCGACTACCCGCAGGCCGGGCGGATGGCGGCGGACCACCTCGTCGGGCTGGGGCACCGCAAGATCGGGCACATCTGCGGCCCGGCGGACATGGTGCTCACCTGCCAGGAGCTGACCGACGCCTTCATGGAGCGCCTGGGCGACCACGGCGTGCACATCGAGGACCGCCTTGTCATCGACGGGCAGTTCCAGGTCGAGACCGCGCGCCTGGCCTGCGAGGAGCTCTTCAAGCGCGACCCGAAGCTCACCGCGGTGTTCTGCGCCAACGACAAGATGGCCGCCGGGGCCTACCTGGCCCTGCGCGAGATGGGGCTGGCCCCCGGCAAGGACGTGAGCGTCATGGGCTGCGACGACATCCCCACCGCGGCGCTCAGCGATCCGCCGCTCACCACGGTGCGCATGAACTTCTTCGAGGTCGGCGCGGCGGCGTGCCGCCGGATGCTCGAGGTCATCGAAGCGCCCGAGACGGCCGCGGACTTCTCGCTGCTGCGCGTGCCGGTGTCGATGGCGGTCCGCCAGTCGTGCGGCCCGGTCAAGGGCGCCCGGAAATAGCGGTCACGCTGGTCGGTTGCCGGCGCGCTCCCCGCTCAGCGGTAGGTGCGCTGCTCGGCCGTCAGTCGGGCGCTGATGTATCCATAGTTCTCCGCCGTCATGGCCAGGATCTGGTCGCGGGTCAGGGCCTGCACGCGGTCGGTGGAGACCAGGCTCCAGTTGTACGAGCCGGTCAGCGTGGCGATCGTCGCCGTGGGGATGTCACCCATGCGCGACGCGGAGGCATAGCGGATGTCGTCGGCGCGGATGGTGGCGTACTGGCCGGCGGTGAGCTGGGTGCGCTGGGTGTCGGTGAGGTAGGAGATCGAAACGTTGCGCGAGTTGAGCGCCTGCACCTGGTCCTGGCTGAGCCCGGCGCGCCGCTCGGCGGAAATCAAGCTCATGGCATGATCGCTGGCGATGCGCCCGACTGTGGCGGGGGGGATATCGGAAAGTCGTGACACCGGCGCGTAGCGGATGTCGTCGGTGCGGATGCTGGCCATCTGGGCCGTGGTGAGCTGCGTCCTCTGCGTGTCGGTGAGGTACGAGATGGACACGGTGTTCGCGTTCAGCGCCTGCACCTGGTCCTGGCTGAGCGCGGCACGCCGCTCGGCGGAAATCAGGCTCATGGCGTAATCGCTGGAGATCTGACCAACCGTCGCCGGCGGGATGTCTGAGAGCCGCGAAACCGGCGCGTAACGGATGTCGTCGGTGCGGATGCTGGCCATCTGGGCCGTCGTGAGCTGCGTCCTCTGCGTCTCGGTGAGGTACGAGATGGACACGGTGTTGGCGTTCAGCGCCTGGACCTGGTCCTGGCTGAAGGCGGCGCGCCGGTCGGCGGAGATGAGGCTCATCGCGTAATCGCTGGCGATCGCGCCGATCGTGGCGGGGGGGACATCGGAAAGGCGCGTGACGGGCGCGTAGCGGATGTCGTCGGTGCGGATGCTCGACATCTGGCTGGTCGTGAGCTGTAGGCGCTGCGCATCGGTGAGATAGGAAATCGACACGTTGCGGGCGTTCAACGCCTGCACCTGGTCCTGGCTGAACGCGGCCCGGCGATCCGAAGAAATCAGGCTCATGGCGTAATCACTGGCGATCGCGCCGATCGTGGCGGGGGGGATGTCGCCCAGCCGGCTGGTGGGGGCGTAGCGGATGTCGTCGGTGCGGATGCTGGCCATCTGCGCCGTGGTGAGCTGCAGTCGCTGGGCGTCGGTGAGATAGAAGATCGACACGTTGCGGGCGTTGAGTGCCTGGACCTGGTCCTGGCTGAAGGCCGCGCGCCGGTCCGCGGAGATCAGGCTCATGGCGTAGTCGCTGGCGATCGCGCCGATGGTGGCGGTCGGAACATCGCCGAGACGGCTCGCCGGCGCGTAGCGGATGTCGTCGGTGCGGATGCTGGCCATCTGCGCCGTGGTGAGCTGGAGCCGCTGCGCGTCGGTGAGGTACGAAATGGACACATTGCGGGCGTTGAGGGCCTGCACCTGCGCCTGGCTGAAGGCGGCGCGCCGGTCGGCCGAGATGAGGCTCATCGCGTAGTCGCTGGCGATGGCGCCGATCGTGGCCGGCGGGATGTCGCCAAACCGTGAAGCGGGCGCGTAGCGGATGTCATCGGTGCGGATGCTCGCCATCTGCGCCGTGGTCAGCTGCAGCCGCTGCGCGTCGGTGAGGTAGCCGATCGAGACGGTGCGGGCATTCAGCGCCTGCACCTGGTCCTGCGTGAACGCGGCCCGACGATCCGCGGAAATGAGGCTCATCTGGTAATCGCTGGTGATGAGCGCGATCTGCGCCGGCAGGAGATACTTGATCGCGTTGACCGCCAGCGAGCGGATGCCGTCGAAGCCCAGCGTCCGGGCGTTTTCCGAGACCACCCGCTCCGCGAGCTGGGCGCTCGTCAGCGCGGCCCTCTGCTCGGCGGTGAGAGCCCCGTACGCCGCGCTGCTGAGCATCGCGATCTGCTCCGCCCGAGCCATCGCGACCTGTGCGGGCGTGACCATCCCGGCCACCGCCTCGAACTGGGCATACGTGAGGGCGGTGAGCTGATCGGCGCCCAGGAGCGCGATGTAGCCGGCGCCGAACGCCGCGAGATCAGCGGGAGAAAGCTGCGCGAGCTGGGTGGGCGTGAGCGATGCGAACTCCTGCGGCGTCAGGTTGGCCGCGAGGATCTGCGCCGGGGTGAGCGCCTGGATGTCCGCCGTGGTGCGCTGCGACGACCCGCCGGAACCCCCGCCCGACCCGCCCGCGCCCGACCCTCCCGAGCTGCCGGAGGCCACCGCGCCGCCGCCGGGCGTGCTGCCGTCGGCGCGCTGCAAGTGGGCCGAGGCGGTGGCCGTCTCAGCGATGAAGTCGTAGAGGTTCCCCCGCTGGTCGCTGAGCTGGGTCCCGTTCACGGCCCAGCCCTCGGGGAGCTTGCCGGACTCCATCGCGCCGGTCAGCGCATTGAGCGAGGTGACCCACTGCGAACTGGGAGCATCCGTCGAGCGGTGGCTCATGTACGCGCTGTTGAGCGCGGTGTTGATCCCCGCGAACGCGGCGTTGTCGGCGGCGTCCTTGGCGCGACCGGCGCTGTTGATGAACTTGGGCAGCGCGATCCCGCCGAGGATCGCCAGAACCACGATGACCGCGACAAGCTCGATGAGCGTGAAGGCGCGACGGTGACGCATGGGGACCTCTGCGGCTGAAGGAGAAGGGTGCGAACAGACCGTGATCTCATCGGCTCGCGGGTGGTCTCCCGTCCGCGGCACCCCCCGATTCGGCGGCGGGATCCACGGTGTGTCCGGATCACCGCCGTCGTCCGCGGGGTTACCGGTCCGGCGACCCCGGGGCCGCTACGCTGATCGGACCATGACCACCCGTCTTGATTCTCGCTCCGTCGTTGCGGCGATCGTGTTCCTGCTCCTCGCCGCGGTCGGTGTCCGCGCCGCGGAAGCGTGGAGGATGGCCGGCACTTTCAACGGCTGGAACACCGGCGATCCGGGTTGGCAGCTCGTGCCCGATGACATCGGCGGCACGCTCAGCATCCAAAGACGCATCGCGCCCGGCAGGTACCAGTTCAAGTTCGTCAGGAACGGCGACTGGGGCCAGGGACACTTCGGCGCCGGCGATCAGCCCGGCACGCTCGCAACCCCGGGGGAGGACATCCGGCTCCGGATCGAGGTTGAGGCCTTGTACCGCGTCACGCTCGACGTGAACAAGCGGCGCTGGACACTGGGTCCGGGCGCGGTCGATTCACCCGTGCTGGTGGCTCATACCCTGGGGGAACCGGTGGTCGGTCAGGGAATGGTCATCGACGCGACGCCCTCGCTCATCCCCGCGGGCGCCCAGGCCTCGCTCGGCGTGTTCACCAGCGGCATCGAAGCAAAGGTGGAAAGAGACCCCAAGTCGGCGCTCCGCGTGCGGGTGCTCCCGGCGGCGGCCGGCGAGCTCCGCGCAAGGCTGACGCTCAGAGCGGGCGCCAAGGAAGCCACGCGCGAGCTGGTCTTCACGGTCGCGGACAAGGCAACGGCACCGACCGGCACGGTCGTCGAGTTCAAGCCCGCCCCCGCGCCCCCGGAAGCCGGCGCCGACGCCCCGCGCGTCTGGGCCGTGCACCTGGCCGGCGACTTCAACGGCTGGGCGCTCCCCCCCGATTCCGGCGCGGTGGCCATGCGCTCGCGCGAGGACGGATCGTTCTTTGTCGGCATGGCGCTGAGCGAGGGCGCGTACCGCTACAGGCTCGTGCTCAACGAGGAGCAACCGGTTGTTGACCCGTCGAACCCTCGCCGCGCCCGCGCCGATGATGGCTCGGCGTGCAGCCTGCTCGTGGTGGGCAAAGAGCCCAAGGACTTCCCCGCGCCCAAGCCGCAGGACATCAACGCCGACGCCATCAGGCACAACCCATCGCTGACGAGCGACTTCCGCCCGATCAGCAGGTCGCTCGGCCTGGCCGAGATCAGCGCGTGCACCCTGCCCGGCGACGTCGAGCAGGCGGTCGTCTTCTTCGACGCCGACGCGGGCGTCATCGGCGACAAGGCGGACCATGATTCCGGCAAACCCAGGCCCGGCGTGCGCCGCGTCTCGGCGGCCATGCACAAGACAACCGACCTCTCGGGCTTCGACCGCTGGACCGCCCGGATCATGACCGGGCTGCCCGGCGGCTCGTGCACCTACGCCCTGGGTTTCCGCGATGCCAAGGCCGAGTACGTCAGCAAGGACTACACAGTTCGCATCGCGCCCGCCCTGGAACTGCCCGCGTGGGCGATGGGCGCGGTGTGGTATCAGATCTTTCCCGAGCGGTTCCGCAACGGAAATCCGCTCAACGACCCGCACGGCCCCGGCGTGACGCTCATGCCATGGAACAGCGACTGGTACGCCATCAGCGACGACGAAGCGGCGGCATGGAAGAAGCGGGCCAACATCCCGCAGGATCAGCCCGTCCCGCCACACACCGGCGGGTCTCTGTACAACGTCGTGTGGGACCGGCGCTACGGCGGCGACCTGCAGGGCGTCGCGGAGAAACTCGACTACCTCAAGCAGCTCGGGGTGACCGCGGTCTACCTGAACCCGGTTTTCCAGGCCGAGAGCATGCACAAGTACGACGCCACGGACTACCGGCACATCGATTTCAATCTCGCCACGCCGCAGGAGGCCGGGCGCGTTCCCGAACGCTGGTCGCGCATCATGAGCGAGACCGAGGACCCCGCGACCTGGACGTGGACGCCTGCCGACAAGTGGTTCGTCGGCACCTTCATCCCCGAGGCGCACAAGCGCGGCATGCGCGTGATCCTCGACGGCGTCTTCAACCACACCGGGCGCCCGTTCTGGGCCTTCGACGACATCGAGAAGCTCGGAAGCAAGTCGCCCTACAAGGACTGGTACTTCGTCGAGTTCGACGACGCCGGCAAGCTCAAGAGCTGGGTGAGCTGGTACAACACCGGCGCGCTCCCCAAGTTCAAGCAGCAGCCCAACGGCGATCTGGTCGAGCCGGTGAAACGCCATCTCTTCAACGTCACCAAGCGCTGGATGGACCCCAACGGCGACGGCGACCCATCCGACGGCATCGACGGCTGGCGCCTCGACGTGGCTCTGGACGTCGGCCTTCCGTTCTGGCGCGATTGGCGGCAGCTGGTGAAAGGGATCAACCCCGACGCGTTCATCACCGCTGAAATCTGGGACGACGCATCGGACGTCATGAAGGGCGATACCTTCGACACCCAGATGCACTACCCGTTCGCCAAGGCCGTCGTGGATTGGCTGGGCGTCCGCCCGGGCACAACGACAAACCAGATGATCGGCCAGTTGGTCAGGGCGTTCGATGATGCGCCCCAGACCAACCTGATCCACCAGAACCTCTTCTGCAGCCACGACACCGACCGGTTCGTCTCGATGCTCTTCAATCCCGGACGCGACTACGACGGACGCAACCGCGTGCAGGACCCCGACGGTCAGGCCTACAGGCAGGGCCGCCCCCCGGAACCGATCTACCGCAAGTCGTTGCTGGGGGTGGCCATCCAGGCAACCTACCTCGGCGCGCCCATGGTGTACTACGGCGACGAGCTGGGCATGTACGGCGCCGACGACCCGACCGACCGCAAGCCCTACCCCTGGGGCGACACCGGCGAGCCGGTCAACATCAGCGACCGGCCGGACCCCGCTCTGCGGCTCGAATACGCGCGATGGCTGAACCTGCGATCAGACCCGGCGATCGGCCCGGTCCTCCGCTACGGCTCGGTGCGCCATCTCGACGCGGGTGACGACGGAGTGTTCGCCTTCACGCGCGAGCTGAACGGGCGCCGCGTGGTGGTCGTGGTCAACCGCGATGAGCGTGATTTCGACGCCGCCCGCCTGCTGCCGACGGGCACGAGCGACCCCGGCGTGCCGGGTGTCTCGGCGAAGTTCTGGGTGTTGAACTGACCACGCCGAGCGCGTGAATCGAACGCCGGTCCCGACAGGGCTCCGCCAGGCGCGGCAAGTGTTCCACCGAACTTCAGAAGTGTGGGACCAGCCTACTTGGGCGACTGCGGCTCCGGGCTGGGCGTCTGGGCCGGCGCCGACGGGGCGGGCTGCGATTCGCCACGCGACGCCGGAGCGCCGGCCTGCGGCGCGGACGCCGGCTTGCGGTTGAGGAGCTGATCGGCCGTGAGTCGCCCATCCGGCGGGCGGTCGGACCGCTGGTGATAGACATGGCAGGTGACGCACGCGCTCGCCGCGCCGCCGCTGGGCGAGTGGCACTTGCGGCACGATTCGATGCCGGGAAGGTTGACGTCGCTGGTCCTGGAGCTTTCCTTGCTGGTGCTGTGGCACTCGACACAGCCGATCATCTCGTGCGAGCCGTGCGTAAAGGTCGCCTTGGCGAACCAGCGCGAAGGGGTGTTGGGGTGCGCGACGGTGAAAGGCCCCCCCGCAGGCCCGGACTCGACCTGGTGGCACTTGGCGCACGCGCCCGCCTTGGGGTCGCCAAACTTCTTCAGCACCTTGGCGCGCTGGCTCGTAAAGAAGGCGGCGACGTCCTCGGCGCTGCTCCACTTGGGCAGCTCGGCCTTCTTCGTCTCGGCCTTGGCCCCTGCGCCGGGGCGACGCCCGCGCGGACCGGCCGGGGCCTCGGCGGGCTTGGGTTGGTCGCCGGACGAAGTGCCCGCTCCGGGGGCCGGTTCCGCCGGCTTGGGCGCCTCGATCGCTCGCGATTGTGCGATCCACTGGTTCAACTGCGAATCGACGATCTCCAGCAGCGCCTCGGGGCTGCCGTGCGGCGCGGGGACGGGCTTGACGTTGCCCTCGGCCGCGTCGATGTCGCGGAGCCCGTGGCAGAACTGGCAGTGAGCCTCGTAGCGGATCGGCTTCATCAGTCGGCGCTCGCCGTCGGGCGCGTGGCAATCGGTGCACGTCATCGGGCGGTCTTCGCCCTTCCACCCCTTCACGTTCTCGCTCATGTGGCGCGCGTGCGTGAACACCAGCGGTGAGGCGTCGATGCGGCCGTCGCGCAGCGGGCCGAACTCGGGGTGGTCGTGCGCGAAGCTCGTGACCTTGTTGGCCGACGACCGCGGGAGCGGCGGGGCGGTGCGAGGCAACGGGGTCACGCCCACAACGATCGCCCCGGCGGCGACGAGGGCGAAGGAGGACACGATGACCAGGCGCGTGGGGCGCGTCACTGCGGGCCTCCTTCCTTGGCGGGGGCGGGGGCGGGGGTCACGGCGGGCTCAGGCTTGGGAGGCTCGGCCGCCTTCGCGTCGCCAAGCTTGGACGCGGCCTCCGCGCCGGCGCCGGGCTTGGGGGCCGCGGGGCCGATGCCCTTGTGCGCCAGGTCCTCGTGGCACCGCACGCAGAACGAGTCCGGGACCTCCGAGAGATTCGCGTAGCGTCCCCGGTGCTCGATGTGACACGCCGCGCAGTTGCTGCTCAGACGGATATCGGGGTGCCCGGGCATCGCGCCGCCGGCGAAGATCGCGATCTGGTTGTCGGCGTGGATGGTGGCCTGCGAGTTATGGCAATCGAGGCACAGCCGGTCGCTCGCGGGCTGGAAGTAGCCGCGCCAACCGGACTTCTCCGACGACTCGTGGCACTTCTGGCAGTCCTGCGCGAACATGTCGTGCGCCGCCGTCAACGGCCCCGCGGTGTACGCGCGGTCGTCGCGCGCACCCTTGAAGGCCAGCGCCGCCGTCGTCCCGGCGACGATCACCGCCGCCAGCAGCCCCAGCCGACCCGTCCAGCGGTCGGCGAAGTGCTTCCGCCGCACGTACGGCAACTCGAATCGTTCGGAGAGCGGGCGGAAATCTCTCATACGGGCACCTCGATCCAGCGCAGGGCCATCACCGCGTGGATGATCGCCAGAACCAGCAGACCCCAACTGAGCGGGACGTGAACAAACAGCCAAGAGACCAGCACCCGCTGCATGTTGAGCTGCGTGCGGAGCTGGCGCCGCCGATCGATGAGGTACGTCAACCCATCGATGCCGGGGTGGATGTGCGCCGGCGTCATCGTGCGCAGGGCCGAGAGCAGGGAGTTGGCCTTGCCGGGGTTCTCCAGCACGCTGGGCTCACCCGCGAAGTAACCCGACCCGAAGTCCTGCCAGAATCGACGCAGAGGCTCGGCGCCGGCGGGCGGCAGGTCCTTCTTGGGGGCGGCCGCGGCCGGTGCGGCGGGCTTGGGCGCGACCGCAGCAGCCGCCGCGGGCTTCGG
>CAZEDW010000033.1:0-48594 GCA_964510955.1 uncultured Phycisphaeraceae bacterium
CTGGCCGCCGGGTATCTGGCGCGGGCGCGGGCGGCGGCGTCGCCCAGCGCGCGGGCGCTGGCGATTCTCCGTGAGCGGCTGGCGGCGGCGCCGGGTGATGAAGACTCGCTCCGCGACCTGGTGTCGCGTCTGCGGACGGCGCCGGTGGGGGAGCTGATTTCCCAGGGCGAGGAGCTGATCGACGCCTCGCCGATGCAGGAGCGGCGCTACGGCGGCGCGGTGGCGGCGGAACTGGCGTTCCGGCGCGCGACCGAGGGTGTCACGTCGACCGCCGCCCAGCAGGCCAGAGCGTTTATGGAGGACCAGTCGGCGGCGAGGCCTGCGGCGGTGTTGCTGCGGGCCCGGCTGCTGGCGGCCGAAGGGCGGGCGGCGGCGGCGGTGGACCAACTGGCGTCCATCCAGGGGCACCCGCGCTGCGGCCCGGCGTCGGTGGCGGCGAGGATCGGCCTCCTGCTGCAACTGGGCCGGTTCGACGAGGCCGACAAGCTGATCGACTCGCTTTCGGATGCCGACGATCTCGTTCGCGCGGCCAAGGCCATGGCTCTCATTCAGCGTGGGCGGGACGACGCGGCGCTGGAGACGCTCGCGCCGCTGCTTGACCCGGGCCACGCGCTCCCCAGCGGGCTTGACCGGGGCGAGCTGCTGAGCACCGCCGGGCTGCTCCACGCGCGGTCGCTGCGCGGCGAGGAGGCGCGGGATCTTCTGGAGCGTGCCCTCGAGGCCGACCCGATGCGCGATGATGCGTACGTCGGGCTGATCGCGCTGTACAGCCCCGGCGGGCCGCTGGCGGACGAGGCGCGGCTGATCGAGGTGATCCGGCGCATGCGCGACGCCAACCCCTCAAGCCGGGCGTTGCGGTGGATGCGCGCGCAGGAGTCGTTGGGTCGCGGGCAGCTCGACCTGGCCGAGCGTGACCTCGCCGACCTCGCCGAGGAAAACCCGACACAGCCAGAGGTGGTCGGGGCGCTGTGCGACCTGTGGGTACGGACGGGCTCGGCGGCGCAGTCCGAGGGCTGGCTGAAGGGCAAGCTGGAGCGGTTCCCGGATTCCAGCGTGCTGCTGGTCAAGCTCGCCGACGCGCTGGTGGCCCAGGGCCGCCCGACCGAGGCGGAGGGGCTGCTGAGCGAGCGGTACAGCGCGGCGCCGGGGGACGTGATGGTGTCGCGGGCGCTGGAGCAGCTCTACCGCACCCGGCTGAACGACCCCGCCAAGGCCGACGCGCTGGCCAAGACGCGGCTGCGCAACGCGCCGGTCACCCCCGACAGCATGCTGGAGCTGGCCGAGATGGCCACCCGCGACAAGCGGTTCACCGAGGCGGGCGACGAGCTGCGGGCCCTGCTGGAGCGCTTCCCCAGGCTGATGTTCAGGGGCGATCAGACGGCGAAGGTCGCGGACTTCATCGTGCAGTCCTGCAGGGCGGCGGCCGAGAACGACGCGTTCACCGAGCCGTTCGTGAATCTGATCAACGCGCTGACCGACGCGGCGCCGCTGCTGGGCATCGAGCCGGTGCGGATGCGGCTGTTCGTCGCGGCGCGGAGCGACTGGATCGAGGCGGACAAGCTGATCTCGTACGTCGAGGCGGCGGTGAAGCGCTTCCCGCAGCGTGCCGAGGCGATCGTGCTGCAGACCGCCCGCGATGCGCTGGACACCGCGTTCCGGCGACTGGCCAACCGCCAGGCGAACATCAAGCTGCCGCGGGCCGACACGGACATGATCCGTGACTACGCCAAGCGCGCCCTGGGCGTGATCGAGCTGGCGCCGCGGGTGCTGGGCAAGGTCTCGGCGGCCAGCGCCACCATGTGGATCCAGCTGGCCACCGAGGCGCGGAACGGCGAGAGCCTCGAGCGGGCAGTCGACGAGGCCCGCGCCGGCGGCGTGATGGACGAGGTGTACGACAGTTACCTCCGCGCCAACAACCGCGCCGCCAAGCCGCCGCAGCGGGCCGACGTGGCCTATTCGCTGGGAAACTGGTTGAGCACGCTGGGGCGCGACCAGGCGGCCGAGCGGATGTTGCGAGACGCCATCCGCATGGACCCGGAGCACCCCGGCGCGTGCAACGACCTGGGCTACAAGCTGCTGGTCGCCGACCGCGACATCGAGGAGGCGCACCGGCTCATCCAGGTGGCTGTGAAGAAGGAGCCCGAGCGGGCGAGCTACATCGATTCACTGGGCTGGGCCCGGTACAAGCTGGGCATCATCCAGGACGACAAGGACCCCGTGACCGGCGAGGCGCGGCAGGGCGCCGTGTCGCTGCTCAGCCGTGCGCTGGAGCTGCTCTCCAAGGACGACAAGGTGGAGATGCGGACCAGCAGCCCGATCATCATCGACCACCTCGGCGACGCGTCGTGGGCGGCGGGCGACCAGGAGACCGCCGTGCGCCACTGGGACATCGCGGCGCAGGAGTCGCGTGCGCTTTTGGATGAAGACGAGAAGCTGGAGAAGGCGGACCCGGACGCGCCCATCCCCGCGGGGCTTGAGAGCGCGATCAGCCTGGGCGAGTCGCTGCGCAAGGAGTTGAAGGCGGTGGCGGAGAACACCAAGGAGAAGGCGCGGGCGGCGCGGGCGGGGGAGGAGCCGAGGGTGGCGAGAAGAATCGCCGAGGCTTCCAAGGCAACGAAGTAGCCCCATCTGCCCCCAAACATCGGTATTGAGCGAACACCGGGTTTGTGTAGCATCTCTGGGATGAAGAGTGCCTTTCGCCGCCTGAGTACATCGAACCGTGTGTGTGCGTTCCGGAAGGGAGGCGGCGTTGGTGTCGTCATCTTGGTGTGTTGGTTCATGGGGGTGGAGATCGCCCAAGCAGCGTTGCGTGAAGCAGGGATAATCACCACCTCCGTGCCGCTCAACGAGAGCGTGTCAGGGTTCGGAACCACGGAAGTCATCACGATCCCGCTCGCGGCGCCGTTCAGTGCCGAGAATGCCGGCGCGGTGGTCGTCGGGCCGTTCGTTGTCGGATTGTCCGCGACTGCCGGCTCCGTCTCGAACACATTCAGCAACGAGGTGTCGATCGCTCTCATGTCGGCGAATGGAGTGATCAGCAACATCGATTTCGGTCTCTCGAGCACCCTCGGCACTGTGCCCGCCAATACGACATCCCGCTTGTCTGCGGTCGGTCAGATGGTTCTCAAGCCGGTGAACGGGTCCGTTGTCGACTGCGAAGCAGTTCGTATTACAGTCAGGAACACTCGGAGTAACGCAAGCTCCGGCACAATGTCGACAACGCTCACGCCGGCGGCCGGAGGTAGTGTGCCGGTCATTGCCACCTATGGCGGTTACCAGTCGTCGATCGATGCAAACGTGCGGCTTGTGTTGCCAGCGCTGACGGGCATTACTGTCACCAATCCCGGCAGTTCAACGCTTTGGACGACGACCGCTTGGACTGTGATTCCGGTGCCGCAGCCGGTGCCGCTTTCCGGGCTTCGGATGGCCGCGGCGCCGCCCTTTGCGGCTGCTCGTCAAGCCTCGCTACAGACCAGTGGCGTTCTCCAGTGCGAGTTGCTGCTGGACGATGGTTCATCGATCCCGATGCCGGATTTCATGTCAAGCGTTCCGGGCGCCTACTTCGTGAATGGGGCGAGGTGGGATGTTCCGGCTTCCATGCAGCCGGTGATGCGTGATCGCTCGTTCGTGGGGTGGCGGTACAGGTTGGTTGTGTCGGCGCTGCCGCCGTCGGGGCAGGTCCGCTTCCAGGCGTTTGCCGGATTCGAGTTCCTGCTGGCGTTTGACGATTCTGATTCGGATGGGCTATGGGATCGGTGGGAGTCGACGGCCCCTGGAAACGGGATCGACGCTGATGGCGACGGCATCGTGGACCTGTCGCTTTCGGCTCGCGGAGCGACCCCTGATCGCAAGGACATCTTCGTCGAAATCGATGCCATGACCGGCTGCAAGCCGATGGCAAGTTCTCTCGATCGTGTGCGTGACGCCTTTGCGCAAGCGCCGGTCGCTGGTGGGATTGCTCTTCACCTCGACGACGGTGGCCACAACGCCATCGGTCTTGGTGATTGGCAATCGCCGCTGGAATGGAGCCTGTTCAATACGATCAAGAACGGGTCAAATCCGACCTTCGGGACACCGGCTGAACTGGGCGATCAGAACTCGGCGGCGATCCTGGCTGCCAAGCGGCTTACGTACCGGTACTGCATGTTTGTGAACAAGTTTGTCATTGGATATGACTCGCTCGGGCAGGAGCAACTATGCAGCGGTGAGGCGGCGGGTCGACCGAGCAGCAACTTCTTTGTGTCTTTGAAAGCGTTCCCGCTCCCGCCGGGCTGCTCTCCGGAGGATGCGGAAGCCGGCACGTTTATGCACGAACTCGGCCATACCCTCGGCCTTTCCCACGGCGGTTCCGATGGTCAAGCGACTGTCAATTACAAGCCTAACTACAAGAGCGTCATGAGCTACATTTGGCAGATGCCTGACCTTCTCTTAGCGAATACGAGCTCGTCGGCCTGGCGTCTTGACTATTCGCGTGAAGCGTGGGGTACGCTTGATCAACGTTCAGGATTAGACGAATCGCTTGGCCTGAGATTGCCGCCGGGTCCGGCTATGGACCCGGTATACCTCGTCCCGTTCCGGGCTGCCAACGGCAAAAAGCGCTGGGCCTTTGCTGATCAGGGCCAGCCAGTGGATTGGGACGGCAACAACAACGCCGGCGATAACGCATCAGTGCGGTACGCTGTGAATGACCTGGATGGGAATGGCTCAGCACCTCTGGTCGAGATGACGGGCTACAACGACTGGGAAAACCTTACTTACAACTTCCGCAGGTCGTACAACTTCCTGAGCGGCCTTGGTGTGGCTTCACAGGACGAGTTCAGCACGGCGACGGTTTCACTGCTGCGTTCGTGGCCGCTGCCCTGTCCCGCGGACATCGATGACAGCCGATCAATCGACACCGGTGACCTGACCATCCTCCTTCTTCGCTTTGGCCAGAAAACGCCCGCCGGATCGGTCGGTGCGGCGGCTGACTTGAATGGTGATGGTGTGGTCAACACCCAAGACCTCACGTTGCTGCTGCTTCGCTTTGGCCAGCTATGCCCGTAGGCCGCTCGCTCGCAGCCAGATCATGCCTCAGAACGCTCATCGCCGGCACGGGCGGGAAGGGCACGCGCAGGCGGAACCCCACGAACTCATCGAGGGGCCTGCCCAGGGCGGCGGCCATGCGCGCCGCCAGGCGCGGGTAAGCGAGGAACTCCGGTGTAGTCAGGTCGGGCGGCGCGTCGCGCCCGCCCGGCGATTCGAGGCTCAGCGAGATTCTCATCGCCCCGGCCTCCATGCCGTCGGCGGGGTAAACGGGGCCGCTGGGGAGCTGGTTAAAGATGTGGGCCCGGGGCGTCATGGCGAAGGCCAGGTCGCGGTGGACGAGCAGGTCGTGGATGAGCAGTTCCGCAGGGGTGTTGAGAGAAGTGTTGTGGGAGCCTGTCTGGTCTTCGGGAGTTCGGACGGCGCTGAATACGCCGCGGCGCACCCAGCCCGTGACGACGTCCATCAGCCCCGCGCGCCCGAGGGGCGCCTCGCCGACCATCAGGCGGGTGCGCCCGTTCGGGGTGCGGGAGAGTGTCATCTCCGGGAGCCACGGCGAGCAGAACTCGGGCATCAGCGGGACGCCGCCGGGGGTGATGCCGGCGGGGTCGATCGGGCCAAAGCTGTCAGAGGTCTTGAAGCGGCCCTCGTCGTCGTGGATGGCGATGTTGGCGACGGCCCATGGGAGATCGTTGCGGAGGCGCTGGAATCCGATGAAGCCGCCGGCGCGGGCCAGGTCGAGTTTTCCCGGCGTTGCGCTGGGGGCGATCGCCTGCGCGCTGAGCTGGAGCGCCGCGCGGATTCCCCAGGTGGCGCTGTTGCCCAGGAACGACTGCCTGCGGTGGGCCTCCTCGCGTGAACGAGAGGAGGAGGAGCCGGTGAGCATGGCGGCGAAGGTGTCGCGGTCGTAGGCGTGCCGGGCCTGGGTGTCGCGGAAGCGGGCGACTGCGTCCTTGAGTGAGTCGATGACCTCGCCGGGTGCGCCCGCTTTTTTCAGCGCGCGGGCGAAGATGCGGACCCCGTTGTCGCCGGGCAGACGCGAAGCGACCAGCGCCGGGTCGGACTCGGTGACGATGCGGCAGAGCTTCCAGGCGAGGCTCTTGTCGATGCCGAGCGCCCGTGACGCCGCCTGGGGCACGCTCGGGTCCAGGCTGGTCGCTTCCAGGGCGCCCGAAATTGCCTTGCGAACAGCCTGGACGGCGGAGCGCACGTCGGCGTCGAAGGTCGTCGGCTGGGGCGGCGGGGGGGTTGACAGGCTGGTTCTTGGCATGCCGTTCAAAGTGCGAACAAGCTGGCGCAGCTCTGGAATTCTAGCTCGGAATCGCCTGGTCACAAGCGAAATGATCCTTCTTTCGACATTTCTTCAAAGAAAGGTGGACCGAATCGATTATCGGGGTAGATTGTGTTGACTGGATCACCTTGACCCGGGTGCGCCGTGGCGGTGTCTGTTCCGCCGCCCGGAGCGTGCCGGCGCCCACCGAAGGAGAGACCGAGATGACCCGTTGCGTTCATGATTCACCCCGCGTTGTTGTGACCTGTGCGCTGCTTGTACTTGCGTCGGCGCCGGTTCTGGGGCAGTACTCCAGCAGCAACACGTCGAACCTGCCGGTTGCGGACCTTGGCAGCGAGCAGGTGCAGCCCAAGGTGCGCGCCACGAGCGACGGGGGCTGCTATGTGGCGTGGTTCGACAACGCCGGCGGGGGGTACGACGTGAAGCTGCAGCGGCTCAACGCCCGCGGCTATGAGCAGTGGGCCCACAACGGCGTTCTCATCGCCGACCGATCCGTCTCCTCCACGGTCGACTATGACCTGATCGTCGATAGCGCCGGCAACGCGGTCATCGCGTTCAACGATGACCGCGCGACGCCCGGCGGGAACCAGCAGGTGACGGTGCAGAAGGTCAGCCCCGCGGGCACGCTGCTGTGGGGAGCCGGGAGCACGATCACCAACGACGCCAACTTCAAGGGCAATCCCCGCGTGTGCCAGCTCTCCACCGGCGACTACGTCGTGGGTTACAGCACGCTGAACACGCAGATTCCGATTCAACGGCTGGACAGTAACGGCGTGCCCCAGCTCGGTGCCCCGGTGGTGCTGCAGGAAGCGGGCCACTACATGTCGCTGACCGATCTCCAGCCGGACAGCGCGGGCAACTTCATCGCCCTGTGGGTGCGCGGAAGCACTACGAACCCGAATACCAGCTCCAAGGCGCTGTACACCCAGAAGTACGACGCCTCGGTGGCGCCGCTGTGGAACGCGGGCACCTCGGTCATTGTCTTCAATACCACGAGCATCCAGAACGGTTACTTCCCGACCATGATCCCCGACGGGGCGGGCGGGGCGGTCTACGGCTGGTACGAGACGGGCGGCTCGCGGAACGCGTACATCCAGCACGTGCTCTCGACCGGGGCGTTGAAGTTCGCTTCGCCGGTCGCCAACACCGGCGTGACGGCCGGGCGCATCCGCATCTCGGCGGGCCTGGCCTACGACCCGGTTGGCGGGAACTACTTCCTCGCCAGCACCGAGAGCGCGACGCCCACGCAGGGGAACTACAGCGTCATCGTCAACAAGATCGACTCCGCCGGCGCCCGCCAGTGGACCGACACCGGCGTCTTGATTCTGCCCACCGGCACCGGCAACCAGTCGGGCTTCGTGCAGTGCGTCGCCACTCCGGACGGCGGGTGCATGGTGTTCGGCCAGGACTCGCGGAGCGCGCTCACCGGCGTGGTGTTCGGCGCGGGCGTGAAGCCGGGCGGGGCGGTGGATTGGTCCATCCTGCCCTGCGCCGTCGACTCCGGCAAGGCCAGGCTGAATGTCGCCATGAGCACCGCGGGGTACGCGCTGCTGGCCTGGACCAATGGACCCAGCGGCTCCGGCGACGTGCTGGTGCAGAACGTCAACACCGACGGCACGCTCGGCGTGGCCCCGTTTGTGGTGTCCAGCACCGCCGGGGGCACCCGCTGCCCCGGCTCGAGCATCACGCTCAGCGTTGCGGCGGAGGGTTCGCCCACAATCGGCTACCAGTGGCGCAAGAACACGGTCGATATCGGCGGCGCCAACGGAACTTCGTACAACATCCCCTCGGCGTCGGGCGCCGACGCCGGCAACTATGACTGCCGGCTCACCAACGATCGCGGGACTGTGTACAGCCCCGGCGCCACCATCGCGGTGCTGGTGCAGGACATCAACGGCGACGGCTATGTCGGGACGCCGGACCTCCTGGTGCTCCTGGGCAACTTCGGCGGCAGCGTGCCCCCCGGCACCGGCGGCGATCTGAACGGCGACGGGCAGGTGAATACCCTCGACCTGATCTCCCTGATCGGCGTATTCGGCGCTACGTGCAGTTGAACGGTCCGGCCCAGCGACCAACCAAGGAATTCATGTCAAGGCCCCGTGCAGCGGCACGGGGCCTTTTCCGTTCCTCGCGCGCCGGTCACTCGATGCCCAGCGACTGGATCAGCGCCGGCAGTCGGACGTCGCTGGGTGAGCGCTCGCGCACCTGCTGCACCCAGCCGCGCGCCTTGTCGAGATAGCCGAGCTTTTGCGCGGCCTCGGCGGCGTCGAGCAACACGCCCGGATCACTCACGCCCGCGTTCATCGCGGCTTCGAGTGACGCGAGGGCCTCGGCGTGCTTGCCGTTCCGCAGTTGGGCCCGGCCGAGCGGGCCGAGGATGCTGGGCGAGTGCGGGCGGCGGATGTCGGCCAGCCTCAGCGCACCGAGCGCTTCCTCGTTGCTCTCGGCTGCCAGCGCGGCCAGCCCGAGCACCAGCTGCGCATCAGGCTCGTCGTGCAGTTGGCGCACCGCCATGCGGGCGATCGGCAGGGCGCGTCGCCCGTCGCCCGCTTTGAGCAGCAAGCCCGCGGCGCGGAGCGCGCTGTCGGCCCGGGCCGCGGGCGTCTGGCCGGGCGGGGGCGCCCCCCCGAGTTCGAACGGACGGGCCGCGTAGTCCGCCGCCGCGGACCAGTCGCCGGTGAGGGTCGCCAGGCGGGAGAGGTTGTCGTAGTCGGGGAATCCCGTCTCGGTGATCGAGAGGCAGTCTTCGTACAGCGTCCGAGCGGCCCTGAACGCGCCGAGGTTGGCGCAGGCGCGGGCCAGGACCAGGTAGGGCGCCGGGTCTGAGGGCTTCTCCCACCTGCTCGTGATGCTCCAGGCGCGAACGGGGGGGAGCGGCGCGAGCGTCTGGTCCATCCATGCGCTGCTTTCGAGCGACAGCGCGGGCAGCTTCGAGGCCGAGGCCGTGTGGACCAGGACCGCGGCGACCGGGTCGAGGTGGACGAGGCGCCAGTGCGTGCTGCCCGCCGCTGTGCGGATCAACGGCGCGAGCGAGTAGTTCTGCGTCTCGAGCACCATGGCGCGGAGCCCGTAGCGGTCGGTGTATTCATCGAGGCGGTCGGGGTGCTCGACGAGCCCGCGGTACTCGTCGATGATCGAGTCCTGATACACCTCGCCGCGCGGATCGATGAAAACCTTGAGTCCCTGCGAGAGCAGGTACGAGCCGGCGAGCGGGCTGTTGAAGATGGGTCCCTCGACGCCTGATTCCGCCAGGGTTCGCGTGGCGTCGATCGGGAACCGGAAGGTCGAGATTCCCAGGCCGAACTCGGTGCTGTCTCCCTGTTCGAGGTTGTAGCGATTGGTGACGATCCGCCACGAGAACCAGGTCGTGGTGCACAGCAGGGCGAGCGAAGCCAGCGAGGCGAAACCGCCGGCGCCGGAACGAACGGGAAGATTCGGGGGCTGGGGCCGCCGGGAGTATGTGAAAACGATCAGCGGCGCGACTACCGCGAGCAGGGGGACATTGCGGACCCCGGTGAAGGTGAGGTAGGCCTGCGACAGCAGCAGCAACCAGTGATACGCCGACAGGCGCCGGAGGTTGAACAGCGCCGTGACACCCAGCAGTCCGAGCAGCAGCTTGTAGGCGAAGATGGCGTTGTGATCGTCGCTTGACGGCACCAGCCGGGAAAGCTTCTCGCCGAGCGTCGCGGCGGGGGGTGACCCCGGCGGGAGGTCGAACGGGCTGACGAACTCGGCGAAGAATGTCTTCTGCGAGCCGCCGTGCAGCACGAGGAACTGCTGCACCGGCAGCCAGATCCCCTTGATGAAGTACGGGTTGACAAGGCAGGCCAGGCTGACGGCGATCAGCAAGTAGGAGGCGGCGCGGAGCGGGCGCTGCGGGACGGTCTGAGGCCTGGCCGCATCGATTGCGTCCTCTGTGCCGGTGAGCGGCCGCCGGAGGAACCCGTCGATCAGCTCGCCGGTGAGCCACGCACCGACGATGGCCGGGCCCAGGGCAAACAGGCCGTGGCAGTTGGTCCAGACGAGCTGAACGCCGGCGAGGGTTGCGATCCACGCGGAGCGGTGGCGACTGTCCCGGGGCCGGGCCCTGAGGCGCTCAATGCCCAGCACGAAGACCGCTACGAAGAGATACGACAGCGTCTCGGGGCGGAGCATGAAGCGCTGGCTGGCCGCGAAAACGCACAGGCCGGCGACCACGGCATGCCATACCGAGCCGAGCCGGGCCGGGCCGGCACGCACCGAGGCCCACAGGGTGGCGAGCACGGCGAGAGTTTTCGTAAGGACCGCCGTTCCGACACCGAGGTACGTCACGGTCAGGTGCAGCCACACGCAGTACAGCCAGCGGAGCTCGAGGCGGTCGTGGCCGGGGTTGGTGAAGCTGAAGGGGTCCTTGCGGGGGACCCAGTGCTGCATCACCCAATGGCCGGTGGCGAGCTGCCACCAGAAATCCGCCTCCCAGACCTTTCGGATGGAGAGCAGCGCCGCGATCAGGAACACGCAGGCCCACACGATCGCACCCGGCCATACGCGCGCCTGGCCGGACTGGCCGAACCGCTGCGCGTTTTCGCCGACCGGAATCATGGCCCTTAGGGTACACGCCCGGCGCGGCTCACCAAAGCCGGGCGCGCCGGCGGGACTGAGCCGGGCGGGTCTGGCGCTCGTGTGGTAGAGTCCCAGCTTCCGGCCCCCGGGGGCCTCTGGTCCCCGGGTCCGCGCCTGGAGTTCCGTCCCGCGCCCGAACATTCCCTGATTGCGGAGCCACATCGATGCGACCTGGCATGATGACCCTCGCTGAGTCTGTGATCCCGGCCTTTGGGACAAAGCCGTTGATTCGTGACGCCTCGCTGGTTTTCGCCGGTTCGCTGTTGATCGCGGCGCTGGCGCAGGTGATGATCCCGATCGGGATGGTGCCGGTGAGCGGTTCGACGCTGGGCGTGATGCTGGTGGGGTCGTTGCTGGGGTCGCGCCGCGGGGCCGCCGCTGTGATCGCGTACCTGATCGAAGGTCTGGCCGGGCTGCCGGTGTTCAGCGGGTTCTCGATGGGCGCCGCGGTGCTGCTGGGGACCACCGGCGGGTACCTGCTGGGGTTCATCCCGGCGGCGTTCGTGACCGGGTGGCTGGCCGAGCGCGGCTGGGACCGGCGGTTTTTCTCCGCGTGCGCTGCGATGCTGATCGGCAATGCGGTGGTTTTCGCGGTCGGCGTGCCGTGGTTGGCCGCGGTGCTCGGCTGGGACTGGGGCGCGGCGTGGCGGCAGGGGGTGGTGCCGTTTGTGCCGCTGGACGCGGGTGCGAAGGTGCTGCTGGCGGCGTCGCTGCTGCCGTTGGCCTGGCACGCGAGTTCGAGTTTCCGGCGTCGGGCCTGAGAGCGCGGTCATGGCTTGATCGGGGGTGGCGGGGGCGCGAAATCGCCTGCGCGCACCTCGTGGAAGGCGAGGCCGGCGAGCCGGCGCTTCAGCGCACCGTTCACCTCTTCGACCGTGAGCTTGTCCACGGCGTCCAGCCTGTCGGCGTTCCACTTGAGAGTGCGCCCCAGGAAAAGCCCTTCGCGGAGCGTTTCGGCGAGGGTGCTGTCTGAGCCGAAGCCTCGGAGCACCGACAGGCGGTTGTTCTTGCGGGCGTCGTCGAGCTCCTCCTTCGTCACGCCGTCGCTGATCCAGCGCCGGACCTCCTCCATCAGAGCGGCGGCGGTCTTGTCCGCGTTTTCCCTGGCACAGATCGCGTAGGCGAGCAGGCTGGTGAACTCGTCGAGCTCCTCACTCTGCATGCGTGCGATGAAGTCGTAGGAGAGCCCGTCTTTCTCCCGGAGCCGCTGGCCCAGACGGCTCGAGAGCCCTCTGCCGAGAATCGAGGACGCGATGCGGAGGGCAGGAGCGTCCGGGTCGTTGTTCGACATGGCGAACGCGGTCGCGAGGCCCACCGTGGCCATGGGCTTGTCGGGGACGGTGATGGTCTGGGCGCCGGGGGCGACCGGCTCCAGTCGGCGCTCGGGCCGGCGGTAGGGGAGGCGCTGGCTCCAACCCGCGAGCGATTTGTCGAGCTGGACGCGGAGCGGCTCGGGGTCGAAGTCGCCCACCGCCGCGATCTGCACGCTGCTCGGGCCGACTTGCTGGTCGAACAATGTACGCAGGTCCGACGCCGTGCAGCTCTTGAGCGCCTGCAGCCGCTCCGAGAGCGCGGGCAGGTAGAAATAGGCGGCGGCGCTCTTGGGCGCGACGGCGCGGTTGAGGGCGTTCCAGGCCAGGGCCTGCGGGTCGCTCAGCTGGGACTCGGCGAAGCCGACGCGGTCGCCGATCATCGCGCGGAGCTCGGCTTCCGGAAAGGTCGGATTGCGCAGGACATCGAGCGCCTGGTCAACGAGCTCGGCGACGTGCTCGCGCGTGGTCGAGACGTCGACCTTGAGCGCGCCGCTGTCCCAGGACGCCGAGATGTCCGACTGCATCCTGTCCATGTCGTCGGAGTGCCGCTGGAAATCGCGGGTCGTCGTGCCGCGGACGAGCATGGAGGCCATGAGCTCGGCGGTGACGCCCCGGCCCGCCAGCGACCGCTCGTCGCCAAAGCGGACGCTCATCGAGATTCGCACGGTGCGACCGCGGGTTTTCTTGGGGAGCACCGCGAGCTTGATGCTTGGAGCGAGTTCGAACCTGGACACGCGGTTCTCGATCTTCAGAGGGTCGGCGTCGAACGCCTCGCCGGCGCTGGGCGGCTCCGAACCGGCGTAGCCCCCGACCACCGACTCGATGGGCGGTGCGGGGGGCACCTGGGCACGGGTCGGGGCCTTGGTCGGCAGGAACACGCCGCTGGTGCGGTTGTCGGGCACGAAGTACTTCACCGCCGCGGCCTGCATGCTTTGCGCGGTCATTGCCTTGATCCGGTCGCGGTTCACGAACGCCAGCCGCCAGTCGCCCACGCTGGAAAACTGTGCGAGGTCGTAGGCGAAGTTCAGGTTGTCGTTCCAGGCGTTCTTGTTCTGCGAGAGCATCGACGCCTTGGCGCGCTGCGCTTCGAGGTCAGTGACTGGGTGGGTTGAGAATCCCTCCATCACCTCCTGGATCCTGGCGAGCGCCGCCTCGGGGCGCTGCCCCTCGTTCAGGGTGGCGATGACGACCAGCTGGCCGCGCTCGGCCAGGCCGTACGCGATGACCTGCACGCTCGCGGCGAGCTTCGGGATGACCAGCTCCTTGTGCATCCGCCCCCATGGCACGTCGCTCAGAAGCGGGTTGAAGAGGGTGACGGCCGAGGCGTCCGGGTGGGCGCCGGCGGGGGTGTGGTAGAACACGCCGACCGAGGCCTGGGTTCCCTCGCGTCGGATCTCGACGTGACGCGGGCCGTCCTGCGTGGGTTCGTCGGTCCACGTGCCCGCGAGCGGCTCCGGCGGGTTCTTGAGCGGCGCGAAGTGCTTGTCGATCAGCGCGAGCAGCGCCGGTGGATCGAACTTGCCGGCGAACGTCAGCACCGCGTTCTGGGGGCGGTAATGGTGCTTGTAGAAACGGCGCAGGTTGTCGGCGGGCACGCGTTCGATGTCCGCGCGGTTTCCGATGCTCGCGTCGCGGTAGGGGTGCCAGGTGTACGCCTTGGCGTAGAGGCTCTTGAACAGGATCGTGAACGGGTCGCTCTCGCCCATCTCGAACTCGTTGCGGACCACCGTCATTTCGGAGGCGAGCGCCTCGGCGGCGATGAACGAGTTGACCATGCGGTCGGCCTCCATGCTGACCGCGAACGCGAGGTTTTCGTCGGTCGCCGTCATGGACTCGAAATAGATCGTCCGGTCGAGCCACGTCTGGGCGTTCGAGGTTGCGCCGTGGTCTTTCAGGGCCTTGTTGATGTTCGGGCAGCTCGGGGTGCCCTTGAACAAGAGGTGCTCGAGCAGGTGGGCCATGCCCTTCTCGCCGAGCGCCTCGTGGCGCGAGCCGACCATGTAGGCCACTGTGACCGCGAAGTTTGAAGATGAGGGGTCCGGGTACAGCAGCACGCGCAATCCGTTGGGCAGGCGGTATTCGCTGACGCCCTCGACGGCGGCGAACGGGGCGTCGGCCCACGACGTGACCGCGGGCCTCGCCACGGCGATGGCAGGCAGCAGGCACGCGAAAAGAACCGGAGCGAGGAGCAAGCGTGGCATGGCGGGTCTCCGTTCGGAGGCTGGGTTTGACCGGTGAGGATTCTCTGCTATACTTAGTATAGCTAGATCAGCCGCCCGCACGGACGCGCCACATGACCGAGCCCGTCACAACTGCCGCAGAACCTCCGGAGGTGCGTGGCATTTCCCTGGCGGGTGTCGGCGCGCCGGCGCCGGTTTCTCCGCGCGCCAGGCGCACGGGCAAGCTCGAGTCCGTCGTGAGCGACTGTGTCTACCAGATCGCGACGGGGGTCTGGACGCCGGGGACGCGCCTGCCGCCGCTGCGCGAGGCCAAGCAGCGGTGGGGGATCAACGAGGTGACGTGTTTCCGCGTATACCGACGGCTGGTGGAGCGCGGGCTGGTGGTGAGCCGCGACCGCGACGGCTACTACGTCGCGCCCGGCGAATCCGTCGGACGCCTCCACGCCATGAACAAGGAGTTCCAGGGGCTCTGGGAGTGGTTCGAGCGGGGCGCGCCGGCCCACACGGGCATGTCACTCGTCGGCGCGGCCCGGGCGCTTGCCCAGATGGCCGAGGCCCGATCGGAGCTGCGCCCCGAGTGCGCCTTCGTCGAGTGCACCGAGTTCCAGGCCGGT
This sequence comes from uncultured Phycisphaeraceae bacterium, assembly GCA_964510955.1. Classification (GTDB taxonomy): domain Bacteria; phylum Planctomycetota; class Phycisphaerae; order Phycisphaerales; family UBA1924; genus JAFLCM01. The sequence goes on from CAZEDW010000033.1 coordinate 15,026, forward strand.
GAGCACGCGGCGGAGGTTCGGCACCACCTCGGGGTGGCGTGCCGGGCGATCACCACTGGGCAGCTCCGGGCAGCGGGCGTGCCCGACGGGGTCCGCACCATCGTGACCACCCCGTGGCACACGCGCGAGGCCCGCGATGCGGCGAAGCAGTCCGGCGTCGCGGTGCTGACCGCGCCGGTGGAGCTCGCACCCGCGATGATCCAGAGCATCCGGGGGGGGCGGGGGCGGGGGCGGGGGCGGGGACCGGGGCGCGGGCGCCGGTGGACGGTATTCGCGCTCACGCCGGCGCTGGCGGCGAGCATGGCCGAGGATCTGCGGGCGCGCGTGGGCGGCGGCTCGGCGTTGTTCCCGCACCGCGCCGTTTCAACGGCCCGTCTCGAAGCGTGCCTCGGCGATGAGCTCGGCGGCGCCCGCCCCGCGAAGGCCTGCGGCGTGCTCCTTTCGCCCTCGCTCTGGTCGGTCGCGCCCGAGGTGTGGCGGGCCCGGGTCGATGTCCGCCCCGTGCAATACCGCGTCGTGCCCAGCGCGTGGGAGACGATCGCGGCGGCGCTGGGCCTGCCGGTCTCACTGCCCGCCGAACCCGGCGACGAACGCCCGGCGCTCGCGCATCCGTAAGTGCCGGCGCTGAGCTACCGCAGGGCCCGCAGCCGCAGGATCAGCCGGTTCACGTCGTCCTCGTCCATCCCGCGGTACATCCCCACGACGTTGCCTTCCGGTGAAACGAGCAGGAACTTGCTGGGGTGGACGATATTGTTCATCGACCTGCCGCCCCCGAGGTCGATGGTGGACTTGGCGTCGGTCTCGAGCGCGAAGCCCAGGCCTTTTTCGACGATGGCGTTGACCGTGGCCTGGTCGGCGGAGAGAAACGTCCAGCGGGAGAAGTCGGCGAAGGACGCCGCGTGCTCCTTCAGTGTCGCGGGGGTGTCGTGCCGGGGGTCGACCGAGAGGCTGACGATCTGCACGCGGTCTGCGGGAATGTTCCGAATCAGACCCTGCAGGCGCGTGAGCTGGCCGGTGGTGATCGGGCAGACCGTGACGCAGCGGGTGAACACGAAGCTGAGCACGCTGTAGCGGCCCGGCTTGGTGAAGATGGACCGGTCGACCGCGCGGCCTTCCTGGTCACGCGCGGCGAACTCGGGGATGTGCATGGAGGCCAGGGCGGACTGATCGTCGGCGGGGTTGTTGCCCGCGGCCTGGCCGGGTGCGACCGGCGGCGCGGAGCGTGAAGGGAGCATCAGCCAGAGAGCCGTCCCGACGACCGCCACGGGCACGAGCGCGAGAACCGGGAGCCACCCGGGAAGCCGGGGGGCTCGCGGCGCCGCCGGGGGTGAGCCCGAGGCGGGGTTCACCGCAGCGCCGCCGTCAGCACGCCGTCGCCGACCATGGCCAGCAGCACGACGGGCAGATAGATGATCGAGGCGAAGAAAAGCCGTCGGGCGTTGGTGTCGGTGCGTACGCGGGCGAGGCGCACGGATTCCCACACCATCACACCCGCGGCGAGGGCGGCGGCGACGCCGTAGACGATGCCCAGGCGGTCGGGCATGAATCGGATCGGCACGAGCGAGATCGGCAGCAGCGCCAGGCTCCAAGCGACAACGCTGCGTGAGGTCGAGGCCCCCGACGGGTCCACGACGGGCAGCACGCGGTGCCCGCCGGCGGCGTAGTCCTCGCGGTACTTCCACGCGATCGCGAGGAAGTGCGGCACCTGCCACACAAAGATGATGGCGAAGATGGCCCAGCCACCGGGTTCGAGCAGGCCGGCGTATTCGGCGCCGCCGCGGGCCGCGCTCCAGCCGATCAAGGGCGGCAGGGCGCCCGGGATCGCGCCGACGATGGTTGAGAGCGGCGAGAGCGGCTTCATCGGCGTGTACCAGAACAGGTAGCTGGCGATCGTGATCCCCGACACCAGCGAAGCCCACGCGTTGCACGCCATGCACAGGACGCCCAAGCCGGCGACGCTCAGCGCCACGCCCGCCAGCAGGGCGCTCAGTTCACCCATGCGACCGGAAGGCACCGGGCGGAACCGGGTGCGGCGCATCCGCGCGTCGCGCTCGACTTCCATGACCTGGTTGAGCGAGTTGGCGCCCGCCGCCGAGAGGGCCGTGCCGACGATGCAACCGATCGCGAGCGTGACCAGGCGCGTCGCGTCCCAGTCTCGGGTTCCCAGCATCGCCATGACGAAACCGACCGCGCTCGACAAAGTCACCATCTTGACGATGCCGGGCTTGGACAGTTCCACCACCGCGGCCAGGCCGGTGGCGGTGGGCGGGTTGGCGGCGTGGCTACGACCCATGCGGACCCCCAAACAAGCTACTGCCAAACAAGAGCCATTGCGGTGGGGCGGGAGTATACCCGTCGGGGATTAGAACGGTTCGGGAATGGGGTCAACGGCTGGACATTGGGGACCCAGATGCGAATGATTTTCGGACTTGCCGATTGAGTGCTCGTCGGCTCGCCGTCCCCCATACGCGGGGCGCGGCATCGCATGTGCGTTGGGTCAGTACGGCGTGCTCTTCGGGGTCGCCGCGCTGACCAAGCAGGTGCTTCCAGACCGAACATCCCCGGCGTCTCGCCGGATAGAGGAGCCAGACCATGCCGCCCGTCAAGAACTCTCCCGCTCGAACTTCCGCCCCAGCCCCGGCCCCCGCCAAGCCCGTGAGCGTCCCGGTTCCGCCCACCAAGGCGCCGACCAGCGTTCCCGCCCCCGCGGCGAAGGCTCCGGCCACGGTGGAAGCGAAGCCCAACACCGATTGCTGCTCCAAGCCGGGCTGCTGCAACGGCCAGCGCTCGCCGAGCTATGACGAGATCGCGACCGCGGCGTACTTCCGCTGGCAGCGTTTCGGCGGCGACCAGGCGTCTAACTGGGCCGAGGCGGAGCGCGAGCTTCGTGAGGAGATGGCGAAGATCGGGGTGTAAGCCGTTGTGTGACGGAAGGCCCCGATAAGCGTCATGCGAGTCCGTGCGGCTCATGCTGTTCCCGTGGGAGCCACGTTCAGCTCTTCATTCCGTGGCACGCCTGCGCCATTCGGCAGCGGTCGCGAGGTCGCCCAGGTCCTCGTAGAATCGTGCGATGCGGATAGCCAGAGCGCCTCGCGCGGCCAACGGCTCCGCGGCGACCGGAATCTGAAGTTCCCATGCGCGTCGGAAATCGCGTTCGGCGTCGCCCAGGCACCCGAGGGCGACGCGGGTTTCTGCGAGTTCCGTGAGGAGCGAGCCCGCTCCGGCCGAGGGGGTCAGCTCAGACGCTGCGACCGCGAGACACAATGACTCGGATTCGTCGAGACGACCTGAACGCCGGAGGAGTGATGCGACTCGTGCCCTTGAAGCCAGAGCGCTGGGGTGCTTCGCGCCGCTGACAGCGACTTCTGTTCGCATCGATTCGAGGTCCAGGTCAATCGCTTCCTTGAGTCGGCCGATTGAATCGAGCCGGCGCGCGAGGTCTGCCAGCCGCCATGCCACTGCCATGCTGGGTAAGGGAGACATCTCACGGTCCATGGCGATCGCCCGACGGAAGTTCTCCTCCGCCTCCACCTGCGCACCCGCGGCCCAGAGCACGGCTCCGAGAATCGCGTACGCGCCCGAGCGATCCGGGTGCGCCGTGGCATACACGCGGTCGCGTACTTCAACGCCGCGGCACGCCAGCGGCACGGCCTGGGCATGATCGCCGCGGCGCGACCTCAGGATGGATATGTTCAGGGCCATGGTTGAGACGCCCAGACTGTCCGGCCCACCGACCGCTTCGTAGAGCGCCATGCCTTCGCGGTAGCACGCCTCGGCCTCGTCCCCTCGGTTCATCCAGCGCAGGCACACGCCGAGGCTCGACAGCGCCTCGGCGAGTTCGGACCAAGCGGCTGACCCCCGCGTGCGGAACGCCTGAACGACTCCTCGGAGCACCGGCTCGGCTTCCGACCGTCGGCTCAAAGCTCGCAGTGTTCGGCCCAGCAGGTACCGGACGCGGAGGTGATCGTCGGAGTTCGCGCGGTCCGAATCGCGGAGGATGGCGTCGGCCACGGTGAGGTGCGTGACGGCGTCTTCGAATCGCCCGATCCCCAGGTACGTGTCGCCGATTGCCGTGCGAGCCGCCGCCTCGACGAGCGGGTCCAGCCCGGATCGCTCGCTCGGATTCGGGAACTTTGCCTTGACAACGTTGTCGAGCGCTTCGCGGACAGTGATGTCGGGCCGGCCGCCGCCGATCGCCCCGCTCGCGCCGAGCACCTGCTGCATGAGAGCCGAGACCTGCTGCTGGCGGGACGCTTCCTGAACCGCCCGATGCTCGGCGTCTTGCGAGGCCGAAAGGGCCGCGCGTTCGCGCGCCAGCGCCGAGCGGGCGGTCTCAGCCGCGAGAAGGCTCACGATGGTCGCCGCCACGAGCGCAACGGCCACAGCCGCAGATGCGAGCGCGGTGTATCGGTTGCGGGCGATCCACTTGCGCATGCGGTAACGCACGCTCGACGGCGCAGCTTCGACCGCTTCTCCCTTGATCAGGGCGCGGATATCGCGTGCGAGGGAATCCACGGTCTGATACCGCTCGGCGGGATCGGCCCTCGTCGCCCGGTCGATAATCCAGTCGCACTCTTTCGGCAGGTTTCGGCGGCGCGAAACCCGCATGCCGCCTGTGGCGTCCGGTCCGCGCGGCACCGGGGCGTTGGGCCCCGCGAGGATGCGGAACAGCAGCACCCCAAGCGAGTACACGTCGCTCCGCGTGTCAGCCTCGGACTTGCCCGGGCGCGTACGCTCCGGCGCGGCGTAGCCCGGCGTGCCAACAAAGACGCTGACGGTCGCGTGGGTGGGCTGCGCCTCGTCGAGCAGCTTGGCGATACCGAAATCAAGCACCTTGGCTCTTCCGAGCGGGGTGACGAGCACGTTGCTCGGCTTGATATCGCGGTGGATGACGCCGCGCGAGTGGGCGTGCGCCACGCCGTCGCAGGTCTCCGCGAAGGCGGCCAGAATGGTGTGGAACGCCGAACGGGCGTCAGCCCAGCGCGCATCGGCCCACCGATCGATGGGTGTTCCATCGACAAGTTCCATGACAAGGACGGTGTGCCCCTCGATCTGCTCGGCCGCGTGAACCGTGACGACGCTGGGATGGGACAGGCGTGTCATCGCCCCGACTTCGCGTGCGAACCGTGCTCGCAGCGAGTCGCTGGGCGCCAGACCCAGGCCCGCGATCCGCTTGAGCGCGATGCGCCGTCCCGTGCCGGGCTGGATCGCGCGGTACACCTCCCCCTGCCCGCCGCGGCCGATTTCCGCGAGAAGTTCGTACGCCCCGAGCATTCCGAGCGGGCGTTCCGCGACGGCCATGCGGGCACGATCGATCCACGCGGGCGAGTGGAGTTCGAAGAGGCGCTCGACCCGATTGTCGAGGCCAGGCCCCGCGCGGTTTGGTAGGTGCGATTCAGGCGGGCCGGTCATCGCCTGTCTCCTCGTCATGGACCTGTTCCTCGATGAGGTCGCGGAGCCGATCGCGCAGGCGCTGCATGGCTTTGTGGACCGCGTTCTCAGATATCCCCTGCTTCTCGGCGATGAGCCGGGGGGCGATGCCGGCGAGAGCGGCATCGAGAAGCGCGGCGGCGCGCTCGTCGGCGCTCCCCTTGTATCGCGCCACCGCAAGCCTGTAATGGTGATCCACCCATTCTCGCTCGAACTCCAGATACATGGGATCATCGGAAAGCGCCGCTCGGCTCGGGGGCTGCCCTTGTCCGTCTGCCATGGATACCACCCGGGGAGCGCGCGCCTGACGGGTCATGTGATCCGAGAGCGCTGATCGAGCGCACCTGAAGAGGTAGGCCCGGAATCCCCCCTTCACCGGATCGTATTGAAAGTTCCGCAGCCCGGTTACGAGCTTGGAAATCACGCTCTGGGCTGAGTCCTCGGCGTCGGCCCGCTGCAGGCCCCGACGGCAGAGGAATCGAACGATCAGTTCGCGGTATCGCGTGTCGAACTCGCGCCAGGCCGCGGCATCGGCGGGGTCTCGCAAGCGGACCACGAGGGTCACGGAGGTGGTTGGGGGCTGTTCGGAACCTTGGCGCGGCACCGCCGAATTCTAGCAAGAATTCCTAAAATCTTGGTCAGGTTGCCGCCACGAACCAGGTATTCACGCATGAAACGCGCTCACGCGCGCCGCACAGAGGATCGGGAGTGTTCCCGGCTTCAAACCAGGCCCCGTCTGTCGGATTAACCCGCGTGATGAAGCGCAGTTGTCGGCGGATGATGGGGAGGTTGACGAGGGCCGGAAGGCTTCCGGCGAGTTTGTCGTAGCGGGTGCCGACGCGCCCACCAGACCCGGGCGATGTCCCGGCGCAGAAAGAGAGAGAACGATGAATGTGACGCCTCGAATGTGTGTCTGGAAGGTCGCCGCATGGTGCTGCGGGTTGCCCGCGGTCGTGTCGGCCTCGCCGATTCCCATCGTGAACGGTAGCTTTGAACTGCCGGGTACGAGCGCCTTCACCAACGACAGTCCCAGCGGTTGGACGCGGGCAGGCAGCGGGGGCGGGGTGTGGAACATCAACAATGCGCCGGGTAACTTTTGGTCCGCGCCTGCGCCCGACGGCAACCAGATCGCCTGGCTCGCCCGAGCGGACAGCAGTGGTGTCGCGACCTGCACGCAGATCCTCTCATCCAACCTCGAGGCCAACACCCTCTACACGCTCACGGGGTTTGCCGGCCATCCGATCGGCTTCCAGACGACGTACTCGGTCACGCTTCTGGCGGGCGGCGATCCGTTGGCGACACATTCATCGATTGGTCCCGCCGGATCGCTCACGTCCTTTTCCGTAATGTTTGACAGCACGGGCAGCCTATTGGTCGGCCAGCCGCTCTCCATCCGGTTGCAGTCAAACGGTCCGCAGACCGGGTTTGACGACATCCGCCTCGATGCGATCCCCGTCCCTGCGCCCGCTGCTGCTGGGTTGGTCGGCTGCAGCGCGGTGTTGAACTCGCGTCGGCGTCGATACTGATGGCCCTGCGTGCCAGTACTTGACTGCACTTCATTCGCTTTCGCGGCTCGGGCACAGGCTCGGGCCGCGTTCTTTGCCCGCGCCAAGTTCAAGCCACAAGATGCGTGCTCACACTGGAGACGCCCGGGTCCCCTGTGGACTTGGGGAGCACGTTCTCAGTTAGCCGCTGGATGCGCCGCCTCGGCACGTCAAGTTTGACGAGGGCCTTGAACTCTTTTGGCGGGCCCGGATGATCGCGGGTGGACCTAAGAGGGTGATCTTCCGTCCCGCCAATCGCTTGCCGCGCGGCGTGCACAAGCACTTCCGCAGCGTCCAAGCCGAGAACGAAAAACCCCCGAAATCCCGAGGATTTGGTGGGGGCTGGTGTACGGTGTGCCGCTATGGAAAACGGGCCAATGGGCACCCCCGGACTTGAACCGGGAACACCCGCATTTTCAATGCGGTGCTCTACCAATTGAGCTAGGTACCCGAAGCGAGGCGGAGAATAGGCGACGAACCTGCCGTCCGCAAGGGGGGCGCCACGGGGCAGGCAGCGTTTTTTATGGGGCCTCGTCCGCTTCGCTCGACCCCGACTCGGGCCCGCAATGCCGATTCCTGGACCGACAGGATTTCAGGACTGCGGACCTCAGGACCCCTCACCGCAGGCCGACGCCCGTGCCAGCCGCTGACCGTTCCCAGTGCTCGCACATGAGACTTGGATGGTCGTTTTCGGAGCCTCCGTTCGGGTGGAATTAGGCAATATCCGCGCGATCCGGGCGTTGGACCGATGCATGAGGGCCATGAAGGAACGGGCCGCCGCCCATTCTGGTGAGACGGGGCACGGCGCCCCCGGCTCCGACCTTCCAGCCCTCCTCGGCGCCGCCGGACGCGGCGACGAGAGCGCGTGGAGGCGGCTGATCGACCTTTACGCGCGGCGCGTGTACGCACTGGTCAAGTCGCGCGTGCGGCGCGATGACCTTGCCGAGGAGTTGACGCAATCCGTGTTCGCTACCGTCGCGGCCAAACTGGGTTCAGGGCAGTACGGCGAGCAGGGCCGGTTCGAGGCTTGGCTGTTCCGGATCGCGATGAACCGTGTCCGCGACGAGGTGCGGCGGGCCAAGCACCGGCCCGAGGCCACCGATCCGCAGGCGTTTGAGCAGTCGGTCGCGAGTCGCTCGGCGGGTGGCGCTGAAAGCGACGAGGCGGGGATTCGTCGCCTGCGGACCGCGATGGCGGACCTGGCAGATTCGGACCGCGAGGTCGTCGAGCTTCGTCACCACGGCGGGATGAGCTTCAAGCACATCGCCGAGCTGCTGGGGCAACCGCTTGGTACGGTATTGGCCCGGCATCACCGGGCATTGAAGAAACTGAAGGAGATTCTGGGAGCGTCTGAATCGGGCGAGGACGGGGCGATCAGTGGTGGGGGTGAATCATGAATCACGAGCCGACAATCGACTACACGAACATCAGCGACGCCCCCGGCGATATCCGCGCCGCGTGGGGCGCGGTGGACCGCCTGGCGGCCCGCGAGCGCGGCTCGGCGGCAGCCGGGCTTGAGCAGCGCGTCTTCGAGGCCACCCGCGCGACGTTGGGCGAGCGCCCGGCTGTGATCGCTCGGATCGGGTTCGCGCAATCGTGGGCGTTCCGGATCGCCGCCTCGGTGGCGGTGGTGGGGGCGGGCGTGCTGGGGGTGATGATGCTGAACACGGCACCGACGCCGAGCGGCGCTCCCAATCAAGTTGCGGACGGCGGCGCGACGCCGGTGGTGGCACCCGTGGAGGCCATGTCGGGCGTTACCGTCGCCTCGCTGCGGGAGCAGCTCGACGCGGAGTTGTCTGAGTGGACCTCTGAAACGCGGTCTGGTTCGAGCGACACCGAGGTGGCGGCGCTGACGTCGCACATCAGCTCGATCGAGCAGTCGCCCACGGACCCGTGGTCGCAGGTCGAATCTTCCACGCAGGAGCCTTCGCTGTGATCTCACGCCATTCACTCAGCACGGTTGCGGTGTGGCTGGCCGCCGGGACTTTGTGCGCGGCGTCCGCCGTCGCGCGCCCGGACGGGCCGCAGAAGGGGCCGCCCAAGCCGCCGCAGGGCCAGTCAGAGCGCAGGTCCGCCGGGTCATCGGGGGGCGGGAGCGGGGGCGGGGGCGGGGGCCATGATGCGCCGGCGCCCGGTCAGGGCCCAGGCGATGAGATGGGCGGGCCGCGCGTCAACGGCGGACCGGGGCAGGGTCCAGGTGGCGCGGGGGAGGGATTCCTTGACCGTGAGCAGTCGCCCGAACAGATGCGGGCTTTTGTGTCGCGGCAGGTCGAGCGCCTGAAGCACCAGCAGGAGCTGATGCAGAAGGCTCTGGACATGGTGAACAACAACGAGCCGCCGGAGAAGATCCGCGCGGCGGTGCGCGAAGCGTTGCTGCCGCAGGGCGCCGGCAGATTTGGGGACAGGCTGCGCCAGAATCAGGGGCGTCCCGATTGGCCCGGTGTGTTTGGCGGTCCCGAGGGCGGTCGCCCCGGTGGTCCCGGAGGGCCCGACGGTCCTGGCGGACCGGGGGGGCGTCCGGGCTTGGGCGGCCCCGAGGGCCCGGGCGGCCCCGAGGGCGGCCCCGATGCGCGCCCGCGCGAGATCAAGGAAGAGATGGTCGACTCGGTGATGGACTTCGTCAAGAAGAACCGCCCGGGGATGTTCGAGCGGCTGTCGCAACTGCGGCGAGACGACCCGCAGGAGTTCCGGCGGTTCCTGCGCGACAAGGGTCAGCAGGTCCTGCAGATGATGAAGGACCAGCGCGACAACCCGCGGCTGTGGGAAGCGCGGCAGAAACTGTTTGATGCCGAGCAGCATGCCCGGAAGGCGGCGCACTTGGCGCGCGGGGCCGATGAGCAGCACAAGGAAGAAGCGACCGCGAAACTTCGCGAGTCGCTGGCGGCCCTGTTCGATGCCCGGGTGGCCGTCGGCAAGCTCGACCTCGAAGAAGCCCGCAAGCGCGTCGAGCTGCTCGAAAAGCGCATGAGCGGCCAGATCGAAAACCGCGATGCGTTCTTGAAAGAGCGGTTCGAGAAGGCGATGGCGGGGGAGGAGCTTCGCGATCCGATGCCGCCGCCGCCGGGAAACGACGGTCCGGGTGGGCCGCGCGGGGGGGAGCGGGGGAAGAGGCCGCCGGAGCGGTGAGGTGAAGGGGTTGCTTGGCGACGGGGACGAATGGCGGGCGCGCCCGAGTTGTGACACAATGCCGGGCGATGAACACACTGCTCGGTCCATCGCTTCTGGCGGGCCTGCTTGTGGCGTCGGGATGCGTCAAAGGTGAACGTGCTCAAAGAGACGCGGAATCAAGCTCCTCGCTGACGGTTGCCGAACTGCGGCAAAGGCCTGTGATCGGCGAACTCAGCGTCCCTCTTGGCACTATCGTTGACCTCACCGCGGAAGTCGTCTCGGGGAACAGCCTTCGTTGGAAGTATGCCGAGGGGCGCTACCTGCTTCGCGTAATCAAGGTAGAACGCCATGTGCTTGATCATCCGGTCATTATGGACTTCGAGCACTGGTCGCCCGATCCATGCGATCTCGCGTGCGACGACGCTGAATTCCAGGATGTGGTGCGCAGAAAGCTGAAGGAAGGAGCAACTCAAGCGGATGTCAACGCCTTTGCGTCACACTACGTCGGGAGAAAATACCGCCTCGTCGGATTTGAATCGGGGGGTTTCAGCGGTGTGCCAGATGTCAAGCCGGGGATGATCCCATATTCCGGATACGCCTACGGGTTTCACAACAAGCTGGTTGTCATGGAGGTCAAGCATTGAAGCGTGACTGTGCGGCGGAGGAGCCCGAGTAGTTTGGAAGGCCGCCAGGGTGGAGAGCCCCTCGTTTCGACCTATCTGGCTCGTGGGCACGGGCTCGGCATAGCGGGGCGGGTCGATGTGGTTGCGTTCCTCATTATTCTTGAGCATTTAGCAAGTCGAATCGGCACGCGACCCGAAACCGCAGCGGCGTTATCATCTGGTGTCCCGTCCCCCGCGCCCGACCCCGCCCCACGGTTCACCGTAGAACTCCGGCGTCGCGCCCGAGGCTCACGAGCATCTCATGCGCGAGTTCCGCGGCATCCCTGTTTCTTCCGGCATCGCCATTGGGCGGGTGTTCCTGCTCGATGACGTGAAGGTGCGCGTGCCGCGCAGGACGATCCCCGACACTCAGATTGCTTCCGAGCAGGCCCGCCTGGCTGCGGCCATCGAGGGCGCGCGGGGGGACGTCGAGCTGTCGCGTGTCGAGGCCGAGCAGTCGCTGGGTGAGGAAGCCGCCAAGATCTTCGCCTTCCACCTGGGCATGCTCGCCGACAAGTCGCTCACGGGGCCGATGACCAAGCGGATCCAGGCGGAGAAGGTGACGGCGGAGTTCGCGGCGCAGGAGCAGTTCCGCTCGGTGGCGGCGATGTTCTCCAAGATGAAGGACGCCACCCTCCAGACCAAGGTGGACGACATCTGGGACCTCGAGCGGCGGGTGCTCAACCGGCTTATCGGCGAGCACACCGGCGGGCTGAGCAAGCTCGACCACGAGTGTATCGTCATCGCGCACGACCTCACGCCGAGCCAGGCGGCGGCGTTCCCCAAGAAGCACGTCCTGGCGTTCGCGACCGATCTGGGCGGGCAGACATCGCACACGGCGATCTTCGCCCGCGCGCTTGACATCCCGGCGGTGGTGGGGATGGGCCAGCTCTCGGAGATGGCCGAGGAAGGCGACTGGATCATCCTCGACGGGGACCGGGGCATCGCCATCCTGCGCCCGGACAGCGAGACGCTCGAGCAGTACCGCGGCTACAAGCAGAAACAGGACGTTTTCGATGTCTCGCTGGGTGAGTTGCGGGAGCAGCCCGCCGTCACCACCGACGGCGTGCTCATCCACCTGCACGGCAACATCGAGTTCGCCCGCGAGATCGACAACATCCGCGAGGACGGCGGCGACGGCGTGGGGCTGTTCCGCACCGAGTTCCTGTGGCTCACCAGCGACCACGAGCCGACCGAGGAGGAGCAGTTCGAGGAATACAAGCTGGCGGTGGAGAAGGCCGCGGGGATGCCCGTCACGCTGCGCACCTTCGACCTGGGGGCCGACAAGTACACGCAGGAGCGGGCCATGAACCCGGAGCGCAACCCGTTCCTGGGCCTGCGCTCGATCCGTTACTGCCTGCAGAACGTCACGATGTTCAAGCGGCAGTTGCGGGCGGTGATGCGGGCCAGCGCGTTCGGGACGCTGAAGATCATGTTCCCGCTGGTCACGTCGATCTTTGAGCTGCGCCAGGCCAAGATGATCCTGAACGACGTGCGCGAGGACCTCGAAGAGGAAGGGATCAAGTTCGATCGGGGCGTGAAGGTGGGGATCATGGTCGAGACGCCGGCGGCGGCGGTGATGGCCGCCGCGTACGCCCGCGAGGTCGATTTCTTCTCGATCGGGACCAACGACCTGGTGCAGTACACGCTGGCGGTGGACCGGACCAACGAGCGGGTGGCCCCGCTGTACACCCCGGCCCACCCGGCGGTGATCCACCTGATCAAGGACGTGGTGCGTGCGGCCCGGCGTGCGGAGGTGGATGTTTCGCTGTGTGGAGAGGTCGCCGGGGACCCGGAGTTCACGATGTTGCTCATCGGGCTGGGATTGCGTACCCTATCGGTGACACCCAGCCGGATCCCGTACCTCAAGCGCGTGGTCCGGAATGTCGATATCGGTCAGTGCGAGCGGTTGGCCAGAACGGTCGGCTCGTTCGATTCCGAACGTCAGGTCGCGGCGTTTCTCCGCGACCGGTCAAGGAAAATGTTCCCCGAGCTGTTCGACGGTCGTTCCGTCGATGAGCACTAGCGTGCTCCGGCCCTCGGGGTGAGGATTCATCCGCCCGACTCGCCGCCGCCCCCCGCAACAGGATCGGGCGCAGCGACCGGACGGTGTGCGACGGCGGGCCGCAGGGCGGCCCCCCGGGTGCGGAACCTTGAGAAGTCGGGCGCGGCCCACGCGGCACGCGGACTGGCTTCGGAGAGGGTTCCCCCGGCGGGCGTTCCGGCTTCCGACGCAAGAACCGGGCTGGCGGTCCGCGAGACGGGCCGAGCCCATCGCCAGGCGATCCACGCTGTGATTGCACACTCCGGCTGTTCACGCAGACTGACCGCGAACGGGCCTTCGCCCGACCGCGCGGTGCCAGTCCGCGCACGCGCCGGGGGGCATCCATAGCACGGACGCCTCGCATGATTGCGAGGATTTCATGTCAGATTCGAAGATGCTCATCAACTACGTCCCCGGCGAAGAGTGCCGGGTGGCGGTCGTGTCCGAGGACCGGCTCGAGGAACTCCACCACGAGCGGGCCAACGCCACCAGCCTCGTCGGCAACATCTACGTCGGCAAGGTGATGAACGTCGAGCCGGCCATCCAGGCGGCGTTCGTTGACTTCGGCATCGGCAACAACGGGTTCCTGCACGTCTCGGACGTGCACCCGCAGTACTTCCCGGGCGAGGACGAGGAAACCACCGAGCGCATCGGCAAGAAGACCCCCCGGCGCGAGCGTCCGCCGATCCAGCACTGCCTGAAGCGCGGGCAGGAGGTCCTGGTGCAGGTGCTCAAGGAAGGCATCAGCACCAAGGGGCCGACGCTTACGAGCTACTTGAGCATCCCGGGTCGCTACCTCGTGATGCTGCCGCAGATGGACAAGAGCGGCGTGTCCAAAAAGGTCGAGGACGAGGAGGCCCGCAAAGAAATGAAGGCGGTGCTCGACCAGCTCGAGCTGCCCGAGGGGTTCGGCTTCATCGTGCGGACCGCGGGCATCGGGCGCAACAAGACCGACCTCAAGCGCGACCTGGCGTACCTGCAGCGGCTGTGGACCGACATCGAAAAGCGGCGCAGCAGCGGGAGCGGGCCGCGGCTGCTGTACGCCGAGAGCGACCTGCTGATGCGGGCGCTCCGCGACATCTGGAACACAGAGATCGCCGAGATCGTGATCGACAACGAGGCGGCGATCAAGCGCGCGGCGCGGTTCATGAAGATCGTGTCGCCGCGCGGGACGACCAAGCTGCTGCACTACAACCTGGGCGCGCCGATGTTCCACGCGTTCGGGATCGAGGAGCAGATCGAGCGGATCCACGCCCGCGAGGTCCCGCTGCCCTCGGGCGGGTACCTGGTGATCGACGAGGCCGAGGCGCTGGTGGCGATCGACGTGAACAGCGGCAAGAGCCGCGAGAGCCGCGACGCCGAGACCAACGCGTTCCGGACCAATCAGGAGGCCGTCGACGAGATCTGCCGTCAGCTCAAGCTGCGCGACGTGGGCGGGCTGGTGCTGTGCGACCTGATCGACATGTCCAACCGCAAGCACCGCAAGGACATCGAGGCGCAGTTCAAAGAGCGGTTGAAGCGCGACCGGGCCGCCACGCGCACCCTTCCGGTCAGCGAGTTCGGCATCGTCGAGATGACGCGTCAGCGGATGAAGGGCAGCTTCCAGAGCCACCACTTCGCGGGCTGCCCGGCGTGCCAGGGGCGCGGCAAGCTCCGCAAGCCCGACTCGGTTGCCGGCGACGCGATGCGCGAGCTGCAGGCTCTGCTCGATCGCCCACAAGTGGCGAAGGTTGAGATGGTGGTCTCGCCGCGGATGGGCGGCGAACTGCTGAGCACCAAGCGCCAGGCGATCTCCCGCCTGGAGTTTCACAGCAAGAAGCACGTGGACGTGCGCATCAGCGACGCGGTGGCCGTGGACCGCGTGAGCTTCTACGCCTACGACGGGTCCGGGGCCGACATCGAGCTGGAGAAGCTGAACAAGCCCAAGGTGCCCAGAGACCTGCCGGAGTGGAAGTACGCCGTCGCGACCAGGGACGAGAACGAGAGCGACTGGGCCGTTGACACGGCGCGCGAGCCCAGCGAGCTGCCTCCCGAGCTGATGCAGGAGCCGAAGGTCGAGGAACTCGATCTGATCTCCGACGACAACGAGGGCGACGAGCAGGGATGGGTCACGGCGCGCCAGGACGACCAGCAGCAGGGCTCGGGCGCCGGGGAAGAAGGCGGCAAGCGCCGGCGCCGGCGTCGGCGTCGCGGTCGGGGTCGCGGCGGAGAGGGCGACGATCAGGCCGGCGGGCGCCAGCCGGGCTCGCAGGGCGGGGCGCCGACGCGTGCACCCGCGCTGGGTCAGGCCGGGGAGACTGTCAAGGCGGCGCCGCCGGGTGGTTTCGGCTCATGGGACGTCGCTCCGGGTGAGCCGGTGCCAACGCAGAGGTTTGAGTCGAATGAAAGCGGCGTGCCCGACGACGCGGGCGCGCACCCGCACCAGCAAGGCGATCAAGGCGAGCCCGGCGAGGGCGGGCGCCGGAAGCGCCGGCGGCGTCGCCGGCGCGGCCGGGGCGGCAGCCCGGACGCCATGAACGGCGGGCCCGCGACGCGCGACGGTGAGACTCCGATTTTCGACGGCGCCGATCAGCCCGGTACGAACGACGATTCGCCGTCGCGCGGCGACTCGTGGGATCAGCCCGCGCCGCAGCGGCCCGCCGCGCCTCAGCCGACTCGACAGGGCGCGCGTGCGCCGCAGCCTCCCAAGCCGCGGATGCAGATGGTTGCACGCAAGCGCGTCAAACTCGACGAGTTTTTCCGCCCCGTGCTGGACGAGAACGGCGAGCCGGTGTACGAGGAGATCATGGAGGCCGTGCCGGTGACGGAAGAGCCGGGCGCCCCCGTGAGCGTCGACGCGGCCGACACGGCGCCGCTGCCGATGGATGTGCCGTCGGCCGGTGAGGCCTCACCGATCCGGAACGCGGAAGCATCGGACGCCGACCTCGACAGCGACGACGAGAGCGACCAGGAACCTGAGGGCGGCTCCGGCGGCCCCGGGCCGGATCAGCAGCAGGGCGAAGCCCCGCGCAAGAAGCGTCGCCGACGAGGCCGGCGCGGCAAGGGAGGCGGCGGTCAGCCCAACGCCGGCCCGGCCGGAGCCGGCAACCAAGGTCCGGATCGCCAGAACCGCCAGCCCCGCGAGCAGCGCAACGAGCCCCGGCGCGAAGTCGAGGCGAAGTCCTCGTCGCAGCAGGCCCCGGCGGCGTCCCCCGCCCCCAAAGCTGGCTCCGACGGCGCCAAGCCGTTCAGGCCGCTTTACGGCGCCGGTCGCGCCAAAGTCTCGCCGAGCAAGGCGGCGGTGGCGTCGCGGTCGAGTCGGGAATAGGCAAAGCGTCCCGCGGCGAGCGCCTCGCGGTCAGAACATCCGCTGCTGTTCCTTGACGTCCTTGACCCTCTGGCTCAGCTCCTCGAGCTGGGCCATGATGTCGCCGACGTTGCGGAACTGGAAGTACTCGCTGGCGAAGCGGACGTAGGCGATCTCGTCGAGGTCCTTCAGGCGTCGCGCCACCATCTCGCCGATCACGCGGCTCTCCACTTCCCGGTCGAACTGCTTGTGGACCTCTTCCTCGACCTCGTCAACGACCTTGATCTTGGCTTCTTCGGCGATCGGGCGCTTGCCGCACGCGGCCCGGAGCCCGCGCAAGACCTTGTCGCGATCGAACGGCACCCGCGACCCATCGCGCTTGATCACGGTGAGCCGAACGGTTTCCTCGACGCGCTCGTAGGTGGTGTACCGCTTTTTGCACCGCAGGCACTGGCGACGCCGACGGATCACCCGCGAGCCTTCGCTGGCGCGGCTGTCAATGACCTTGTCGTCGTCGTGCTCGCAGAAGGGGCAGAGCATGGGCTTTGGGGGCGGTGAGGAGGAAGGCGAAGCGACGAGTGGTGGAGCGGCGTGGCGGTGTCTACCAGCGGTAGGGGGCCACAGACGAGATACTGTATCTTGTACGGCACGCCATGTGGCGGCGGAATTCCTAACCATTTGGCGAAATTCGGCGGTCTCCCGCCTTGAATGCACGGTCTTTTCTGCTGGCAACCGCCAGCCAGCGACCCTTCTTCAGAGCCTAGCCATGGCCAAAAAACCGGTTTGCCTTGTGTGTCAAAAAGAGATGGTCCGCGGCTTCCTGATCGATCAGGGCGACTACGGCACCCTCCACACCGCCCGATGGTGCCAGGGCGTCCCGCAGCACAGTTTCCTCACCGGGGAGGTGAAGCAGGAGCAGTTCAAGCACGGCTTCAAGGTGACGGCGTACCGATGCCCCGAGTGCGAGGCGCTGCGGTTGTATGCACCGTCGGGTGGCGAGTAACACCCGGTCGCCTAGGCGGCGCTGTCGCGGGTCGTGCCGGACGAAAGCGGGCCGACCCGCGTGTTTCGGGTCGGCCCGGTTGAGCGCCTTTAGCGCGGGAGTCGAGCGTCCTCTCTCGCGCGATTACCGGCGCGGGCACTCCCAGCCGAAGCGGGCGAGCAGGCGGGTCAGGTCGGCGGTGTCGACACGACCGTCGCCGTTGATGTCGCCGGCGCAGTGAACTCGGAAGCACGGGACGCCGAACCGCGAGAGGATCGCGGTGAGGTCGGCGGTGTTGACGACGCCGTCGCTGTTGAGGTCTTCGTAGCAGGTGACGATGCCGATGCCGGTGCCCCTCAGCGTCACGTTGACCGGTCCGGCGTTCGAGAGCATCGTGAGCTGCTGCGTGAACTCGCCGGGGAACTCGGGCTGGAAGAAGTAGGGGTGACCGCTGAACCGTTCGGGCTTGAGCCCGCTGAAGACGCCGTCGCCGTAGCGCATGAACGGGGGCGCGGCCTCGGGGAACTGCCCGTTGATGGAAGTGTCCGGGTCACTGAGGTTGCCGGTGCCGAGCCAGAGGACTTTCCAGTCGCCGACATCGACGTCGCCGAAATCAAGCTCGGCGACCCCGAGCCGGACTTGAGCGGTCGTGACGACCCCCGGCGAGCCGGAGTGGTCGCCGGTGCCGCCGGGGTTGACGCAGAGCCCGACACCGGTGATCTCGTTGGTGGACTGGACGGCGATGCGTCCGCCGCCGCCGCCGCCGCCGTTGCCCGGGCCCGCTCCGCCGCTGACGCCGCCGTCGGCGCTGACGGCGCCCGAGCCGATGTTGACGATCGCTCCGTGGAGCAGGACGCCGCCGCCCGCGCCGCCCGAGGCGTAGAGGGTGCCGTTGTAGCCCGCGGCGCCGCCGTTGGCGGTGATCGCAGCGCCGTCGATGTCCAGGGTTGCCAGCGAGCCGAGCTCGATGGCGCCGCCGCCGGCGCCGCCGCCGCTTCCGGCGGCGTGGACGGTGGCGACGGAACCGGTGCCGCCGCTGCCGCCCTCAAGGCGAAGCAGAAGGTTGCCATAGGTATTGCCCACGGCACCGAAGCCCAGGCCCCCGAAGCTGCCGCCGCAGACGCCCATGGGGGCGCCGCCGACGCCGCCCGACGGGCAGCCGGCGCTTCCGGGCGGGAGGCCGGTGCCGCCGCAGGCGTCGCCCTCGCCACCCGCGCCGGGCGCGTTGAGTGCGGTGCCGGGGGCCCCGTTGCCGCCGTCATGGCTGATGCAGCCGGCGAACTTCAGGTCGCCCACAGCCAGCAGTGCCACCGGGCGGCGGCCCTCGATCATCATCTTTACGCCTTTGGGAACCGTCAGCGTCTCGAAGGAGAAGACAAGCACGTTGTCAGCGTGATAGGTTCCAACCAGCGAGACGCCCGGACCAGTCATCGTCCCGGCGTTGGTGTCGATGGTGTAAGTCCCCGGAACGAACTCCACCTCGCGCAGGACCTGGAAGTCCAGCGGGTTCAGCGGGTCGGCTCCGACGGGCAGCACCGGGATCGCCAGCCCGGCCGCGGCGGCGAGCAGGCGTGCGTAGTTCGTTCTCGACATGGGATGCCTCCGCACCAGGTTGGTTCGGGCGACCGACCGGGATGGGGCAGAGCGAAAGCGCCGCCCATCGGGCCGACGCCGTCGTGGCTCACCTGAGGAGTCACGGTCGCGGGTTCCCAAGCTCCCTCCCCCGGGGCGGAAAGGCTCGGTTCCGCGGATTGCATGACGCTATTCCGCCGACCCGCTCGGACCAGTGCGGGACTCCGTTGAGGCGTTGGATTCGGGGTGGGTTCCCCTCGTTTCGCGGCGAATCGTTGAACTGGCGGCTGGTCGTTGCCGTGGCAAGCTCGCGCCGGTAGACTGTTGTCGTGCTGATGTTGACTACCACGTCCCCCACCTGACACTCCGCCGCCCCCGCCGGGCCGCGGCGGAGATGGCCTTGACCGAACCTCCACAAGCCCGGCGACCCTGCCGGGCTTGTTTGCTTTCCGCCCCCGCTTCAGAACTATCCCCGCCCCCACCGCGAACCTCGCGTCTCCGCGGCGAACCCCCATCCCCCCATGCCCAAGATCACCCTTCCCGACGGTTCCGTGCGCGAGTACCCCAAGCCCGTCACAGGCCTTGAAGTGGCCGCGTCCATCGGCCAGCGCCTGGCCAAGGACGCGCTGGGCGTGCGCGTGGACGATGAGCTGCGCGACCTGTCGTTTGTCATCGAGAAGGACGCGAAGGTGGCGATCGTCACGCCCAAGAACCGCGACGGCACCGTGAGCAAGGACGCCCTGTTCCTGATGCGCCACTCGGCGGCGCATGTGATGGCCGAGGCGATCCAGGATGTGCTGGGCAAGGATGTGCTGCTGGCGTACGGCCCGCCGACGGACACGGGGTTCTTCTACGACATGTATGTGCCGGAGGGCAAGAAGTTCTCCAGCGACCACTTCGAGAAGATCAACGCGCGGATGGCGGAGATCATCAAGGAGGATCGAAAGTTCACGCGGTATGAAGTGAGCAGCGCCGAGGGTCTTCCAAAGCTGAAAAGCGAGGGAAACAAGTACAAACTGGACAACGCCGAAAAAGCGCTCGGGCTGCCTAGCAGCGTCTATGAAGGCTCGAAGAGCGCCTTCGAGGCTTCCCCCACTCCGCCACTTGGCCACTCCGCCACTTCGCCACTCTCTTTCTACGCCACCGGCGCTCCCGGCAAGAACTGGGAAGACCTCTGCCGCGGCCCCCACGTCCCCTCCACCGGGCGCATCGGCGCCGCCCGCGTCATGTCGCTCGCCAGCGCCTACTGGCACGGCGACGAGAACTCCGACCGCCTCACCCGTGTCTACGGCACCGCGTTCGGCTCCCAGGCCGAGCTCGACGCCTACATGACCCAGCTCGACGAGGCCAAGAAGCGCGACCACCGCGTGATCGGCAAGCAGCAGCACCTCTTCGTCATCGACGAGATGGTGGGCCAAGGGCTGATTCTCTGGACCCCCAACGGCTCGATTGTGCGCCGCGAGTTGCAGGCGTTTATCGCCGCCGAGCTGCGCAAGCAGGGGTACACCGAGGTGTTCACGCCGCACATCGGCGGGCTGGACTTGTACAAGACCTCCGGTCACTTCCCGTACTACCAGGACTCGCAGTACCCGCCGATCATCGAGCGCAACGCTCTCGAGGAACTGTGCAAGTCCGGCTGCTCGTGCGCGGAGATGGTGAACCGCGTCGCGGGCGTGTCGGCGCGGCTGGCGGCGGGGATCAACGAGCGCACGAAGTCGCAGGCCATCGGGCCCGACCGCGTGATGGCCGATGACAAGCTCATCGAGGGGTTCATGCTCAAGCCCATGAACTGCCCGCACCACGCCCGGATCTTCGCCAGCAGCGCCCACAGCTACCGCGACATGCCCGTGCGACTGGCCGAGTTCGGCACCGTGTACCGCTGGGAGCAGTCCGGCGAGCTCAACGGCATGACCCGCGTCCGCGGCTTCACCCAGGACGATGCGCACCTGTTCTGCACCCCCGAGCAGGTGGACGCCGAGGTGCAGGGCTGCCTCAGCCTCGTGAAGACCATCTTTGCCACGCTGGGCATGAAGGAGTACCGCGTCCGCGTCGGCCTGCGCGACCCCGACAGCGCCAAGTACATCGGCTCCAAGGAATCGTGGGACAAGGCGGAGGCGGCGTGCATCGTCGCGGCGAAATCCCTCGGCGTCCAGTTCTCCCAGGAACCCGGCGAGGCCGCCTTCTACGGCCCCAAGATCGACTTCGTCGTCAAGGACGTCATCGGGCGCGAGTGGCAGCTCGGCACCGTGCAGATCGACTACCAGATGGCGCTGCGGTTCGACCTGTCTTACGTCGGCGCCGACAACACCCCGCACCGCCCCGTGGTCATCCACCGCGCCCCGTTTGGCAGCATGGAACGCTTCTGCGGCGTCCTGATCGAGCACTTCGCCGGCAACTTCCCCCTCTGGCTCAGCCCCGAGCAGGTGCGCGTGCTGCCCATCAGCGACAAGACCAACGTCTACGGCGAGGAAGTTCTGTCGATGCTGAAGGCGAAGGGATTGCGCGCGACGCTCGACACCTCCAACGACCGCATCCAGGGCAAGATCAAGGCGGCGGCGGACGAGAAGGTGCCGTACCTGGCCATCGTGGGTCCGCGCGACGCGGAGCAGCGGCAGGTGTCGGTGCGCGTGAGAGGTGTTCAGAAGGACGCGGGGGCGGTGGGGGTGGAGGAGTTTGTGAGTGTGTTGGCGGAGGAGTACTCGTGGCGTGGGGCGGCGACGTTGGCGGGGAAGCTCGCGGTGGCGCTGGGCTAGGGCTATTTATCCGCGGGTGCCGGTGTACTGCTTCTTCGTACACCGCGAAGAAGGAAAGGCGGCCCAACGGGCCGCTCGACCGGACCCTGGGGCGGCAGCCCCAGGAGAGATGACCATGGAGCACGCTTAAGCCGCGAAGCGGCGACACAGAGATGCGCGATGACATGAGTCGGCGGTCGGGTCTCGTTCGCGTCGTTGATCCGCGGAACGGGCTGCGCATCGTGTGCCGCACCTTCGGTGCTGTAGGCGTTCGCCACAAACGCTCCTGGGGCTTCCGCCCCAGGCTTTGATCGTGAGGCCGCTTCGCGGCCCGGTGATCCGGCTGGCTATTCATGAGCAAGGGCATGCCACACACGGTGCACCTTCGGTCCCGGTGCGTGCCAAACGCCACCGTCCGATAGCGGCGGCGGCAGAACCCGGACCGCGCCAGACCCACCTTTTCCGAAACGACGATGGTGGTGTTTGAACGTCGGGCTTGCACGGCTCGGCGGGCAGGGCAGAGTTCCCAAGCGTCTCGCGAGCCGGCGACAGGACATTCTGCCGCCGCACCCCACCACACCAGAACCGGAGTCAGTAGCTATGAAAAAGCAGTCTGTCATCGCCGTGCTCGCCTGCGCCGCGATCAGCGGGGTTGCCTCGGCGGACGTTGTCACCATCGACTTCGATGCGCTGACAGCGCCGACCAGCGTGACCGAGCAGTACGCCGGCCAGGGCGTTCACTTCTCGACCGTCCCGGTGTTCGATATCGGCGGCACGTTCCATAACTCCGTCGAGGTCTTCGGCTTCGGTTTCGCCGGCTACGGCACCAACGCCGCCGGCATGTGGGGCAACCCGGTGACGGTCACGTTCGACAACGATGTAAGCAACTTTTCGGTGCTGATGGCCGACACCGAAGGCGGGACGTTCCTTGGGAGCGTCCGCGCGTTCGACTCTGGCGGGAACGAGGTCGGCTTTACCTCCGCCAGCACCGGGGGGTACAACACGCCGTTCTTCTATGAGCAGACGCTTTCGCTCAATGTGGGCGGCATCCGGTCGGTGGTGCTGCTGACGGACAGCGACGGGGCGGTGTTTGACAACCTGACGTTCACGCGTGTGCCGGCCCCCTCCACCGGCGCGCTGGCGGTGCTGGGGCTGGGGCTCGTGCGCCGGCGCCGGTGAGCGGCTGGGTGTTGTGAGTTATGGACCGACCGACACGGCCCGGGCAACTGCCCGGGCCGCGGTTGTTGGCGGATGCTGCATCATCGGTCGTTCCGACCACGCGCCCCGCGCAGCGACTGGCGCGAAGTCCCCGACCAGATGAACGACATCGGGTTCGCCCGCGAGAGGGCTGAGTTTGGCAGTAGCGTGGACACCGCCCGGAAGGCACCCGACGATGTGTCGCGGATCGAGCGAGGCCCGACCGACCGCCGGCGAGGTGTCCACGGAGCGAGCGATCACAACCCAAACCCACAGGCAAGACCCCGGGTATCCGTCGAACTTCCGGATTAGCGCACGATGCAACGCGAGCCAGGCGATTTGCAGCGAGTCGGACGCGCGGCGCATCGGGCTCGCGGGACAGGTCAGTGCGAGCAATGGCGGGCGGAACGGCCGATGCAGCCCCCGTCCGGGTGGCATGTCCAATCCGCCCGGTCGTGTTGGTCACGCGAATCGGGGTGAACTCCTCGGAGAACCCCACGGCGCTCCGGTGTAGGGTCAACTCGGCGTCGGATCGTGTGGTTGCTCACCACCCTACAGATGGAGGACATCATGAATACGCAGAACAAGCCCCGTGGCGCGTCGGCGGGAGGCCGTCGCACGCGCTCGCTCCAGGTCTTGAGCGTCATCGCGCTCGCCGGGTGGGTCGTCGCGGTGCCGCCGCGTGCGGAGGCGGCGTTCCTCTCCGACTCTGACCTCTTCCTGAACCCGTGGAGTGTCCCCTTCGACCTGTACCCGCGCGTGTACCTCGAGCCGACGTGGGACGGCACGAATCTCGGCAACAACACGTACACCTGGTCGTCGTTCAACGACGTGGTGGGGGTCAACGTGCTCCCGCTGCTCCGTCCGTTCAGCCCCACGCAGCCCGCCCTGTACCCGTCGGGCTACCCGTTTACGCAGGCAGACTACCTGTACCAGCCCAACGTGAACTACAGCGTGGACCTGACCGGAGGCATCGCGCAGGCATCCTTCACCCGGCCGGGGACGTACCACGTCGTCCTGCACCGCGCCGGCGGGCCGGATTTCACCCAGGCGGTGTTCGTGGGAACCGGGATGCTGCCCAATGGCGAACTCGGCCAGCATGCGTCGGGCCCGGAGGTGGACATCCTGGGGCCCATCGCCGATCTCGTGGTGGTTTCGGCCCCCACGGCCGGCGACAGCTTGCTCGACAAGGCGGCGGCCAACGCGATCGACGACAACGGCGCCAACGATGTCAAGAGGGCCAACAGCGCCGGCGCGGCCGTGGATGCAATCGCCACCCGCTACCACGAGAACCACGGCCAGAAGCTGCACGTCGAGCTGGTTGCTCACGGCAACTCCGGCCTGTTTGTGATGGGTGATACGCTCGTCGGGCCTGGTGGTGGCATGTCCATCGCCCAGTTCCAGGCGGCGATCGACCCCTATGTGAACGATCTGAGCATCTACGCGTGCGACTTCGCGGCGGGTGCCGATGGCCGCCAGGCGCTTCAGACGCTCGCGAACTCCATTGGCCACGCCAGCGGGTTCACCGTGCCGGTCACGGTGCACCGCATGTGGCTGGTCGGCTACTTCACCGGCGGGGGTTGGGACCTCGACCTTGGCGGCGAATCGTTGGCGTATCCCCCCGCGCCGGGCAGCTTCGGGCTGGCCTTCGTGGGAGTTGCGATCCTGCTGAAGCGTCGTCGCTAGCGGCCATTCCCGTCGTCGGGGTCCGGGCGGATGGACCGCCTTGACCTGATGCTCGCGTGCCATAGGTTTCCCGTCCTCGGACAGCTTCGCGGAGCCCCGCGACAATCCGCATCACCCATGGATCACGAGCGCTCGCCACGGGCATCTCCGAGGACGGAGATACCCGTGGCACGTCTGCGGCTGCCGGGTGCGGCGAGTTGATCGCGTCGGGCTCCGACTGCCCCTACCCTCGCTCCATGCTCAGGAGCGATCTCCATGCCCGCATCGCCGAGTCATTCGCGCGTCAGACGCTGCTTGCCACGATGGACGCCCGGCTCGCGCGGGTCGCCGACGGCGAGGTGGACATCGAACTGCCGTGGGCCGACGCGCTCCGGCAGCAGCACGGGTTTCTCCATGCCGGTGCCGTCGCGACGATCGCCGACAGCGCGTGCGGGTATGCGTGCCTCACGCGGATGCCGCCCGGCTCGGCGGTGCTGAGCGTCGAGTTCAAGATCAACATGCTGGCCCCGGCGTCGGGCGGCAGGTTTGTCGCCAGGGGCCGAGCGGTGCGGGTTGGGAGGACGATCGGCGTGGCGACGGCGGAGGTGATCGCCTTCGCGCCCGACGGCGCCCAGACGTGCGTCGCGGTGATGCAGGCAACGATGATGCGCGTGGAGCCACGGAACGGGCAAGCGGGTTGATCGGGCGGTGTCTTGGCCTGGCCACGGTGGGCGGAGCGCCCGGCGTGGCCATGGTCCATTGGCCATGCCGCGTGCTTATTGCGGGAACACCATCCATCGCCGATCATGCCCACCATGCAATCGACTCCGCCGGACTGGCCCGACCACCTCGACGCTGTAACCGCCGCGCCGGAGCATCACCGTGTGCTGCTCGAAAACGCGAGCGTCCGGGTGCTCGAGACGCGGATTGAGCCGGGCGAAACGGTTCGGCTGCACACGCACCGCTGGCCGGCGGTGCATTACTTTCTTGGGGTTGCGGACGTGGTGCGGCGCAACGCGGCGGGCGAGGTCGAGTTTGACTCGCGCGAGGTGGCGGCGAAGGCTCAGCCGGGGCAGGCGGCGTGGTCCGGGCCACTGGGGCCGCACACGCTGGAGAACATCGGGCGGACGGCTGTGCACGTGGTGACGGTTGAGGTGAAGCGGGCGGGCGACTAAGGGCATGGCACGCGGGGCGGGTCGATGAGCCGGTATCCTGCCGCCCGCATCGGACCAGAGACTCCTGTGAGGGCGAAGTCATGGCGAAAACTCTCGTGGCTGGGATCGTGCGGCGGGTCGCGGCGGTGGCTTGCGCGGGCGGGCTGCTGGCGTTCGCGGATGCCCGTCCGGCGCGGGCGGGGGCGGTCGAGGTGCTCGGGGGACTCGACGCTTTGTACCCATCGCTGGGTGAGCTCTACATCCAACTGCACAAGAACCCGGAGCTGTCGTTGTTCGAGGAGAAGACCGCCGGCGTCATGGCCGATCGGCTCCGCGGGCTGGGCTGCGAGGTCACGGAGAAGATTGGCGGACACGGCGTGGTTGGTCTCTTGAAGAACGGAGACGGGCCGGTCGTGCTGCTGCGGACGGACATGGATGCGCTGCCCATCGAGGAGAAGACCGGGGCCCCGTTCGCGAGCACCGTGCGGATGAAGAACCAGGACGGGCAGGAGATGCCGGTGATGCACGCCTGCGGGCATGATGCCCACATGGCGTCTCTCGTCGGCGCGGCGGCGCTGCTGGCGCAGAGCAAGGACCGCTGGCGGGGCACCGTCATGCTGGTGTGCCAGCCCGCCGAGGAGGGGGTGGCCGGCGCGAGGGCGATGGTGAACGACGGGTTGTTCAAGCGCTTCCCGAAGCCCGGCTTCTGCTTCGGCATCCACGTGGACAACCGCATGCCCGCGGGCGATATCGGCGTG
Organism: uncultured Phycisphaeraceae bacterium; assembly: GCA_964510955.1. Classification (GTDB taxonomy): domain Bacteria; phylum Planctomycetota; class Phycisphaerae; order Phycisphaerales; family UBA1924; genus JAFLCM01. Next base: position 41,160 of record CAZEDW010000033.1, read on the forward strand.
ACCTCCGGGCCGGTGTTCGCGGCGTCGAACTCGGTCGACATCGTGGTGTACGGCGTGGGCGCGCACGGCTCGACGCCGCACAGGGGCATCGATCCGATCGTGATCGGCGCGCGGATCGTCGAGACGTTGCAGACCATTGTCTCGCGTGAAGTGGACCCGATCGACTCGGCGGTGGTGACGGTGGGAACGTTTCACGCCGGCACGAAGCGCAACATCATCCCCGACGAGGCGAAGCTTGAGCTCACGGTGCGGAGCTACAAGCCGGAGGTTCGTAAGCGCGTGCTCGACGCGATCGTGCGGATCGCCAAGGCCGAGGCGGCCGCCGCGGGCGCGCCGAGAGAGCCGCTGGTGGACCTGCGCCCGCAGGACGGCAGCGACGTGGTTATCAACGATCCGGGACTGGTCGAGCGGATGACCTCTGCCCTGGCCGGCGCGCTCGGAGCGCCGCGCGTGCGCCAGATCGAGCCGGTGATGGGCTCGGAAGATTTCGGCGTGTTCGGCGCGGCGGTGGGGGCTCCGTCGATCCAGTACCGCATCGGGACCGTGAACCCGGAGCTGTTCGCCGACGCGAAGGCCAAGGGGCGCCTGCTGATGCTCCCCGGTCCGCACTCGGCGTATTACCTGCCGGAGGCGGAGGGGACGATCAAGACGGGGGCGGCGGTGCTGGCGCTGTCGGCGATGGAGGTGTTGGGAAGACCGGCCAAGTGAGGGGGCGCATGGGGCCATGGTGCTCGTCGGGTCGAGCTCGGGTTCGTGGACTACGCTTGCCCATGCTCACCCGGCCCTTCGGCTCCACCGGCCTGACAGTTTCCGCCCTTGGGCTGGGGGCCGGTCAGATCGGCGGCGCGAACCTCTCTGACGATCACTCTGGCTCGCTTCTGAATGCGGCGCTGGATCTTGGCATCACCCTCATCGACACCGCCCGGGGCTACGGCCTCTCGGAAGAGCGGATCGGGCGGCACATCGCGCACCGGCGCGACTCGTTCGTGCTCTCGAGCAAGTGCGGCTACGGGTTCGAGGGCGAGGGGATTCAGGACTGGACCGGGCCGTGCATCGAGCGGGGCGTAGACGCCGCGCTGCAGCGGATGCGCACAGACCGCATCGACGTCATGCACCTGCACTCGTGCCCGCTCGAGGTGCTGCAAAGGGGCGAGGTGATCGCGGCGCTGGAGCGGGCGCGCAAGGCCGGGAAGGTCCGGTGCGCGGCGTACTCGGGAGAGAATGAGGCGCTGCGCTGGGCGGCGGCGGCGGGGAGTTTCCAGAGCCTCCAGACCAGCGTGAACCTCTGCGACCAGCGCAGCCTGCGCGATGTGCTGCCCATCGCTTCGCGCCTTGGGCTGGGCGTGATCGCCAAGCGGCCCATCGCCAACGCGTTCTGGCGTCACGCGGCATGCCCGACGGGGGACTACTGCGAGGTGTACTGGAAGCGGGCTCGGGAGATGGGGCTGACGCCGCCCGCGGTTGCCGAAGGCGGCGCGCCGGGGGAGCCGATGGCGTGGGATGAGTTCGCGATCCGGTTCAGCGCCTTTGCGCCGGGGGTTTCCTGTGTCATCGCGGGCACCGCCAGCATTGAGAACTTGCGCCGCAACGCTGCGATGATCGAGCGTGGGCCGCTGCCGCGCGAGGTGGTTTCGGACGTGATGCTCCGATTTGAGCGTGCCGGCACCGGATGGCCTGGGCAGGTTTGAGCGGGGCTCAGCCGGAGGTGCGCCGCGGCGCTGCCGTGGGCGGCTTGCTCTGCGGGGTTTTCGAGCGGTCGCCCTTGAAGTTGATTTCCTTCAGCTTGTGGCCACCCGCCCCGGGTTTTTGCAGGGAGTCGGTGGGGAACGCGCCGGCGGGTCGCAGCGCATCGGCCACCTGCTGCTCGAATGACTTGGTGGGTTTGGAGGGCTTCGACATCGGTTGATCCTTGGTTGGTCTGCGTTGGCGGCGGGGGATGGTAGGGCGGTCATCCGGTTGCGATACAGTGTGCCCTTCGGCGGGGCGCGGGTATCTGCCCGAGGCCCTGCGCTGGCACGCGGGGCGGCGCCCCAACGCCGACATGGAGTCTCCGATGGCCCGGCTTCACGAGTTCCAAGGCAAAGCGATCCTCTCTCAGAACGGCCTCGCTGTCCCGCGTGGGCGCGCGGCGACCAGTGCTGAAGACGCCGCCGCCGCTGCGCGGGAGCTGGGCGGGGCGTGCGTGGTGAAGGCGCAGGCCTGGACCACCGGGCGGGCGGCGATGGGGGGGGTGGCCTTCGCGGACACGCCGGCCCAGGCCGCGGAGCACGCCGGGCGGATCCTCGCGATGAAGGTGGGCAACTTTCCCATCGACCGGGTGCTGGTCGAAGAGAAGCTCTCGATCAGCCACGAGCTTTTCGTGAGCCTGTCCATCGACGACAAGCAGCGCCGGCCCGTCATGCTGCTGGGGCTCGCGGGTGGCTCGGGCATCGAGGAGCGGGGCCAGAGCGTCTACCGGCTCAGCTGCGACGTGTTCACGGGGCCGGCGCGTTCAGAGGTGGACGGCGTGGTCGCCAAGAGCTCCGTCCCCGCGCCGGCCCGCGGCGCGGTCGCAGATGCGATCATGAATCTCTTCAATGTCGCCCGCAAGATCGAGGCGCGGTCGCTTGAGATCAACCCTCTGGTTGTGACCGCCGAGGGTCGCGTGATGGCGGCGGATTGCCGCGTGACGGTGGACGACTACGCGGTGTTCCGTCACCCCGAGCTGGGCATCGAGATCGCCCGCGAGCTTGATCACCCTCCTACCGACCTCGAGCGACGCGCGTACGCGATCGAGCAGGCCGACCACCGCGGCACCTTTTTCTTTGCCCAGATGAACACCGTCGCGGCCCCGACCAGCAACGGCCTCATCGGCTTCCATGGCGCAGGCGGAGGCGGCAGCATGATGTCGATGGACGCGATCACGGGCGCCCCCGGAGGGGGATTCACCATCGCGAACTTCTGCGATACCAGCGGCAACCCGTCGCCGGCGAAGGTGTACCACGCCGCGCGGACGATCCTGTCGCAGCCGGGCCTCGTTGGCTACTTCGGCTCGGGATCGGGCGTGGCGAACCAGGAGCAATACTGGAGCGCGTACGGCCTTGCCAAGGCGTTCTGGGAGATAAACCTCGATATACCGGCCGTGATCCGTCTGGGCGGGAACACCGAGGACCGCGCGGTGGAGATTCTGGAGTCGGCGTGCAAGAGCCTGCCGGCGCGCGTGGAGGGCTACAAGAAGACCGACCCGCCGGCGCGGATCGCGGCGCGGTTCGGGGAACTGGTGCGCGAGGCGCAGGGCAAGCCGGGGTTCACGCCTTGGACGCCGCGGGCGCCGAGGCGGCCCGCGTTTGTCGGCAAGCCTGACGCGGCGAGGTTTGCGGTGAAGGGCGGGACGGTGTGGATCGACCGCCCGGCGTGGAAGGCGAACGCCCCGGCCATCATCGCCCGATCCAGCGGGCTGCTGAAAGACGACGGCGGCGTTCCGGCGCTCGGCGTGGCTCCCGACGCCTTCGCGGCAAAGGACAGTGAGATGATCGCGTGCGAGGTTGAATGTCGACGAGACGGTGTCGAAGGTGTCTTTGTTGACCTTGAACCGGCGGGAGGGATCCGCTGATGGCGATCCTCATCGACAAGTCGTCGCGCGTCATCGTCCAAGGCATCACCGGCCGTGAGGGTCAGGCCCGCACCCGGCTCATGCTCGACTACGGCACCAACGTCGTCGGCGGCGTGACCCCTGGCAAGGGCGGCACGACCATGCTCGGCGTGTCGGTGTTCGATTCCTGCGCCGACGCCGCCAGGGCCCTCGGGCCCATCGACATCTCCGTGCTCTTTGTTCCCGCCGCAGGACTCAAGCAGGCCGCGCTTGATGCCTTCGACGCCGGCGTCAAGCTCGTCGTTCTTGTCGCCGACCGCGTGCCGATCTGGGACGCGATGGAGATCGCCGCCCGCGCGAAGGAGAAGAACGCCCGTTTCGTCGGCCCCAACACCCTGGGCATCGCCAGCCCGGGCCAGGCGGTGGTGGGCATGATCGGCGGGCGGGCCGAGTCGGCGCGGGAGTGGTTCAAGCCGCCGCTTCCGGGGGCGTCGGGGACCGGCGTGGGCATCATCTCGCGCTCGGGCGGCATGTCGTCGTCGACCGCGTACTACCTGGGGCAGGCGGGCGTGCGCATCAGCACCATTGTCCACATCGGTGGCGACGCGGTGCTGGGGTTGCGCATCCCCGAGGTCGCCGAGATGTTCCAGGACGACCCGCACACCGACGCGATCGTGGTGTTCGGCGAGATCGGCGGCTCGCAGGAAGAGGACCTGGCGGCGCTCATCAAGAGCGGCAGAGTGACCAAACCGGTCATCGCCTACATCGGCGGCAAGGCCGCGAAGGCGGGCACGCGGTTCAGCCACGCCGGGGCGATCATCGAGGGCAATGTCGGCACTCACGCGGGCAAGGTGGCCGCGCTGCGCGAGGCGGGCGCGACAGTCGTCGACGCGTTCGGCGAGTTGCCCGCGGCGGCGGTGGGGGTGCTCCGGGCCCGCGGCTCCAGGTCGCTGATGACCGACGCGGAGCGAAAGGCGGTGTGGACCACCGCGATCACGAAGATCGAGCCCAACAAGGTTGCGGTACGCGGGCACGACATCGCCTCGCTCATGGGCAAGGTGAGCTTCGGCGCGGCGGTGTACCTGATCCTGACCGGCAAGCTGCCGGGCGAGCGCACCGGGCGGCTGCTCGACGCGATCCTGGTGAGCAGCATCGACCACGGCGCGACGCCGCCCAGTTGCCTCGCCGCCCGCACCGTCGCCAGCACCGGTGCGAGCCTGTCGCAGAGCGTGGCGGCGGGGATCATGTCGATCAACCGGCACCACGGCGGGGCGATCGAGGATTGTGCGCGGTACCTGGGCGGGTTGCTGGACACGGCCCGGCGCGAAAGCGAGAAGCGCAAGGCAAAGAACGAGAGTGAAGTCGCCGGCGTGCTCGATGAGATCGCGGGGGCGGAAGTGGCGCGCATCAAGAGCACCGGCGACCGCATCAGCGGGTTCGGGCACCGCGTCCACACCAAGGACCCGCGCACCGCGCGGCTGTTCGAGCTGGCGGGCGAGGCGGGCCTGAGCGCCGGGCCGACGACGCACATCGGCGCGGCCCGCGCCGTTGAGCGGGCGTTCGCTGCGATCGGCAAGCCGCTCCCCATCAACGTCGACGGCGCCGTCGGGGCCATCCTCGCCGATTTGGGCGTGGACCCGCGGGTTTTCAACGGCGTGTTCATGATCGCGCGCACGCCGGGGCTGGTGGCGCATGTGGTCGAGGAACAGACCCGCGAGAAGCCGATGCGACGAATCGACCCGGTGAATCACGCGTACGACGGGCCGATCATCGACTGAGCGGGTCGGCTATGCCTGAGCCTCACTTCTTCGCCGGCCTGAGCCAGACCACCCGCCCCTCGAAGCCGTCCGTGGTTGACCGCATTTCGGTCACGGCGTCCCCCATTTCGCGAGCCAGGACATCGATCGGCGCCGCCTTCATCCACTCGGGCTGGTTCTTCTTGGCGCGGTCGATCATTTCCTTCTTGTAGTTCTCGGCGTCGGGATCGTCGCCGAACATGCCCTTCATCTGGGCCTCGACCATCTTGTCGGGGTTCTGGAACATCCACTGGACATACTCAAAGGTCCGCGCGGTGTCGGTCCAGCCGAACATCAGGCCGGAGCCCTTCAACGTGCCGATCGCCTTGCGGAATCGCTCCTCCTTGTCGAGGCCCGCGGCGTCGGGGTTGCCGGCCTGACGCATCGCGTTTTCGACGGTCTTACCGGGGCCGATGAACACGTGCCCGAACCCGACACCGATGGCAAAGTCCGCAGCGCCGCCCATGGGCATGCCGCCGGAGATCGACCAGATCTGGTTGCCCTGGAAGTCGCGGCTCTGCAGGGGCAGCATCCCGCCGAGGTTCTGCAGCGACTGATTGAACTGGGCCGCGTCCTTGAGCTGGACGGCGAAAAGCTGCTGGCCGCTGTCGGCCGCCAGCGGTTTGTTGATGGTGCTGACCATCCACACCTGGGGGCCGAGATTCGAGAGGATCGGCCCGGACATGAGCTGGGCCTGCTGCACATACTGCACCACCATGTCGCCCGCCTCGGGCGGGAGCGCCCGCGCGGCCTCGATGATCGTCGGCAGCAGGTCCGCGAGCTTGAACTGGAGCAGGCTCACGCTGGCCGCGTCGGCGGTGGCGAAGGGGGGGGCGGCGAACTTCTGCTCCGGCGCGTTGAGCAGCGACATCAGGCCCTTTTTGTCCGGGCACAGCACCGCCATGGGCATCTCGGCCATGCCGGATTCGGTATCGAACTTCATGCCCACGCCCGCGGCCTTTACCCCGGACACGCCGGCGACTTCGAGCACCTTGGTCATGCGGGGCTCGGCCCCCATCCCAGGATCGACGCCCTCGGCCCCGGCCTTGGCGGCGTCGATCATCTTGTCGAGAACGTTGAGCGGCGAACCGCTGAGTATCACGGCGTACGCCTGAGGCTTGTCGAGCTGCTTCACGACGCCGGCGAACGCGTCGGCCTCGCCCACGCTGGGGGAGGCCTTGCCGGCGAGGCGGTCCAGGGCCCGCTCCATGGTCTCGGTGTCGCCGCTGGCGAGCAGGTGTGAGCCCGAGTGCGAGTAGACGATCTTCTTGAACTCCATCGGCGGCTCACGGTGAGCGTCGAGGGCTTCCTCTCCCTCGTCGGCCTCTGCGTCGTCGCCTTCGGCGCCGTCGTTGGCGGCGGCCTTCTTGTCCTCTTTGGACTTCTTGGCCTTGTCAGCCTTGGCGCTCTCGGTCTCCTCGATCACCCACAGCTTGTGACCGGCGTACTCGTCCTCGGTCACCTTCAGCGATTTCTTCTCCTCGCCCTTGGCGATGGCTTCCTCGATCTGCTTGGAGACGGCATCGGCCTTGTCGCCCCAGTCGCCCATGGCCAGCATCGCGGGCTCGACCTTGTTGGCCTTGGAGTCCCAGGTGATCCAGAAGGCCGCGCCGGCCGCCCCGCTGGGGGGGCCGAGCTCGTCGAGCTTGAAACCGGCGGATTCGAGGTCCTTTGAAAGGTTCTCGGCGAACTGCTGCGAGTACTTCTTGACGAACTCCTTGACCTTTGGGTCCTCCCAGATGCTGCGCAGCGGGGTCTTGTCGAACGAAGCCTTCATGGCGCTGAAGCTGTCGGTGCCGACCACGAGCGCCGCCTCTTTCGGGGCGAGGTCGGCGATGGTGATGGTCTCGCCCCACGCCGGCATCGCCAGGGCGGGGATGAAGGCGAGCAAGAAGGCGTTGCGGCGGCGGGTCATGATCTCGGGGGCTCCAGGTGGGAGATTGAACTCGGGGGGATCGGAGGCGTCTAAGGAGAATCAGAGAAGAATGTTGGGACTTGGGATTGAGACGTGTTGGCAGCGGCGCCAGCGCGACGTCGGGATCGGAGTTTGGACGGAGATCGCCTGGTT
>CAZEDW010000034.1:0-48455 GCA_964510955.1 uncultured Phycisphaeraceae bacterium
TGGGTGCGGGCAAGGGGCGGTGCGCGCAGGTCCAGAAGATTGCGCACGGGAGTGGTCGATGCGCGCGAGATTGTGTGGTATTGGAAGAGGTGTGCCGGCCCTTCGGGCCTTTGTCGAATGGAGGGGCTTACCCGTGGGCTTACGCCCACGGCTAGGGACTGGCCGCCCTCCGGGCGTGAGATGCGACGGGTGATCTGGATGGACATGTAAAACGCGTCCCGATCGGAATCCGGGCGGGAGCGCGACGATTCGCGGGGACGGGCGTTCATTGTGTGGCCGGGCCCGGCGCATGGCACGGACCCGGGGACAGACCTTTGCGCCCAGCTGGAATTTCATCTCCCGACAGCGATCAGCGTGTTTCGTAGTGCGAAAGGGAGCGGACGATCACGGCGTCGGTGTTGAGCCAGCAGAACTCGGCGGCGAGGGGGTTTGGGAGGTCGGGGGTTCCGGGGGTTCCGGGAATGCCGGTGGCGACGCCCATTCGCCGGTAGATGAGGACGACGCTCTCGGCGCCGACGGCGAGGTGGAGCGGCTCGAAATGGAGAGCGGGGTTGCGGTCCAGGGCGTGGGCGAAGTAGTCGCGCAGGGGCGCGCGGCCGCGCAGCCAGGGGTCGTCGGTCCCGTGGTAACGCTTCACGAGCGGCGAGCAGTGCTCGATCGATTCGGCGTAGTGGGCCATGATCGCGGGCAGGTCGTGGGCGTTCCACGCGGCGTACCAGGCGTGCGCGAAGGCGCGGGCTTGGGGTTCGGTGAGGGGGGTGGGGTGCATGGGGGGGAACAGGCGGAGTGAAAATGGATGAGAACAGGCGGAATGAAAAAGGCGTGCTCAAGGAGGCTTGAGCACGCCCGCGAGGTCAGATCAGGAATCGACTAGCGGTCCTTCTCGGGAAGGCCCATGCCCTTGCGGTCGGGGGCTTCGGGGCGCTTGGGGGGTTTGTAGCCGCTGGTCTTGATTTCGTTGAGCATCTCGTCGATGGCGGCGTCGAGCTGGGGGTCGCCGCCGTCCTGCATCTTGGCGGGGTCGTCTTCGACGACGATGTCGGGATCGACGCCGTGGCCCTCGACGCCCCAGGTGCCGTCCTTCTTGTAGAAGCCGAAAGTGGGGACGCTGATGGAGCCGCCGTCGATGAGTCCGGGGTTTCCGGAGATGCCGACGAGGCCGCCCCAGGTTCGCTTGCCGATGACCTTGCCGATCTTGAGGTTTTTGAAGTACCAGGGGAAGCAGTCGCCGCCGGAGCCGGCGAGGCCGTTGACGAGCATGCACTTGGGTCCCTGGTGGGAGTCGTAGGGCCAGCGCCAGTCGTCGCCGTCACGGCGTGCCCAGTAGTTGAGGGCGGGGCGGTTGAGGAGCTCGATGAAGCGGTTGGGGATCTGGCCGCCGCCGTTCCAGCGCTCGTCAATGATCATGGCTTCCTTGGCGCGCTGGCCGTAGAACTGGCGGAAGAGGTCGGTCTGTCCGTCGACGCCGGTGTTGGGGACGTAGCAGTAGGCGACCTTTCCGCTGGACTTGTAGTCAACGTAGGCGCGGTTGCGTTCGATCCAGGCGCGGTAGCGGAGCTGCATCTCGCGGCCGAGGTCGATGGACTTGACGAACTGCTTGCGGGGGGCGTTGTCGCCTTCGCCTTTGGTGTTCGGCACGGAGGCGACGGTGAGCTCGACGGTGGTGCCGGGGGCGATGCCGAAGAAGGCGGCCCAGGGGTCCTTGGAGGTATCGACAGGGACGCCGTTGACGGCGAGGAGGTAGTCGCCCTCCTTCACCTTCAAGCCGGGCTGGCTGAGGGGGCCGCGGGCGTCGGAGTCCCAGGGGGCGCCTTCCCAGATCTTCTTGATGCGGTAGGCGGACTCGCTGCCATTTGCGGCGAGCTCGTAGTCGCAGCCGAGCATGGCGGTGGGGGTGCTGGGGGCCTGGTCCACGTCGCCGGGGTTCATGAGGTAGGCGTGGCCGATGTTGAGCTCGCTGATGAGCTCCTTGATGATGAAGTTGACGTCGTCGCGGGTGACGGCGTCGGCGAGCATGCCCTTGTAGCGGGCGACCTGGGCGGTCCAGTCGACGCCGTGCATGTTGGGGACGTAGAAGTAATCGCGGTAGATGCGGTCGACGTCGGTGAGGATCTGGTTCCACTCGGTGCGGGGGTCGATCTGGCCCTTCATCGAGCCGGTGGGGACCTTCTTCTCGAGCTTCTGGTCGGGGGCTGCGTCGATGACGAAGAGGTCCTTCTCCTTCCAGACGAGCAGTTTCTTGCCGTCGCCGGAGATGCCGAAGCCGTTGGTGACGCCGGCGACGATGGTCTTGGCTTCGCGCTTGCCGTCCTTGCCCTCGTCGGTGACGTCGAAGAGCTTGATGACGCCGGCGGGGCGCTGCTCGTCGGCGTCGGGGTCGGGCGGGTCCTGGGCGAGGTAGGCGAGCTTGCCGCCGTCGACGACGATCAGGTTGGCGTACTGGCCGGGGGGGAGGGGGAGCTCGATGGCGCGGCGCTCGAAGCCGTCGAGGTCGATCTTGACGGGCTCGGGTTTCTTGGGTTCCTTTTCGTCCTTCTTTGACTCGTCCTTCTTGGAGTCGTCTTTCTTGTCAGCGTCCTTGGCGTCGTCCTTCTTCGCTTCGTCCTTCTTGTCGGCGTCTTTTTTGTCCGAGTCTTTCTTGTCGTCCTTCTTCTTGTCCTTGTCTTCGTCGCTGTCGTTCTTGGCGGCGAAGGGGGACTCGATGTCCTTGCGGAGGGGGACGCAGAGGATGGCGCCGGTGTCCTTGTAGATGAACGTCGAGTCGATGGAGGCGTAGGTGGCGTTGAACTTGCGGTCGCTGGTAAAGTAGAGGTATTTGCCCTCGCGGTCGAAGGCGGGGCTGCCGCAGTTGAAGAAGCTCTCGGTGACGCGGGTGGACTTCTTCTCGGGGATGTTGTAGAGCCAGATGGCGCCCTGCTGGCTCTCGTCGGCGGTGGCGTAGGCGATCCACTGCGAGTCGGAGCTGAACGAGTGCGCGGGGAGGTTGGCGAGGCGGTCCTGGACGACCTTCACGGTCTCGCCGGTCTCGAGCGTGGTGAGGTAGAGCGAGCCGGTCTTGTCGAGCCAGGTGAGCATCTTTGAGTCGGGCGTGAAAGCTCCCATGAAGCGCCACGCGGCGGCGGGGACGCCCTTCTCGCCTGACGTGGTGAGGCGCTTGGGCTCGGCGGAGCCGTCGGCGGGCATGGTGTAGAGCTCATAGGTGCCAGAAGCATCCGAGAGGTAGGCGATGGTCTTGCCGTCGGGGGAGATGGTGGGGCTGCGCTCGGCGACGCCGTCGGTGCGGGTGAGGGGCATGGGCGCGCCCTGCTTGGCGGGGAGCGACCAGAGGTCGCCGCGCGACTCGACGACGACGCGCTTGCCGGTGGCGGAGAGGTCGGCGCCGGTGATGTGGTTGGCGTAGTCGACGTTCTTGGCGCGGAGGGTGGGGCGGTCACCGGGGATGACGATGTCAACCTCGGAGGTCTTGCCGCTCTTGAGGTCGACGAGGTAGATGTGCGAGCCGTTCTGGCAGATGATCTCGCCGGTTTTTCCATCAGAGCCCGGGCCCATGCTCGGCCACTTGACGTCGTACTGGTCGAACTTGGTGACCTGGGTGCGCTTGCCGGAGGCGATGTCGAAGGACCAGATGTTGGCGAGGTGGTTCTCGCCCATGTCGCTGAGGTAGTAGAGCGTGCTGCTCGAGCCGGGGGCGAACATGGGGGCGGTGTCGGTGCCTTCCCAGTCGGTGGCTTTCTTGGAGGACTTGTCCTTGAGGTTGAAGAGCCAGATGTCGGTGGCCATGCCGCCGCGGTATCGCTTCCAGGTGCGGAAGTCGGTGGTGTGCGGGGTGTAGGCGAGCCAGGTGCCGTCGGGGCTCATGGCGGCGAAAGTGCCGTAGGGAACGGGAAGCTGTTCGGGCATGCCGCCGGTGGCGCTGACGGTGAAGACCTGCTGCTGGCGTGCGAGGCCGCCGAGGCCGACGGTGTAGAAGATGAGCTTCTGGCCGTCGGGGGACCAATCGCAGAGGGTTTCGCCCGAGGGGTGGTGGGTGACGCGGAAGGCGACGCCCGCGCCGTCGGCGGGGATGGTGTAGAGGTCCTTGTTGCCCTCGTAGTTGCCGACGAAGGCGATGGTCTTGCCGTCGGGGCTGAAGCGGGGGAAGGTTTCCTGGCCGGGGGGGGAGGCGAGGCGTGTGGCGACGCCGCCGGCCTTGGGGACGAGCCAGAGATCGTTGGCGTAGCTGAAGACGATCCGGTCCGCCGACACGTCGGGGAACTGGAGCATGGTGGCGTCGGGTCGGACGCCGGCGGGGACGCCGAGCTTGACGCCCGCGCCGCCGGTGGGTGCGGTGGTGGCGGCGGGTTTGGCCTCGCCGAGGGCGTGGCCGCAGGTGAGGGCGACGAATCCGGCGGTGAGGGTCGTCGCTCTGCTGAATGTCAACATGACTCGGTCTCCTTCAGGTGGCTTGGTCCACGATCCCCGGAGGGGGCAAAAGTGTACCGGATTGAGACGCGCGGGCGGCAGAAAGCCCGGTGATTCCGGGGAAATAGCGATTGGGAGCGCCCCGGCGGGAACGCCCGAGGCGGTGGGGCGGTGCGGGCGTCAGTCGTCACCTTCCGACAGCCGTACAAACTCCTTGTACAGATCGGCGTACGCGCCGCCGGCGGCGAGGAGCGACTGGTGGGTGCCGCGCTCGGTGATGCGGCCGTGGTCGAGGACGAGGATCTGGTCGCAGCGTCGGACGGTGGAGAGGCGGTGTGCGACGATGACGCTGGTGCGGCCTTCCATGAGCTTTTCGAGGGCGAGCTGGATGCGGTGCTCTGTGAAGGTGTCGACGGCGCTGGTGGCCTCGTCGAGCATGAGGATGCGGGGGTCGGCGACCATGGCGCGGGCAAAGGTGACGAGCTGGCGCTGGCCGAGGGAGAGGCCGCCGCCGCGCTCGCCGACGTCGGTGTCGAGGGCGCGCGGGAGGGCCTCGAAGACTTCGAGGCATCCGAGGCGTTCGCAGGCGTCCTTGACCTGTTCTTCGGTGGCGTCGGGGCGTGCGAAGCGGATGTTGTCGAGGACGCTGCCGGCGAAGAGGAAGTTGTCCTGCAGCACCAGGCCTGTCTGGGCGTGGAGCGAGGCGATGGTGATGTCCTGGATTCGGCGGCTGTCGATGAGGATGTCGCCGAGCTGGTGGGCGTAGAGGCGGGTGATGAGGCTGACGATGCTGGTTTTTCCTGAGCCGGTGTGGCCGACGAGGGCGACGCTGGAGCCGGGGGGGACGCGGAAACTGACGCCGTGCAGGACGGGGCGCTCGGGGGAGTAGCCGAAGCTGACGTCCTTGAACTCGATGTCGGCGCCTCGCGCGAGGTGGAGGGCGGGGCGTGGCAGGTCGGCGGCGCCTGGGGCGTCGACGATGGCGGGCGTGGTGTCCATGAGTGCGAAGATGCGCTCGGCGCCTGCCATGGCCTGGAGGGTGACGTTGTAGAGGTCGGCGAGGATGATGACGGAGAGGAAGAAGTTGCCGGTGTAGAGGAGGAAGCCGATGAGCTCGGCGAGGCCCATGTGTCCCTGGCTGATGCGCCAGCCGCCGAACAGGAGGATGAGGCCGGCGGCGAGCTGTCCGCTGAGCTCGTAGAAGGGGATGTAGAGGCCGTGGACCCTGGCGGCGCGCATGTTGTTGCGTGTGTGCTGGTCGCAGAGGTCGGCGAAGAGAGCGGCGTTGACGCGCTCGCGTGCGAAGGCCTGGGTGACGCGGATGCCGCTGACGGTCTCGGCGATGTTGGCGGTGAGGCGGCTGAAGCTTTCCTGCACCAGGCGGTAGGCGCTGGTGAGGTGGCGGTCGAAGAGAGCGTTGCCCCAGTAGAGCACCGGGCCGAGCGCGCAGAGGGCCAAGGCCAGGGGCCAGTCGAAGCTGAACATGCGGGCGAGCGCGAAGACGCCCATGCCGACGTGGATGATGGTGCGGGGGATGACCTGCACGACGGCGGAGCGGACGGCGGCGACGTCGCCGGTGCCGCGCGAGAGGATTCTGCCCAGGCGGGTGCGGTCGAAGAAGCTCATGTCGAGCGTCTGGACGTGCCTGAAGAGGTCGTGGCGGATGTCGAAGACGACGCGCTCGCCGAGCTCGTTGACGGCCATGAGGCGGACGCGCATGACGAGGTAGAAGGCCAGGCCCAGCAGGAAGATGGCGCCGGCGCCGGCGAACAGGCCGGTGCGGGGCTCGGTGCCGGTGAGCGTGCGCCAGTGGTCGGGGTGTTCGATGGTGAGGGCGACGGTCTGCTTGACGGCCTCGGGGACGAGCGAGTTGACGACCGCGAGCACGGCGCCCCAGATGACGATGCGGACCTGCAGGGCCTTGTAGCGCCACATCCTGGAGATGAGGCGCCGGGCGAGCGACCAGCGGAAGGGGCGGAACTCGGCTTCCTTCTCGTCCTGGGGGAGCGAGGCGACAACCAAGGCGCCGAGGTTCAGGGGGGTGGATGGGGTGGCGCTGGTGCTCACGCGGCGGCCTCCTCCTGGTCGTCGGCGAGGGAGAGCTGAATGAGGGCGGCGGCCCGGTAGTGGCCGGGGCGGTCCATCAGCTCCTGGTGGGTGCCGATGTCGACGATGTGGCCCTTGTCGAGCACGATGATGCGGTCGGCGCGCCGGAGCGTGCTGAGGCGGTGGGCGACGATGAAGGTGGTGCAGTTCTTCAGGTAGCGGTCGAGGGCGCGCTGGATGGAGGATTCGGTGAGGGCGTCGACGGAGCCGGTGGCGTCGTCGAGGATGAGGATGCGGGGGCGGAGTAACAGGGCGCGGGCGATGGTGAGGCGCTGGCGCTGGCCGCCGGAGAGCGAGATGCCTCGCTCTCCGATCACGGTGTCAAGGCCCTGGGGCAGTTCCTTGATGACGTCGGTGGCCTCGGCGGCGGCGACGGCTTCGAGCACCCTGTCGTCGGCGGCGCCGGGCACGCCGTAGGCGACGTTGTTGCGGATGGTGTTGCTGAAGAGGAAGGGCTCCTGGAAGACGACGCCGATGGATCGGCGCAGCTCGTGGAGCGGCCAGTGCCGGGCGTCGGCGCCGTCGATGAGGACGCGGCCGATCTGGGGGTCGTGGAAGCGCGGGATGAGCGAGAGGAGCGTGGACTTGCCGCTGCCGGTGGGGCCGACGATGGCGACGGTCTCGCCGGGGGCGACCTTGAACGAAACATCGGTGAGCGCGGCGCGGTCGAGCGCGCCGGTGGCGTGGCTGCCCGAGTCGTCGGCGTGCCTGGAGCGGGCGGGGTAGGCGAAGGTGACGCCGTGGAACTCGACCTCGCCCTTGACGCCGGGTGGCATGCCCGAGCTTTCTTTGGCGTGCTCATGCTCTTGAGCTTCCATCGGGGACATGCCCAAGCGGACTTGGGCATGCCACCCGTCGCCGCGGTCGCCGATTGTCACGGGCTCATCCAGCAGCCTGAAGACGCGCTCGGCGCCGGCGAGGGCCTCGGGGCCGCTGGCGATGATTTCGAGGATGGCTTGAAGCTGTCCGGCGAGGTGCCCGAGCAGGCCGCGGAAGACCCAGAGGGTCCCCAGCGCGATGCCGCCCTCGGCGGGGCCCTTGAGGACGAGCCAGCCGCCGTAGAGCAGGAGCACGGCGAGCGTCCACTCGCCGCAGGCCTGGGCGAGGGGCTGGAAGTTGCCCTGGTCGCGGGCGATGCTGATGCGCTGGTCGCGGGCTGCGGCGGAGTGCTGATCGAAGAGTTCGAGGCGGCGGTGTTCCTGGCCGAAGGCGCGGATGACGCGGACGCCGGCGATGGATTCCTGGAAGTTCTTGACGAGGCGGTCGGTGAGGCGCGACTGCTCGAGGAACAGGGGCTTGGTCTTGCGCCCGTAGCGGAGCATGGCGAATGCCTGCACGGGGACGAGCGAGAGGCACGCGAGCGTGAGGCCGGCGTGGGTGGCGAGCATGAAGCCCAGGAACACGGCGAGCGTGAGAAGGGCCACGACCGTGCGCACGAGGATGCCCTGGATAAAGCCGCGGACGGCCTGGGTGTCGCCGGTGATGCGGTTGATGACCTGCCCGGTGTCGTGGGTGTCGAACCAGGTGAAGCTGAGGCGCTGGAGCTTGTCGTAGAGGCGGACGCGGAGGTCGACGACGCAGGTCTGGACGAAGCGTTCATCGGCGAGCCGCAGGAGGCAGCGCCCCGTCGCGGTCAGGAGCGAGAAGGCCAGCACACCCAGCCCGAGGGTGACGAGGGTGCCGAAGAAGCCCCAGGACTCCGGGGGCGCGACGCCCAAGGGCCAGTGCGGCGAGGGGCTGCCGGGATCGACCTGGTGTCGGATCAGGTCGATGGCGAGGCCCTGGCCGCCGAACAGGACGAGGGTGGAGGCCTGCAGCAGCAGCGTGAGCAGCACCGAGGGGAGCGCGGCCCAGCGGTGACGCCAGGCCAGAGCGCCGAGGCGCCGGAGCAGGGCGCCCATGGGGATGGCGTCGCGCGCGGGCTTGGGCGGTCGTGGGGTGTTGTCGGCGGTGTTCACGCGGGACACGGGCGATGGTAGTCTGGGGGCATGACGCGCGAGTACTCCTTGAGTCGTGTGAGCGTGACCGGCGTGCTGCTGGCGGGGCCGGTCGTGCTGGTCGGGTGCCTGAGCGATCCGAAGCCGCCGACGTTCAAGGTGGTTGACGCGCGGGTGACCGAGCGCTCGGCGCAGGGGGTGGTGGTGACGTTTGACATCGAGGGCGTGAACGCGAACAAGGACGTGCTGCCGCTGGACGATGTGACGTATTCGCTGGCGCTGGACGGCAAGCAGGTGTTCAGCGGGGTGCGGAACGCGCAGGCCTCGCTGCCGCCCGAGGGTTCGCAGCGGTTCAGCGTGCCGGTGCCGATGGCGGTGGCGGAGGGGAGCGGTGCGCCCACGGGGCGGGAGGCGTACCGGATCGGTGGGTCGGTGGTCTACAAGATCCCGGGATCGCTGGCGGAGGTGTTCTTTGACTCGGGGCTGCGCCGGCCGAGCGTCGGGTTTGGAGAGAGCGGGACGCTGGACTTCTCCGGCGCCGGGTCGGCGGGCAAATAGCGGACGGCGCGGGCGGGTTCAGGTTCCGCGGGTGTTGCCGAAGAGATCGATGTGGAGGCGCCGGCAGTAGCGCCAGCCGCGGTCGATGCACGCCTGGGCGATCCAGCGGCGGGCCGGGGGCAGGGGGGAGATGACGCCCTCGGGCATGAGCATGACATCTTGCGGTGACACGGTACGGAGTTGGGAGAGCAGCGCATCGATCTCGTCGAGGTCGGCGGGGTCGGCGACGACGAACTTGAGCTGATGCTCGGGGTAGCGGTCGAGGAGCTGGTTGAGGGCTTCGGTGTTGAGGCGGCGCTGCTGGTGGCGGGTGCGCCAGACGCCGCCGGGGTCGCGCGGGTCTCCCTCGAGCGGCGCCGAGTTGGAAAGCTTGGGGCTGATGCTCATGAGGTCGCAGGCGGGGCTCTGGAACAGCGTGCCGGCGGTCTCGATGGTGACGTGCATCCCGGCATCGCGGAGGGCCTGGCAGAGCGGGGGGAGCTGGGGGAACATCATGGGCTCGCCGCCGGTGACGACGGCATGCCGAACGCCCGAGGCGCGGGCGGCGTCGAGCAGGGCTTCGGTGGTCCGAGGGGTGGATTCGGGTTGCCAACTGGCGTAGGGGGTGTCGCACCAGCGGCAGCGGAGGTTGCACCCGGCGAGGCGGATGAAGAAGGAGGGAACGCCTGCGAGTTTGCCCTCTCCCTGGATGGAGGTGAAGATCTCTGAGACGGGGGCTGCGTGGTGGGCCGGGAGGGGGGGCGCGGGGGTGGGCGCAGGGGCCAGAGCGGGGGCGGGGTGATGGTCGGCGGCGCCGGGGGGCCCGTTCATGGGGCGACAGTAGGCGGGGGAGCTTCTTTGGAATGCTTCTAAGGCTCAACTGGGCCTACACTGGGGGGCTGAGGTCTCCGGCAAGGGAGGCCGGCGCCAAGAACCGCAGTCTGTCTTGCGAGGAAGCCATGCTGAAGCTCCCCGTCTATATGGATCACGCCGCCACGACCCCCTGCGACCCCCGGGTGGTCGAGGCGATGCTGCCTTATTTCACCGAGAAGTTCGGGAACTCCGGGAGCCGGAACCACAAGTTCGGGTGGGAGGCGGAGGACGCGGCAGAGGCGGCGCGGGAGCAGTGCGCGGCGCTTCTGGGGGCCAGCCCGAAGGAGATCGTCTTCACCAGCGGGTCGACCGAGAGCAACAACCTGGCGATCAAGGGGGCGGCGGAGATGTACGAGCGGGCGCCGGCCGGGAGCGGCAAGTGCCGGGGGCATGTGATCACGGCGATGCACGAGCACAAGGCGGTGCTCGACCCGTGCAAGCGGCTTCAGAAGGAGGGGTTCGAGGTGACGTACCTCGAGCCGCCGGCGGACGGGGTGATCACGGCGGAGATGGTGAAGGGGGCGCTGCGGGACGACACGATCCTCGTGACCATCATGTGGGCCAACAACGAGCTGGGCACGATCAACGAGGTGCCGCAGATCGGCAAGCTGATCCGGGAGTACCGCAAGAGCACCAAGCGGGACGACATCGTGTTCCACACCGACGCGACGCAGTGGGTGGGCAAGATGCCGACCAACGTGGAGGCGGACGGGGTGGACCTCTTGAGCTTCAGCGGGCACAAGCTGTACGGGCCCAAGGGGGTGGGCGGGCTCTACATCCGGCGCAAGAACCCGCGGGTGCGGCTGGTGGCGCAGCTCGAGGGCGGCGGGCAGGAGCGCGGGTACCGATCCGGGACGCTGAATATCTCGGGCATTGTCGGCCTGGGCAAGGCGTGCGAGATCGCGCACAAGGAGATGGACGCCGACGGGCAGCGGCTGCTGGGGTTCCGCAGGAAGCTGGAAAAGGAACTGACCGGGCGGCTGGAGAGCTGCCAGGTGAACGGGAACGCCGAGAAGCGGCTGCCGCACATCGCGAATATCTCGTTCGGCTTCGTCGAGGGCGAGGGGCTGATGATGGCGATCAAGGAGATCGCGTGCAGCAGCGGGTCGGCGTGCACGAGCGCGTCTTTGGAGCCGAGCTATGTGCTCAAGGCGCTGGGGGTGGGTGATGAGCTGGCGCACTCGTCGCTGCGGCTGAGCATGGGGCGGTGGACGACAGCCGAGCAGGTGGACTACTGCATCGAGAAGATCGCCGAGGCGGTGAACAAGCTGCGGCTTTTGAGCCCCTTGTGGGACATGCACAAGGAAGGGATTGATATCTCGAAGATTGAGTGGGCGCAGCACTGAGGTGGGATACCGGCGGCGTCGCCGCGCAAGGATCAAGCCATGGCATACTCCGAAAAAGTCATCAACCATTACGAGAACCCCCGCAACGTCGGCGCCTTCGGCACGACCAAGGACGTCAAGGCGCGCAAGGACATCGGCGTCGGCGTGGTCGGTGCGCCCGAGTGCGGCGACGTGATGCAGATCCAGATCCAGGTGGACGAGGCCACCGGGACGATCAAGGACGCCAAGTTCAAGTGCTTCGGGTGCGGGTCGGCGATCGCGTCGTCGTCGCTGGCCACCGAGTGGATCAAGGGTCGCAGCATCGACGACGCGCTGAAGATCAAGAACACCGAGATCGTGCAGGAGCTGAGCCTGCCGCCGGTGAAGATCCACTGCTCGGTGCTGGCGGAGGACTCGATCCGGGCGGCGATCAAGGACTGGCAGACCAAGAACGCCAAGCCGGCGTGACGCGGGCCGGGTGCCGATAACTGGGGGCACGGGCGGGGCGAGGGCCTTGCGCGATCGGGGCGTCTTGTGGGTGGGGCCCGGGTGGTCCGGGGTTCAAGGCGTTCGGCATCCGACCCGATTCTTCAGGACGAGTCGTGGTGTGTTTCGCCGCGGCGTGGAGGTTTGGCCATTGGATATGCCATTGTTCAAGAAGCTCGAGATGACCGAGCCCGAGCGGGCGAGGATCCTCGACAAGCTCGACACGGCGGAGCAGAAGAACCCCAAAGGCCCGCGGCGGGACGCGGCGCGGCTGGAGTACAGGGTTCGCGACATTCCTTTCAGCGTGAACCACCCCGGCGGCGGGGTGGGGCGTTACATCGTCCTGGCTCGCAACCTGTCCACTGGCGGGATTTCGCTGCTGCACGCGGGGTACCTGTACTGCGGGACCGAGTGCCGTCTGGCGCTGACCATGCCCCGTGGCGGCGCCAAGACGATGATCGGCAAGGTTGTGTTTTGTCGCCTCGTCGCGGGGCAGATCCACGAGATCGGCGTCCAGTTCATGGAGAAGATCGACCTGGCCGAGTTCGCGGCGCCGAGTCAGAAGCGGCTCAGCGACGACCCCGAGGTTCGCGCGGCGATGCAGCCGCTCTCGGGTAACGCGCTGCTGGTGACGACGAGCGGCGCCGAGCGCAAGCTGCTGCAGACGCGCCTAAAACAGAGCGGGCTGAACCCCACGGCGGTGGACCGGGCTGGGGCCGCGGTGGACCAGATCAAGCTTCTGCCCTACACGGTGGTGGTGTGCGAACTGGCGCTGCCGGCGCCGGGGGCGGGCGAGCTCGTGCAGACGCTTCGACGGAGCGGCTATACCGGGGCGGTCGTCGGGATCGCGGCTGAGGAATCGCCGGTTGAGTACCAGCGGGCGATTGACGCTGGCATGCACGGGTGCATCATGAAGCCCATCAAGCACGATGCGATGCACCAGGTGCTGATGAAGGCGATGCGCGATGCCGGTTGCAAGATGGACGACGGCGGTCCGATCGTCAGCTCGCTGGCGACCGATCCGGCGTCGGGCGAGCTCGTCCAGTTCTTCATCAGCCACGCCAAGGAAGCGGCGTCGGCGATCGTGGGGGCGATCAAGAAGAACGATTTGGCGGCGGTCCGCAAGGAGTGCCATTCGCTGAAGTCCATCGCGGGGGGCTATGGCTTCCAGTCGGTCGCCGAGGCCGCGCGACAGGCGGTCACGAACCTGGACGCCACGATGTCGATCGAAGAATCGATGCCGCAGGTGCAGGGTGTTCTGAACGTGTGCGGGCGGTTGACCGCCGAGAAGATGCCCGAATCCAAGGCCGCGTGAGGGCGCCCGGGCGGCGCCCCGCCCCGCCCGCCCCGGTGAGGGCGACGGCTATCGGGCCACCTAGATGGGGGGACGATCCGCGGTCGAGTCCGCAGGACCGGTTGCGGGGGCGTGCCTGTGACGATCGAGCATTCGGGCGGCGGACGGGCGCGCGTCTTTGCGCCCACGCGGAACAGCTTGACCGGGGGTATTGGGCAAGCCTTGGGCGTGCGCCGGGACGGTGGCGTCCTGCCGTTTCCTGGGCGGGCGGATCCACGAGATCGGGGTGTCGTTCATCGAGCGGGTCCACG
Source organism: uncultured Phycisphaeraceae bacterium (assembly GCA_964510955.1). GTDB lineage: Bacteria > Planctomycetota > Phycisphaerae > Phycisphaerales > UBA1924 > JAFLCM01. The sequence goes on from CAZEDW010000034.1 coordinate 13,271, forward strand.
TGGGGGAGTTTTGCGGCCCTGAGGCGCGGGTGGTCAGCGACGACACGCCGAAGCCGCCGGAGGAGCCCAAGCCGCTGAGCGGTGTGGTGGTGGCGTGCCCGGGCGAGGCCGAGCGGGTGCTGACGGTGTCGCGGCTGCGGACGCTGCTGAATGTCTGTGACCGGCTGGTGGCCGATTCCGAGCGGCCGCGCCGGCGAAGACGGACTCGGCGGCGGGTGACAAGCACGGCTGAACGGGCGGGGGCCGGCGCGCCGGGCGGGGGCGTGTGGTCTGGGTGACGCTTCGGACGTGAGAGATTCTCAGCCCGCATCGGGCCGGATCACGACGAGGATTCCCCCGCCGGGCGGGCGCTGGGCCCAGGGGCCACGGGCCGGAGGAGTTCCTCGCGGTGCCGGCGCTCGGATCGACGCGTGGCGCGCCACACGAGCAACAACCCGATCAGCCACGCGACGCCGGCCAGGATGAGGGGCGTCAGCCATGCCGCGTCGCGGCGGGGGAACAGACTCAGGCCGAGCATCAAGCCGGCCACGAACCCGATGAGACAGAGAACCGTGACCGCGGCGAAGCTCTCGGAGCGCACCTTTGAGAAAGGCACCCGGCGCTGGTGTGTGCCGAACACGCCGACACGCCCCAGGTCTCGGCCGCATTCGGGGCAGGTCCAGCCCGGCAGGCCGGCGACGTCGTAGCCGCACGCCCCGCACCTGGGCGACCCGAGGGGCTTCTCGGGGTTGAACGCGCGCACGATGGCCAGGATGCTGCGCACAACCGCGAGCAGGATCAGGCCCAGGAGCAGCAGCACCGGGATAAAGGCGAAGAGCGGCACCGGCAGTCCTTTCGCAGCGGCGGTGTTCGGGTTCTCGGGGGCCGATCTGCATCCTACTCTTTCAGCCCACCCGATAACCCGCCGATAGAACGGGCGCATGACTACCTTTGCGCCACCCGGCGGCCGCCACTCGACCGGCCCCCTGACCCGCCCGATGAACGCCCCCACTTCCTACCCGCTCCACAAGATCAAGATTGTTCTGCTGGAGAACGTTCACCCGCGCGCGGTGGAGTATCTGCAGGGCGAGGGGTACAGCGTGGAGCTGCACAAGCAGGCTCTGAGCGGCAAGGATCTGATCGACGCCGCGGGCGACGCCCACCTGGTGGGGATCCGGTCGAAGACCACGCTGACGCCGGAGTTCTTCGCGCAGGCCAAGCGGCTGTGGGCGGTGGGGTGCTTCTGCATCGGGACCAACCAGGTGGCGCTGGACGCGGCGGCGGACCGGGGGGTGTGCGTGTTCAACGCGCCGTTCTCGAACACGCGGTCGGTGGCGGAGATGACGATCGGCGAGATCATCGCGCTGCACCGGGGGCTGGTGGAGCGCTCGGCGCAGATGCACGGGGGCAAGTGGACCAAGAGCGCCGACGGGTTCCACGAGGTGCGCGGTCGGGTGCTGGGGCTGGTGGGCTACGGGCGGATCGGCTCGCAGGTGAGCGTGCTGGCGGAGAGCCTGGGGCTGCGGGTCATCTACTTTGACATCGCCGACAAGCTGCCCCTGGGCAACGCGCACCCGGTCAAGACGCTGGGCGAGCTGCTGGAGAAGTCCGACATCGTGTCGCTGCACGTGCCCGAGACGCCGCTGACGAAGAACATGATCGGCGCGGCGGAGCTGGCGAAGATGAAGCAGGGTTCGGCGCTCATCAACAACGCGCGGGGGACGGTGGTGGACGTGGCGGCGCTGGCGGCGGCGCTGAAGGCGGGGCGGTTGTCGGGGGCGGCGGTTGACGTTTTTCCGCACGAGCCCGAGAGCAACAGCGAGCCGTTCGAGAGCCCGCTGCGCGGGTTGCCGGGGGTGATCCTGACGCCACACATCGCCGGCAGCACGCAGGAGGCGCAGCGGAACATCGCCGAGGAGGTGTCGGCGAAGCTGGTCAAGTACATGAACAACGGCTCGACGACGGGGAGCGTGAACTTCCCGGAGGTGGACCTGCCGATGCTGCACCCGGGGCACCACCGTGTGCTGCACCTGCACAAGAACGTGCCGGGCGTGATGAGCAAGCTCAACAAGCTGATGGCGGACCTGGGCGTGAACATCGCGGCCGAGACGCTGCAGTCCAACCCGCGGCACGGGTATGTGATCGTCGACATCGACGACAAGAACTCTGACGCGGTGAAGGAGGGGCTGCGGGGGATCCCTGAGACGGTGCGGGTGCGGACGTTGTGGTGAGGCCGGGTGCTCCCGCTAGAGCAGCGGCCCCAGCAGCCCCACGGCCCGTTCCAGCAGTTTGATCGAGAGTGGTCGTCGCGACCATTCACGCGCGTCCACCTGCCTGGATTCGCCGCGGTACTTCTCGTGCTGGGCCCGCAGCGCCTCGGCGAAGCGGTGGCTGTAGAGCACGAGGTTGAGCTCGAAGTTGAGGTAGAACGACCGCATGTCGATGTTGCCCGAGCCGATGATGGCGAAGTCGTCGTCGATCAGGAGGCTCTTGGCGTGGATCATCAGGCCCTGGTACTGATGGATGCGGACGCCGGCGTTGAGGAGCTCTTCAAAGTGCGACCGCGCCGCGAGGTTGACCATCAGGTGGTCGGTGCTGCCGGGGAGGATGAGGTCCACGGTGACACCGCGCGCGGCGGCGATCTTCAGGGCCAGCAGCACCGGCTCGTCCGGGACGAAGTAGGGGGTGCACAGCTCGATGCTGCGCTGGGCGTCGTGCAGCGTGGCCACGATGAAATGGTGGAACACGTCGACCGGGTAGCTCGGGCCGCTGGGGACCATCTGGGCCACCACGTCGCCGACGCGCCGTGGGAGCGGGACGGCGGCGCCGTCACCGGGGGATTCGTGCAGCACTTCCTGGGTGGCGTGGTACCAGTCTTCGAGGAACACCACGTCACCCTGCAGGGCGATGGGGCCGACGAGGCGGACGTTGAGGTCGGCCCACTCGCGCTTGCGGCGCTGGAAGAGCGAGCGGGCTGCACGCGCGAGGGATGCGGAGCTGCCGCGGCTGCCAAAGCCCCCCGTTCCCCCGGTCCCCCCCGCGGTGACGGCGTGCTCGGTGGCGGGTGATGACTTCGAGGCGGGGGCGTCGTGGACGCGGATGGGGTCGATGATGTTCTGGCTGCCGGTATAGCACACCGAGCCGTCGATGACGACGAGCTTGCGGTGGTTGCGCAGGTCGATGCGGGAGAGCTTGCGGCGTAGTGGATTGACCGGGAGCATGTCGCGGACGCTCACGCCCGCGGCGCGGAGCTCGGCGAGTGTGCCGGCGGGGTTGCGGAAGAAGGGGCGCGAGCCGACGGCGTCGGCGAGCAGGCGGACGCGCACCCCCCGCGCGGCGGCGGCCTTCATCGCTTCGGCGACGCGGCGCCCGGCGGCGTCGTCCTCGAAGATGTAGAAGATCATGTGGACGTAGGAGCGGGCGCCGTCGATGTCGGCGATGAGGCGGTCGAGGTAGTCCAGCGGCTCGCCGATCAGCTCGGCATCGTTGCCCCCGACGGTGGGCATCTCGGCGATGCGCTCGGCCATGTCGGCGAGGTCGTGGCGTTCGGGGGGTATGTCGGCGCGTCCGCCCGAGACGCCGCGCTCGCCCAGGCGGCGCAGCCCGTCGATGACCTTCATGGCGCGCTGGTGCTCGCGTGACCGGCGGACGCCGAGGCGTCGCCCGCCGATCAGCAGGTAGAGCAGCATCCCCGGGAGCGGGAAGGCGATGCAGATGAGCAGCCAGGGCAGGGCTTCGCCGGGCTTCTTGCGCAGCAGGATGACCGCGATCATGACGAGCCGCAGGGCCCAGTCGGCGGCGATGACGGTCCATGTCAGCACGGGGGGAGCGTATCGGGGCCGGGGAAGACCGTTCGGGGGCGGTCTGGCGCGGGCGCTCGGCCTGGCAATTGTGGTGGAGACGTGTCGGCCTGTGAATCCGGGCGCTCTCGGCGTGCGGAATCAGTGCCGGTGGAGGAGAACGGCGGACGGCGGGGGCACAAGCCCGCCGTCCGCTTTCCGGGGATCGGGGCATTGGCGGCGGGCGCGATCAAGGGCCAGATGGTCCGAGAGCGCGCCCGTTGGATCGATTCGGTTGAAAAACTCGGCGCAACCCTTGCAACCCTACCCGAGTTGGGTTATGATGACGCTGGCTTCTTGCGCCCCGCACAGGCTTTGAAGCCGGAGTCAGTTCATCTCCCAATCCGTTTCAATCGGAGGAGAGTCATGGTACGTCGTAGCTTGAGCGGCGCCGCAATGGCGCTGGTTGGTGGCACTGCGCTCGCAACGGCCCTGGGTGTGATGCATCACATGCAGGGGCCGTCGGTTCGTCCGGGCAAAGTCTCGGATCCGAGCCAGAAGGTCGCGTTTGAACCCAGGTATCACCCGATCAAGCGCCCCAACCTCGGGCTTTCCTCGAGGACGGGCGAGGGTGGCATCGCGATCACCACGCTCCCGGAGTTCATGACGCGCGACACGATGGCCGCCGCGGGTGGTCCGCAAGTTTCGCACGGCGGGATGGTCGCGATGAGCACGACCGCCGATGAGACCGCGGGTGAAGCCACGGCGCAGCTGAAGCAAGTTATTTCCAAGATCAGCGCCCCGCCGGTGCTCGCCGGGAGCCTGTCGGGCCATGGCGGCGGGTATGCCTCCGCGTACACGCGGGGCCGGCCTGTCCAGGGCGGGCTGGCGGTCGATCTGGCCGTAGGGGCGACCGGGCAGCCCAAGAGCTACCGCGGCGCCGATGTGACTGTCGCCGCCGCCGGTCGCGGCGGCGCTTCGGAGCAGCCCCTGATCCGGGGCGGCGTGGCGCCGGCCAACGAGTCGCAGGACCCGCTCAGTTCCAGCACGGGCACGGCGCTGGCGGATGCCGGCGCGCAAGCCTCGGGCGTCGCCGGCTCGACCAGCGGCGCGGGCTCGACCCGCCCCTCGGGCGAGCTGGTGGATGATCTCACGCCGCGGTCGGATACGGACACGCAGTCGGTGGCGGCTCGCTCGGCGGGCACGCTGCTGGCGGGCGGGACGCCGATCGGCGGCGGCACTGTCGGCTCGATCGACGATCAGCCGGCGAACTATGCCAACGCCCCGGCCCCGGCCTCGGGCGTGCTGCTGGGCGCCTCGGGCCTGACGCTGCTGCGTCGGCGCCGGGCGTGAGCGATCTCGCAAACTCGACAGAGTTTCCCCGACCGGCCCATTGTGGCCGGTCGTTTTCTTTCATGACGGCTTGGTTCCCGGCGGGCGGTACACCGGTGCGGCTACCCCGGTGACGGGGAGCAGCCTGAGCCGGAAAGCCCGCCGATCGGCGTCGGCCCGCCGTTGCGCGGGCCGGCGCCGGCTTCGTTGAGCACGCGCTGGGCCCAGGCCTTCAGGGGCGCGGTGTCTGCGTCCGGGTCGCCGGCGGACTGGCGTGCCTTCTGGCGGTTGATCTGCGACTGGAGATTGCCGGCGATGTGGCGGTCGAAGCGACCGAGGTCCCAGACGTACAGCGCGCCGTCGAAGCCGCCGGCGACGACGGTGCGTCCGTCGGCGCTGAGGACCGTGCTGGCGACGGCATCGCCGGTGGGGGGCTGGAGGGTGAGCAGGCAGCGGCGGTCGGGCACGTCCCACCACTTGATCGTCCCGTCGTTGCTGGCCGAGAGCAGGCGTGTGCCGTCGGCGCTGAACTGGACACCGGCGATGAGCTGGGAGTGCCCGTCGAGGACGCCGAGGCGGGTGCGGTCTTGGAGGTCCCACAGCTCGATTTCCGAGGCCCAGTTGCCGACGGCGGCGGTGCGGGCGTCCGGCGACACGCCCAGGCACCAGACGGGCGGGACGGTGGCGATGGTCTGCAGCTTGGCGAAGCCCGGGAGCGACCAGGACTGCAGGGTGTAGTCACGCGAGGTGCTGTCGATGCGGCGTCCGTCGCGCGTGACGGCGAGCCAGAGCGGGTCGCGCCCCTCCATGGCGACGGTATCGGCGGCGGAGTCGGGGGCGCCGGTGAGGAGGTTCCAGCGTGTGAGCAGTTGGCGCTGATCGCAGGTGTAGAGGTGGACGCCGTCGGGGTCCGGCGCGATGGCGCCGACGATTCGGGGCAGCGGGCGGAGGGAGCAGTACGGCGAGCCGTCGGATGACCAGCGGACGTCGACTCTGCCGGCGGTTGTGCAGTAGGCGAAGAGCGAGCCGTCGCCGATGAAGCAGGCAGCGGTTCCGTAGGCGCCGCCGCCGGTGACGCGGAGGATGGGCCTGTAGCCGTCGGTATTCCAGAGGGTGAGTTCCTGGCCGATGCTGTAGGAGATGAGGCGCGTGGCGTCGGGGCTGGACGCCAGGCCGGTGATGCGCGAGGTCGCGGCGCCGGGGACGCGGAGCGGGCCGGTCGAGTCCGGGAGGTCCCAGAGACGCAGCTCGGGGCTGATGGAGCCGGTGCCGATGACGTCGCCTGCGGGGCTGAAGCGGGCGGTGTGCATCCCGCGCTTGAAGCCGATGTAGCTGGCGACGGTGCGCCAGGCGGGGAGGTCGTACACGTCGAGGCGCCACCATCCGGCGGCGAGGAGGTAGCGTCCGTCGGGGCTGAAGCGGACACGCCCGATGGAACCGTTGGAGGGGTTGAACGCGGCGAGGGAGAGGCCGGCGGCCGCGTCCCACACCCGGACCTCTCGGTCGCTGCCGCCGCTGGCGATGTAGCGCCCGTCGCGCGACCAGTCCACGCCCGAGATCCAGCCTCGGTGCCCGCGGAGCGAGTCGACCACGGCGCCGTCGCGCGTGGAGACGATGTGCATGTCGCCGTCGCTGGAGCCCGTGATGATTTTCTCGCCGTCGGGCGCGTGGGCGAGGCTGTTGACGCTGTCCCTGTGGGGCCTGGTCTGCCAGAGCATGGCGCCGTCGTCGAGGCGCCAGCGGGCGACGAACCCGCCCTGTCCGGCGACGATCAGGGTGTGGGCGTCGGGGCTGGTGTCCATCCACAGCGCGGGGGTGAGCAGGGCGTCGAACTCGCGCTCGCAGGTCCACGAGGCGGTGTCGTAGACCTGGACCATCGCGGTGTCGTCGCAGAGGACCAGGCGGCGCCCGTCGGGGGTGAACTGGGCGGCGATCTCGGCGCGGGGGTGGATGGTGAGGACGCCCAGGGTTGCGAGCGATCGGGCGTCCCACAGCTCGACGTAGCCGTTGGCGCCGGCGGTCACCATGAGGCGTCCGTCGGGGCTGAAGTCCATGGCGCGGACGGCGTCGGCGTGGGTGGGGACGGCGGCGCGGCAGGGGTTTTTGGCGTAGAGCTCCCACAGGGCCCAGAACGCGTGGGCGCTGGTGGGGTCGCGCAGCAGGGCGGGCCAGATGGCGTCCTCGGCGAGCAGCATGGAGCCGCCGGCGCCGATCAGGCGGCCGCGCTCGATGTTGCTGGCGCGGAGCTGGCGGACGGCGTCGTCGGCGGCGCGGTCGGCGCGCTGGGTCTGCTCGTTGGCGAGTTCGAGGGCCTTCTGCGCCTTGAGGCGCTCCATCAGCTCGGCGCGGGCCGACTCGCCGGCCCTGTAGGCCTGGATCGTGGAGTAGACGCCGAGAACGCTCACGCTGACGACGAACGCGCCGGCGAGGGCCGAGACGAGGGCGTGCCGGCGGACGAACTTGCTGAGCACATACAGGGCCGAATCCTGGCGGGCGCTGATGGGTGCTCCGGCGAGGTGGGCGCGGATGTCGTCGGCGAGTTCGGCGGCGGACTGGTAGCGGCGCGACTTGTCGCGCTCCAGGGCCTTGCCGGCGATGAGGTCGAGCTCGCCGCGGAGCCGGCGCTCGACCGAGCCGAGCCGGCGGGCCTCGGTGTCGTGGAGGATGCGGGCCGCCTCGGGGATGGTCTTGGTGCGGATGTCGTAGGGGAGCTGGCCGCTCAGGAGCTCGAACAGCACGACGCCCAGCGAGTAGACGTCGCTGCGGACGTCGATCTGCTCCGGGTCGCCCAAGGCCTGCTCGGGGCTCATGTACGAGAGTGTGCCGATGAGCTGGCCGGCGCTGGTGTTGATGGTGGCGCGGAGGTCGGGGTCGGCGGCGCGGGAGACGCCGAAGTCGAGCACCTTGGGCTGGCCGGCGTGGTCGACGAGGATGTTGCCGGGTTTGAGATCGCGGTGGATGACGCCGCGCTGGTGGGCGTGGTGGACGGCGTCGCACACGCGGGCCATGAGCTCGAGTCGGCCTCGGACATCCAGGGGCTGCTGGGCGGCGTGCTTGAGCAGCGTGGGGCCGTCCACGAGCTCCATGGCGATGTAGGGCTGCGGCCCGCGTCCCATCTCGGCGGCGCCGGCCTCGAAGATCTGGGCGATGCCGGGGTGCTGGAGCATCCCGAGCACCTGGGCCTCGTGCTCGAAGCGGCGGAGCGCGGACGAGCCGAACATCGAGGCGCGCAGCACCTTGAGCGCCACGGTACGCCTGGGGTTTTCCTGGTGGGCGAGGTAGACGATGCCCATCCCGCCGTGGCCCAGCACGCGCTCGATGGTGTAGTCGCCGAGCCTGGTGCCCTTGGGGAGGGGCGGGTCGTCCACGGCCTCGTCGCGGGCGATGCGCCGGACTTCTTCGGGGTCGAGGAAGCTGGAGCCGCCCCGGGACTGAAACTCCAGGAGCGAGCGGACTTCTTCGAGCAGGGCGGGGTCTCCCGCGCAACGCCGGGCGAGCAGCTGCTCGCGCGCGGCGGCGTCGGTCGCCGCCGCTTCCTCGAAGATGCGCTGCACAAGCTCGAAGCGGTCGGGCGTCATCGGGGTGGATATCGGTCCGATGAGGCTCGGGGGTGCTGGGGCTGCCCGGGGCCTTGCGCCGATCCGGGCGGGCTCGGGTCGCTGGCGCCCGGGCCGCCGACGGGTTCTCCGCCGGGCCTGGGGTCGAAAATGCGGCGCCGCCACGAGCGGAGCGCCTCCAAGGAGTCGGGAGAAACTCCGGAGAGCTCCTGGGCCTGACGCAGCCGGTTTTCGAGGTTGCCGGCGACGTGGCGGTCGAACGCGCCGAGGTCCCAGACGTAGAGGGCCCCGTCGAACCCGCCGCACACGATGGTGCGTCCGTCGGGGGCGATGGTGCTGGTGGCGAAGGGCTGCTGGTCGGGGGAGGTCAGGGTGAGCAGGCAGCGCTGGTTGCGGATGTTCCACCACTTGGCCGTGCCGTCGGTGCTGGAGGTGAGCATGTGAACCTGGTCGGGTGCGAACGTGACGTTGGAAATGATCTGGCGGTGGCCGGCGAGCGAGGCCAACCTGGTTCTGGTGCGGGAGTCGATGATCTCGGCGTCGCGGTCCCAGGTGCCGACGGCGGTGAGGGTGCCGTCGGCGGACTCGTCGAGCGACCAGACCGGGACGTTGTCGACGACCGGGGCGAGCGGGCGCATGTCCGGCAGCGACCAGGACTCGAGCCAGCCTCGGCGTTGCAGCACGTCGAGACGGGAGCCGTCGGCGGTGACGGCAATTCGGAGCGGGTCGGTGCCGGCCAGCGGGTCGATGCGCACCCACGCGCCGGTGCGGGCGTCGTAGGTGTTCATGAGCTGGCGCCCGTCGGCGATGAACAGGAAGCGCCCGTCAGGCGTCGAGCCCAGCGCCGTGACCTGGCGGGGGAACCTTGCGACGGGGCAGAGCGGGGCGCCGTCGCGGGAGTCGTAGATGCGCACGGACGAGAGGTTGACGACCAGGGCGAACCTGTCGCCGGCGCCGAGGAAGATCCCGGTGCAGGCGTAGGCGCTGCCGGCGTTTTCGTAAACCTTGATTGGGGTCAGGGTGTGCGCGTCCCAGAGCACGCAGGTGCGGTCGTAGCCGACGGTGAGCAGGCGTGTCTGGTCGCGGTTGAACCATGCGCCGACAACGCGGTCCTTGTGCCTGGCGGGGATCCGGCGTACGCGGACGCGCTCGGGGAGGTCCCACAGGCGCAGGTCGTGGTCGGTGGAGCCGGTGGCCAGAACGTCGCCGCGGGGGTTAAACGAGAGGGCCGGAGCGCCGCGCCGGTGCCCGGTGTAGGTTGCGACGATGACCCAGCTCTGGCAGTCGAGGATGTCGGCTCGCCACCACCCGCCGATGGCCAGTCGGCGCCCGTCGGGGCTGAACTGGAGGCGGTTGACGGTGCCGTTGATGTCGTTGAACTCGGCGATGTTGGCGACGAAGCCGGTGTCCCAGAACCGGACGACCTGATCGGTCCCGCCGGTGGCGAGCACGCGGCCGTCGGGCGACCAGGCCACGCCCCCGCACCCGCCGCGGGAGGTGCCGGGGAAGGCGCTGGTGCAGTCGCCGGTCTCGGCGTCCCAGAGACGGGCCTCGGGTTCGTTGGCGCCGGTGGCCAGGCGCGTGCCGTCGGGCGAGAACGCGACCGCGATGACGTTGGCGCGGTGTGATTGGCGGACCCATCGGGGCGACCAGTCCGAGGTGCTGAAGCACGCGAGCTGGCCGTAGCCGCCGCCGACAACGAGCAGATCACCCCGGGGGCTGAAGGCGAGCGAGGCCGCGTTGCCGGCGGGGAGCCGGACGGTGGCGGCGCACGACCAGTCGGACGCGTTCAGGATGTGCACGGGGCCGGACTCGGTCGCGACGGCGATCAACGAGCCGTCGGGGCTGGTGTCGACCGCGAGGAGGATTTCGTCGGCGATGCGCTGCTCCCGGAGCAGGCCGCCGGCCTCGGCGTCCCACTGCTTCATCCACCCGTCCTCGCCGACGGTGATCACGCTGCGTCCGTCCCGGCAGAACGCGACGGCGCGGGTGGTTTCTGAGTGGGCCCGGACTGTTGATCGGCACGGGGCGCTTGAGTACAGCTCCCACAGTGCCCAGAAGGCGTGCTCGGAGTACGGGTCGCGGATGAACTCGGGCCAGATGAGGTCTTCGGCCAGCGTCATGGACCCGCTCTGGCCCAGCAGGCGTCCCTGCTCGATGCGGCTGGCGCGGAGCTCGGCGAGTGCCTGCTCGGCGGACTGGTCCGCGCGGGCGCGCTCGAGGGTGACGGCGGCGAGCGCGGCCTCGGCCCGGTACTGCTCGGACTGCGCCCGCTGGGCGCTGCTCGAGGCGTTGACGGCGAGCAGCGCCGACACCACGCCGAACCCGACGATCACCACCGCGATCACGGCGATCAGGGCCGACACCAGCTTGTGGCGCCGGACCTGCTTCTTCAGGACGTACAGCAGCGAGTCCTGCTTGGCGGCGATGGGGGCGCCGTCGAGGTAGCGGCGCAGGTCGTCGGCGAGGTCGGCGGCGGACTGGTAGCGGCGGGCCTTGTCTTTCTCGAGGGCCCGCGAGACGATGACGTCAAGATCGCCTCTGAACCGGGGCTGGAGCGACGCCAGCCGGCGCGGCTCGGTGTCGTGGATGATCCGGGCGGCCTCGGGGATGGGCTTGGTCCGGACATCGAACGGCAGCTGCCCGCTGAGCAGCTCGAACAGCACCACGCCCAGCGCGAAGACGTCGCTGCGGACATCGACCTCGTCCGAGCCGCCGGTGGCCTGCTCGGGGCTCATGTAGGCGAGCGTGCCGATGAGCTGCCCGGTGCGGGTGTGCATCGAGACGGCGATGGTGTCGTCGCCGACGGCGCGGCTGACGCCGAAGTCGAGGACCTTGGGCGCGCCGTCGCGGGTGACCAGGATGTTGCCGGGCTTGATGTCGCGGTGGATCACGCCGCGCTGGTGGGCGTGGTGGACGGCGTCGCAGACGGTGGCGATGAGGGCGACGATGTCGCGGTGGGCGAGCTGCTTCTCGCGGGCGTGTCGGTTGATGGGCGGGCCGTCGACCAGCTCCATGGCGATGAAGGGCTGCGGCCCGGCGCCCATCTCGGCGGCTCCGGCCTCGTAGATCTGGGCGATGTTGGGGTGCTGGAGCATCCCGAGCACCTCGGCCTCGTGCTCGAAGCGGCGCAGGGCCGAGGAGCCGAAGAGCGAGGCGCGCATCATCTTGAGCGCGACGGTGCGGCGGGGGCGTTCCTGGCGGGCCGAATACACCAGGCCCATGCCGCCCTGGCCGAGCACGCCCATGATCGAGTAGTCGCCGACCTGCGTGCCGGGGGCGAGCGGCTTTTCCTCCCACGACGCCGAGCGGCGCGCGAGCTTGGGCACCTCGGCGGGGTCGAGGAAGCCGTTGGTGTCGGTTTTCAGGGTCGCCAGGAGCGCGCGGACCCTGGAGGCGAGCTCGGCGTCGCCGCGGGTTCGCTGAGTGATGTGCGCCTCACGGCGCTCCGGCTCGACCGAGGCCAGCTCGAAGAAGATCACCTCGGCGAGCTGGGCGCGTTCATCGCTCATACGACAGACGGGGCTCCGGGCGGCGATTCTCCGGGGGGCGAGGGCGTTGCGGGTCAGGCGTTGCCGCTCTCCTGCTCGGCGCCGGCGGTCTTGGCCGCTCCGCTCATCTCGCGGTGCAGCCAGGCGCGGGCGAAGGACCATTCGTTCTTGATGGTGGCGGGCGAGAGGGAGAGGGCCGCGGCGGTTTCCTCGATGCTCAGCCCGGCGAAGTAGCGGAGCATCACGACCTCGTACTTCCGCTTGTCGAGTTTCTCGAGTTTCTCCATCGCCTCATCGAGGGCGATGAGGTCGGTGCCGTCGCCGCCGTCGGTGGCGGCGGCGCTGCTGTGGAGGTCGACGCGCTGTCGCCCGCCGCCGTGCTTGAGGCGCTTGCGGTGGCGGGCGCGCTCGACCAGGATGCGGCGCATGGCGAGGGCGGCGGCGCCGAAGAAGTGGCCGCGACCGTCCCACTTGGGGCTCTTGCCCTGGGCGTCGACCAGCCGCATGTAGGCCTCGTGGACGAGGGCGGTCGGCTCGAGCGTCTGGCCCGCGGCCTCGCTGGCCATGCGGGCGTGGGCGAGCTTGCGGAGCTCTTCGTAGACCAGAGGCAGCAGCTTGGCGGCGGCCCCCTCGTCACCTTTGCCGATGGCGTTGAGGAGCAGTGTGACGTCCTGGGCCGGGGCGGGGGCCCCTGTCACGCCTTCTCTGGGGGGGGCTTGGCCGGCCGGTTCGGTCATCCGGGAAACTGTAGCTGTTGGGGGCGTCATGGCCAAGACTCTGGCGGGGTTGGGTTTATTCCGTCGAAACGGGGGTTTGCGGTGTCGCAAGGCTGGCCCGGGGCACACGGTTCGTCGCATGAATGGGTGCTGACGGGCTCACGATGAACCCGGGCGCCCACCCCCACTGGCACGAGGCCATTGTCATGCTTCCCGACGCCGTCCGCCGAGTCCAAGCGCATTACAGGAGTATTGCGCCGGCGATGGAGCAGGTGGCCAGGGTTTGCTACAGGATTCTGTTCGAGCGACACCCGGAACTCAGGCCGCTGTTCCCGGGTGACATGGACCGCCAGGTTGGCCACCTGACGGCGGCGTTCGCGCTGATCTGCAAGAACCTGGATCGGTTGAGCGTCCTGGAGGGTCCGCTGATGACCCTGGGGGCCCAGCACGTTGAGTACGGCGCCAAGCCCGAGTACTACCCGATGGTGTGCGGGGCGATTCTGGATGCGCTGGACGAGGCGACCCCCGGCGGGCTGCTGCCGAGGCAGCGCAAGGACTGGGCGGCACTGCTGGACCATGTCTCGGTCACGATGATCCGGGGCGCTACGGGGCGCGGCCCGATGCTGGAGGCTCGGGGCCTGACGGTCTCGAGCGTGGCGTACCCGAAACGGCCGGCCACGAAAGGGAAGGCGGATTAGCCCCTGCGGGCGCGGGCGTCGCATTGAGGGTGGACAGGTCGTTCGTCGGGGGTTGTGTTGCGCGCCGCACGCCGCCGGTCGGGGCGGGCGTGGGATCGCGCATGAACTCGGACCAGCGAGTTATGCGCGGATTCACGCTGCGCCGGGCTGACAGACCCCGGTGTGGCGGCGTCTCCCCTGCCGGGCCCGCGAGTTTCTCGCGGGCCTGGTTTTTTCCGGTCGTGCCCGGCCTATGCCGGTTATTCCGTCTCTGCGGGCGCCGTCCCAGGCTCCGGCACCGGCGTGCTTGCCCAAACCGGGCGGATTGTCGCATTGTAGTTGGCGCCCCGGCATACCCGCAGGCGCGCCTGAGCACACACCCAGCCCCTGGAGAAACACCATGCGCACCGCCCTTCGGCCGACCTTGACAGCCTGCGCCGTCGCCCTGACCTCGCTCGGTGCGCTCGCCGGGAGTCTCACCCCGCCACCGGGCGCGCCCACGGGGAGCATGAAGACCCTGCAGGAAGTCGAGCCGCGCACGCCGATCTCGTCGCTGCCGGTCACGATCAGTCAGCCGGGCTCGTACTACCTCACCGCGAGCCTGACCTTCTCCGTCGCGGCGCAGGACGCGATCACGGTGAATGCCGACGGCGTGACCATCGACCTGATGGGTTTCACCATCAGCGGCAACAACACGTCCCAGCACGCGATCAACAGCCCGGGGTCCAACGCTCACCTGTCGGTCGTCAACGGGACCATCAGGAACTTTCTGGGGCGGGCCGTGAACTCGCCGGGGTCCGGTGGTGTGGTGCAGAGCCTTCGAGCAACCGAGAACAACAACGGTGGCATCACGCTTGGCCCCGGGGCAACTGTCCGGGATTGCGTCATGGCCGCCAACCAGGGGACGGCGTTCAACGTCGGGGCGGGTTCCACGTTGCTCAACTGCGCAGCCAACGCCAACGCCGGCAACACCGGCTTCATCTGCGGCGCCGGCAGCACGCTGCAGAACTGCGCAAGCTCGTCCAACAGCACCGGGTTCAACCTCGGCGCCGGCACAACGGCCACCAGCTGCTCGGTTTCCTCGGGGACCGGCGGGCACGGCTTCATCACGGGCGACAGCTGCTCGCTCAGCACCTGCTCGGTCGGCTCCGTCACCGGGCTGGGCACCAACGGCTACCTGATGGGCAACGGATGCGTTCTGACGGGCTGCATTGCCGGCGGCGCGGGGCAGCACGGGTTCCTCACCGGGAGCAAGTGTCTCCTGACGGGCTGCATCGCCCACAATCAGGGCAACGATGCATTCCAGGTCGGATCAGGCTCGGTTGTGTCCAACTGCCTCGCGGGCGCGAACATCAACGGCCAGACCATCGGGCGCGGGTTCTTCACGTCCGGCAGCGACTGCCGATTCGAGGGCTGCACCGCCGTGAAGTACGACAAAGGCTTCGAGAACACCTTCGCCTCCGGCGGCAATATCTACCTGCGCAATACCGCCACGGGCTGCAACACGGCGTACAACCTCAACGCCAACAACTTCTTCGGCACCATCATCACAACGTCCGCCGCGTTCAATACCAACACCAACCCCAACGCGAACGTGTCGTATTGACCGCGATTTGTCTGTCCGGCCGGCGCGGAGTTGACGCACTGCCGGGTATCGCACGCACCCGTCGAGGCCGGCCATGAACCGAACTTCAGCCGCAACCATTCTGCTCTCTCTTTCCGCCACGGCGCTGGGCGTCTCTACGGTCAATCCGTCCCACAAGCTCAGTTGGGGCGAGAACATCGGCTGGATGAACTGGCGCGACGCCAACTCCGGGGGGCAGGGAGCCGCCATGAGCGCCCTCTCCACGTACCTCTCCGGTTATGTCTGGAGCGAGAACGTGGGCTGGATCAACCTCGGCGACGGCACCCCCGTCAACGGGAGCGGATACGCCAATACCACCGGCGCGGACACGGGCGTGAACATCATGCCCAATGGCGACCTGTGGGGTCTGGCGTGGGGCGAGAACATCGGCTGGATTAACTTTGACACCGCCGGCACGCTCGCCGCCTCCGGCAAGCAGGCCCGGTACGACAGCGCGGCCAAGCGTCTGCGCGGTTACGCGTGGGGCGAGAACGTCGGGTGGATCAACCTTGACGACTCGACCAACTACGTCGCGATCTCGCCGCCGTGCTACGGCGACCTCAACGGCGACGGCGTCGTGAACACCGCGGACTTGACGCTGCTGCTGGTGCAGTTCGGCAACGGCGCGGCCCCGGGCACGCCGGCGGACATCAACGCTGACGGCGTGGTCAACACGCAGGACCTCACGTTGCTGCTTGTGAACTTCGGGCGGAGCTGCTGAGCACCGGAGTCCTCATTGGTCGATCGCGGCGGGCGGGCCCAAAGGGTCCGCCCGCTTGTCTTTCGGTGGGCAGAGCGCGCACAGCCGAACATCCTGGCCGTTTGACCCAGGAGAACGCTGCAATACCAATGGCTCCCAGCGACATTGATCGTTGCCTTTCCACACGGGCGTTCAAGCCCGCCACCGGCCGCCCACAGCCAAACCGCCGTGCTGCATTGATAAAACGGCAGAAACGGAAGTCTTCACGCTGGATTCCCGCGCAATCGCGGTAACCTGATCTTGCCCACGGACCCGTCGATGAAAGGACGCCGAGCGATGCTCAGCCCGTCAGAATCTCGTTCCCGTCCCGCGCTCCTGATGGCTCTGGCTCTTACAACGTTCACAGGGTCGGCGCACGCCCAGTCGTACACCATGGCTGTCTTCGGCACGCTCCGCACCGATGGGGGTGGGTCTTCCATCGGGCTCGGCCTGAACAGCGCCGGGACGGTCGTCGGCCGCGCCCAGAACGACTCGGGAGGCTTGGAGGCCGTCCGCTGGACATCGGCGGGCGCGATCACCAGTTACGGCGAGTTGATCCCGCCGTTCGACAGCACGCTTCTGGATATCACAGCCGGCGGTGGGGTGTGCGGCTACGCCATTACTCAGCCCGGCGGATTCGCCTCGTCCATCCGTGATAACGGCGCGGGCGGGCTGGTCAATCTCCCCGAACCCGGCGGCGATTCGTACGGCTACGCGATCGCCGACGACGGACGCGTCGTGGGATGGACCAACTTCTCGCAAGGGTGCGGATCGCCCGTCTGCCCGGGGAACCCAGGGCACGCCTGCTTCTGGACCAACGCCAACTCGATCACGATGCTCCCGGACCTCGGCGGCTTCTGCAGTGTGATGACCGACATCAGCCCCGACGGCACCAAGCTCTGCGGCTGGGGCGCCCTGCCCGACAGCGGAGCCCTGCGCGGGTACCGCCTAGTTGGCACAGACGGTCAGCCCCAGCAGCTCCTGCCGTATCTCACCGATACCACCTCCTACGCGTACGCCGTCAACAATATCGGCGACGTCGTCGGGGTTTCGGAATCCGCGGCGCATGAGAAGCGGGCGGTGCTGTGGCCGGCGGGTTCCGACACGCCGATCAATCTGGGCAAGCTCGCGGGCGCGACCAACGCGTACCCCGCGGCGATCAATGTCCACGGCGACATCGTCGGCTACTGTGAGTTTTCGTCCGGCAACACCCTCGGCACGCAGTTCTCGCCGGCCGCCGCCCCCGTCGACCTGAACGGCGTGGTCCCCGCGGGCTCGAACTTCGTCATCACCTACGCCGACGACATCAATGACTTGGGCCAGATCGCCGGCACCGCGAGCGATGGCGTGAACACACGCGCCGTGCTGCTCACGCCCGTTCCGGCGTGCGTCGGCGACCTCAACGCCGACCGCGCGGTGAACACCGCGGACCTGACGATCCTGCTGAGCCGCTTCGGACAGAATGTGGCGCCCGGCACGCCCGCTGACATCAACCACGATGGGGCGGTGACGACGCAGGACCTCACGCTGCTGCTGGCGAACTTCGGGCGGAGCTGCTGAAGCACCGATCGCGGGCGCATGCCCGCCCGGTGGGTGGTGGGTGGTGGGCGGCGAGCGGTGTGTGGCCGTGCTGTGCGGGAGCCCGGCGGCTGATGGCCGCCACCGCCGGAGCCGGCGCGGCTGATCCGAGCACCGCGCTCCGCGCCGCGGCCGGCGAATCGGGGGTTCGTGGTGGTGCGCCGATTGCAGGGCATTGATCCATCGCGGCCGCGCTGTACCCTGCGCGGCGAAGGGATTGAACGGCCTTGTCTGAGGCGATGTTTCCCGGGGCTGGAGGACGCCCATGAGCTTCGCACAACTCACTGTGCTCGCCGGCATCGGCGCCGTGGTCTCCATTGCGGGCGGCTCGCACGGCGCGACGTTCACCGGACTCCGCAATCCCTTTCCTGACGGCTATGTCGCGCACTGCGCGGGCGTGAGCGCCGACGGGGGCGTGGTGGTCGGGTACACCTACAAGCCCGTCAGCCCGGACTTCGGCGACCGCTCGTTCCGGTGGCGGCGCGGGATCGGCTTTGACAACCCCGGGCCGACGCAGGGGTCCGTGTTGTCGTACGCCGCGGCGGTGTCGGGCTCCGGCAACGTCATCGCGGGGAACACGGGGCACGCGTTCTTCGGCGATCAGGAAGCCTGGGTCCGCGTCGGAACCAGCCGGGGGCATGTCGGCTCGCCGCCCGGCACGAACTTCAGCTCGCTGCTGGGCGTTTCGGGCGACGGCGTGGTGACCGTTGGTTTCGGCGGCGACTCGAACGACCCCAACTCGGCCCGCGCGGCGTACTACAACACGGTGCAGGACCGCTGGACGGGCATCGGGTTTCTGCCGGGCGGCGTCTGGTCGAAAGCCTTTGCGTGCTCTGCAAACGGGGCGGTCATCGTCGGGCGCGCCACCTCGGCGTCCGTCGCCGGCTCCAGCGCGTTCGTCTGGACGCAGGCGGGCGGCATGCAGCCGGTCGGGCCGGGCAACCTGCCGGGTGGCGAGTCCGCGGTCGCGGTGGGGGTCTCCGCCGACGGCTCGGTCATCGTGGGCATGGACGATGTCCGTGACGAGAACTACAACGCCAGCACCCACGGCTGGCGCTGGACCGCGCAGACCGGCATGGTCGACCTGGGCGAGTTCTGGGTGTCGGGCGTTTCACCCGACGGGCGCGTGATCGTGGGATCGGGGCAGGTTGAGGGCATTGATCAAGCGTTGATCTGGGACGTCAATCACGGCTGGCGCACCGTCAGTGACCTGCTCACGGCCCGTGGCCTCGCGCCGGACATGAGCGGGTGGCAGCTCTCGTCCGCCGACTCGATCAACCAGGTTGGCGACGTGTATGCCCTTGCCGGTGACGCGGGCGACCCGGACGGATACATCGCCGGTTGGGTCGCCACCATCGACCACCTCGATGCCCCGTGCCCGGTGATCGTCTCGCAACCCGGCGATCAATCCGTATGCGGCGCTTCGGGCGTGGTGTTCCACGTCGACGCGTTCAGCGACCAGGCGATCAGTTACCAGTGGAAGCTCAACGGGGCCGAGCTGCCGGACCAGACCGAGGCCACGCTCGCGCTCAGCGCCACCTCGAGCCAGAGTGCCGGTGCGTACACCTGTGCGCTGACCACGGCGTGCGGCTCGGTCAGCACCGCGCCCGCGCTGTTGACCGTGTGCGCCTCTGACCTGGACTGCAGCGGCCAGACCGACACGGGCGACCTGGTCGGGGTGCTGGCCGCGTTCGGGGCCGCGGCGCAGCCCGGCGAGCCGTGGGACCTCAACGGCGACGGCGTGGTGAACACCAATGACCTCACGCTGCTGCTGGCCGGGTTCGGCACGCGGTGCCCGTAACGGGTCCGCGGCGGAGCCGCGTCAGGGGGTGGGGTGCTCGGACTCGACGGGCGCGTCGATCAGCCAGCGGTCGAGGTCGGGGCCTGTGATCTTGAGGGTGGCGACGACCTTGCCGTCCTTGTCGTAGACCAAGAGCTTGCCGCCGGTGAGGTCGGGCTCGCCGGGGATGGGCTCGAAGGGCTTGGGGGCCTTGGCGTCGGCGACGTTGGAGAGGGCCTCGATGCGCCGGGCGGAGCGGTCGAGCTCGCGTTCGAGCAGCTCGAAGCGGCGCTGCTCGCGCTGGAGCTCGGCGAGCTCGAGGGTTCCCTTGGGCGCCTCGGCGCCGGTGGGGGTCCACTCGCCTTTTTCGAGGCGCAGCTGGAGGGCCTTCATGGCGGCGGAGAGCTGGCGGTCCTTGAGGTGCTGGAGGATCCACTCGTGGTCGTCCCACTTCTGCTCGCCCGTGTCGCCGGGCTTGCCCTTGGCGCGGATGACCTCGTCGGCGCGGCGGATGCGGAACATCTCGCGCTGCTCCTTGGTGTCCATGGGCACGTAGAAGCCCGGGGTGGGATCGACGCCCCACTCGGTGGAGTCGGGCGTGCGGTGCAGGCAGCGGCCCGAGGGGAGGTAGTAGTAGGCCTCGGTGACCTTGAGCTGGCCTTCGCCCGAGGGGACGCGGTAGACGGTCTGCACGATTCCCTTGCCGAAGCTGCGGGTGCCGATGGCGATGGCGCGGTGGTTGTCGACGAGCGCGCCCGAGAGCACCTCGCTGGCGCTGGCGCTGGACTCGTTCAGCAGCACGGCCATGGGGAAGTCGGGGAGCGTGCCCTCGCTGCGGGCCAGGGCTTTTTCTTCCTTGGTCTTGCGGCCCTTGGTGGAAACGATGACGCCTTCGGGGAGGAACAGGTCGGCCATCTCGATGGCGGCCTGGAGCGAGCCGCCGCCGTTGAAGCGCAGGTCGAGGATGAGGCCGCGCATGCCCTGGGAGATCAGCTTTTCGCAGGCGGCCTTGAGCTCGGGCGTCGTGCCGCCGGTGAACTGGGTGACGCGGATGTAGCCGATCTTGTTGGCCGGGTCGCCCATGAAGTCCCACTCCTGCGAGTCGCCCACGCGGTGGATGCCCTTCACCGTCGAGGTGACGATCTTCTGGCGGACGATCTTCAGGTCGAAGCGGAACGAGCCGGGCTTGGGGTCGGGCGGCGTGTCGGCGTCGGGCGCGGCGGGTGCGGCGTCCTTCGGCGCCGGCTTGTCGGCGGCGGGTTTCTCTGTGGCGGCGCCCTTGGCGGGCTCGTCGGTCCAGGGCTTGAGCGTCGAGGGCGGGAGGGCGCCCTGAGGGCGGTCGGTCTCGTCGCCCTTGCGTTCGATGGTCACGGTGACGGTGGTGCCCGGCTCGCCGGTGAGGTGGTCGATGATGTCGTCGACGTCGCGGCGCCAGGTGGCGCGCCCGTCGACGCCGACAACCAGGTCGCCGGCCTCGATGCCGGCCTTGTACGCGGGCGAATCGTCGAGGGGAGAAGCGATAGCGAGCCAGCCGCCCTCGGCGCGGACCTCGGCGCCGATGCCGACGTACTCGCCGCGGATCGCCTTGTCGAAGAGCTTGGTGTCTTCGGTGGGGACAAACTCGGTGTAAGGGTCGTCGAGGGCCTCGATCATGCCGCGGATGGCGCCGCGCTGCATGGCCTTGAGGTCGGGTTCTTTGTAGAAGTGGTCGTTGACGCCCACGAGGACATCGGCGATGGGGTCGGACCACTTGTAGACGCTGGTCTTGCCGAGGCCCGAGGCGTTGCCGGGCGGCACGATCTGGGCCAGGGCAATGCCTGAGAACACCGCGAGCGCGAAGAGCGCCATCCGTTTACCGTTGAGCACGACGAGTCTCCTGGGGTTCGCGGAATGGTAGAGGGGCACCGGCGGCCCGTTGCGTCGTCGGCGATTGAATCCCGACAGCCGGGCAGGGATTTCGTGCTAGTTGGACTTCAGCACCACCCCGGCGCGCACCACCGCCCGCACCCGCTCGAGCTCCGTCACGTCCTTCAACGGGTCCGCGCCGACGGCGATCAGGTCGGCGCTCTTGCCGGGCTCGAGGGTGCCGACTTCCTTGGATAGCCCGAGCAGGTCGGCGGCGTTGACGGTCGCGGCGGTGATCGCCTCGGCGGGGGTCATGCCGCCCTGGACCATGAGGGCGAATTCTCTGGCGTTTTCGCCGTGGGGCGAGACGCCGGTGTCGGTGCCGAAGGCGATCTTGACGCCGGCGGCGTGGCTCTTGCGGAACGCCTCCATCGCCCTGGGGCCGATCTCCAGCGCCTTAGGCACGACCATGCGGGGGTAGAAGCCGGGGGTCTGCGCATTGGCGGCGACGGTGGCGCCGGCGAGCAGGGTGGGGACGTGGTAGGCGTTGTGCTGCTTGAAGAGCGTGATGGACTCGTCGTCGAGGTAGCTGCCGTGCTCGATGGAATCGACGCCGGCGCGGAGGGCGGCGTTGATGCCGTCGGTGCCGTGGGCGTGGGCGGCGGCCTTGCGCCCGAGGCTGTGGGCGGTCTTCACGATTGCGGCGAGCTCTTCATCGGTGAAGTGCTGCCTGGTGCCGGTGGCGGCGGCGGAGAGCACGCCGCCGGTGGCTGTCATCTTGATCACGTCGGCGCCGAGCTTGATCTGGTTGCGGACGGCCTTGACGCACTCGTCGGTGCCGTCGGCGATGCCGTCTTCGGGGCGCTGTGTGGGGAAGAGGCCGGGCTTGTAGCCTAGGGTGAAGTCGCCGTGGCCGCCGGTGACGCTGATCGCGTGTCCGGCGGCGATGATGCGGGGGCCGGGGGTGATGCCGTCGTTGATGGCGTCGCGGAGCGCGAAGATGACGCTCGGCTCGGCGCCGAGGTCGCGGACGGTGGTGAAGCCGGCGAGTACGGTGGCCCTGGCGTTCTGGGCGCTCTTGAGCGTGACGTACTCGTCGCTCTCGCGGACGGCGCGGTTGCGGATCTCCTTGTCGTAGACGTTGGTGAGGTGGACGTGGCAGTCGATGAGGCCGGGGAGGACCCAGGACTGCTTGAGGTCGAGCTCGGTGACAGTGGCTCCGGATTTCTTTGCCCCGATGAGGTCGGGCCCGTCGAAGCCGTCGATGACCGAGTCGACGCGCCCGTTCTTGACGACGACGGTCGCGTTGCCGCGCCACGGTGCCCCGGCGGAGGGGACGGCGATGACGTGGCCGCAGCGGACGAGGGTGTAGTGATCGGGCGACGGTGCGGGCGACTGCGCGAGCCCTGCGGCGGTGATGGCCGCGGTGGCGAGTGGGGCGAGGATGCTCATCCGTTCAGGCTAACGCGCGGCGGATCGGCGCGTTCGACGGCCCGGCTGGCGGGCCGGGTGTTCGCGGTTTCCGCGATTGACCTCGTGCTCGAAACGCCGGGGAGGGTCCGCGACTGGTCAGGCCGGCGGGCAGGGTCGGCCGAATCTCAGCAGCAGCAGGGTGAGGTCCTGGACATCCACGATGCCGTCGGCGTTGATGTCGGCGGGCTGGGCGCCGGGCGGGAAGGTCTGGCCGAAGCGGAGCAGCAGGAGGGTGAGGTCGGCGATGTCGGTGACGCCGTCCTGGTTGAGGTCGGTGGGGCAGGCGGGCTTGGAGAGCTGCCAGAGGATCGCCTCGGGGCGCTGCGCCGCGGTGTTGTAGGCGGTGCCGGAGACGACCAGGTCGGCGCCGGATGTCCAGATGCCCGTGGCGGTGGAGTCGGAGTATTCGTCCGGGAGCAGGGCGGCGAGATCGAGCCATGAGGCGGCGCTGGCGTGCCAGATGCCGGCGCGGACGGGGCCGTCATCGAAGTACGCGCGGCCGACCTGATAGTTGCCGTCGGTGTTGACGGCGCAGGACGCGACGGCGCCGGTCGGGTGCAAGAAGACCACGGACTGTGGGGTGCCGGTCCAGAGACTGGCGAAGCCGTCGACGGCGCCGACCTGCATCCCGGCGCGGGTGGCGCAGGCGATCGATACCGACGAGGGTGACGGGTTGAGGTCGAGCCAGGTGTCTGCTGATCCGGCCCAGGTCCCGGCGTGGCTGTTGCCGTTGAACATGGCGTAACCGGCCTGGATGCCCCAATCGATGCCGAGGGCCGCGGACTCTTGTGCTCCGGGCGGGTTGAGGTCGAGCCAGGTGGTTGGCGTGCCGTTCCACATCCCTGCGTGCCGGCGTGAGTCGAAGCAGGCGTGGCCGACCTGGGATGTGCCCGAGAGGTCGCATGCCTCTGAGCTGGTCGAGCCCGCGGGGGAAAGGTCGATCCATGAGCCGGGCGTCCCGCGCCAGAGGGCCGCGTGGATTCGTCGTCCAACTTCCGCGGCGCCGACCTGTTTGGCGTCGCGGCTGCGGAAGGCGTAGGACGAGCCGGGCAGGCCGGCCGGGTGCAGATCGACCGGCGTGAGGCCCGGCTGGTCCCATCGGCAGGCGTGAGAGATGGAGCCGGTGCTGATGGCGCCGACGGCGTCGTTGGCGCTGCCGCCCTCCGCCTGGGAGCCGGTGGAAGCCGCGGGGTGCATGGTCGTGACGCGCCAGCCGACGCGGACGGTGGCGCTGGTGGAGATGGCGGTTCCGCAGGGGTTCCACAGTCTCAGGGCGTATCGCCCGCTGTCGGACGGGCGGGCCCCGGTGATGGTGAAGGTCACCACGGTGTTGCTGGTGGGTGAGGAAAGTGATCCTGTTGCGCCGGAGATGGTCCCGCCGCCCGGGGAGGCGCCGGCGGGCCCGTTGTCGAGGTCTACGCCGTTGCGCGACCAACGGTAGGAGACGCCGCTGACGGCGTCGGCGAGCGAGACCGACAGGGTGACGGGCGACGCGGTGGCGACATCGGCGGGCGCGGGTTGCGCGGTGATCTGGACCTGGCCGGCATCGCAGGCGAATGCTGCAGCGGCTGGTGGGAGCGTGATGACCGGGCCGACGGCGGCCAAGGCGATGATCAGAGGATGAAACCCCCGGCCCGCCGGGCGGCTTGCACGCGGGCGCAGCTGGTGACGGTGGTACGACGCGCGGTTCATGTGACTCGGCCCTCCGCTCGGCGCTGACTTCATTGCCTGCTGAAAGCTTCATGGGCCGGCGTGGTGAGTCAACCGGTGCGCGTTGAAATTCTCAGCGGTGGAACGGCGCCGAGAGGAATTCCCGAGTCTGGGGCGCGCCCCGATGGCGGCGAGCGACGAAGTGGCTCGGCACCGATCAGGGGTTGTTTGGAATCGATCAAATTCAGAGATGAGATGGGCGCGGGCGGAACGGGATCGGAGCGACCACGGATGACCCGGATGGTCACGGATCAGAGACGTTCAGTTGCTCGGGACCATCGGGGATGTCGGCGGCTCTGAGCCGAAAGAGCGGTTTCTCAGGCTCGCGGGGTGGCGTCGGCGTTGGCGCCGGCGCCGGTGGCGAGACGGGCCAATGCGGGGGCGACCAGCGGGAACATCACGCCGGGGATGAGCCAGGCGTAGTGCTGCTGCACGTAGCCGAGCCAGAAACAAACACCGGCGGGCAGGATCGCGGCAAACCAAGCGATAACAGCGCGGTGACGCTCCAAGGAGCGCGGGACGACGACGATCCAGACATAGGCGGGGAAGACGAGGCCGTAGAGGGACATGAAGAGTTCGTAGGCGAGGCGGGTGTAGGGGTAGCCGGGACGGAAGTCGCCGAGGGCGGGCAGGAAAGCGCAGAAAATGGGAGGGAAAAACAGCATCCACGCCTTGATCGCGCGGGGTGGGGCCGCCGCGGCTTCCGGCGATAACTGCTGTTCGTGCAGCTCACGGAGGTGCGCCCCGACCGTGAAGGTGATTTGGAAGACGATGTGCGCCAGGATGAACGGGCCGAGAGACGTGCCGCTGAGGAACCCGCTTGCGTACAGGAGCGTCAGGGAGATCATGGGGGTGAAAAACACGATGAAGCCGAGCCAGAAGGCGGCCTCGCCTCGGCGGCCCGGCGTCTCGGCTCGGACTCGGTGAAACGTGAGATCGAGGTAGGGGCAGAGGGCAAAGCCGAAGGCCAGCGCGGGCACGACACAGGCGAGCTCCGTGGGGGTGTGGAGTGGCTGCGGGGGGGCGACACCCAGGATGCCGCCGAGAGCGCCGGCGCACGCCGCGGCGACGAACGAAGCCGCGTACGTGACGAGCGCGATTGGCCACCAGAAGGGCGAGCTGCGGAGGCTCAGCGCTAACGCTGAGAGCAGAACAATGACGACAGCGATGACGCCGGGGAAAAACTGCGTTGCAAGCGATGGGTGCAGCAGTCGCCCGGTGAACGAGGCGAGGAACATAAGTTGAAAAAGGATGGTGGCGAGCGAGAACCACCGGCACGCCGCGGCGTGGTCGCGGGTGATTCGCTCGCTGGCGCCGGGGCGGCGAAGGACCCAGCCCATGGCGCCGGCACCGAGCACGTTGGGGACGGCGAAGGCGACCCAGCCCCGGAAGCCGAAGTCACCGATCAGGTAGACCGGGAAGAACATCCCGATGCACCAGGTCCATGAGCAGGCGAGGAAGACGGCGCGCGACAACACCGCGGGGGTGGAAATGCCGGGGGTGGTCGCAGCGCCGGGCATGGGGCGCTGAGCGTATCAGGTCAGATTGTGGGATGGCCCTGTGCACTGGGCCGGCGGAGTTGGACGGCGCCGCGGACGATCCGGATGAACGTGGATGATAAGACTTGAGAGGGGAGCATCAGAGTTCCCTGTTGATGCTGCGACTCGTTGAGCACGGTGTCTAAGAGCGATTCGGAGTCATCCGCGCCGAGATTGCCAGGTTTGACGTCTTGAAAATGAAAACCCCGCCGGGGATCGGCGGGGTGGACAGGCGGACATGGGATGTGCGAACTCAGTAGCGCCGGATCACGCCGACCACGACGCCCTGGATCTTGCAGTCCTTGACGCGGATGGGTTCGAAGGCGGAGTTGGCGGGCTGAAGGCGGATGTGGTCTGACTCTTTGAAGTAGGACTTGAGGGTGGATTCGCCGTTGGGGAGGAGGGCGACGACGCGCTCGCCGTTGCGGGCGGTGTCGCGGCGCTCGACGACGACGTAGTCGCCGTCGAGGATTCCCTCGTCCTTCATGGAGTCGCCGTCGACGCGGAGGGCGAAGGTGGCGTTGACGGCGCCGGCGCGGGGCGACATGAGCGCGGTGATGTCGAGCGAGTCGGCGTCGGCGAACTTCTCGATGGGGTAGCCGGCGGCGATCTTGCCGACCAGGGGGAAGCGCAGGGGCTGGTCTTCATCGGGCAGGGCGACGCCGTCGGCGATGGAGAGCGAGCGGGCCTTATTGGGCTCGCGGATGAGGGCGCCCTTCTTGATGAGGGCCTCAACGTGCTCGAAGACCGTTACCTTGCTGACGCCGAGCTCGTCGGCGAGCTCCTGCATCGTCGGGGAACAGCCAGTCCGCACGCGGCTGTCGCGGATGAGCTGGAGAATCTTGAGCTGCTTGGGGGTGAGGTTCATGGGGCTCCTTTCCCGTGGAAAGCGGGAACTCGCTGGTGCGGCGGACGGGTGTGCGTGATGGCTCGGCGGTCGCGACGGGAGCGGCGCGGAGCGTGGCCTGAGGCCCCGGCGACGGGGAGTCCGGCGCGAGGGGCTGATGATCGGGGGTGTGACGGACGACGCGCCGCGAATCGGCGGCGGTCCACGGCGAGGCCGGCGAGTTGGCGCGGAGCGTGGCCATCAGGGCGAAGACGCCCTTGACGGCCGAGCACTGCGCATCGAGCACGCGCTGGGCGACCATGAGGCCGCCGGCACGGCGTGCCAGGCCCGACAGCTCGGGGACGTCGCGGGCATCGGACGAGCCGGGAGCGCCGGCGTCGTCAACAACCGTGAACGCGTCGGCGCGAAGCTGGCTGGTGCGGCGGGGGTTGTCGGGGCCGGGGCCGGAGTCGCCCGCCCATGCCTGTCCCCCGGGTCCTTCGGAGTTGGGCTCAAACGACCCGTGCTCGTTGGATGCGATGAGGCCGGAGTGGGTGCTCAAACGCTCGGGCGAAACGTCGGCGAGAAAGTCGCCGCCGGGACCGAATCGCAGGAGTGGGGTGATCGCGAGTGCCATGGGTTGTCCGCGTCACAATGCTCGGAAGGAAAAAACGACTCCAGACCAGATGCCGAACGCGAGTTCGAGATCTGCCGGCGACGGTTGTTTCTCCGATGACCAACCTGCCCATCCGCGACGGATCCGAGTCGCGGATTTCGTTGCACGCAGGAATGAACACTCTGCGGCGACGAGCGAGCAACCGTGTCTGGTCCGAACATCGTGCTCCGCACCGAGGCCGGACGACGCGTCCGGCCAGCTTGGGTATCCATTCCTTTGCGCACGTGTTGGGAGAACGTGTCCGGTGAACGGAAGGGATACGCCGAGCTTGTTGGGTATATGGTACCCTAGCATCGACCGAAAGGCAAGGAAGAAGTCAAAAGATTTTCGGGGGGTGTTTGGAGCCGATCAAACACCGTCTGGAGCCGCCGTGATCACAGAACCAGGGGGCGCAGGACGAATCGTCCGGAGACCGCGTTTGGAAGCGGTTCTGGCGGGAGCGCGTCGGGCGATTCGGCGGTTGCCGTAGACCTTGAAGCCGGGGCCTGAGGGCGAAGCACCTGGCCGGAACCGCGGAAGTTCCACAGGTCGGCGTCGCGCTTTTCCAGGGCAATTTCAATGCGGAGCGAATCGCCGGGGCGGACGAAGTTGCCGTACTTGAGGGCTCGCGCGCCGCCGAGGACAAGGCGGGGGGCGTCGGGGGCGACCGCGATGGCGAGGTGGCGAGCGGCCTGAACCATGGCCTCGAGCATGAATACCCCAGGCAACACTGGGAAACCAGGGAAGTGGTCCTGGAGGTATTCCTCGGCGCTGGAGACGAGTTTCAGCGTGACGATCCGCCCGGAGGCGGGGTCGAGTTCCAGAACTTGGTCCACGAGATTGAAGCGCATCGACGGGCAGAATACCGGCGGGAGGGTGCTTTCGGGGGGTGACCGATTACCATGACGGCGTGACCGGGCGCATGTACTGCCGAGGGTGCTGCTATGACCTGACGGGGCTTGACGAGGCGCCCGGGGTGTCGAGCGTCCGGGGGCTCGGGAGCGGGGAGCACGCGTGCCCGGAGTGCGGGCGGCGGTTCGACTCGGGCAACGCGCGGTCGTGGCAGGCGTACCCGCACGGGAGGTTTGTGCAGGGGGCGGTTGCGGCGCTGCACTTTCTCGGGGGGCGGGGGGGCATGGCGATCGCGGCTTTCCTGATCGTGTGCATCGCGGTGTGGCAGACGTGGATACCGCGGCCGATGGCGCTGGATTTCTCGCGGATCGCCAGCGAGCGGTCGTGGAAGCTGTGGCACTGGATGGGAAAGGCGTACGGCGAGGACACCTACAACGTGGGTGGCTACCGGATGACCATGCGTTATTCGGCGGGCGAAGTCGTCTCGGTGGTGCGGCGCGGGCGCGAGGGCGGGGTTGAGTGGGTCATCGACGACCTGGGTGGTCAGCGCATGCGGCTGCGCACGCTGGTTCCGGGGGTTGAATACGGCGAGCTGATCTGGGGGCTGCGGCACATGCACGAGTGGCCGCGCTACGCGTGGTTTTTCAGGGCGTCGGGCCGGGGCAAGGGGTATGCGCCGGGCGAGTTTGAGGGAACGTGGGACGTACTGGCGGCGCGGCTGATGCGGCACTACGAGCAGCGGCTGCTGCCGATGCTGCGCGACGAGGAGAGCACGACGCTGTGGGTGCTGCCGGAGAACGGCGACCGGCTGACGCAGGTGAGTGTCGAGGAGGCGCGGGCGATGGGGCTGGCGCCGTCGACGACGGTTCCGGCTCCGGGCCGGGCGCTGCGGTTCGGCTCGCGGTGAGGCGGTGGTCGCGGCGGCCCGGGCATGGGCCGCGGGGGCGACGAAAAAATCTCTGGAATTAAGCTAGCCGAGTTGACCTGGGGAAACGCATGGCACCCGAGGCGCATGCCTCGGAACTAAATCCGAACACCTCTGTGGTTTCGGATGATCATCACCTCGGTCTGTCGCTGAGAAGAAGCCATGAAAACACTCGCCCAACCCGCCCTCGCGGCGGCGCTGGCTGTCATTGCCGGCGCTGCGTCCCCGACGCTCGCACGTCCCTCGGTTTTCGGCGGCGGCGTGATCGTTGATCGTGACCCGCAGAACGACGTGATCTCCTTTAACGCTCCGTTCCTGAACACAACGGTGAGCCGCGCGAGGGCCGGGGTGTGCAGGTTCAACGCCGGCGACGTGACGGACTTCTTCGCGTACCAGTTGCCGGCGATGTCGGGCGTGACGGTCATGACGGTTCCGCTGTCGTCGCCGTCGGGAGGGCCGTGCCTGGTGCCCGCGACGTACCTTCTGCTGGAAAACTCTGACGGCTCCATTCAGCACGTGTCCACCGGCGCCGGCGGAACGGATCAGTTCGGCAACGTTGACAACTCTGGCGGCTCGGTGGCGCGGGTTCGCCCCGCGGCGGGGGGCAGCCAGCGCATCCGGATCGATTCGCTGCAAACCGGGGACTACGGCCTGCTCGTCTCGGTGTACACCGGGACAGACGTCGACTTCGAGGAGCAGGAGCCGAACAACGGCGCGGCGTTCGCGCTCGTGCTCGGCGTGAGCGTCGGAGGTCCGATGATCGGGACCGGGACGCTTACAGCCGGCGACGGCGACATGTACGCGGTCGACATGAAGCGAGGCCAGACGCTCGCCGCGGTGACCACGCCCGTCGAGAACTTCCCCAATGAGTTCTCAACACCCGATACCGTGCTCGAGGTATACGCCACGAACGGGGGGACAATGCTGTGCAGCAGCGACGACGCGGGCAACGATCAGACTCTTGACACTCGAGGCTCCGCGGTGCGCTACCGGGCGCCGGCGGACGGGCGTTACTTCGTCCGCGTGCGAGGGTTCAACTCGGCCACCGTTGGCAAGTACGCGCTGACGGTCGGGCTGTTCGCTCCGCCCGCCGGCGGTGAGTGCCCCGCCGATCAGAACGGTGACGGCATTGTGAATACCAATGACCTGACGTTCTTTCTGAGCAAGTTCGGCACGGCCTGCCCGTAACCGGCCTGGACACAGTCTCGGTTCAACGATCGATCACGCCGTGGCGACGGCTCGCCGAGCCGCCCGCGGACATCTCACGCTCTCACGATCAAAGGGAAATGCAAATCATGAACGCTCGCAACTGTCTGACGCTTCCTCGGTGGCTCTGTGTGCTTGCCGGCGCCGCGCTGGCCGCAACGTCGCTCGCTCGCCCGGCGGTTTTCGGCGGCGGTGTGATCGTTGACCGTGACCCGCAGAACGACACCATCGCCAACGGGCTGGTGTTCGCGGTGACGAACACCAGCATCGCTCGTGCGGGCGTATGCACGCTCGGGCCCTCTGACTTCGTTGACAGGCACCCGCTGACGGTGCCCGCGGGGGCCGTGCTGTCGGCGATGACCGTCCCGCTCACGGGGACCCTCGGCGTGGACGCGGTGTCCGACACCGAGCTGTCGATCTATGGCGAGTCGTCCGGCGTCACGTACGCCGACAACGACGACGCCGGCACAGACCAGACGGGCACCACGGAAAACTCCGTCGGCTCTGTTGCGCGGGCGGTGGCGCCCAGCGCGGGCACCTACGAGCTCGCGGTGTCCAACGTGCTCACGGCGTATCCCACCAACTCGTACGGCGTCCTGGTTTCGGTGTACACCGGTGAAGGGCTGAGCTTCGAGGAGCAGGAGCCCAACAACGGGCCGGCGTTCCCGCTGGTGCTCGGGCTGGGGCTGGGTGGTCCGATGGTCGGCACCGGCACGCTGACCTCGGGCGACGTCGACTACTACGCGGTGGACATGCGCCGGGGCGAGACCCTCGCCGCGATGACCACGCCGGTGCAGGGGATTCCCAACGCCCTCAACAGCCCGGACACGGTGCTCGAGGTGATCGGGACCAACGGGGCCACGGTGCTGTGCGCCAACGATGACGCGGGCACCGACTCGACCGCGGGCAGCACGCGCGGGTCCGCCGTGAGGTTCAGGGCGCCGTCGGACGGGCGGTATTTCCTGCGGGTCAAGGGGTTCAACGCCGCGGCCACGGGCAAGTACGCGCTCACGGCGGGCTTGTTCGCCCCGCCGGCGGGCAGCGAGTGTCCGGCGGATCTGAACGGCGACGGGTTCGTGAATACCAACGACCTGACGCTGTTCCTGAGCAAGTTCGGGACTGCGTGCCCGTGACGTCACCTTGGGGGCGCGGAAGGCGCGGGGTTTGCCGTGAATCGTCCGGGCGTCGGCGCCGGTGGCGGGAGTCATCGGCGCCGACGCGCGATCAGGGGGGCGCAACTGAGGATCGGCAGCAGCGCCGGAGCGGGCACGACCAGCTCGAACGCGAGATCGGATTGCGCGGCGTTCCAGGGGATGCCGAAGTCGGGGTACTCGTACGCGGTGCGGTTGTCGCCGGCGCCGCTGGTGTACCACACCCAGCCGCTGCCGATGTTGCTGATGCTGATCCAGAGGTTGGAGTTGGCGGGGAGGCTGACGGCGAAGGGCGCCTTGTACTGGAACATGGTGTCGTCGAGGTTGTCGGTGAGGCCGATGTCGGTTCGGGAAATCTGGGCCCACGGGATGACCGTGGTGCTCAGGAGAATCCCGGGGATGGTCGGCGTGGTCCCCGCGGCGGCGTCTCGGAAGATGCGGACCTGGAAGCTCTCGCTGGAGGCGGGCGGGCCGGAGAACACGCCGCCCCACCAATGGAGCTCGGTGATCGTCGCGGCGGTGCTGAGGCGGAAGTTGTCGGCGCTGCGGACGACAAGCGAGTTGGAACCCGCGCCTGAGAATCCCGATGGCTGCGGCGGCTGGCTGAACGGCTGGCGCGCCAGCGCCGGGGTCGATGCGGTCAGGCTGGCGGCGGCGCACGAGATAACGTGGAGCAAGAAGCGGTGCATTCGTACCTCCTGAGGTTGCGCGCCCGGGGCGTCCTGCGTCCCCGGGGCTCGACGTGTCGAGCGTCGGTCGTCTCAGGCCTGTGCGGGTTCCGGCGGATCGCCCGGGGTCCGTGCGGTAATCGCCGGCGGACGCGCCCGTTGGGACCGCGGTCGCGCCGCGGCGGCCTTGATAAGGGGCCTGGCGCGCTTGTATGGGGTCGCGTTGCGGTTGATGCCAGCCATTCTTCGCGCGCGGGGACCGAGCGAAGCGTTGGAATCGTTCGAGACTTGAACAAGTTGGTTGAACCGGGGTGATGGATGGGGTAGGTTGTGGGTGCGGGCGAGCACAGCGCCCCCAACCCTGAGGAGTCAGCATGATCAACCTTTCCATGGTCGCGCGGGTGTTCTGCGTTGGTGTCGCCGCCTCGACCGCTGGCGCGGCGGTGCGGTCGTACGAGGGCTTTGACTACACGGCTGGTCAGGGGCTGCACGCCAAGGCGGGGGGGACGGGTTGGTCGATCCCGTGGCAGGCCGCGGCCGCCAACAGCACTGTGGCCGGCCCGGGGCTGACGCACCCGGGGGCCACGCCGGTGGTGGGCAACACGGTGGCGCTGACGACCGGCACGGCGCTGCGGTACTTCGTGCAGGACATCGACCCGTCGAGCACGGAGTTCTGGTGCTCGGTGCTGATGCGCCGGAGCGATCAGAACTCGGGCGGGTCGTTCCGGTTCGTGGGGCCGACGGGGACGGAGACGACGTACGGGTTGATCGTGTCGTTCACGGGTGTGAACGCGCCGGTGTTTGTGGCGCAAGTAACGGGCGGGAACGCGTCACCGGTGGCATCGGGGCGCACGCTGGCGCCGGGCGTCACGGACCTGTATGTGATGCACGTTGTTCCGCTGGGCGCGAACTACCGGGTGGACCTCCTGGTGAACCCGACGCTCCAGTCGCAGGGCGTGGCGGCGAGCCTGACGATCCCCGCGACAACGGTGTTCCGCGGCGTGGCGCTGGGGGGCCAGAGCAACTCGACGGCGTTCAGCTATGACGAGGTGCGGGTGGGTGATGTGCTCGCGGACGTGACGAATATCCCGGCGCCGGGTCTGATCGGCGTGCTGGGTGCGGCCGCGGTGCTCGGTGCTCGGCGCCGGCGCTCGTAGAGCGGGCGCAAAGAAACGACCCCTCGCACGGTGGCGAGGGGTCGCGGTTGGTCGGAGGAATTTGGAGTAATCGACGGCCTCAGGCGCGGCGGCGGCGGATCGCGGCGACGCCGGCCAGGGCGAGCATCCCGGCGCTCGCCGGGGCGGGGACGGTCCCGGCCTGGATGTCGATGGAGTTGTGCGGGATGGTGAAGTTCAGCGTGTCGTCGGGACCCTGGCCGGTCCAGTCGAAGTAGATCTCGACGCCCCAGAAGATGCCGGTGGCGGCGGAGATGTCGGCGCCGAAGCGGTCAACGAAGGCGAAGCCGAGGCCGTAGCCACCCGGCTCGAACGGGTCGAAGCCGGTCGAGCTGCCGACGCCGGTGACGAAGTTGCCCTGGGCGTCGGAGAGCAGGAAGAACGTCTGCACGCGGTAGATGTCGAGCTGGCCGCCGGAGAAATCGAAGCCGAACTGGAAGGTGGTCTGGACGACGTCGTCGGGGTGCTGCCAGGCGGCGCCGTCGATGGTCCCGCCGCCGTAGTTGGTGAAGCGGTTGCCGCGGAGGACTGACGACTCGCCGCGGGTGGGGGGGTTGGGGGTGCCGATGTAGGTATCGCCGGTGAGGCCGAAGGTGTGCGCGTCCTCGCCGGGGGAATAAAGCTTGAGGCCGTTGCTCAGCGACTCAGCGGCGACGTTGGGGGTGATGCTGTCATAGTTCTGAACGTCGGGCTGGTTGTCGCTGTTGTAGATGCCGTGCTGGAGCTGGCTGAAGCCGTAGGTCCAGGTGGTGTCGGGCGTGGCCGAGGCCAGGCCGGCCAGCGACAGCAAGCCCGCGGCGACGATTGACAGACGGATGGCGGGCGCGAGCGCCCCGGTGTTCGACAACTGCATCTTGAACTCCTCTGGTTCCTGTGCGGGCCGATCGCGCGGTGCGCGGGCGGCGGATTCGTCTTTCTAATGTACTCCCGATTGGCGGCAGGGCCAGCGGAAAAACCCAACAGCCGATAATCACAGCCTCTGCGTCTTCGCAGTCCGAGCCACGTCAAATATGCAATCGTGATCCAAGGCCTTTACAGGCGATGGAGTTCCGGACACCATGGTTGCATGCAACCGAATCCGCCGTTTCAAACTCCTCCGGCTCGAGCTCAGACCAATGGCTGGGGCGTGGCGGGGTTCGTGGTTTCGCTCGTGGGATTTCTGGGCTCTTGCCTCGGCGGTGCGATCCTGTGCCCGCTGGGGCTGATCTTCTCGATCATCGGCGTGCGGCGCGAGCCGCGGGGGCTGGCGATCGCGGGGATCGTGCTGGGAGCGCTCGGCAGCGTGTGGGCTGTGGTGGCGATGCTGATCTTCGGGACGCTGACCGCGGGGTGCCTGGGGCTGGCGATGAGCCAGGTGCCGAACATCATCGCCATCAACGAGGCGTCACAGGGAGTTCAGAAGTACTACAAGGAAAAGGGACAGTTGCCGGCGTCGCTCGACGAGGTGGCGGCGGCCGTGCCGGGGACCCCGACCAAGGGCAAAGATGGGACGGCGATCGTGTACACGGTGGATGATGCGCACTCGTTCACGCTGCGGCTGCCGGGGCCGGACGGGGCGATGAACACGAAGGATGACATTGTGACGCGGGGGGACGTGGGCAAACAATGAGCGGCTCGATGGGATCGGATGCGCGGGAGCGGCGCGGGTGTACGCGCCTGGTGTGCGGGGTGCAGGCGGCCAACCGAGCGGAGTCTGACGATGCCGAGTGCGAGATCGAAACCGAAAGCGCCGGTGAAGAAGCCCCGCGGTGAGGGGGCGGGCGATTGGCGGGACCAGACCCTGGCCCGGGTGCGGGCGATGATCGTGGCCGCGGTGCCCTCGATCGTCGAGGAGCGGAAGTGGAAGAAGCCTTCCAACGGGATGAGGGGCGTTCCGGTGTGGTCGTGCGCCGGGACCGGGCGGGGCGGG
>CAZEDW010000035.1:0-45917 GCA_964510955.1 uncultured Phycisphaeraceae bacterium
CCTTGATCGCTGAAAGGAGCGACTCCCGGGTTCGAATCTCAGGCTCTCCGCTCCATTGACAAATAGCTATCGCGACCGCCGTCTCACGGTGTGCCCGCGCTTAGGCTCCGAAGGGAAGGGCATCGAGCGCCGCGCCGTTGCTCTCGATCACGCGCCTGTACCACGAGTACGAGTCCTTCGGCGTGCGGCGCTGGGTGGGGTAGTCGACGTGGATCAGGCCGAATCGCTGGCGATAGCCGTGCTCCCACTCGAAGTTGTCCAGCAGCGACCAGTGGAAGTAGCCGCCGATGTTTGCGCCGTCGGCGACGGCGCGGCGCAGGGCGAGCAGGTACAGGCGGGTGAAATCGATCCGCTGCGGGTCGTGCACCTTGCCGTCGGCGTGGACCCAGTCCATCGACGTCAGACCGTTTTCGGTGATGTAGACGGGCAGCTTGTAGCGCTGCCAGAGCCACAGCGGCCCGAGGTGGAGCGAGGTGGGATCGACGGGCCAGTCGAGTTGGGTCTTGGCGAAGCCGATGGGGCGGTCGACCTGCACGGGCTCGCCGCCGGGGCCGGCCTTGATGGGCCAGCCGTTGTAGATGTTGACGCCGTAGAAGTCGAGGGGGGCTTTCATCATCTCCAAGTCGCCCGGCGCGATGTGTGGGGCATTCGTGCCGTAGGCCCGGAGGCCCTCTTCGGGGTAGCCGCCGAGGATGATGGGGTCGGTGTACCAGGCGTTGTTCCAGAGGTTGTGGGCGCGGACGCCGTGGGTCCAGCGCTCGGCGGCGGCGCGGTCTTCGGGGTTGTCGCCGGCAGGGACGCCGATGACGCCGCACGGGGCCCAGCCGATCTCCGGCGGCTTCTTCGCGTGGGCGCGGATGACTCGCACACTCTCGCCGTGCGCCATCAGGACGTGGTGCAGCGCGGCGAGGCGGTCTTTCAGCGGGAGGTTCGTCCCCGGGGCCTGCGGGCCCATCTCCGGGCCGCCGCCGATGAAGATGTGGGGCTCGTTCAGCGTCATCCAGTGGGTGACGCGGTCGGAGAGGCGGTCGACGACAACGCGCGTGTAGTCCGCGAACCACCTCACGCTGTCGCGAACGCCCCAGCCGCCGCGGTTGAACAGGGCCATGGGGTAGTCCCAGTGGAACAGCGTGACCCAGGGGGCGATATTCGCCGCGAGCAGCGAATCGACCAGCTTGTCATAGAACTCGATCCCGGCGGGGTTGACTGCGCCGGTCCCCTCGGGCATCACGCGCGGCCATGACACGCTGAATCGATAGGCCCCGATGCCAAGCGTCTTCATGAGCGCCACGTCTTCGGCGTAGCGGTGGTAGTGGTCGCAGGCGGCGTCGCCGGTGTGGGCGTGCCAGATCGCGGTGCCGTCGCGCTTATCGCGGCAGTAGGAGTCCCAGACGGACTCGCCGCGTCCGCCTTCGCGGGCGGCGCCTTCGATCTGGTAGGCGCTGGTGGCGGCGCCCCAGGTGAAACCCTTGGGGAACGAGGTCAAGCGTTGAACTCCGGGGCGGGGTGTTGACAGGGCGGATGATAGGGGGGAGCATGTAAGGGCTTACATGAGAAAAATACTCTGCATTGTGCGCGCGGTCGCGTCGGCTTGCCTCGCCCTGATGCTCGGATGCCGCGCGGCAATGGCGCAGGGGGCGGGCGGTCAGGTCGTCGACGACTTCACCGACGTTTCGGGGTGGAAGGTGGTTGCGTCGGACGGCGTGGAAGGGCGCATCAGCCGGGCTGAGCCCAGGATGTACCAGGGGGGCGCGGCGCTGCGGCTTGACTTCGATTTCAAGAAAGGCTCGGGATACTGCATCGCCCGGCGCGAGTTGGACCTGGAAGTGCCCGAAAACTTCCGCTTTTCGTACGCGATGATCGGCGTGGGCGATCCCTCCGGCAAGGGGTTCGAGAACGATCACGAGTTCAAGCTGTACGACGCCTCGGGCGATAACGTGTGGTGGCGACGGCTGGCGGGGCACTGGTACAGCCCGCGCGGCGAAGAGATGCGCCACGCGCGGTCGCAGATCGAGTTCGCGTGGGGGCCGGACGCCGGGAAGACGCCTCTGCGGCGCGTCCGCGCGATCGAGTTCGCGGTGACGGCGGGAAAGGGAGGCAAGGGGTACGTCCTGATCGAGCGGCTCGCGCTCCATCGGCTGCCGGCGCGGGCGGCGGAGCCGCTGGAAACGACGCTCTCGGTGACCGGGCAGCCCGTGGTCCGGCTGCCACCGGGTCAGATGGAGGCGCGTGACATCGAGCTGAATAGCCGGGCGGGGCCGCCGCGGCTCGTCCTTGATTTCGGTGCCCCGCGCGCGTTCGGCGGCGTCTTGATGGAATGGGATGGGTCCCCCCCGGAAATCCCGGCGTTCATCGACTTGAAGTCGTCCCCTGACGGCGAGACCGATGAGGCGTGGGCGGGGTCGCGGCCGCTGCCCGGCGACCCGCTGATGATCTACACCGGAGACGGGGCGGACGTGGCGCGGGTGACGATGTCCTTCAGTTGGCCGGGCGATGCGACCAAGCGGATCAAGCGGCTGATGGTGCTGCCCCCGGAGGCGGGGCGGTCGGCCAACGGCCGGGCCAAGGTGATTGCTGCGATGTCGCCGAGGGGGTGGTATCCCAGATATTTCTCAGATGAGGCGGTGACATGGGCCGTGTTCGGGGAGCCGGGGGCGGAGAGTGAGGGCCTGCTGTCCGGCGATGGGCAGGTCGAACTCGCCAAGGGTGGGCGCACGATCGAGCCGTTCCTCTGGGCCGACGGGAGACTGTGGACGTGGGCGGACTTTGAGTCATCGCAGTCGCTTCGCGAGGACCGGCTGCCGCTGCCCATCACCCACCTGAAGTGCGGGGGGCTGGGACTTGCGCTCGACGTCGAGCCGTGCGCTGTTGAGGAAGGCGGCGTGGCCACGGTTCTTGTTCGGTACACGCTGCGGAATGATTCGGGTGCGCCCCGGAGCGGGCGTCTGATCCTGGCGCTGCGCCAGTTTCAGGCGCTGCCGCCGTGGCACGCGCTGAACATGGAAGGGGGTGTGAGCCGAGGTTCAGGGGCTTCAAGCGGCGGGGCAAGGTGCGGGCGCAGCGCGTGGATGTGGCTGAACCCGGACCAGGTCGGTGTGCTTGGGCCGGCCGACAACTGCGGCGTGGCCATGGCAACCGCGCATGACATCGTAAGCCGCCTTGCGGCGGGGTCGTTCGGCGATGAGGAGGCGAAGCGGCGGGGTGCGGAT
The DNA here is from genome assembly GCA_964510955.1 of uncultured Phycisphaeraceae bacterium. Classification (GTDB taxonomy): domain Bacteria; phylum Planctomycetota; class Phycisphaerae; order Phycisphaerales; family UBA1924; genus JAFLCM01. The sequence goes on from CAZEDW010000035.1 coordinate 3,210, forward strand.
GGATCGGCGTGCTTGGGCTTTGACTTCTCGCTGCAACCCGGCGAGCGGCGCGAGCGGTGGGTTCACGCGATCATCGCGCGTGCCGAGGGTTCGACGCAAAAGTGGTCGGAAGAGATCTGCGCACAGAAGGCCGACGGCGCTCGGGACGATTGGACGCGGCGCATCAACTCCGTCACTCTGAAACTCCCCCCGGCCGCGAAGGAGATCGAAGACACCTTCTACGCCCAGATCGGCTGGGTCCTCGTCAACCGTGACGGCCCCGCCATCCAGCCCGGCTCGCGCACCTACGACCGCACCTGGATCCGCGACGGGTCGCTCACTTCGACGGCGCTGCTCTACACGGGGCATGCGCAGGAAGTGAAGGAGTTCCTCGACTGGTTCAAGGACTTCCAGTACGAGGACGGCAAGATCCCCTGCTGTGTCGATGAGCGCGGGCCTGACCCCGTGCCGGAGAACGACAGTCACGGCCAGTATCTCTACGGCGTGGCGACCTACCACCGCTTCACGGGCGACGATGAGCTTCTCCGGCGCCACTGGTCGCATGTCGTGGCAGCGGTGGGGTACATCCAGAAGCTGCGGGCCACGCGGATGACCGATGCGTATAAGGGCGGCCCGGACAGCGAGCGCGTCAAGTTCGGCCTGATGCCCGAGTCGATCAGCCACGAAGGCTACTCGGCCAAACCCATGCACTCGTACTGGGACGACCTGTTCACGCTGCGCGGGCTGAAGGACGCGGTGTACATCGCCGGAAAGCTGGGCGAGCACGCGACGGCGGCCCAGTGGGCGACCCTGCGCGACGACTTCCGGCGCACGCTGGTCGAGTCGGTCGCGCTGGCGATGAAGAACAAGGGGGTCGATTACATCCCCGGCTGCGCCGAACTGGGCGACTTTGACGCAACCAGCACGGCGGTCGCTGTGTTCCCCTGCGCCGAGGCCGAGGCCTTCCCGCCCGCCGCGGTGGCGCGCACGTTCGACAAGGAATGGGAGTTCTTCACGTCCCGGCGCGACGGGCGGATCGAGTGGAACGATTACACGCCCTACGAGAACCGGCTGATCAGCGCCCAACTCATGCTGGGTCACCCCGACCGGGCCCACGCGCTGATGGACTGGTTCATGAAAGACCGCAACCCCGCGGGGTGGCGGCAGTGGGGGGAGATCGTCTGGAAGGACCAGAAGGCGCCGAAGTATGTGGGTGACCTGCCGCACACCTGGGTGGGGTCAGATTTCCTGAAGGCGGTGCGGAATCTGTGCGTGTACGAGCGCGAGGCGGATGATTCGCTCGTTCTGTGCGCTGGGTTGCCCAGGCGGTGGGTGGAGACGCCCGAAGGGATCACGGTCGGCGGGCTGCCGACGGAGTTCGGCCCACTCAGCTACCGGTTGAAGGGAGAGAAGCGCGCGTACGGCGCGGCGGAATGGCGCCTCTCGATCGACGCGGGGATCCACGTGCCGTCCGGCGGCGTGTGGTTCGCCCCGATGCTCGAAGGGGCCACGCTTGGCGGCATCAACGTTGACGGGAAAGCGGTTGACCCGGGCGCCGATGGGCGCGTACGGATTGATCGGGTGCCCGCGGAGGTTGTGATATCGCTGAACGGATTGTCAAAGCACAAGTAGACCGCAGCTTGTTCGATGGCAACGAAAAAGGGCCGCTCGATGGGAGCGGCCCTACTTGCTTGGGTGTTTGGTTACGCCGCGGCCGTTACGGGCACGACGTGCCGAACCGGACCAGCAGCAGCGTCAGGTCTGCGGTGTTGACGGTGCCGTCGCTGTTGAGGTCGCCGGTGGAGCCGGGGGTGACGCTCTGGCCGAAGCGGACGAGGAGCTGGGTGAGGTCGCCGGTGTTGATGACGCCGTCGCCGTTGAGGTCGCCGGTGCAGGGCGGCGGGGCGCAGCCGCCGCCGGCGAGGGTGTTCAGGGCGGCGCGGTCGTTGGCGTCGATGACGCCGTCGTTGTTCATGTCGACGTAGGCATTGAACGTGGGGCTGGACGAGTTCTGGCCCAGGATGCCGTTGAGCAGGGTCACGTCGGCGCAGTTGATGACGCCGTTGTGGTCGCCGTCGCCCTTGGGCGTGGCGGGGGTCGCGGTGATCTCGAGCGTCGCGGTGATGTTCGTGCCGGCGGTGATGGTCGCCGGGGCGCCCACCCACTCCAGCCAGACGCTGAGCGAATCATCGTTGGGGTTGGTGCTTGACGAAAGGAAGCCCTGCACGCCCAGGGCGCCCGGCGCGCCCGACAGTGAGACGAGCTTCACCTTCACCGTGGTGCCGCCGGGGTTCCAGGTGGCGGCCGTGTCCTTGTAGAGGGTGAACGAGTCGCCCACGCCAATCGTCTGCGGCGACGGATAGAGGTAGACGCCGCGCGGGGCATCGGGGATGCGGATGGTGCGGGTGTTCGCGCCGTTGGTGACCGCGAGGAAGTCGGCGTCGTACTGACCGCCGGCGAGGTTGGCCAGCATCGACGACAGCCAGGCAATGCGGAACGCGTCGTTGCCGCGACCGGTGGTGAGGTTGATATTGCCGGTCACGGAGAAGTTGATGCCGACGGTGAACTGCGTGGTGCCGAGCGCCTGGTCGGGGTAGAGCCGGGTGGAGCTGACGCTCGCCGCGCCGGGGTAGGTGCCGGTGACCGTGACGCCGAAGGGGTTGGCCCGGGCCGGGACGTTGTCGGGCGGTCCGGAGGTGACCCAGGTGGCGTTCACGCGGGCCTGGCTCATGGTGGGGACGAGGCTAAGCGCGCCGCCGTTGGGGCGGAAGCCGGGCTGGGCGACGAACGAGGTGCCGAAGGCGGTGCTGGTTCCGTCGGATTTCTGCACCGTGGGGCGGACGTGCCCGTTGGCGACGATGTCGGCCCACGTGAGCGGGAAGCCGTTGCCGCTGGGCGTCTTGTCGTAGACCTCGACGAGCTGGTAGGTGCTGTTGGTGGTGCAGCCGTTGCCGATGCGATAGCTCGCGGGTCCGCCGGGGGTCACCTTGTCGAGATAGACGGGGATGGCCGGTTCGGTGATGGAGGCGAGGCGCCGGGCGAACGCGTCAACGTTCTTGTCGTCCCAGATCTCCTCGTCCTTGCTGGTGTTGGGGTCGTCGTACTGCTCGTAGGTGACGTCGTCCCAGAAGATGGTGCCGGTGCCACCTGCCCCCGGTGCGTAGCGGAGCGGGAGGATGCTCACGCGGTTGGGGGGCAGGTCGTAGGCGGCGCCGTTGTTGTCGCGGTTGTAGATGTAATCCAGGTCCGCGCGGCTGATCACCATGCAGTACTGGTGCCACTGCCCGTCGGCGGGGTAGGTGTTGGCGTTGATGACCAGGTCCTCGAAGTCCTTGTAGACTGAGAGGTCGGGGCGCCGGAACTCGAGCTTGATGCCGGCGTTGGTGTCGAGCAGGCCGTTGCCCGAAGGCATGAGGTACCAAGCGCAGGCGCGGACGGTGCCGCAGTGGAGGCTGTAGACGGGGTCGTTGTACAGGCCGATCGCGCTGTTGAACACGTCGGTGTCGAAGCCGTTGAAGTCCCAGCCGCTGGGCAGCTCCATGCACGCGATGCCGGTGTGGGGGGTGACGGTCGGCGAGAGGCCGTCACCCACGTAGCGCCGGATCGCGGAGTTGAACACGCGCCACTTGGTGGGCAGGGCCAGGTTGGTGCCCTTGGGCTGCTCGAAGCCGGGGTTGAAGACGCAGTTGGGGGTGACGTCGCCGACGTCGGCGCAGGTGACCTGGGCGAGCGCGCCGGGGCCCATGGCCAGGCCGGCCAAGGCGGCGATCGCGGTGGGGCGGATGTTCATCGTTGACTTCTCCAGGGGAGCCCGTTGTGCAATCGGGCGGAAAGGCATGAAACGTAACCGCTTACATCGTTCCGCAAAGTCGGGCCTCAGTCAACCGTTTTTCTTGGGATTCGCAACTGTTCCAAGACTCGGTATGGGGCGGCTTTGCGTCCGTGAGTCGGTGCGGCGAGAGCCGATTCAGTAAAACGGTTTACTGAAAAGGCCGCAGATGCCAAACCTCGAAAACTCGTCTACTCCTTCGATCCCCCGGACGTGACCCCGCGGGTGAACACCCGCTCGGCCAGCAGGAACACCAGCAGCACCGGCGCGATGACCATGGTGCTGGCGGCCATCAGCAGGTTCCAGGGCGTGAACCCGGCCTGGCTCTGGTAGAGCTGCAGGCCCAGTGCCAGCGTGAACTGATCGCGGTGGCTGACGAAGATCAGCGGGGCCACGAAGTCGTTCCAGGTGTATGTGAACTGCAGAAGCGCCACGACCGCGAGCGCCGGGCGGCTCAGCGGCAGGATCATCCGCCAGAAGATCGACCAGTGCCCGCACCCGTCGATGCGGGCGGCCTCGTCGATCTCCCTGGGGATCGTCATGTAGAACTGGCGCAGAAGGAACACGTTGAACGCGTTGGCAAAGAACGACGGCACCCACAGGGGCTTGAGACTGCCGATCCAGCCGAGCTTGGCGAAGATCAGGTACTGCGGCACCATCAGCACGGGGAACGGCACCATGAGCGTCGCCATCAGCACCGCGAAGAGCCACTTCTTGGCGCGCCAGTCGAGGCGGGCGAAGCCGTAGGCCGTGACGGCGCTGGACAGCGTCATGCCGATGACGCACAGGATCGAGACGATCAGCGAGTTGCGGAAGTACAGGGGGAAGTCGATGACGGGGTCGTTCCAGACCTTGCTGTAGTTCTCCAGCGCGAAATCGAACGTCTTCGACGCCGGCTCGGGCAGCAGCGTCGGCGGCGTGCGCATCGCCTGGTCCTGCGGCTTCACGCTGGTGGCGAGCATCCACAGCAGCGGCGCGGCGAACGAGAACGCGATCGCGGCGAGGACCGTGTGCACCAGCAGCAGCCTGCCGCGTTTCCCGCCGCCGCGGAGCTTGGTCGTGCCGGTGCTCATGCGGATCGGTACTGCACGAGGTTCCGGCTGACCGCGAATGTCAGCGCGGTCAGCGCGAGGATGATGACGAACTGCACCCACGCCAGCGCGCCGGCGTACCCCATCTTCTGGTACACGAACGCGGTGTGGTAGAGGTACATCGTGTACAGGTACGTCGAACGGGCCGGGCCGCCCTCGGTCATGATGTACGGCACGGCGAACACCTGCCAGGTGTTGATCACGCCAGTAATCACATTGAACAGGATCACCGGCGACACGCCCGGCAGGGTGACGCTGAAGAACCGGCGCACCGGCCCTGCCCCGTCGATGGACGCCGCCTCATACAGGCTCCGCGGCACCTCCTGCATCGCCGCCAGGTAGATCACCACCGCCTGGCCGACGTTCCACATGCTGACGACGATCAGAGCGCCCATGGCCCAGCCCTGCTCTTTCAGCCATGCGGGGGCGTGCATGGGCGCGACGCCGAGCGGCTTGAGGGCGGCGCTCAGCCAGCCCAGCACCGGGTTGAGGAGCTGGTTGACGAGGCCTACTTCGCCGTTGAAGAGCCAGTACCAGATCATGGCGCAGGCGACGGCGGGCACGATGGCGGGGACGAAAACGGCCGCCCGGTAGAACGCGACCCCGCGGATGTTCTGCGTCAAGAGCGCGGCTACCGCCAGCGCCGCGAGGGTCTGGAGCGGGATGGACCACGCCGCGTACAGCGACATGTTCCAGAGCACCTTCCAGAACACCGGGTCGTGGGTCAGCGCGGTGTAATTGCCCAGCCCGACCCACAAGGGCTTTTCGAGGATCGGGTAGTCGGTGAAGCTGAAGTACAGGCTCATCGCCACCGGGGCGGCGGTGAAGGCGCCGAAACCGATCAGCCACGGGCTGATCCACGCCAGACCGGCGGCGGTCTCGCGGGCGCGCTTCAAGCCTCGCTCCTGCGCCGGCGGGCCTCGGCCACCCGGTCGAGCTGCTTCTGCTCCGCGGTCTGCACCGCCGTCAGCACGCTCGCCGGATCGCCTTCGAGCCGCCACATCTTCTGCATCCCGGCGTTGAACTCGGCGGCGTACTCCTGCCAGGTGCGTGTGCGTGGGAACACGAAGGCGCGGGGGCTGTTGGCGATTTTGGAGTGCACCGCGACGCAGCGGTTGACGTGGTTCTTCTCGAACTCGGCGCTCTGGCTGACCAGCGGCGAGTTCTTGCCGTGGGCCGCGCTGAGGAACTCGATGTTCTCGGGGCGCTGGGTGAAGGCGATGAACTCGAAGCTCGCCTCGGGGTCGCGGGCGCCTCGGGGGATGGTCAGGACGTCGCAGTCGAGCAGCCCGACCGGCTGATCGGGGTGGTACAGCTCATCGGCCACCGGGAACGGCGCCACCGCGTAGTCGAGGTCGGGCTTGTACTGGCGGATCACGTTGGCCAGCCACGGGCCCTGGTTCGTCATGGCCACCTTGCCCGTCAGGAACGGGTGGTCGGTGGTGCCGTAGAAGCCGAAGCCGGTCTGGAAGGTGATCATGCGCCGCACGCCCAGGGCGCGAGGGTACGTCTGAACCCAGTTGTATGCGCGGACGTTGGCGTCCGAGGCGCACACGGCCCGGTCGGACGACTCGTCGTAGATCGACCCGCCGAAGAAGTAGCCCCAGAACCAGGTCCACCAGTCCGGCTCCATGTGCAGGTAGCCGGCGCGCGCTATGACGCTGCCGGGGTCTTCGCTCTTGGCCGGCGAGCCGCTCCTGGGATCGACGAAGCGGCACAGCGTGCGGTTCGCCTCGTCCAGCTCAGAGATCGTGCGCGGCGGCTTGTCCGGGTCCAGCCCCGCGTCGCGGAAGAGGGCCCGGTTGTAGAACAGCCCGAGTGAGCCGCAGGTGTTGACGATGCCGAACAGCCGTGCGGCGGCCAAGCTTTGTGCCAGCGAATTGCTGTCCTCAGCAAGTCGGTGCTCCTCAGGGTGATCGGCAGCCGAACCACCGACTTCCCGAAGACGGGAAGTCGGTGGCACGTGCGTCAGCATCTTCCAGACCGCGGGCGCGTACGCCTCGCGCCGGATGGCGTGCTTGGCGGCGAAATCATCGAGCGGCAGGATCGCGCCGCTCTCGGCGTAGGCGGGGATCGAGAAGTTGCCGAGGCCCAGGATGTCCGGCGGGCTGTTGCCGGCGATGGCGATGAGCGACTTCTGATCGATGGTGCCGACCGAGAAGTACCTCACGAACAGCCGGCTCTGCGACCGGTTGAAGCGGTCGACGATGGTGCGCATCGCGTCGGCTTCGTTCTGCGTCCACTTTTCCCAGTAGTCCAGCACCAGCCGCCCGTCGGTGCGCTCGCGGCTGGGGCGCGGACCGAGGAGGGCGTAGCCCAAGGCGGCGGCGCCGAGGGTGCCGAGCGCGGCCCGGCGGGTCACCGCGGCGCCGGGCACCGGCTATTTCCCTCCGCTCCGTTTGGCGGCGGCGGCCTTTGATTCTTCAAGGATGCGGGCAACGGTCCGGTCCCAGTCGGCGCGGTCGACGGGGAAGCCGGTGCGCTTGCCCGTCTTGGGGTTTTCCAGGCCTAGGTTGGCGTCAAGCTGGCCGTTGGCCGCCTTTTCGTACAGATACGCCTCCATGCGGCCGCGGTTGAGTTTCCACTCGAAACCAGTCTCGGCGTCACGCAGCGTCACGTCTTTGCTGAGCACGGCGGGGTCGTTGGGGTCACCGGAGGTGTAAAACGAGCGCACCACGAAGAAAGCCGCTGCCGCCACGACCAGAATGAGCACGCCCCACATCCAGGGCGAACTGGATCTGGATTCTGCATTCGCCATTGCGAGCTCCTACGGTTGCGCGATTCCTGGAATCAGAAGTACTTGTGTCCCCAGCAGTAGAACGGGGTGGACGAGTGGTGGCTGTCGGGCCCCATGTAGGTCGCCCGGTCCATGAACTCGACGCGAAGATCAAGGAACAGAAGGTTGATCTTGCCGTGGTGCCTGGGGATCCAATCGATCGCGTCGGCGAAGATCACGACGCCCTGAGGATACTTGACCTTGGTGAAGGGCTGGTTCGAGACGCCCGAACGCTCGCCGGTCGCCGCGTTGATCGCCAGAGGGTAATCGGCGACCCAGTATTCGGTGACATAGTCGTCGAAATAGTTGATCTTGCCGTCGTTGTTGGCGTCCTTGGCCATCACGATCGCCCCCTCGTCGTACTGCTCCGCGACATCCGGGTCGAGCACGCTGAGATTGCCCCTGGCCAGTGGGCAGACGAACGCCTGCTTGTTGTATTCGAGGTAGGGTTCGAGGGTCTTTACCGCGATCCAGCGCTGTCGCACCATGTTCGGGTTGGACGGGCTGAACGGGCGATTGATGTCGAGAAACTGGGGCTGCTGGTTGTCGTTGTTGTAGGTCTGGAATGCGATGCCCAACTGCCGCTCGCTGCTGGCGCACTGAAGGTCGAGCGCGCTGGCCCGTGCCTTCGACAGGGTCGGCAGCAGCATGCTGATCAGCAGCGCGATCACCGCGACGACCACGAGCAGTTCGACCAGCGTGAAGCCGCGCCGGGGCGATCTTGATTGACGGTTGCGTGTACGGACCATGACTAGCTGCTCCTTTCCCGCTGACCACTCCCGCCGGCCCGGGCCGGGGAAGGGGCGGGGGGGTCACGGAGGGCGGCACGCCGGATCGTGACGGCGGCCCAACTCACCTCGACTTCGTTCTCGCCTTCGCGCAGGTCGTCCTCGGTGAGGATATTCCCGTCGCGGGCTGTTCCGTTCACCGTCAGGCGCGGCGGCGCCGACGGGCTGTAGTCCGATGCGTTGAAGCTGACCCGGACCTTCCTGCCGCGCCAGGTGCGAACCACGCTGACGTGTCCGAGGTCGTTGAAGGGGCACGGGTCGATCGCCAGGCCGTTCCATACGGGCCGGATGCCGATGATCCATTCGAGGCAGATGCGGTTGAGCCACGCCGCCGAGCCGGTGTACCACGTCCAGCCCGCCTTGCCGGGGGTGTCGCTGAGCGGGCCATCCACGTTGCCGGGGGTGACGTAGGGCTCGGCGCGGTAGCGCTCGGCGTCGCGGCATCGCAGCGGGGGGCTGATGCTCAGCCAGATCTTGCGGACGCTCTCGCTGTCGCGTCGCTTGGCGGCGGCGGCGAGGGCCCAGGTGGCCGCGTGCATGTAGACCCCGCCGTTCTCGCGCGAGCCGGGCGAGTAGCGGGTGATGTAGCCGATGTCGGCGTCGGGCTCGGTGTAGGCGGGGCGGATGAGCAGGGGGCCCATCTCGGCGAGCAGGTGGGTGCGGACCGAATCCCAGGCGCGGGCCAGGCGGTTCTCGGGGCCGGCGCCGGTGAGAACGGCCCAGGTCTGGCAGTTAAGGAAGATCTGAGCGGGGCCGGGGGCGCGGTCCTTGCTGCCGAGCCAGACGCCCGAATCGGTTGTCGCGCCGCGGTACCACTCGCCGTCCCACGCGTGCGTGTTGATGGCGTCGATCAGCTTGGCGCGCCGGGCGCGGAAATCGGCGGCGGCGGCGGGGTCTTCGAGAAGGTCGAAGAGGTGGACGAAGTCGTCGAGGATCTGAACGAGGAACAGCGCCAGCCAGACGGTTTCGCCCTTCTCCTCGACGCCCATGGCCGACAGGCCGTCGTTCCAGTCGCACGAGCCGATGAACGGCAGGCCGCGCTCGCTGAAGCGCTGGAACGAGCGGGCGAAGGCACGCTTGCAGTGGTCGAGGATGGTGGCCCGGGCGCCGGGCTGATCAACGAAGCCGGCGGTGTCGTCGAGGACCGACAGGTCGCCGGTCTCGCGGATGTAGTTCGCGGTGACGAACGGCAGCCAGAGGTAATCGTCCGAGCACTTGGTGCGCAGGCCGAACTCGGCGAGGGGGTGCCACCAGTGGTACACGGTGCCGTCGGCGAACTGGTGGGCCGCGTGCAGGTTGACCTGCTCGCGGGTCTTGGCCGGGTCGAGCGGCAGCCAGACCTGCGAATCCTGGAGCTGGTCGCGGAAACCGAACGCGCCGGACTGCTGGTAGTAGCCGGTGCGTGCCCACAGGCGCCCGGCGATGGCCTGGTAGGGCAGCCAGTGGTTGTTCATCAGGTCGAAGCTGGGCTCGGCGGACTTGACGCCGGTGGGGGCGAGGCGCCGGCGCCAGTCGGCGCGGCTCTGCTCCGCGACGCGCCACGCCGCGGCGCTGTCGGTGTACTGGTCCAGCAGCTTCGTGAGGGCGGGCTCGTTGCCGGCGATGGCCGTGACGTAGTGCAGCTTGACGGTCTGGTTGGGGCCGAGCGTGAAGTCGCCGCCGAGGGCGCACGCGGCGTCGTGGAAACGCCCGAAACCGTCCGAGACGGGCGCGCCGGTGGTCATGGCCTCGGGGCGGTGCTGGTCGGCGTAGCGCCCGAGGAAGTGCTCCTTGCTCGCCGTGGCGAGAGGGCGATCGAACTTGAGGCCCGCGCACAGGTGCCCGGCGGCGTAGGGCCACGGGCGGTTCCAGTGCTCCTTCTCGTTGCGGGCCGGGACGTCCCACATGTTCTTGTCGGCGAACACGGCGTTGCGGGCCGGGTCGAAGCGCGTGGTGATGAACAGGCGGTGGAACTCACGCTTGGCGTCGGGAGCGACGCCCAGGCACCACTCGAACCAGCTCGCGATGCGGAGCCTGCGCGGGGCGGCGCGGAGGTTGGTCAGCTCGACGGTCCACACCTCGGCGTTGTCCGCGGGCGCGACCGAGAGCGTCCAGACGGCGCGGACGCCGGCGTACTCGGTGGTGAACGTTGTGGCGCCGAGGGTGTGCTCGCAGCGGTAGCTGTCGAAGCGCGTCCGGCACGGCGCGGGGCTGAGCGACCAGACCTCGCCCGAGTCGCGGTCGCTGAGGTAAAGGAATCGCCCGTGGTCGTCGCGGACGAGGTCCATCTCCCAGCGGGTGAGGACGTTGAGCTGGCTGTTGTCGAGCCAACTGAACCCGCCGCCGTTGTGGCTGACGATGAACCCGTAGCGCCCGTTGCAGACGATGTTGACCCACGGGGTGGGAGCGCGGTGGTCGGTGACGACGAAGGCGCTCCCGTCGGGGGAGAAGTGGCCGTAGGCGTTGGGGAGCAGGGCGCGGTCCATGCGGTCGGTCGTTTGGGTTACCCCTGTGCGTGCGCTGGTAACGACGTATCCGGGCGTTTTCGCGCGGGTGTAACCGTTTTCATTAGTGTACGGCGCTGGTGCGGGCTGTCAAGTGGGGGGCCCGAACCCGGCGCAAAATTCGGGCGCCAGCCGAATCCGGCCAGGTGGCGCCAAAACGAAAACACCGGGCGACCCGAAGGCCGCCCGGTGCGAATCTGCGAGCACAGAAACAGTCAGTCGAATCGATCAGCGGCGACGACGCAGGCCGGCGAGGCCGACCATGCCGATCAGCGTGGCGGCGGAGGGCGCCGGGGTGATCTTGATGTCGGAGATCGTCACGTTGGAGGTGGTGTCGACGTCTTCGGACTGCGGCGCGTTCTGAACGCGGAAGCCGAACTGCGTGCCGGGGTTCCACCAGCCCGAGTTGTCGCCGAACTGGTCAACGCTGTTGCCCCAGACCAGCGCGCCGGAGTCCTTGGTCACGCCCGAGACGCCGTCGGTCACGATCATCTGGATCGTGGCGTCGGAGCCCAGACCGTCCGAGGGGGTGAAGATCAGGGTCTGGTCCATCCAGCCGAGGACCGAGCCGTCCTGCTGGACAGCGCCGGTGAAGAACGGCGGGACGTTGGGGTTGTTGAAGCCGCCCTCGCCGGCGAGGAAGAAGGGCAGGCCGGCGCCGCCGAGGAAGGTGGTGCCGTTGGTGGTGGCGAAGATGCCGCCCTCATCGGTGTAGGGGTTGCCGGTGGTGTCGTCGCGACGGGGGACATGGGCCCAGAAGCCCGCCTCGATGCTGCGGGTCGAGATGGCCCAGGCCATCGCGGTGGTCTGGACGGTGATGCGGGCGTGGGCGGTGAAGCCCTGGGTGGCGTCGAAGCCGTAGGTGGTGGCGCCGCCGTCAGCGGAGAAGAACGCCAGGTGACGGTTGGCGAAGTTGCCGCCGGGCTGGAGCAGCTCGTTGATGTGGTGCTCGCCGGCGAGGGTGTCGATCGAGATGTGACCGTTGGCACCGGCGGGGAACGCGACGGCGGGGTCGCTGTCGTGCTGGTAAGTGCCGACGCTGGCGGGGAAGTCGTTGAAGTTCCGGGTCGTCAGGCTCATGCCGTTGATGTCGGTGACACTGGCGAACGCCGAGCTGGCGAGAGACGCCAACGCAACGACCGAGACAAAGCTCGCAGTCCTCATATGCTCTTCTCCATCTTGGACTCGGTCACCCTGTGCAGGGGTGCCGAAGTGACTCAGGTGGTTTCGCCGGGGGTGGGCAAACGGCCGAACCGCCTTTTTGCGGCTGAAACCGATTTCAGTGTGCGCCAAGACGGGTCAAAGTCAAGGAAATTGCCACTCGTTTCAGAAGGTGAAACGCTTTACCTTCAATCGGCAGGCCCGATAAGCCCTTGCGCCGCGGCTAGCGGGCCTCGTCCTCAGTGCCACGCGACAGCTTGAGGCGTTCCATCCCGGCGCGGACGGCGGCGCTGCGGTGGAACTGCCGCCAGATCAGGCCAGTCCTGGCGTTCTCGATGGCCAGCAGCAGGGGCCCCTGGTCGATCGCCACGCAATCGGTCGCGCTCCACGGCTTCTTTCGCCCTTGCAGGTCCTTCCAACTGAGGTTGAACGAGTCAAGGAAGCCGTACGCCTTGGAGCCCGGCTTTGGCTCCCGCCACACCAGCGGCCCGCCCTCGGCGTTCTTGAGGCTCTTGTACGCACGCAGCGCCTCAACAGCGGCGCGCGGCTCGAACATGATCGAGCAGCCGGCGGCGTAAGGCGCGACGCAGCCCGAGGCGGTGTTGTCCGCCGGTGCATCACCCGGATGGAAATCAAAGTCGGGCTTCAGCCCCGTTGTCGGCAGCGCCTTGGGGAACAGGCCGGGCACCTCGTAGCCCGAGGGCGCATCGGAGGCGGAAAGGCCCCACGGACGGAAACCGGTGCCGGCATCGTCGAGACTCTTGCGCCGGTGCATCGCCACGGCGCGTCGGGCGTTGACCCACCAATCCACCGACGGCCTGCGCTCGACCCCCGCGGCGCTCGGGTTGTCCGCGCCCATGTGCGCGTAGTCGATGAAGCACTGGGCAAAGAAGTTGGTGAAGAGTGCCCCGGACCAGGGGAACCAGACGAACGGCGGCCCGGCGTCGTCGCTCCCCAGCCGCCGACGCAGCCTGTAGTACACCGACGGGTCCACGCGGTGCGTCTCGACGGGCGCGCAGACTGCCAGAAAGCTCACCAGACGCTGCTCGTCGCCCGCGTCCATCCAGACGTAGGGAAGCAGCTCGCCCTCGCCCGTGGGATCCTTCTGCTTGTTCCTGGGCTGCCAGGCGAGAGAGATGAAGTCCCGCTCGCTGGGCTTGAACCGCCCGCCTCGGGCCAGGAAGAGGGACCAATCGATCTCGGCGACCATCCGCTCGGCGAGCGCGCGGGCCTCGCCGCCGAAATATTCGCCCGCGACGATGACGCCCGCCGTCAGCAGCGCGCCGTCGATGGTCGAGGCGACGACCTCGTAGCCGTCGGCGCTGGGCCCCGAGCCTTCGCTGTTGAGGTAGTGGAAGTAGACGCCGGCCTTGCGGTTGCCGGGGTGAGAGGTCAGCGCCCGGAGGATGCCCAGGACGCGCTGGTTTCCCTGCTCGCGCGTGATCCAGCCGCGCTCGACGCCCACCGGGATGCCCGCGAGCTGAAAGCCCACGCCGGCGACGCTGACGACCGGCTTGCTGCTGCGGTCGCGCACCATGCCCACAGGCTCTTCCACGCACTCCCAGAGATACAGGAACGCGCCGTGCTGCACCTCGTCGAGCAGCTTCTCGTCCTGCGGGCTGAACTGAAACGGCGGGCGCTGCGCCGCCCGGTCATCGGTCACGGGCGACAACGGACCGGGCTGCTGCGCTGCGCAGTCGCCTGCGAAGAGAACGCACGCCGCCATGGCCCAGGATGTAATCGCTTTCAGGAGCATGATGACAGCATGGTAGACTCGGGTATGGCATCGCGTAAGGACTCGAACGATTCCGGAGCAGCGGCGAACGGGTCGGGCGGTGCCGGCTCTTCGGTGCCCGGCGGCCCCCGGCCGCGGGCGGCGTCGATCGAGGACGTCGCGGCGCGAGCCGCGGTTTCCACCGCGACGGTGTCGCGGGTCTTGAACAAGCCGGACCTGGTGGCCCCCGAGACGGCGCGGCGCGTGCAGCAGGCGATCGGCGAGCTCGGGTACCGCCCAAACATGCTGGCCAAGGGGCTGACCACGCAGCGCACCGGCGTGATCGGGCTGGCGCTGCCGGACATCTTCGGCGAGTTCTATTCCGAGCTGCTGCGCGGCGCGGACGACGAGGCGCGACGGCTGGGGTATCACCTGCTGGTCAGCAGCGAGGCGCGCCTGCACGGCGCCGCGTCGGGAGGCGAGTCGTTCGTGTTCGGGCTGGTCGACGGCCTGGCCCTGATGATCACCGAGCCGAACGACGAGCTGATCCGGGCGGCGTCGCGGCTCAACGTGCCGCTGGCGGTGCTCGACGCCGACGCGGAGAACGCTTCGCTTGATTCGGTCGTGGTGGACAACGAGGTGGGGACGCGCGAGGCGGTGACGCACCTGCTGAACGGGACACCCGCCCACAGGCTCAGGTTCGTGGGAGGTCCGGAGTCGAACTTCGACACCCAGGCGCGCGCTGCGGCGTTCGCGGGCACGATCAGGGCGTCGGGCGCCGAGCTCGCGGCGTCGCAGATCGCCTACGGCGAATACTCGACCCAGTGGGGCGAGAGCTGGGCGCGGCGCGAGGCCGGGCTGTCAGGGCTGAAGGGGCTGGGCGTGCTGTGCGCCAACGACGAGATCGCGCTGGGCGTGCTCCAGGCGGCCCAGGATCTGGGCGTGTCGATCCCGAACGAGCTGCGCATCGTGGGCTTTGATGATTCACGCATCTGCCAGCTCCTGCGCCCGCGGCTGTCGAGCGTGCACGTCCCCGCGGCGGCGGTGGGGGCCGCGGCGGTGGCCGCCATCGTGCGGCGCGTGGACGACCGTGACGCAACGCCCGAGCACGCGCGCCTGCGCACCAAGCTCCAGAAGCGCGAGAGCAGTTGAAATCAATAATGCGCGGCGCCTAATGGCGGAAGTGCCTGACGCCCGTGGTGAAGCAGGAAACCCCGCGCCGCTCGCACAGCTCAAAGGTTTCGTGGTCCCGCTTGCTGCCGCCGGTGTGCACGATCACCGTCACGCCTGCGTCGATCAGCACGCCCGGGCCGTCGGGGAAGGGGAAGAACGCGTCGCTGGCCGCGGACGCGCCCCGCGCTCGGCCGCCGGCCTTTTCGACGGCGAGGCGGCACGACGTGACGCGGTCCATCTGGCCCGCGCCGGCGCCCACGAGCATGATCGCTCCGGCGTGGTCCGAGCAGCGGCCGGCGATGGCGACGGCGTTGCTCGCCAGGTGCTTGACGCAAACCCACGCAAGCTTGGCGCAGTCGAGTTCGCCCGCCGGCGGTGGGTTCCCGGTCCGCTGCTCCCAGGCGGCAGCGTCGGGGACGGCGCGGTCTACCTCCTGCACCAGCGCCCCGCCGTTGATCGAGCGGAACGTCACGCGGCTCGTCGATGAGGCGTGCGGGCCGTTGCCGGCCCCGTTGGTTGCGCCCAGCCGGCCCGGCCCGACGCCGGTGGCGAGCAGACGCACGTTGGCCGAGCGTTCGCGCAGGATGCCGAGGGCCTCGGGCGTGAACGCCGGCGCGATGATCACTTCCAGGAAGGTCCCCGGCTGGGCCAGCCGCTGGGCGCCGGGGGCGTCGATGGGCGCGTTGCAGGCGAGGATGCCCCCGTACGCCGCAACCGGATCGCCTTCGAGCGCCGCGGCGACGGCGGCACTCACATCGGCCCCGGTCGCCGCGCCGCAGGGGTTGGCGTGCTTGACCACGCACGCCGTCGCGCCGGCGGGGAACGCGGCCGAGAGGTCGTCCACCAGAGCCAGAGCGGCGGCGCCGTCGTTCAGATTGTTGTAGCTCAGCTCCTTGCCGTGAAGCTGGGTGGCTCCGACGATGCTGGTCGAGCCCGGCGCCGAGCGCCAGGCGGGGTCGCGGTACACCGCGGCGCTCTGGTGCGGGTTTTCGCCGTAGCGCAGGTCGGTGGCCTTGGGATAGGCGACCCTGAAGACCTCCGCGAACGCGGCGTGGTTTTCGACCTCGCGCCCGCCGAACCACGCCGCGATCGCGGAGTCGTAGGCCGCGGTCCGCGCGTAGGCGGCGCCGGCGAACTGGCGTCGCAGCGCCAGGGTGGTGGCGCCGTTGTAGTGGTCCAGCTCCTGCAGCAGCCTGGGGTATTGGTGCGGGTCGGTGAGTACGGCGACGAATCGGTGGTTTTTCGCCGCCGAGCGGACCATGGCGGGCCCGCCGATGTCGATCTGCTCGACGCACTGGGCCTCGGTGGCTCCCGGCTGGGCGATGGTCTGCTCGAACGGGTAGAGGTTGATGACAACCAGATCGATGGGAGGGATCTGGTGCTCCTGCATGGCGCGTGCGTGGGCGGGGTTGTCGCGCACGCCGAGCAGGCCGCCGTGCACGCGCGGGTGCAGGGTCTTCAGGCGTCCGTCCATCATCTCGGGGAAGCCGGTGATGGATTCGACGGGCGTCGCGGGCACGCCGAGCGAGCCGAGAAACTTGGCGGTCCCGCCGGTGGAAACAATGTCCACCCCGCGAGCGGCGAGCGCGCGGACGAGCGGCTCAAGCCCTGACTTGTCGCTGACGGAGACCAGCGCACGGCGGATGGGGACCAGGTCGGTCATCGAGCGTCCAGCGGCTCACTTGGTCCCGTATTTGTCGACCGAACCGTCGGCCTTCACCATGTACAGGTTGCCGTCGGCGAACTGGTCGGCGGTGATGTGTGTGACCGTGGGAAGTTCGGCGCGCTCGAGGATGTCCCCCCGTGCGGGGTCAACGCTGATCAGCGCCTTGCCCCGGCCCTGCCACACCAGCAGCTTGCCGGAGCGAACGCCCACCACCGCGCCCGAGAGGCCGGCGGTCTGCCACTGCTTCTGCCCCCCGGAAGTGTCAAACGCCGTGAGGCCGGCGGACGGGATGTCCACGATCACGCGACCATCGACGACCGCGGGCTGGGCCGTCAGCCGATCCGGCGTGCGGACGCGCCAGATGAGCTTGCCCTCGATGGAAACCGCCCAGACGGACTGGTCGGTCCCGGCGATGTAAAGGGCCGAATCATCGCTGACCGGGCTGTTGCTGAGCCCGCCGTAAATGCTGCGCCGGCGCCCGAGGCTTTCGCCGGTGCGGGGCTCGAGGATGATCACGTCGCCGGCCTGGCTGACGACCCCCAGCGAGTTGCCGACCTTGACCGGATCGGCGGTGATCGTGCCCCCGAGCTTGTAGCCCCAGAGCTTGTAGCCCGTCGCCAGATTGTGGCCGAGGACTTCGCCGGTTGTGCAGCCGAACACCGCAACGCCGTCCATGATGAGCGGGTGCGTGTTGGCGAGCGAGCTGAGGTGCTGGCGCGATTTCACGGCGCCGGTATTGATGTCGAGCACCTGAATCTCGGACTCCGAGCAGGCGTAGAGGCTGTCGCCGACGCGGGCGTTGCCGACGAACTTCAGCAGTGGCGAACCCAGGTCCAGCGCCCAGCGGTTGCGGCCGGTGCCGGGCTCCATGCACGTCAGGATGTTGCGGTTGTCCTGGACGGCGACAACGTCGCCCAGCACGTCGATGGACTTCACCCCCGCGCCCCGGTCCACCTGCGGGTACCCGGTCCACTCGATGCGGTACCCCAGCGCCAGCATGGGGTCCGACGCCTGGGCCGCGGACGTCGCGGTGTTCCTCGGTGAGGCCTTTGCGCCGCCGGCCGCCTTGGCACCCCGGGCGCACCCCGTCACCACGAGCGCGGCGACGCCGGCTCCGGCGGTCAGGAAGGTCAGGGCTCGGCGGAAACGGTGGTTGTGGACGGGCATGCAGGACTCCGGGGCCGAAGCGGGCTCTCCCAGGCAGGGCGGGGAGGGGGAGGGAGTATACAGGCGGGTTCCGTCGGTATGAGCTTGGAGCGGCCCGGTGCACAGCGGGTTTCCGCCGCCGGTCCGTCGGTGCGACGATGAACGATTCCGGCCGACCCTCCCGCTACCCTTGGACTCGTGTTCACCGGTTTGGTTCAGGCCGTCGGCGTGGTCTCGGGCGTCCAGGCAACGCCCCGGGGTATCACGCTGGAGGTGGACCCCAGGGGCTGGGGGTATCGCCCGGCGCCGGGGGACTCGGTCTGTGTCAGCGGCGTCTGCCTGACCCACTGCCAATCGGATTCGTCGCGCGGGCTGGTGTTCGAGGCGATCCCTGAAACGCTCGCCAAGACGACGCTCGGCGCCCTGAGGGTCGGCGCGCGGGTGAACCTTGAGCACGCCTTGCGGGCCGACTCGCTGCTGGGTGGGCATTTCGTGCAGGGTCACGTCGACGGCACCGGCGCTGTTGAACGTGTTCAGTCGTCCGGTGAGTACCGGGTCACCGTCGCGGTTCCGACGCAGGAGGTGCCGGGCGTTGCCCCAGCGTGGGCCGAGTTCGCGTCGTACCTCGCACCCAAGGGGTCGATCTGCGTCGACGGGGTGTCGCTGACCATCGCGGGCATCCATGATGCCGGGCGCGCGTTTGATGTGGCCTTGATCCCGACAACGCTTGAACTCACGACCCTCGGCTCGCTTCGTGTCGGTGACCGGGTCAACCTTGAGGCCGACATGATCGCCAAGACAGTGGTGAACTTCCTGCGCCTGAGGGGCTGAGCCGGCGGTCACGCTGTCGCGTGCTTGATGGCCGATTCCGCCAGGAGTTCGACGGGGTCGAACACCGGGAGCGGCGAGTCTTCGACATCCAACAGTAGAGCGGCCTCGGACGACGCGAAGATGACGGCGTCGCAGCCCCGCGCCCCCAGCGCCTGGATCGAGTCCAGCACGCGCTGCTTGGACTCGTCGCGCACGCGCCCGAAGATGGCTTCCTTGAAGATGATGCGGTCGATCTCGTCGGCTTCGACCGGTGGCGGGACCAGCAGGTGCATCCCGCGCAGTCCGAGCATCGTCTGGTAGGTCGAGCCGTTGGTCACGTACCGGGTGCCGATGAGGCCGACCTTCTGGCACTTGTTGGCCGCCACCGCGTCGGCCACGAGCTGGATCATGTTCAGCCACGGGACGGGCGAGCGTGATTCGGCCAGGGGCAGCGCGTGGTGGGCCACGTTGTCGGGCAGGACGCAGAAATCGGCGCCCGCCTCGGCGAGCACGTGGGCCGAGTCGGCGAGCATCTGCCCGAACGCCACCCAGTCTCCCCGATCGAGCAGACCCAGGTAGGTCGAGAAGGGGCGGTTATGCAGCGTGATGGACGGCCTCTGGGCCGGGTCGGCGACCTCGGCCGCGCGCCGACCGATCAGGCGGTAGCAGAACGACGATCCCTCCGGGCTGACGCCGACGATGCCGATGTGCTTGGGCAAAGGGGGCTCCGGAGCTGGGGTTCGCGCGGCCGCGCGGGGTCGAACGCCCGAACGCCGCGCCGGCCAGGCATCGTAGCGTTGACAACGTCCAAACGCCGGGGATGAAGGCATCGCCCCCTGAGAAGTGGGGGAGTCTCGTCAGGCGACCGGCGACGCGGGTTCGGCGGGCGAAACGCCGGGCGTCGGCTCGGGCTGCGCGGCCTCCAGCATGATCTGGCCCGCTTCTTCGTCCACCTTGATCGTCACCCGGCGCTGCCGGACCAGTTCGAGGGTGGCCAGGAACAGGCCGATCATCTCCGAGCGTGAGCGCCCGGAGAACATGCGCCGCAGGCTCACGCCCCCCGTTCCCCCCGAGCCCCCCTCGCCGGAGCCGCCGGCGGCCTCGCGCCGGAGTGTGTCGAGAATGTCCTCGGCGTGCAGCTCGATCGGCGTGTCGTCGTACGCGACGCTGTGCGCGCCCAGACGGTCAAACTGCACCGTCTCGATGATCCGCTGGAACGCCTCGACCAGGTCGTACAGGCCCAGGTCTTCAAGGTCCAGCTCATCGGCGGGAGCGAACCGCTCCATCGCCTCGGGGTCGGTCACCGCGCCGCCGACGGGGTACCGGGCCGACCATTCGGTGCGCCGGGCCTCGAGCGCATCGGCGGCGTCCCGGAAGGCCTTGTACGCCAGCAGTTGCCGGATGAGCTCCGCGGCGGGGTTGCCGGGCGCCTCATCGAGCGCGGCCAGCGTCTGCGCGGTTGTCTCCGCGGCGGTCTGGTCGTCCCCATCCGGCGGGGCCGGGCTGACGAGGCGGCTCTTGACCTCCAGCAGCGTGGCGGCCATCACCAGGAACTCGCCCGCGACGTCGACGTCAACGCGGTCGATCTGTTCCAGATGGTGCAGGTACTGGTCGGTGATCGACGCCACCGAGATCGCCGTCACGTCCAGCTCGGCGCGCCGGATGAGGTGCAGCAGAAGGTCCAATGGACCTTCGAACTGATCGAGTCGGACGGTGTAGTCGTGGGTGAGCACGGGCGGATGGCCAGGGGCGGAGCGGCGGGTCGGCGAGAACCAGCGTCAGAGTCTACCCTATCGGCGTGAGCAAGCCGGTTTCACAAGCTGACGAACGGGTCTTCCTGGAGCGCGTGCTCCGGGCCGAGGCGGCGGCGGTGTCGGGCCTGCTCGAACGTATCGACACCGGCGTGTTCCGGGCGATCGAGCTCATCACGTCGTGCGCCGACGCGGGCGGGGCGGTGCTGGTCACGGGGCTGGGGAAGTCCGGGCTGATCGGCCAGAAAATCTCGGCCACCTTAGCCAGCCTCGGCGTCCCCTCGCATTCCATTCACCCCACCGAGGCCGTCCACGGCGACCTGGGCCGCTTCCGTGGGCAGGACTGCCTGCTGGCCATCAGCAACTCGGGCGAAACCGAGGAGGTCGTCACGCTGGCGTCGATCCTCCGCCAGGACGGCGTCGGGGTGGTTTCGTTGACGGGCGGCGAGCAGGGCAACGCCCTGAACCGCCTCGCGGCGGCCCCGGTGTGGCTGGGCCGCATCGATGAGGCCACCGACCTGCTGCTGGCGCCCACCAGCTCCACCACCGCGGCGCTGGCGATGGGTGACGCGATCGCGCTCGCCGTGGCCCGGCGCAGGAGTTTCACCGAAGACGACTTCGCCAAGAGGCACCCCGGCGGGTCGCTGGGCGGGCTGATGCGCCGTGTGGTGGACGTGCTGAGATTCGAGGTGGGGAAGAATCTGCCGGTGGTAGCGGGCTCCCTCAGCGTGCGCGACGCGCTGCACGAGGCCGAAAGGCTGGGCAGGCGACCCGGGGCGCTCCTGGTGACCGATGCCGGCGGGAAGCTGGCCGGTATCTTCACCGACGGTGACCTCCGCCGGCTGGTGCTGGCCGGGACCGGCGAGCTCGCCAAGCCCATCGGGGCGGTGATGACGCGCTCGCCGCGCACCCTCCGCAGCGATGCGCTGGTGCGCGACGCGGTGCGGCTGGTCCGCGAGTTCCGTTCGGATGAAATCCCGGTGGTGGACGACGAGGGCAAGCCGGTGGGAATGCTCGACGTTCAGGACCTGATCGCGCTCAAGGTCGTCTCCTAGGCGGGACGCGGCGCGGAGCCCCTATCCTGTGGGCGGATGCCCTTGAATATCCGGACAACTGGACGCATCGCCGCCGGGCTTGTGCTCACGCTGGTGCTGGTGCTCATCGTGGTGGCGGTGCGGAATCAGCGCGCGGCGCCGACTCCGCCAGGCCCCGACCCCGACGCGGACGCTCCGGCGCCGCCACCGGGAGGCGCGGGCGCCGGCGTCGGGCCGGGCGGCGTGGTCGCCGGCAGCGGCAAGGGCTCCTGGACGCGCGTCAACAAGACCACCCAGCTTGTCGAGTTCCGGCTGGAGTACGCACGCCTGACGCCCCAGCCCGGCGGGCGGGCCGAGATCGAGCGCCCTGAGGCGTGGTTCTACACCGCCGGCAAGCCGCGCGTGTGCGTGTCGGCCCCGGTCGGACGCGTGCTGTGGCCCAGCAAGGATGAGCCGCCTGAGGCCGGCGACCTCACTGGCGGCGTGGTGGTGCGCGGGTTCGAGCCGCGCGACGGCTCGCCGGAGCTTCCCCCGCTCGACACGGCGGCATACAAGGTCTCGATCGACTCGGTGCACTTCGAGGGCGCGCTGTCACAGCTCGAGTCCACCGATCCGCTCCTGGTGGAGGGCCCGGGTCTGCGCGCCGAGGGGACGGGGATGACGCTGCGTTTCAGCCCGGTCGGGCGGAAGCTGCAGTATTTCAGCACGCTCGGGCGCCGGGTGAGGATCGACCCGGGGGCCGGGGCGCTGGGCAAAGGCGGCGCCGGTCCTAAGGCGGCGGCGTCCGCGGAGATGCCCAAAGCGCACGGCACCGACACTACCCCCGTCACGGACGCGGCGCTCGACGCGTACCGCGTCTCGCTGGCCGGCGCGGTGACGCTGGCGCAGGGGCCGCTGCGCATGAACGCCGAATCGGTGGACGTGTGGGCCAAGCTGCGCGACGGGCAGCTCCCGGCTGGAGCGATCGCGGGGTTTGACCCGGTCGGGCCCGGCGGGGCCGCGCGGGAGCCGGCCCCGGGGGCGGGCGGCAAGTCGGAGTCGGCGGTCGCGACGAAGCAGCCCATCGAGGTCGCTTGGTCGGGGATGCTCGAGGTCCGCCGGCTCGAGTCGGCTCCCGAAGAACTCAAGAGCGACCTGTTGGCGCTGCGCCTCAGCGCCCCGAGGAACGGGGTCGTCACCGTCGCGGACACCGAACACGCGGCCGATCTGGCGGCGGTGCGGGTGGACTACGCGGCGACGACGCGCCGGCTGGCGCTGCGCGGCGACGAGTCGCGGGCGGTGACCGCGTCGGTGAAGGACCGGTTCTCCATCTCCGCGCCGTCCATCGACGCGGACCTGACCACGGGTGTCGGTGCGATCAACGGCGCGGGGCGCGTTACGGCGCAGCTTCAGGGCGGAAAATCAGCGTCGAGCTTCGCCTGGAAGGGACGGGGGGACTTCGTTATGGACACTTCCGGCGGCCCGGTCGGCGCTGGGGGCGTCATCGTGCCGCAGCGGATCGCACTCGCCGAGGGGTTCACCGGGTCGGCCCCCGAGGGCGAGGCCTCGGCGTCGTTCGCGTCGGTGAGGTTCGGCAGGGCGTTCACCGGGAGGGACGGGAAGCAGCACGCGCTGCCGTCGCAGATTGAGCTCCAGGGTGAGGCGCGGGCCGAACTGATCGACGCCGGGGCCGGGCGCGCCGCAAAAGCGGGCGGCACGATCAGGGCCGAGCGACTGATGTTCGGTTTCGCTCCCGAGCCAGACGACAAGGACCGGGCCGTGCTGCGCTCCGTATCGGGCCGCGGGCTGGCAAGCGCCGAGCAGGGCGACCGGCGCATCCGCGCCGATTCCATCGACGCCGTCGTGGGGGTCGACCCCTCTGCCAGGAAGGCGGAGGTGACGCGGTTCGTCGCCGAGGGCGAGGTGCGGTTCAGCGGCGAGAAGGGCGTGTCCGCACGCTGCGACCGGTTGACGTCTGATTCATTGAGAACACCGGCGGGGGCGCTCAAGCGGACGGCGGACCTGGTGGGAGGCAGCACGGGGTCGCCGGCGACCATCGAGCGGGTCGTCGCGGGGACGGAGAAAAAGCCCGCGCAGCGCTCTTGGATCAGCGCGGAGATGCTGTCGCTCGACGAGGCGGCGAACTCGATCACGGCCCCGTGCCCCGGCGAGCTGTGGACGGAAACTCCGGACGCGCCGGGCGGTCCCGAGAGGTTCCGGGCCCGGTGGATGCGCCAGATGACCTACCACGACGAGCCGGGGATCGCCGAGCTGGTTGGCGCGGTGACCGCTGCGGGCGAGAACCGCGCCACCGACCGTTTCTCCGCCAAGGCCGAGCGGGCGCTGGTGCGCGTGACCCCGCTCAGCGAGGGCGGCCCGAAGGACGCCGAGCGCCAGCTCGTGGACGTCACGCTATTCAAAAGCGATGAGGCGGATACCGGGCCGGTGGTGGTGCAGTGGAAGCGCTTTGTCGCGGGTCAGGACGGTTCGGCGATGGCATCCGGCAAGGCAGAGCTGGAGGGCCTGGCCGACCTTCGGACCGCGCGGGTCACCGCGAACCCCCTGAAGCGCTCGATGAGCGTGCCGGGCCCCGGTCGGTTGATCGTCGAGGATCGACGCTCGCTCCCCGAGGGCAAGCCGCCTGACGGGGCCGAGGAATCCCGCGGCACCACCGTGCTCGAGTGGCGCGGCGGCGTTGAGACTGAAGAGGCCACGGGCACGCTCAAGATCACCGGCGGCGTGCGCGTGCGCCACCTCGCGCCAGACTCGACCGATGCCACGGTGATCGAGTCCGAGACGCTATCAGCGGACATCCACTGGCCCGAGGACGGTGCCACAGACCGCCAGCCGCGCCTGCGGCGACTGACCGCCTCGGGCGGCGTCGGCGTGATCCACAAGCAACTCAAGTTCGAAGGCGACAGCGTTGCGTACGACTCCGGCGGGAGCGAGATCATCGTCCGCGGCCTGCCCGACCGACCCGTCCGTGTGCTCGATTCGGCGACGGGCACCACCGCGACGGCGCTCGAGGTGGCCCTGGACCCCAAGACCGGGCTGTGGCGGAACACCGGCGCCGGGACGATCACCGTTCCGGTGCAGCGGCCGTGAGGCCGATGGTCTGAGAGATCGGCGGTCATGTCCCCAGCAAGCTAGGCGTCGGGGCTGTCGGCGGGGCCGGTCACGCGAAGCTGGCCGGGTTTGTACTCCGCCAGGTCAACCGTGGCTCCCGCGCGCAGGGCGCCGGCTTCGCGGCGCAGCACCGTCACTCGGGGACGGTCGATCCGCCGAGCATTGGCGCCATCGACGCGGGCCAGCACGCCGCCCGAAAGAGTCACGAAACTTCCCACGGGGAATAGGCCCGCCGCCCGCACCAGGGCCAGCACCGTGGGGCGGTGCAGCACGCCGCGGGCGCCGGACGCGATGACTTCCCGCAGCGCCTCGTGCGGGCGCTTGGCGAGCTTGTAGGGGCGTTGATCAGCGGCGGCGGCGAACGAATCGGCCACCGCCACCAGCCGCGCTGTATCAGCAATCTGCGGGCCCTTGAGCCCGCGCGGGTAACCCGAGCCGTTCTCGCGCTCATGGTGCTGGTACACCCCGAGCGCAACCTCTTCGGGCAGGCCTGCCATCGTGTCCAGGAGCGTCACGCCGAACGCGGGGTGACGCCGCACCCGGTTGGCCTCGACGTCGTCCAGCCCGCGGACGCTGAAGCGCACGCCGGCGGGGATGAGGCCCATGCCCACGTCGGCCAGCAGGCCCGTCAAGCCCGCCAGGCGCACCCAGTGGCGTGTCCAGGTGAGGTGCGAAGCGGTCGCGACGCACAGCACCGCCGTGGTGTACGCGTGGTCGGGCAGGAACTCGTCGGTGGCGCCGGCCGGGCGTTCCGCCGGCGCGAAGGCGAGCTGGGTGAAGCGGCTGGGGAACCGCGCACAAAGTTCGATGAGCTCGTCGATCAGGCCGGTCGGCTCGGAGGCGTGTGTCGGAAGCCCGGTGAGGACGCGCGCGAAGAGCTTGCGCACGGCGGCCACCCTGGCGCCGCGCCATTGCGCCAGCGAAGCCGGGGCGGGCCAGCCCGACTCATCGGGCGCCTGAGCGCCGGCCGGGGCGGTAGCTTGTGGATCGCGATCGGCCCGGAGCGGCAGACGCGACCAGGTCCGCTCGCGGTCCGCGGCGGCGTCGTCGGCCAGACGCGTTCGCTGCGAGCGGATGCGGGCCGACTCGCGGGCGTCCATCCCGACGAGCGAGCCCAGTTCCACGGCGTCGAGGCACGGCGTGCGGACCGTCTCGCCGCTCTCCACCGCCAGCACACCCCCCAGCGTGACGCGAGCGTCCGAATCAATGTCGAAGCCCGCGATGCCCGCGGGGCCCGCGAGCATGGGGGTCCTGGCGATGACTCCCCCGGCGCAGAGGTCGTCGGCGGAGTCCGCGAGGTACAGGGGACCACCCCTGAATGACGCAAGCGTGCGGCACATCGAGTCGCTCAATGTCACGTCCGCGCCCAGCAGCATGACGCCGTGGCGCGTGAACACGGCGCGCGGGAGGCGCGAGCCCGGAACGAGCGTGGAGACATCGAGCGTGTGCATATCGGCCCTCAGCGTGGCTATCGGTCTGTTGAAGGGGCGTCGTGAGGCCGCCGCCGCAAACGTCCCTATAATCCGGGCTCCATTTGTCTCCCGACCGCACCGGAACCACGGAAGGCCCGCATGACAGGCTCGAAGCCGCCCCACCCCCCCCGGAAGACCGCCGCTCAGATCCGCCAGGAGTTCATCGACTTCTTCGTCGAGCGGGCGGGGCACCGCTTCGTGCCGAGTTCGCCGGTGGTCCCGCACGACGACCCGACGCTGCTGTTCGCCAACGCGGGGATGAACCAGTTCAAGCCCCTGTTCCTCGGGAGCGTGCGGCCCGGCAGCCCGCTGGAAGGGCTGAAGCGTGCCGTCAACAGCCAGAAGTGCATTCGCGCCGGCGGCAAGCACAACGACCTTGAGGACGTGGGCAAGGACGGCTATCACCACACCTTCTTCGAGATGCTGGGCAACTGGTCGTTCGGCGACTACTTCAAGGCCGAGAGCATCCAGTGGGGCTGGGAACTGCTCACGCGGGTGTGGGGGCTCGACCCCGACCGGATGTACGCGACCTATTTCGAAGGGAACAAGGCGGCCGGTCTGGAGCCCGACCGCGAGGCGTACGACCTGTGGCGCAAGTACCTGCCCGCCGCCCAGATTCTCCCCGGCAACATGAAGGACAACTTCTGGGAGATGGGCGACACCGGCCCGTGCGGCCCGTGCTCGGAGATCCATTACGACTGCCGCCCTGACTCGGAGCGACAGGCCAAGCGAGGCGACCAGCTTGTCAACGCCGGCGACCCGCTGGTGATCGAGTTCTGGAACCACGTGTTCATCCAGTTCAACCGCGAGCCGGGCGGCAAGCTCAACCCCTTGCCCGCCAAGCACGTCGACACGGGCATGGGCCTTGAGCGCGTGGTGCGGATCATCCAGGGCAAGACCAGCAACTACGACACCGACGTATTCACGCCGCTGTTTGAGGCGATTTCGCGCGTGTGCAAGGCGGCGCCGTACGCCGGGAGGTGGGACAGCCCCGCCGACACGGCGTACCGCGTCATCGCCGACCACGTTCGCACGCTGACGTTCGCCATCGCCGACGGGGCCGAGCCGAGCAACGAAGGCCGCGGCTATGTGCTGCGCCGGATTCTGCGCCGGGCGGTTCGCTACGGACGCCAGACGTTGGGCGTGCCCGGTGTGTTCATGTGCGAACTGGTGCCGACCGTGGTCGAAACGATGGGCGGGTTCTTCCCGGAACTGAAGAAGAACCCGCAGCATGTGGTCAAGGTGATCCGGGATGAGGAGGAGGCGTTCGGGCGGACGCTGGCGACGGGACTCCGTCTCTTCGAAGACTATGCAGACTTGGCACTAACTAGGACAAGAGCAAGAGATCGCGTGCCGGGCAAGGTCACCAAAACGACCGTGTTCTCAGGGCCGGATGTTTGGTTCCTGAGCGTGTTCGAAGACACAGATGAGTCGATTACTCGTTTCGGTCGATCGATGGTGACGCCGAAGTTCGTAGCTGAGACTTTCGTGCAGGCACCAGCCATCCTGGCAGAAGAAGCCTTCAAGCTCCACGACACCTACGGCTTCCCCATCGACCTGACGCAGCTCATGGCCGAGGAGCGCGGCATGACGGTCGATGTCGCGGGCTTCAACACGCTGATGGAGCAGGCCCGCGAGCTGGCCCGTACCGGCGGCAAGGAGGACGAGTCGTCCAAACTGCTCCTGGGCACCAGCTCGATCGCGCGCCTGAAGGCCCTGCACGTCAAGCCCACCGAAGACGCCGACAAGTTCCACGGGCGGAACACCCGCGCCCGCGTGCTGGCCATCTGGAACGGGCACGACTTCGACGAATCGCTCAACGCCGGCAACACCCGCCCCACCGACCGCTTCGCGGTGGTGCTCGACAAGACCTGCTTCTACGCCGAGATGGGCGGGCAGGTCGCCGACACGGGGCACATCGCCCGCGTGCTCGGCGGCTCCACCGATTTCGTCGTCGAGAGCGTGAAGAACTGCGGCGGCTACATCGTGCACATCGGACAGCTCAAGAAGGGCGAGCTCAAGGTGGGGATGGACGTGGAGGCCCGGCTCGACACGGCCCACCGCGCCGCCGTCGCGGGCAATCACACCGCCACGCACCTGCTCAACCTCGCGCTGCGCGCGACGCTGGGCGACAAAGTGGATCAGAAGGGCTCGCTGGTGGCCCCAGACAAGCTGCGGTTCGACTTCTCGCACGGCGCCGCGATGTCAGAAGCGGAGATCGAGGCCGTCCAGAAGCGCGTCCGCGCCGAGGTCGCGCGCGACCTTCAGGTCTACGCCGAGGTCGCGCCGCTGGAGCCGGCCCGCAAGATCAGCAGCCTGCGGGCCGTGTTCGGCGAGGCGTACCCCGACCCGGTGCGGGTGGTGTCGATCGGCACCCCGGTCGCCGAGCTGATGGGCAACCCCGCCAGCGAGAAGTGGCGCGAGGTGAGCGTCGAGTTCTGCGGCGGCACCCATGTCACCAGGACCGGCGAGATCGGCGCGTTCGCCGTGGTGGGCGAGGAGGCGGTGAGCAAGGGCGTGCGCCGCGTGACGGCGCTCACCGGCGAGGCCGCGAAGGCCGCCGACGCGCTCGCCGAGGGGCTGTCGGGCCGCGTCCGCGGCGCGGGCGACCTGGACGATGCGCACCTGACCGTCGAGGTCGGCGCCCTGACCAGCGAGCTCGACCGCGCCGAGATCGGCCTGGTCCGCAAGGGCGAGCTGCGCAAGCTGCTGAGCGTGCTGCACGAGCGCGTGAAACAGGCCCAGAAGGCGGCGGCGGGCGCGGGGCGGGAAAAGGCCGTCGCCGCCGCGCGCGAGATCGCCGAGCGGGCGTCCGGGGCGGTCATTGTTGAGATGCTGCCCGCGGGCAGCGACCGCGATGCCCTGCTGTCGGGCCTCGACGCGGTGCGCGCCAAGCATGCTGAATCCGCCGTCATGCTCATCAGCGCCGACACCGCCGAGAACAAGGTGACCATCGTCGCCAGCGTGCCGCCGGGCCTGGTCGCCAAGGGCCTGAAGGCCGGCGACTGGGTTCGCGAGGCGTCGGCGGCGGTTGGTGGCAAGGGCGGCGGCCGCCCCGATGCGGCTCAGGGAGGCGGCACCGATCCCGCCAAGGCGCCCGATGCCCGAAGCAAGGCGGCGGCGTTTGCGGCGGGGAAGATCGGGTGAACGTGCGCCGCGTCTCCGCGGTGACCGGTGCACCCTACTCCAGCGTCTCGCTCTCGATACTCGCCGTCTTCCCCGCCCGCTTGCTTTCGACATACCTCTTGATCCAGTTGTCAAACGTCTTGCCATGGGCCGCGTCGCGACCGGTGAACTCGACGCGGGCGATCTCGCTGTAGCGGACGGTGCGCTTGACCGTGCCGTCGGCGGGCAGCAGCCGCACCAGGCTGTCGGCGAGCGATGCGCCCGAGCGCCGGTCGAAGATGTAGCCGGTGACGGCCTCGCCGCCGGTCAGCGTCAGCGTCACGTCGCCGCGGTAGTCGAAGGCCTGCTCGAGGGCGGCGACCAGGGCCTTTTCGTCGCGCGCATCGGCCACGAGGCCCTGCAGGGTGGGGCGGGCGTCTGATTCGGCTGGGGCCGGGGGGGGCTGGGTCTTCACGTCGGCGGGCATGGGGCGGATCGTAGGGCGCTCAGGCGGGCACGCCCTTCTCCAGAACCCGCCCGATCAAGTCCACAAACCGGTCGAGCTCGCCGAAGCTGGTGTACACGCTCGGCGTCACACGGATGCCCTCGAACTCCTCATGCTTGATCGCCGTCACCAGGACGCGGTGCTTGTCCCACAGGTAGTCCGTGAGCTTCGGATGGTCGACGCCGTCGATGCGGAAGTTGGCGAGGCCGAAGGCCAGGCCGTCGGTCGAGGGGGTGTTGATCCTGACGCGGTCCTTGGCGCCCTTGAGCGACAGCACGCCGTCGACCCAGTACTTGCGGA
Organism: uncultured Phycisphaeraceae bacterium; assembly: GCA_964510955.1. Lineage (GTDB taxonomy): Bacteria > Planctomycetota > Phycisphaerae > Phycisphaerales > UBA1924 > JAFLCM01. The sequence goes on from CAZEDW010000035.1 coordinate 33,098, forward strand.
GGCGCGTCATGCGGGCCTGCTTGCGGGCCGGGCCGATGGCGAGGTGGAAGTTGAGCGCCTCGGCGATGGCGAGGTTCGCCGCCTCGGGGTGGGTGCCGATCTCCTCGAACTTGCGGATGTTGTCCTGCTTCTCGACAGGGGCGGCCTGCAGCGGCCAGAGGTCCTTGATCCTCTCGCGCCGGACGTAGAGCAGCCCGGTGCCGTGCGGGGCGAAGAGCCACTTGTGCAGGCTGGTGGCGTAGAAGTCGCAGCCCAGGTCCGACAGCTTGAAGTCGATGTGCGCAAACGCGTGAGCCCCGTCGACGATCACCGGCAGGCCCTTGGCGCGGGCCATCTCGCAGATCGCCTTGATCGGCATCACCTGGCCGGTCAGGTTGATCACGTGTGAGGCCAGCAGAGCCCGCGTCTTGGAGGTGATCGCCTGCTCGTACCGCTTCACGATCTCCTGGGGGTCCTCGCACGGCACCGGCACCGAGAACTGCCGCAGCACCACGCCCTCGCGCTTCTCGCGCTGCTTGAAGGTGTTGAGCATGCGCGGGTAGTCCTGCGTAGTGCAGAGCACCTCGTCGCCGGCCTTGAGGTCGATGCCGAACTGGCAGATCTGCAGGCCCTCGGAGGCGTTGCGGACCAGCGCGATCTCTTCAGGATCGACGCCCCACGTGCGGGCGAGCTGGGCGCGGACGCCCTCCTTCTGCGGTTCCTGCACACGCCACAGGGCGACCGGCGGCGGGCAGGCGTTGGCGTAGTCGAGGTGGCGCTTGTGCGCCTCCTGCACGCTCCGCGGCGCGGGCGAGACGCCGCCGTTGTTGAGGTTCAGGATCGAGCGGTCGATCGTGAACGACTGCTGCACCGCGGCCCAGAACGATTCGTCGTCCGACGCGGGGGGCAACGAAGGCGCGGGGCTTGCCGGCGCCTCCGCGCCCAGCGCGGCGGGCTGCATGAGCGCCGAAGCCGCGAGCGCCGCGACCGGCCAGCACATGGCGCCCAGCGATTCGCGCCGGGTCATCTCGGGGGACGGAGTGGCGCCGGCATCGATCAGGGCAGTCTGGTTCCTCATGGCCGCAGCGTACCGCGCGGGGTGGATCAGCGATCCTTGGCGGGGCCGCGGGCGAGCCGGACGCTCACGTGGCAAGATTCGAGGACGCAGAATCGCAGCGGCTTGTCACGCCAGTCTTGCGCGGAGTCGATCCCCACGCGCGGCCCGACGCCGATCTGTGATTCAGGCAGCGGGCGTGCTCGAACGCGCTCGATGAACAGCTCCGGCGCGCCGGTCAGGTCAAGGCCTGAATGCCGCCGATCCAGGCCGAGCGCCTGGCACAGCTTCGCCGGGCCGGAGCAGAGCGACACGTCCGAAAGAACCGCCGATTTCCTTCCGCCGGGGGCGCGGAGGCGGCGCATGGCGTCAACGCCCTCCTCCGGCTCCAACGCCCGCACCAGCACCGCCACGGGCTCGCCGATTTCACCGCACACCACGTTGAAGCAGTGGTGCATGCCGTAGGTGAAGTAGACGTAGGCGTGCCCGGGCGGGCCCCACATGGGCTCGACGCGCGGCGTGCGCCGCCCGCCGAACGAGTGGGCGGCCCGGTCTTTCACCCCGAGGTACGCCTCGGTCTCGACGATGATGCCGCTAAGGCGCTCGCCCGCGGGCAGCACGCGGACGAGGCGCTGGCCCAGCAGCCGGCGGGCGAGGGTCACGGGGTCCACGGCGTAGTCACTCCGCGTGAACCGGGGGGCAGGCTTCGCGCGGCTCATGGCGCCGCCCCGTCCGTGAGCCGCAGCAGTCTGGGTGCTCCCCTGGCGATCAGCGCCCGTTCCAAGGGGGCAAGTTGCTCGGGCGTGCCGCCGACGTCCACCGCGACCAGGCCCGCGATCTCACCGCCCGCGCGGAGCGTGAACAGCCCGGGGTCAAGGCCCAGCGCCCGGGCGCCGTGTGTTGTTCCCATCGCCAGAAGCGTGCGGGCGTCGGTCGCATCGCGGGCGAACAGCAGGCGCATGTCGTCGAGCACGCTGAGCCGGTCCGCCTGCTGGGGCGGCACGTTGATGATCGAGTCGGTGCCGAGGCACAGGTTGACGCCCGCTTCGAGCATCTCGCGGTAGCGGTGGGGGCCGAGAGCCGCTTCGTGCCCGAAGTAGGCGTGGGCACGCGGGCAATAAGCAACGGACACACCGGCAGCGGCGAGTCGCGGGATGAGCTCGGACGGGCAGTCGTTCACGTGCGCGGCCAGCAGTTTCGTCCCGGTGCCATCGATCGCGCTCAGCACATGCTCGATCGGGTGCAGCCCGTGTCCGACCTCCGCGGCCGCTGCATCGTCCCAGCGCCCTATCGACCTGAGCAGGTCCCGGAACGGCCCGGTGCCGCGTTGGACAAACTCGCGCTCGTCGAGCGTCTCGGCGAGGTGCGTAGCGATGAGTGGAGTGCCCCGTGCCACGGGCTTCCCGTCCTCGGGATGCCCGTGTCCGCCGGGGCCGCCGTGTGCGCCGGGTAGTCGGCACGGGAAGCCCGTGGCACAGAAGCGGTACAGCCGCGTGCCGGCGGAATAGGGGGCGTGCGGCTGGACGCCGAGCCTCACAAGATCGTCGTCGCCCCCCTCGGCGAGCAGTCGGCGGACATCGGCCTCCGCCGCGTCCTGCCATCCGCCCACGCCGAACACCTCGGCGAAGCCCACGCCAACCAGGCCGCTGTGCCGGTCCAGCCACCGTCGGCCCTCGGTCCGGGCATCGCGGGCGTCGGCGGGTTTGGGGGCGGTACGGCCGATGATGTCGCCCACCGCGGTGACCCCACCCGCGAGGGAGCGCCGGACACCATCTCGGATCGAAGCGACGGCGGCGTCCACCGTGGCCGCCCGCCGGTCCCGCACCATCATCGCCCAGCCGGTGAACCCGTCGGCGCCCACGTACGGGCGCGGGCCGATATGGGTCAGGTCGAGGTGAGTGTGGGCGTTGACCAGCGCCGGCAGGATGACGCTGGCGGGCACGGCCAGCCGGCGGGCGCCCGCGGCCGCCGGGCGACGGTCGATCTGACCCGGGTCGCCCAGGGCCAGCAGCCGACCCCGCCACGGCGGCGACAGCCCCTCAATCAGCAGGCTTGCCGGGCTGAGCGATACCCCGCCCGAGGGCCTCGCGTCGGTGGCTCCGGCGGCGTCGATGCGCCAAATGAGCGGATTCATGGGCATTTCGCGTTCCCGTCGATCCTATGGGGTGCGGGCAGGATCGACACGCCGCATCCGGGCCGCGCGGGGCTGACCCGGCGGGAATATCGGACTATCCTTCACCCCGCTTCCTGTCCAGCCCCCTCCCGCCGCGGGAGGCTCCTCGCCGCACACAGACCAGCACCACGCTGACACCGCACGACCCGTCAAGGACCACGCCATGAAGAAGATGATCGCCCACGTTTCGCTGCTCTCGCTCGCAGCCGCCATGCTCGGCGGATGCGTCTCCGCCGGTGAATACGACAAGACCGCCGAGGCCGCGCGCACGCTGCAGATGCGCAACGACCAGCTCGTGCAGGAGAAGGCGCAGCTGGAGGACATGCTCGCGAAGAAGCAAGCCCGGATCGAGGAAGTCGAGAAGGCCAATCTCGAGCTCGTCAAGCTGAGCGACGAGATGAAGAAGCAGCTCGAAGCCTACGGGATGGACCTCAACAAGTTCGGCGACAAGATCAACGGGATGAACCTCGCGTCGCTCGACCCGGCGACCAACGCCGAGCTCCAGGCGCTCGCCGCGCAGTACCCGGACCTGATGACCTACGACGGCTCGCGCGGCATGATCCGCCTGAACGCCGACCTGACCTTCGATTCTGGCTCCGACCAGGTCAAGGAGTCCGCCAACGCCGCCCTGGGCAAGCTGGCGGGCGTGCTGAACGACTCGAACGCCGGCAAGTACGACATCCGGCTGGTGGGTCATACCGACCGCCAGCCCATCTCCAGCGCCGCGACGCGGAGCAAGTTCGGCACCAACCGCGTCCTCTCGTGCTTCCGCGCCATCGCCGTCGAGAAGTCGCTGAGCGGGCACGGCGTCAACGCCAGCCGCATGGAGTGCTCGGGCTGGGGCGAGTACATGCCAGCGGTCGATAGCCCGAGTCTGAATGTCCGTGAGAACCGCCGGGTAGAGATCTTTCTTGTCCCGGCGCAGGGCGGCAAGGGCGCTGCTGCTCCGGCCGCCTCGGAGCGTGCCCCGTCGGCGCCGAAGAAGGCCGCCCCGAAGTCGGAGAAGAAGCCTGAGGAGATGCCCTTCAAGTAAGGCGTCCGTGGCACCAACTTCGAATCGACTCACCGCCCGGTTTCATCGGGCGGTTTTTTTTCGTTACAGGTCCAGGATTGCTGTACTACCTGAGAAGGGACGCAGGATCGCCGCGACCTCCGCGGCGTGCTTCGTGATTCCCGGCCAATCGGGCAGCGAGATGATGACCTTGTCAGGGGCGTTTCCCAGTCCCTTGGATTCAAGGCTTCGCCAGAACTCCCAAATGCGACGAGAAAACGCCTGCGCACGACCATGGTCATGGGCGGAGATCATCCCACGCTCGAGCATCCAGCTTGCAACACTGTCCAGCGAGAATGAGTCAAGGGCTTCTACGGACTCGGTAAACGATGCCACGACGCCCGGGTCCTCGGCGCGGACCCAGCAGCGGTGCTGAAACTCGTCGGAAGCAAAGTCGTTCAGCAGATCGACGAGTTGACTCACCATGTGACCAATCGTGACCACGGCGGGCCCATCTCGCTTCCTGCCGGACAAGCCTACGTATCAACCTAAGCCAAGCGGCACCGGCTGCGCCCCTGGCACATGGGTGGGCTCCAATACGATCCCCAGGGGGACGCGCTTGCCGTCGGGGCCGCGCGGCGGGATGCCGTCCTGGTCGACGATCTTCTGGATCGCCATGACGCCCTCGATGAGCTGCTCGGGGCGGGGCGGGCAGCCGGGGACGTAGACGTCCACCGGAATGAACTGGTCGCAGCCCTGCACGACCGCGTAGGTGTCGAACACACCGCCGGTCGAGGCGCAGGCGCCCATCGAGATCACCCACTTGGGCTCGGTCATCTGCTGGTAGATGCGCTGCAAGACGGGCATCGTCTTGATGCCAATGCGCCCGGCGACGATGAGCAGATCGCTCTGGCGGGGGCTGAACCGCATCACCTCGGCCCCGAACCGGGCCAGGTCGTAGCGGCTGGAGGCGGTGGCCATCAGCTCGATCCCGCAGCACGCCGTGGCGAACGGCATCGGCCACAGGCTGCTGCGTCGCGACCAGTTGATCACGCGGCGGAGCTGGGTGGTGAGGAATCCTTCGGCGCTGATGGCGGCTTCAATGCCCATGGGAGGGGTGAGAAACGAGTGGCCTGATGGCGAGTGGGGGGAGGGGGAGAGGATTCGTGATCGGGTGATTGACTGCGCCCGACGGGCGTTCGGCGAGATGGTACGGCGAGGCGCGGGCCGCCGCTAGTTCGCTCCCCGCGGCGTCCCCGCGCCGGGGACGTTGATCTTGCGGACTTCGCGCGAGGCCTCGGCGTCAAAGGGCAGGCCGGAGTAGTTGGTGGCCCCGCGGATCTCGTTGTCGTACGCCGCCGCCCCCAGACCCTTGGCGCTCACCACCTCGCGGTAGCAGCCGGTGAGCAGGGCGCAGACGAGCATGGCGGCGGTGAGCGTGGCGCGGCGTTTCATGACGCGGGATGGTACGCGCGTGCGATCCCGACGGGGTTGAACCCCGGGTGTTCGTCGGGTGGGACGCGGCTGAAGCGTGCCGGAGCTATTGCCCGCACGTCTTCCCGAAGTTCACCAGCATCACCGTCAGGTCGGCGGTGTTGACCTGCCCGTCGCCGTTCATGTCGCCTCCGGTGAGCGGCGGCACCGGCTTGCCGAAGTTCACCAGGAGCCTGGTGAGGTCCGCGGTCGAGGTCCGCCCGTCGGCGTTGAGATCGGTCGGGCAGGGGCGGCGGAGCGGGGGAGTGACGGTGACGGTGCCGGTGGCGTAATACAGCCCGGGGAAGCGGGGGTCCAGGGGCTCGCCGAACACCGAGTCGCTGAAGACGCCGGCGTCCATGTACATGCCCAGCGAGAAGGTGTTGGGGTTCGCCGAGGCCGCGGTGGGTTTCAACGCGGCGACGAGGAAGAACCGACCCACCACGAGCCCGCCGGCGGGGTCTGGCGGCACGATAGTGCCCGCGCCCGACAATGGGATGACGATGTTGGTCCCATCGGCCAGAACCAAGTCGCCGGACGTCTGCCCGAGCAGCGCGTCCGAGCCGTCAAACTGGCCGTCGTTGTTGGTATCGCGGTAGAGCTTGAAGGAAGCGAACAGAGCGTTGATCTCGCCGATGTTCAGTGCGCGGGGCTGCTGGCCGGTGGACGAGTAGCCCCGGTCCCAGAAGTAGAGCTTGGCAGACTGGTAGCGGATGCCCGGGTCAACCGGGAAGATCTGGCTGGCGATGACCACCGAGGACAAGGGGGTGGTGGCGCCGGCCGCGACCGTGGAGCCGACCTCCTGGCCGGGGTACGCCTCGAACGGCGCGCCGTAGTTGTGGATGAAGTTGAACTTGTCGCCGTTGAAGGTGCCGACCACGGCGTCGGCGTGCCCATCGTTGTCGAAGTCGGCGATAGCGCAGGTGGAGCCGCCGTCGATGGGGGCGTACATGCTCAGGACGGTCGGTTCGCAGTCGCAGTAAGGGGGCTGATTGAGGATCAGCAGGGGCTGGGTGGCGGTCCGCCCGACGGCGAGCAGGTCGGGCCTGCCGTCGTTGTTGATGTCGCCGGTGGTGACGAACGAGGCGCCTTGCAGGGGGAAGGTGAGCGACCCGAACCCGCGCGGCCCATGGCCAGGTCGGAAGAAGTCGTTCAGGTTGAGAACTCTGAGCTGGCTCTGCGAGAAGCTCGTGACGGCGAGGTCCGGGTAGCCGTCCGAGGCCAGGTCGGCGAAGGTGACGCAGGTCGGCGCGGGGATCGAGTATGAGAACGCGGGCACGCTCGTCGGGGCCGAGGCGGCTGTGAAGCGGCCCGAATAGAAGCGGACCTCGCCCGCGTTGTACGCGGCGACGCACAGGTCCGGGCAGCCGTCGAAACTGACATCGGCGACCGCGACCGAACGCACGCCGCCCACGCCGGTGACGAGGTCAACAGCCTGGAACGAGATGAACGGCGTCTGGGCCGACTTCTGGCTGAAGTAGGCGCGGACGACGCCCGGGGTGGCGAGGCCCGCGATGATCTCCGGACGTCCATCGCAGTCGAGGTCGGCGACGGCGATCGCGCTCACGCCCGACGCCGCCGCGTCCACCAGCACCGGCGTGAATTGCTGACCGAAGTCCTGGTTGAGATACGCGTAGATGCGCCCGTTCAGGATGCCGGCGCAGACGATGTCCTGCTTGCCGTCGAGGTTCAGATCGCCGACGGCGACGGCGCTGACGCCGTCGGGCCGCTGAGGGTCGGACGTGGACGAGAGGTTGACGCGCGACCAGTTGCCCTGCACCTGGTTGTCGTGCAGGCACCACCACAGGGCGTCGTCGAAGAACGAGCCGCAGACCAAGTCGGGCACGCCGTCGTTGTTGACGTCGGCGACGGCGGAGCAGGTCGGTCCGTCGGCCTGCAGCGCGATGCCCGAAATGCCGTACATGTAGGCGTCGGAGTGGGGGAGGCGGTTGGGGGCGATGCTGACAAAGGGCGGCGCGCCGCGGGCGCCCTTGGCTTTGACGGTCGAGATGTTGTAGGTCGCGAGGTCGAGGTCGCCGTCGGGCTCCGCGTCGCCCAGGGCGATGCCGTGGGCTGGGGAGGGGCCGGTGATGGCGCGGCGCTCGAAGAACCGCGACGCGCCGCCGCCCTTGTACCACGCCAGCTCGCCCTCGCTCCCGTTGGAAACGACGTCGATGTTGCCGTCGTGATCGACGTCGGCGGCGAGCAACTGGAAGGGCTCTTCCTGGTTGCTCGAGTCATCGTAATACGACAGGGTCAGATCCGGACCCGAATACACGGCGATGCCGTAGAACTGTCCGATGGCGAGGTCGCACCGCCCGTCGTGGTCGAAATCGGCGGCGACGAGAGCCGACGCCTCGGTGGGGGTGTCGAGCGAGGAGAACTGGAACCCGCCGTCCCCCTGGTTGATCGCGATCAGGACCGAGCCGTAGCCGATGGCGGCGAAGTCTGGTCGCCCGTCGCCGTTGAAATCGCCGGCGGCCAGGTCGAAGGCGGTGAAACCGCGCGACGCGAACGGTAGGAACAGGGGCGATGCGTCGAAGCCGATCTCACCCCCGTCGGAGATGTTCGTGAACAGAACGAGGTTGGCGCCGTCATCGATGCCGATCATGTCGGGCTTGCCATCGCCGTTGTAGTCGGCCACAGCGCCGAGGCTCGCGAGAGTGAAGCCCCCGCGGCCGGCGGCGGCGCCCGTCCTGGACTGCGTGAACGGGCCGCCGTAGACGATCAGCAGATCCGTGCTTTCGTTCTCCAGCCCGACGGCGAAGTCGGTGACTCCGTCGCCGTTGAAGTCGGCGGCGGCGACGCAGGTTGGGAAGAGGCCGCTGAACGGGAAGTTGTTGAGTGTGTACTCCGGTGAGCGCGGGGCGGTCTGGTAGTAGATGGAGTATCCGGTCTCGGTGAGGGCGAAGTAATCCGTCAGGCCGTCCCTGTTCAAGTCCGCGGCCCTGAGCGAGTAGAAGATGCCGAAGTCGGAAAGACTCTGGAGGGGCACGGCGCTCTGGGCGTCGAACGGGTAGGGACGGAACGCGTTGATGCCCTCGCAGGGGTCGAGCACGCCGTTGTGGTTGCTGTCGAGCCCGGGGTTGGTATCGATCTCGCACAGGTCCGGGGTGCTGTTGGCGTTGCAGTCCTGGTAGCTGAATCGCCCGTACTGAAGGTGATCGAGCTCCATGTCGATCCCGGTGACGTTGACGCGCATCGTCTTGATGCCCGCCTTGTGCACCGCGCCGATGAACCGGTCTTCCGAGGCCGCGCCGTTGCCGACAAACGTCATCGGGAATGACGTCGAAGCGACCAGGTTGCCGTCGGCGTCGCGGGCCTCGAACCCGACGGTCTGCGGCCCGGAGACGCCGGTGACGACGATCCCGGCGTACTGTGGCAGCGCGCCGAGCACGGACTCATCGAACGTGAACGTCACGTCGCCCGGGTTGCAGTAGAACGAGTGCAGCGTGGACCCGCCGCTGCCGTTGATGACGCCGTCGTCCTCGTCCACCGAATCGATGAAGCCGTTGGGCCCGAAGACAATGCCGCGCGACGAGCTGACGCCCGGCACGGTGACCGCGCCGGTCTCGTAGTTCTCAAGATACGAGTAGAACGACGGCACGTTGACGAACGGGCTCTGGGCATAACTGACGTACGCCGACGGCCCGAGCACACCGTCCGAGAGCGGCTCGTGGCACTCGTCGAGGCGTCCGTCGGCGTCGCAGTCGGCGGGCGAGCTGGTGACGATTGAGACCTTGACGTTGTCGATGCCCCACGATTCGTCGGAGACGCCTTGCAGGTTCTGACCGCGGAACGAGAGGGCCACCGATGACGATGTGTGCGGCAGCACGGTGCGGACGCGGTAGATCGCGTCGCCCAGGTTGACCGCGTACCCCAGGTGGTTCACCAGCGCCGCGCCGGTCTGCATGGGGACGGCGGTGGTGCCCGCGGGGAAGGGGTAGCTCTGCGTCGGGGAGTCTCCGCCCTGGCTGAAGGTCCAGAGCAGGTGCTGGCGCCCGTCCATGGCGACGCCGAAATAGTCGGGGCCGTGGCTGTTGGTGTCGCCGTCCCAGGTCGAGACGATGTACAGGTCAAACTCCAAAACGAGTGCCCGGTGCGTCGGGAGTTGGTCGAGCAGCAGCGAGACATTGTCGTTGCTGAACCGCCCGAGGAACTTCTCGCCCGAGGGCGAAGTCTCGGTCTGGCTCAACGTCCATTCCGGCCCGACGGCGCCCTGGAACCCCGTGCTGTACACGGTGGACTTGGAGATTTCACATGTGTCGGGCACGCCGTTGTCGTTGCAGTCCGAGGCGATGCCCTGGCTGATGTCGCAGGTGTCGGGGACACCGTTGGCGTTGCAGTCGCCCGGCGAGCCGATGCTGAGCGAGACCCGCACGCCGCGCCCGCAGCAGAAGCAATCGTGCGCCAGGACCGCGATGAGGTTCTGGCCGGCGTGCAGGAAGCTCGTCACGTTGATATCCGAAACGGAGTCGGGCGTGCACGAGCCCTCGATGTAGACGGCCGACCCGTTGATGAAGATGGACACGTCGTCGTCAACGCCGAAGCTGAGCAGCGCGGTGCCCGGGGCGCCGCTGAGCGTGAACACCTTGCGCAGGTAGACGTCGTTGGGACCGCCCGATACCCCGGGCGCGGACCACAGCGTGTCGGGCGGCCCCGACGAGATCACGAACGGCACGAACCAGCCGGCGCTGTCGCTGTCGTCGAAGTTCACCTGCGTGAACCAGGAACTCGGAGGGGCTGATCCCGTGGCCCGCCACGAGGTGTCGGTGTTGATGGTGAGCGTGGTGCCCGCGTCGCACTCGTCGGGGATGTTGTTGACGTTGCAGTCGCGGCTGTACCCCGAGGCGATGTCCTCGGCGTCGGCTATGCCGTTGTTGTTGCAGTCGGCGGCGGGCTGGCACTCGTCGGGGATGCCGTCGTGGTTGGCGTCGAGGCTGCTGCCGCTGGAGATGTCGCAGCTATCGGGGATGCCGTTGCTGTTGCAGTCGGGGGCACCGTTGGAGATATCACAGGAGTCCGGGATGCCGTTGTTGTTGCAGTCCTGCGCGCCCGAGCCCGGCCCGTACACCTGGAACTCGTAGACCCTGTAGTGGTTGAAGCCGCTCGCCGTCGAGAACGCGACGCGCACGCCCGTAGCGGTGACGGGCGCGAACGTAAGCGATGCGAAGCCCTGACCGCCGGACACGCCGTTCTGCACGTCACCGACGACCGTGCCGTTGCTGTTGACAGAGGTGGCGTGGAGCAGTTCCGTGCCGGCGAAGCCGTTGCTCATCCCTGAAACATTCACCCAGTTCCCGGAGACGACGTTCGGACTGGCGTCGTTTGTGTACTGGATCGCCAGGTCCTTGATGTTCAGGCCGCCGCCGCCGTCGCTGTCCTTAAGGAGTCGGATTCGGTTGACGGTCTGAGAGGCCGGCAGGATGACGCCGAGGAACGAGGGGGTCACCGTGTTGAAAGCCTCGGTGCTCCACGTAAAGGTGGCGGGGTTTCCATCCACGGCGAACGGCGGCGGGTTGCTCGATGAGCGTTCGTTGGGCCCCGCGTGGGCGACCAGGCCCGCCACCATACCGGAGGAAATTTCGCACTCATCCGGCACGCCGTTGCTGTTGCAGTCTGGGAGAAACAAATCGCCGATGTCGTAGATATCCGGGACGCCGTTGTGGTTGCAGTCGGCTGATACCTGCAGCGTGGTTCCCACCTGCGACCCGTTGTTGACGCCCGGGCCGCCCAGCGGCGTCCCCTGAGAGTTGGTGATCGAGTCGTTGTCAAACAGTGTCAGGACCACGGTGCCGGTGGGGCCGGACGTGAGGGCGCCGAAGCTGACGTTGATGTTCCAGGTCGTGCCGCTGCCGTTGACCGACGCGATGGAAACCCCGGCGACGCCGGAGCCGCTGAGCTGGAAATCAAAGGCGTCGACGCCGGTCACGCTTTCGCTGAAGGTCGCAACCCAGGTCTTAGTTTGGTTCTCGAGCGAGATTGTGCCTCCCGAGAGCAGAAGACTGACGACTTGGGGGATCGGCACATTGACCGAATAGCTGGGCCCGGTGATGAGCCCGGCGCCGGGCCCGCCCAGCGGCACGCCGACCTGGCTGAGCACGGTGTCGGAGTCCTGAAGGCTCAGCGTCACGGAGCCGCTGGTGCCGGAGATCATCACGTCGATGATGTAGCTGTCGCCCGAGCCGAGCACGTTGATGCCCTGCACGCTGACGTTGCCCGAGACGCTGGTGGCGAAGGTCGCGGGTACCACGCCCGTCACGGGCCGGTCAAACGCCAGCAGGTAGGACACCACGGGGCCGGTGGCCGGGTCGGCGGAGAGTTTCAGGAACTGGACGACCTGCGGGAACGTCACATCGGCCTCCAGCGCGCCAATGTCCACGATGGGGGCCGTGCCGTTGCCGGTGTCCGCGACCGACGGCACGTCGGAGAACCGGGGGCGCCCGTCGATGTCGAACGGGGCTGGCTCGGCGGTGTTGGCGTCGCCGTCGTCGTCGATGCCGTCGGGGGTGACGTCGGCGTTGCGCCCGGCATCGATGGCGATCGATGAGCTGGTGAGCGAGAGGTTGTCGTCGATGGTGCCCGTGGCCAGGTCCGGCCCGGCGAGATTGAAGAACCCGAGGTTGCCGGTGCGGATATTGGGGCCGGTGGAGGCGTTGCCGCCCGTGAGATTTTCGACGCTGGCGCCGACCGCGCAGAAGTCGCCGTTCATGGTGGTGGAGCCGGTGGCGTTGAAAGCGAAATCGCCGGTGCCGGCGCCGGTGTCAATGATGCAGTCGCGGACGTTGACCGAGCCCGAGCCGGAACTGAAGATCGCGCTGACGATCGAATCGGCGCCGGCGCTCCCCGCGGCGCCCGGGGTTCCCGCGCTGCCGGCCTGACCGGCACTGCCCGGCGTGTCCGCACCCGCCCCGCCGGCGCCGGCGTTGCCTGCGGAGCCGCCCGTCGCCGCGGCCCCGCCCGTGCCGGGCGTGCCGGGGAAGGTGTTGACAAAAGTCCCGCTGCTGACGGTGCGCGACGCGGTCGTGATCAGGAAGGAAACGAACCGGGCATCGCCGGCCGGGCCGCCGATGCCCGAGGCGCCGGCGTTGCCGCCCGAGCCGGCGTTGCCCCCGTTACCCCCGACGGAGTTGGTGGGGTCGCTGTTGCC
>CAZEDW010000036.1:0-42877 GCA_964510955.1 uncultured Phycisphaeraceae bacterium
GGGGGGCGGGGGGGGTATCCGGACCGCGGCTCACGCGCACGACCTCCATCAGGTGATACGCGCGACCCACCGCCCGAGTTCCGAGAATATCGCCCGAGAATAGTTCCAAAACGCGGAAGCCATCATCGCAAAAAGAACTTACATCACCCCCACACCCGCTCACCCCAATCACCCCCACCTCCGCCCCCTCCATCGCTCCCCGTTCTACTCCCGCCGCGCCGCGGCTACCGCGCCACGCGCAGGGCCGGCGCGAGCTTTCGCTGCACATACTGCTGCAGGTCCGTCGCCGCCGCGGGGTTTGGAGCCTCGTTCCACAGGATGACGCCCTGGGCCCCCGCTTCTCTCGGAGCGGTCAGCGCCGTCTGAAGATCGGCGTCGTTCAAGAACTGGCGCGCGAACCTCTTGTTGCCGTCGTAGAGCACCCATACGAACGGGACCACGGGCTTTTTCCCAGCCGCGGCACGGGCCAGCGCGATGCGCGAGACGATCTCGTCGCGGTACTTCCCCGGCCCCCAGAACCCCTCGATCTGACTGCCTTCGTCGGTCTTCATCGGGGTGTAGATGCAGGGGTAGACCGCGTCGCACAGGTCCCACAGCCAGGCGATCCTGGCCTTGTAGGGCGCGTACGTCGGCCACGGCAGCGCGTAGACCCCCCACTTGGCGCGGGGGCGCTGGCGCTTGGCTTCTCGCAGCGACTCGGTGAGGAACCGGCGCGCGGCGCTCTCATAGGCCACCTGCGCGAGCCGGTCGATGTCCGCCGCCTGCCGGAGCGGGTTGGCCCGCCGGACGATCTCGCGCGACGCGTCCCTGTACTCCGAGGGCGTCAGCTCCCAGATCGGCTCCCACGCCTCGTAGTCCAGCACCGCCCAGCCGGTGAAGCCCGCGTCGGGGATCTCGCGGTTGATGTCGTTGCGGAGCTCGCGCAGGTGGGCGGACATGTCGGTGCGCTGCGGCACGCCGCCGTTGAGCTCGCGGCCCTCGAAGAACCGCGGGTACATGCCCGCGCCCTGCTGGTAGAGCACGGCGACATCGGCCCGCACGGCCAGCCCCGCGGCGCTCACCCGCGCGCGCTCCTTGCCTGTCACGTGCCACCAGTAGGCGAACCCCGCATCGGGTTGCGCGGGCTCGGGGCGCACCGCTTCACCCTGCGACCCCGAGCCGGTCGGCGGCACGCCCGGGCCGACCAAGAGGAAAGAGCATCCCCCCAACCAGACAACAATGAAGAGTATCGCTCGCATCGCCGGGTATCGTAGGTTGCGGTGACGAAGCCGAATGACTCCATCAACCTCCGAGCGCGCCGGGTGTGGGCCCGGGCCGGCGTCGCGCTGGCGCCCTGGCTGCTCGTCCTGGGCCTCGTCGCGCCGGGCCGGCCTTATTACCTTGATTTGCTCTCGAACTTCCCGGTGCACCTGGCAGTCCTGGCGCTCCTCGCCGCGGGGCTTCTGGCGATCGCGCGCCGCTGGCGCGCTGTGGCGGGCGCCTGGGCGCTCGCCTCGTGCGCCATGCTGACCTGGCATCTTCAATGGGTTCACGCGCCAGCGGCGCCGCGGCCCGGGGCCGCGACCATCAAGGTCATCCAGTTCAACGCCCACAGCGAGGCCAGCGCCAATGACGAGACGCTCAAGCAGTTCCTGCGCGACCAGGACGCCGACCTGGTGTGCATCGTCGAGACGCCCTGGAGCTATCCCGCCACCAACCCGTGGCTGCGCGAGAAGTACCCTTATCGCGTCGAGCCGGACGTCGGCCTCGAATGGCCCAACCTGCTGCTGAGCAAGCACCCGCTGAAGCTCACCCCCATCGAGGCGGAGGTGAAGGGCCATATGTTCAGCTTCGTCGCGAGGCGCAGTGTCACGGTCGAACTCCCCGGCGGCCAGCGCGTCTTGTGGAGCGCCATGCACCCGCCCTCGCCGCGCAGGGCGTCGACCTGGCGCTCTTCGATCAACGAGGCCGAGCGCGACGCGGGCATTCTCCGGCGTTTCGCCCTCAAGAGCCAGACGCCCATTCTTGTCACCGGCGACTTCAACTCGGCCCCCACCGGCACGCTCCACCAGGGCTTCGCGCACGAGTCCGGCCTGACGGGCTGGTCGCTCCGCTTCGGAGGGGGCACTTGGCCGGCGAAGCTGTCCCCGTGGTTCAGTGTTCCCATCGACCGCGTGTGGACGTCCGGAGCGCTCCGGGTAACGCGGCTTGAGATCGGTCCCCGCATGTCGTCAGACCATCGCCCGCTGGTGGCGACCATCGAGCTCCCCGCAGGTCCGAAATAACCACAACTTGGGCGTTTTGCCGAACAAGTTGCGTCGCTGACCCGATACAGACGTACAGTCCGTCTTCGCACGGGTTGCGCTGTTGCTGTTCTGTAGATACCGACCAGACGCCGTATGGAACAACTCCTCCAACTCGAGGCGTGGCAGCTCGGCCTCCTGGGGCTGGGGGTCGCCGTGGGCCTGGGCCTGACGGCGCTCAGCTTCCGGTTCGGGATCGTGTTGTTCGGCGTGTTCCTGTTCGCCGCCGCGATCGGCATGCAGCTCACCTGGAACCTGATGCTGGTGCGAACCATCATCACCCAGTTGCAGCTGCAACGGTCGGCCCTGTATATGGCCAGCGGCGGCCTGCTCCTGCTGTGCGGGATATTCCATCTCCATAACGTCCGCTGGGGGCGGGTGTCCGGGATCGGCATCATGCTGCTGATCACCGGCGTGTACGCGGGGCTCATCCGAATGCTGGCGTCGGATTTCGGCGAGGGCGCCGCGTCGATCGCGTTCGCGGCGGTCACGCTGTTCCCGCTCGCGTTCATCGTTCCGTCGCTCATCCGGGACTGGGACGACATGTACACGCTCCCCCGCGTCATCGGCGTGGTGGGCGGCGTGTGGAGCCTGCTGTGCATGGTCCAGTTCGCGGTCAATCGACGCGCCCTGACCACGGGCTACCAGACCCAGCGCTTCGTCGGGATGCTGGGCAACCCGCAGCACGCCGCCACCTACCTGTGCTTCACCGTCATCATCTGCACGTTCCTGCTGCTGAACGACCCGAAGTCGCGTTACAAGCTTCTGTGGCTCGGGATCTCGGCGGTCTCCGGGGTGCTGCTGCTCTGGACGGCGTCGCGGACCGGCATCGCCATGGCGGCCATCGGCGTCGCGGCGTGCTTCTACGGGCGTCCCGTCTTCGCGCTCGCCCTGCTCCCGGTCGCCGCCGCCATCGGCTTCGCAGCGTTCAGCTACCTCTCCGGCGAGCACATCGACTTCGATGTCGAGCGCCTCACAGGCGGCGGGCAGACTCGCGCCGGCGCGTGGCGCGACCTGCTGCAGACCATCGCCAATGAGCCGTTCTTCGGCAACGGCGGCACCGGCAGCGGCGTCGGAAAGGGCGGCTTCCGAGCCGAGAAGAGCGAGAACAGCCTGCTCTACGGCATGGCGTCCTACGGCGTGGGGATGGGCCTGATCATCATCGTCTTCTTCCTCGTGACCTGCGTCCAGATCCTGAAGCTTGTGCGGGTGCGCTGGCGCCTCTCGGCCCCCCAGCGCCGGTTCGCCGACCTGCTCATCGGGTGCATGTCCGCGTTCTGGGCGGGGTCGATCTTCGAGGGCTACGTCGTGGGCCGCGTGGGCACGCCGCTGGTCTTCATGGGCCTGTTCGGGGCGATGGCGTCGAGGCTGCACGAGCTTCACCGCGAAGACGTGGCCTACGCCGCGATGGCCGACGGGGCCCCCGCCGACTCATACGACCCCGAAACCGCCGGCGACTACGCCAACTACCCCGATTACCAGAGCCCGCCTGACCGGCTCCCCGCCGTAGGCTGACGCTGGGTCATGGTCGCGGCGGGCTTGGCGTTAGCATGCCCCGCCCAACCGGAGGATCGGACAAACCGCTCGGCGTCGGCAGAGCGTGGACGGAGCAGCGAGAGTGTGTGGTATCGCAGGAATCATCGGGCCCGACAGAGAGCGCACCGCCCGCGCGCTCAGCGCCATGCTGCGCTGCCAGACCCACCGCGGGCCCGACGACGAGGGCACGCACCTCATCCAGGTCGGCTCGCTCACCGTCGCGCTGGGGCAGAGACGCCTGGCCATCATCGATCTCTCCCCCGCCGGGCACCAGCCCATGGTGAACCCCGCCACCGGCGATGCGCTCACCTTCAACGGCGAGATCTACAACTACCAGTCTCTTCGCAAGCCCCTCTCCGACGACGGCCAGACCTTCCGGGGGCACTCCGACACCGAGGTCCTTCTGTACGGCATCGGCAAGGAAGGGCCGGCGTACGTCGCCAAGGCGTGCGGCATGTACGCGCTGGCCTTCTATGACGCGCGCCGGCGCGTCCTGTCGCTCGCGCGCGGCCCGATGGGCATCAAGCCGCTCTACACCGCCAGGGTCGGCGACTACTTCCTCTTTGCCAGCGAGGTGCGCGCCATCCTCGCGTCGGGGCTCGTACCCGCCCGCGTCGACATCCGCGGCCTCGCCTCCGTGATGGCGTACGGCTGCGTGCAAGAGCCACTCACCTTTTTCGAGGGGGTCCGCGGTTTCGAGCCGGGCTGCTACCAGGAACTCGATATCGACGGCGCCGCGGGGTTGGTGCGCGAGGGCCCCGTGAAGCGCCATTGGCGGTTCCCCGGCGTCGACCCCTCCATCACCGAGCGCGACGCCGTGGAGCGCCTGCGCGGAGCGCTGGACCTCTCGGTCAGGGAGCACATGATCGCCGACGTCCCCGTCGGTGTGTTCCTGTCATCGGGCATCGACAGCACGATTGTCGCGAACCTCGCCAAGCGCCACACCGATCATCTCCGGACATTCACCGTCGGCTTCTCCGACCAGCCCGACCTCACCGAGAGCGCCCTGGCGCAGGAAACCGCCCGGATGCTCGGCGTGGACCACACCGACGTGCAGGTCACCGGCCCCGAGGCGCAGGCGTGGTTCAGCGACTGGCTCGCCAGCCTGGACCAGCCCTCGGCCGACGGCCTGAACACCTACATCATCTCCAAGGCCGTGCGCCAGCGGGGCATCGTTGTCGCCCTCTCGGGGCTCGGGGGCGACGAGCTGTTCTGCGGGTACGTCACCTTCGGCGAGTTGCCGCGCATCAAGGCCGGCTACGACCTGATCTCGATGATGCCAGCCCCGATCCGGCGCGCGGTCTTCCTGACCCGCTCGCTCGCCAAGCCCGCCAGCGTCCGCGAGAAAATCGGCGACATGGGCGCCTCCGACGGCGACCTGCTGACGCTCTATCTCTACCGGCGCCGGTTCCAGTCGGACCAGCGGCTGCACGCCCACGGCCTCCACGCCGAACGGCTCGACCTGCACCCGACGTTCATGCCCCGGGAAGCGCTGGGCGACCTGCCGGAAGTCGGGGGCGACCCCGTCGCCGCCATCAGCCGGTTCGAATCGCTGTTCTACATGCGGAACATGCTCCTGCGCGACAGCGATACCAACGCGATGGCGCACAGCCTGGAAATCCGTGTCCCGTTTGTCGATCCCCGGGTGATGAGCCTGGCCTACGCCACGCCCGGCTCGGTCCGCATGCCCAGCGGAGAACCGAACAAACACCTGCTCCGAACCGCCTTTGACGACCTGCTGCATACGAAGCTGAAGGCTCAGTCCAAGCGCGGGTTTGTCCTTCCCACCCGGCGTTGGATGTCGGGCCCGCTCCGCGGGCTGTGCGAGGAGGCGTTGGCCAGCACTCGCTCGATCTCCGCACTGAACCCCTCCCAGGTGGACAGCGTCTGGCGTGAGTTCATCGCCAACCCCGATCACCAGGTGTGGTCGTCGGCGCTGCTGCTGGTGGTGCTCGGGAGTTACATGCGGCAGGCCAAGCGTTGGGCCCAGCCCGCCGCCGGGGGTGGGCCTGCGAAGCTGGTGATTTCTCACCAGAACTCCCCGGTAGAAGCGCCCGTTTGAATCACTTGAATGGGTGCCCATCGAGCTGTTGCGCCCGCTGGGGATAACTCGTGCATTCACAGATAGTTGTGGTCGGAGTCGCCTTCCACGAGGGTGGGAACTCACCTTGCGCAGCACCCGAAATCGCCGCCGATGATGACGAGACGCTCACGGTCGTCCGGTGTCCCGACAGGTTGTCCGGGATCAGTCGCGATTTGCAAATCCTTGTCCTGAAAACATTTACGACCCGGTGCCCGCCGTCTTCCCACAATGCGCCAACCTCTCAGAACGGCGATGAAGAATGTATTTCTTCTCTCTCATGGTTCAGAACGCACCCGACCACACGTCCTGGCACACCACGACAAGCCGCCTCGAGGATTCACACCGGGCGTGTGAAACTTGTGGACAACCCCGACGCGCTTGCAGTTCTTCGACGCGTTGCCGCGCGGAATGGCTGGCAACTCGGGCACCACACGGTGGTCCGCTGCGTAACCACGCCGGACCTCAGCGTCGATCCGCACGCCAGACATGTCAGCCCGGCGCGCCCGTACACCCGGTGCTTTGCCTGAAATGAACCGCGCGATCCGTCGGGCGTTCGGTAGTCCCGGATGGTGCTCCCGCCGGCGTTGACCGCGGCCTCCAGGACCCCGCGGATGGCTGCGTGCAGCCGCTCAAGCTCCGGGGCACGGAGGCTCCCGGCGCGGCGTCTGGGGTGGACGCCGGCCAGGTGGAGCGCCTCGTCGGCGTAGATGTTGCCGACGCCCGCGATGACCGCCTGGTCCAGCAGCGCTGCCTTGATCGCCCGGTGTGACCCGCGGAGCCCGGCCACGAGATCGTCAACCGAGGCGCTGAGGGCGTCGGGCCCCAGGGCTGCCCAGCGCCGCTCGTGCAGAGCACGGTCGCTGGGGTACCACCACAGCCCGCCGAACCGCCGCGGGTCGCGGAACAGGAGCTGGTCGCCGGCGTCGGTCTGCCAGCGTGCGTGAACGTGATCCGGTGCGCCCTGCCTGGGAGCACGCGCCGTGCGGACGATGAACTCGCCGGTCATCCCCAGGTGAACGACCAGGCGCGCCCCGGTGCCGGCGCAGAGGGCGATCTGCTTACCGTGGCGCTTGACCTCGACAACCGTGCTGCCGGAGAGCAGGGCGCCGCCGGCCTTGGGGACCCGCCCGCCACCGGTCGGGGGATCGATGGTAAGAAAATCACGGCGCAGGAGCTCTGCCGACACCACGCCCCGCCCGAGCAGCGCGGATTCCAGTGATCGGCGGACGCATTCAACTTCGGGAAGTTCCGGCACGCCGCGAGTTTACGCCCTCTCCGGACGGGTCCGTGCAGGGTCGGGCCCGTCGGCGTGGGCCTACCATCGCTCTCACCCAACCCCAAGGCCATTTCCATGCCCGACCCCCTCGCCCAGCCCCAGACCCTCCGCGCCACCGAACCCGAGCAGGCCGTCGCGGAGGTGAACGCCGCGTTCAACAAGCTCAAGGGTGAGATCGCCAAGGTGGTGGTCGGTCAGGACAAGGTGGTTGAGCAGCTCCTGATGAGCATGTTCTGCAAGGGTCACGCGCTCGTGGTGGGTGTGCCGGGGCTGGCCAAGACGCTGCTCATCTCGACCATCGCCCGCTCGATCAGCCTCAGCTTCAGCCGCGTGCAGTTCACGCCGGACCTGATGCCCAGCGATATCACCGGCACCGAGGTGATCGAAGAGGACAAGTCCACGGGCGCGCGTGAGATGCGCTTTGTCAAGGGCCCGGTGTTCGCCAATGTGATTCTGGCCGACGAGATCAACCGCACGCCGCCCAAGACCCAGGCGGCGCTCCTGGAGGCGATGCAGGAGCACCAGGTGACGGTGGCGGGCGTGCAGCACAAGCTGCCCAACCCGTTCTTCGTGCTGGCGACGCAGAACCCCATCGAGCAGGAGGGCACCTACCCGCTGCCCGAGGCGCAGCTCGACCGCTTCATGTTCAACATCAAGATCGGGTACCCCACGGAGGCCGAGGAGGTCGAGATCATCAAGCGGACCACCGGTGGCAGCGAGGCGCGCCCGTCGCCGGTGCTGACGGCGGCCGACGTGCTGCGGGTGCAGGACCTGGTGCGCGAGGCCCCCGTTGCCGACCATGTCATCCGTTACGCCCTGCGATTGGTGCGCGTCACGCGCGTGGGCCGTGGGGAAACGCCCGACGACGGCGTGGCGACCCCCAAGATCGTCAGCGAGTACCTCTCGTGGGGCGCGGGCCCTCGGGCGGGCCAGTACCTGATTCTCGCCGCCAAGGCCAAAGCGGTGCTGGAGGGCAGCTTTCACGTGACGCCCGAGCACATCAAGGCCGTGGCCCACCCCGTGCTGCGTCACCGGCTGATCACGAACTTCAACGCCGAGGCCGACGGCGTAACCAGCGACAACGTGATCGACACGCTATTGAAGGAAATCCCCGTCGAGGGCGGCAGCGCGGACGACAAGCGGCGGTTGAGCGAAGCGGTGAGATAAGGACCCGGCGCAGGTTCCACTTTTTCCTGGGATGAAACCCTGCCGCACCCGGGGCGTCACAAACCCGATTGATCGCCGAACGGTCCCAGTCTCCGCGGCCGCCGCGCGTGTTCCGCCGGCCTTCCCACCACCGATCAGGAGTTTGCCCATGCGCCTCGTCCTCGTGATCCCGTGCCTCTGGGCCGCCGCGTATCTCGCCGGATGCGCCTCGAAGACATGGCTCAGCGCCGCCGCACCGGCCCGCGGCGGGCTAGCTTCGGCACCGGTGGAATCGCCGGTACGCGTCGAGTACCCCGAGCCGGTTGAGGCGAACTGCTGCCGCGCCGGGCCGATCTACATCACCGGCCAGCCGTCCGAGGCGGCGATGCGCCGGATGATCTCTGAAGGGGTCACCGTTGTCATCAACCTGCGCACGCCCAAGGAGATGGACGACCGCCAGCAGGTTCCGTACGACGAGGCGGCGCTGCTGAAGGAGCTTGGCGTGGAGTACGTGCACATCCCGATCGGCGGCGACAAGTTCCCCGCCAGCCCGGCGGCGGTGGACCGCTTCGCCCAGGCGCTGGCCGCTCACCAGGGCAAGGCGCTGCTGCACTGCACCGTGGCGTGGCGCGCGTCGCACCTGTGGGCCGCGTACCTGATCCGCCACAAGGGAGTGGAAGCCAACAAGGCGCTGGCGGATGCGAGGTTCATCGTGCCCGGTCGCCCGCTGTTCGCGGACTTCCTCGATGCGGATATCCGGCTGGTGCCGCGGAACACGGGCAAATGAAGGGTCGGGCGAGGCCGCGGCGATGTTCGCGGCTCAGCACCCTTGCCCGAACACCCCCAGCAACTGGGTCAGGTCGGCGGTGTTCACCACGCCGTCGCCGTTGAGGTCGCCCTGGGTGCCGGGCTGGACGGCGTGCCCGAAGTTGCCGAGCAGAACGGTGAGGTCGGCGGTGTTGACGACGCCGTCGGCGTTGATGTCGGCGGGGCGGCGGGTGTTGACGCGGACGAGGGTGGTGCCGGACGCGCCCGTTGCCAGGGCCGCCGACACCGTCACCTTGCCCAGGGCCGCGTCGTAGGTGTAGGCGAGGGGCGAGCCGTTGCGCTCGACCGAGCAGATCGGTGAGTTCGCGGGCACGCGGATGGCGAGTTTCGCGGTCAGCGATCCCCCAGTGACATTGGTGAGCAGCACCTGGGCGCCGCGGTTGTCCTCGGAGGGCGTGGCGTTGAACCGCACAGACCCCACCCGCAGGTTGTTGTACGTCATCGCGCCCCAGCCGGTGGGGATCTTGGGGGCCAGTGCGAAGGAGTTGGTCGGGGCGCTTGGGGTGAAATCGAGGAGGGCCATCACCGCGTCGACGAACGTGGACATCGACTCCCACGCGTTGGGCCACGCCGCCTGGAGCTTGAAGTCGCTCTGGCCGGGGTAGAGCAGGCTCGACGACGGGGCGATCTGCTCGGCCCCGAAGCCGACGGGGCCCAACCGGTCGAGGCACTTGTCCACTCGCAACTTGTGATTGTCGATGTTGCCCTTGCCGGCGGTGAAGTCGGCGCGG
This sequence comes from uncultured Phycisphaeraceae bacterium, assembly GCA_964510955.1. Lineage (GTDB taxonomy): Bacteria > Planctomycetota > Phycisphaerae > Phycisphaerales > UBA1924 > JAFLCM01. The sequence continues at coordinate 9,883 of CAZEDW010000036.1, forward strand.
GCGGCGTAGTACATGCCGTACCACAGCGTGGAGAGGAACCACGGGTTGGCGGCGGGCTGGCCCAGGTTGCAGGTGAGGCCGCCCTTCCAGTAGCCGTCGCACCAGTAGCGGTCGAGGAGGTCCTGGAACTCGCCGGAGAAGTTCATGAGCGGCTTGTTCTGGAAGGCGTTGTTACCCGCGACGCCGTTCATGCGATCAACGACGTGGGTCACGAGCGGGTCGGTGGGGCTGAAGACGTCGAAGGGGTAGACGAGGCCGAGCTGGGAGATGTCGGTGTTCTCGCCGTCCCACTGGAGTCGCCCGATCAGACCGCCGTGGATCAGCCCGGCGCGGTTGTTGAACAGTGCGGCGTCGCCGTTGTGGCCCAAGGCGCTCGCGATGGATGCGGCGTCGCGCAGGCCGCGCTCGACGTTGGCGTTGGAGTAGATGAAGACGTCGAACTGGTCTTCCCATACGTTGTTGCCGTGCATGAGGGCGACGGAGTCCTCGTAGCGGAGGCGTGAATCGATGGCGGAGTCCTCGCTGCTGGCGAGGCCGGCCTCGTAGACCGTCAGGTAGTAGGCGTTGAGGAAGCCGATATCGCCGGTGACGAGGTACTGGTAATAGATGCCCCATGGGAACACACTGGTCTCGTCCACCTGCGGGGCGGTCCAGACGCGGTAACCGTCGGTGGTGTACTTCTGGTACCAGAACGCCCGCCCGGTGTAGCCGGTGGTGAAGGTCTGCGAGTCGCGGTACGTCACGTCGCGGAGATAGCGGTACACCTCCGCGGCGTCGGCGGTGTGCCCGGTGCGGGCAAAGGTGACGGCGGCGTAGACCGCGTCTCGCGGCCACACGAACGGGTACGCCCCGTTGTGGTACCCCGCGATGATCGCCCCGCTCTTCTCGTCCTGGTGCAGGGCGGTCGAGAGCAGGCCGCGCGAGAACAGCGTGTTCCAGCGGGCATCGGGCAGGCTGACGCTCACGCCCGAGCTCAACCAGTTCTGCCAGTAGGCGTCGGTGATCGCCTGAACCGAGGACATGCTGGTGGACTGGAACCAGTCGGCGGGGCCGTCCATCTGGAAGCCGTAGGTGCCGGTGGCGCCGGCGAAGTTGTCGAAGCCGCCGATGAGGCCGATGTTCACTTCGCGCGTCTGCCCCGGCGCGAGCGAAATCTTCATGCCGATCCATCCCTGGCCGTTGTCGCCGGAGGTGTCGCGCCAGAAGTCCGAGGCGCTCGTGCCCGACGCCGAACCGACCGAGGAGCACAGCTTCATCGCGGCGCCCAAATAGACCGAGACGTTTTTGTCATAGTTGGCGAAGGTGGTGGGGTTGTACTCGCCCACGTTGCCGGCGAGGCGCTGGGTGTTGTCGAAGGCGTACATGACGCCGCGGGCCGGATCAACGTCCATGGCGTCGAAGCCGTCGCCGCCGTTGAGCGCGGGGTCCATGAAGAAGTAAACGTTTACGTCCTTGGCGGCGGCGCCGTTGTTCGTGAGCAGGAGGCGCTTGACCGCGAGCCCCTTGTTGGGGGTCGTGGCGTCGTCCCAGGTCGGGAAGGCGATGCCCTTTGGCGAGAAGTCGATCTGCTGAACGCTGATGTCGTTCCCGCCGGCAGAAAGCCGTTGCTGGGTCACAACCGTGTTGGTGCCGGGGGTGTAGGCCTGGGCGAGATTCGAGTAGTCCGCGCCGGTCTGGTTGGTGAGCCAGTACGTCTTGCCGTCCACACGCAGGCCGCAGAACGCCTGGTTGAGGTGCATCTGGCCGCGGTAGCCCTGGGGCAGGCCGGCGGGGAAGGTGTCGTTGCCGTCGACGTAGCCCTCGTTCTTGGTGCTGACGCCCTGCACGCAGCCGGCGGAGGGGTAGTACACGTCGTAGTACGAGCCGTTCTGGTCGAGCTGGACGTTGATGTTGTTGTTGCCGACGACGGCCTCTTCCTTCCATGTCCACACCGGCGGATACCCCGCGGTGTGATTCACGAACGCGCTGCCCTGGCCGGGCCAGGCGAGCTTATTGGTGAAGCTCTGCACCGCGGCGGGGTTGGCAGGGTTGTCGCATGTGTTATCCGAGCAGCCGTTGTTGTTGCCGAAGACCTCGATCCCGCCCCCAGAGTGCCAGGCCCCGACGACGTAGCGGACGTTCTGCTGGTACGCGCGCGTGGAGACGGGCAGCGTGGCTTTCCACCAGTCCACCTGGCCGCCGCCGGTGCTCTCATTGCGGACGAAGTTGACCCCGCCGTTTGACGAGCGGAGCACCTGCGTCGAACCGTTGCCCGGGACGCCCTTGGTGCCCGCGGGCGTGGCCCCGTCGGTCGTGTAGTAGACGGCGACGTCCGTGTAGGTGAACGAGTAGCCGATGCGTGCCCACAGGTCCACGCTCTCGTCTTCGCGCGGGGTCTGGGGCTGGCGCTCAGTGACGCCCGGGGCCTCGCCGAACACCTGCGCACCGGGAACATGCTCGACAAACTCGGGTGTGGCGTGAGCGCCGAACGGGGCGCCGAGGCTGACAGCAATGGCGAATGCCCAGACGGTCCGGCTCGCTCGAGACGTTGACATACAACAACTCCGCGTTGAAACCACCGGCGGGCCCGTCGGGTCTCTCCTCCGATCGCGGGCCGCCGAGCGACTGTATCGGCGCAGGGTTGAGAGTCAACGCTGTGGAGGCTGCAAGTGAGTTCCGGGTATTCCGCTGCGCCGAGTCTGGTAAACACACACCCGCATCGGGGGGCCGGGAACGCGGGTTTTCACGCCACTTGGTAGTTATCGCTCGTGATCATGCGTCCGGCGCTTCAGTCGCTCGCGGTCCGGATCGAGATTAGCGGCACCATCCTGTAATCGGGCACAAAGAGCCGGTGTTGGCTCGGGTCCGGTGCGGGAAGGCCGAGAAGCCGCAGCGGCGCTCGGCCAAGGGCCGGAGACGCGGCCCCGGTGAGACCCCGCTGGGGAACCCGCGGCAGGGCACGGACGCCCGCCACGGGAACGAGAGAGACGAACAGGTTCACGGAGGATTCGCACCATGAGTCGCATCAACACGAACGTCGCCTCGCAGATCGCGCAGCGGGTTCTGACCACCAACAAGAACTCGCTCAACCTGTCCCTGGAACGCCTGAGCACCGGCCTGCGGATCAACCGCGGTAAGGACGATCCGGCGGGCCTGATCGCGTCGGAAAACCTCCGCGCCGAGAAAACCTCGCTCAGCCGGGCCATCACCAACGCCGAGCGCGCCGACCAGGTCGTCAACATCGCCGAGGGCGGCCTCGACGAGATCGGGAACCTCCTCAACGAGGTGCAGGGTCTCGTGACCGAGACGGCCAACACCGCCGGTCTCAGCACCGAGGAGCGCGAGGCCAACCAGCTCAAGCTCGACTCCATCCTGCAGACCATCGACCGGGTGGCCAGCAGCACCAACTTCCAGGGCACCAAGCTCCTGAACGGCAACTTCGACTTCACCGCCACCAAGGTGAGCTCGCAGGTGAACGCGTTCAAGATCAACGGCGCCAAGATCGGCTACCAGTCGTCCCTGAACGTTGACCTGGTCGTCACCGGGTCGGCCCAGGTCGGCGGCTTCTTCCTCTCGTTCGCCAAGAACAATCTCGACCTCAGCTCCGCTTCGGCGCGGTTCGTCGTGGAGATCGCCGGCGCCAAGGGCAGCCGCGAGCTCAGCTTCGCCTCGGGCACCACCCTGACCTCGGTCCAGGACGCCATCAACAGCTTCACCGACGTCACCGGCGTGAAGGCCAGGGTCTCGGGCTCCACCGGCATCCGGCTCTTCTCCGACGAGTACGGCTCGGACCAGTTCGTGTCCGTGAAGATCAACAACTCCGGCGGCATCGGCAGCGGCAGCAACATCGGCATCTACGACTTCGTCGCCGGCAACGCCAACGCCTCCAAGACCACGGGTCAGACCACATACGCGAACGCCTCCAACGCGGTCAAGGACCTCGGCCAGGACGTCTCCGCCACGGTCAACGGCATCACCGCCACCACCAAGGGCACCAAGATCCGCATCAACACGGACTTCCTCGATACCGAGGTGGACCTCAAGTACAACACCACCGCGTCGGCGGCCAACGCCTCCAAGCTCGGGGCCATCACGGCCTTCCAGATCACCGGCGGCGGCGCCGACTTCCAGCTCGCGAGCCATGTCAATATCGCCGGCAAGGTCTCGATCGGCGTGCGGAACGTCGCCGTCCGTGAGCTCGGCAGCGCGACCAACACCACCGGCACGAGGTTCTTCCTCTCCGACCTGTCGGCCGGCAAGAGCCTCAACCTGGTCAACGGTGACCTGACGACGGCCCAGAAGTCCGTCGCCGGGGCCATCACCGAGCTCGCCGCGCTCCGCGGACGCTTGGGCGCCTTCCAGCAGAACACCGTGGGCGCCACCATCCGAAGCCTCAACGTCGGCCTCGAAAACACCACCGCCGCCGAGAGCGTGGTCCGTGACGCTGATTTCGCCAACGAGACCGCCAGCCTGACACGCTCGCAGATCCTCGTCTCCTCGGCGACGCAGATCCTGGGCCTGGCCAACCAGCAGCCCCAGAGCGCCCTGCAGCTCCTCGGCTAAGTCTGATCCCACCGGAGCACCTGCTCCGTCGCCCCAGACACCCCCTGGATCAGGATCAACCGTGAACCGATCCGGCCGCCCCGGTCTAACCGACCGGGGCGGTTTTCTTTGGGGTGGGCCGGGGCAGACGGTGACGGGCTCTCGTCGGCGGGCCGCGCGCCGGGCCGTGCGCCGGCCGATAGTTGAGGGGCCGTCCTTGTCTGCACCCATGACCAGTTCGCCCCAGCACCCGTCTCTCGGCATCATCGGTCGCGGCCGGTTCGGCTCGTATTGGGCCCGCCAGCTTGAGCTCGTGGGCCACAAGCCGGTCACCTGGGACGCGGCGGACACCGATGCGGGATCTCAGCGCGCCGCGGCCCGGTGCGATATTGTCTTCTTCACCGTCCCGATCCGCGACCAGCCCGCGGCGGTGCGCGCCGTCGCCCCGCTCCTGCGCGACGGCGCGATCGCGGTGGACGCGTGCACCGTGAAGGTGCTCCCGCTCCGCTGGATGCGCGAGGCGGCGCCGCCGGGTGTCCGCGTGGTCGGCGTCCACCATCTCTTCGGCCCTCAGTCGGCGCCGGAATCGTGCCGTGGGCAGCGCGTCGTGGTCTGTGACCCGCGCACCGAGGCGTCGGACGCGGTCGCGGCGCTGCACGCCGGCATGGGGCTGGAGGTCATCCGGACCACCGCCGAGGACCACGATTACCAGGTGGCCTACAGCCAGCTCCTGACACACTTCATCGGGCGGGCCGTGGACGCGTTCAACCGGGCCAGGGGCTTCGACCTCACGCCGCTGCGGATGGCGACCATCACCTACCGCGACCTCATCGACATCAAGGACGTGGTGTGCGGCAACTCGTGGGAACTGTTCGAAGACATGAACACCTTCAATCCCTTCGCCCAGCAGGCGCGGCGCGACATCATGGTGCAGCTATCGAGCATCGATTCGTTGCTCGAAGCCGCCGCGAAGCGCGGTATCCTCGCCCCATGACCGTCTCGCACTGGCGCAAAACCGAGCGGCTCGGGGTGATCGAGACCGAGGTGGCGGTAGTCGGCGGGGGCATCTCCGGCGTCTCCGCCGGCCTGCACCTGCAGGACGCCGGGGTCCCGTGCGTGCTGATCGAGCGGCACGAGCTCGGGGCCGGGGCCAGCGGGCGCAACGCCGGGTTCCTGATGCGGGGCGCCGCCGACAACTACTTCCTCGCTTCACGCCAGCACGGGCGCGAGACGGCGCGGCTGCTGTGGCGCTGGACCGAGGAAAACCTCGCCATGCTGCGGGCCCGCGGCATCGAGCAGGTCCCGAGTTTCGCCCCACGCCCCTCCGCCCTGCTCGCCCTTGAGCCCACAGAACTCGACGAGCTGCGCCGCTCGGCGGAGATGCTCCGCGAGGACGGCTTCGAGTCGGGCTGGATCGACCGGCACGACGATGCGGCCTGGCGCACGGGCAGGGCCCTCGGCGCGCTGCTGAACCCCGGCGACGCGTGCGTCAACCCGGTGGACGCGCTGCGTCACTTGGCCGCGTCGTTGACATGCCGCGTGCTGGAGCACCAGGAGTTCGCCGAGCTGCGCCGCGGCGGCGCGCACATCGAGCTTCGCCTGACAGACTGCATCGTCCGGTGTCGCAAGGCCATGTTCTGCCTGAACGCCTACGCCGCCCTCGTGTGGCCCGAGTTCCGCTCGCTCATCGAGCCCAACCGCGGCCAGATGCTCGCGCTGAGCGCGCCGGCGTCGGTGCTGCCTCTCTCGCACTGCTACTACGCCAACCGCGGCTCGGAGTATTTCCGGCGCGCCGACGAGGACACCGTGGTGCTCGGCGGGCGTCGCACCGCCGACACCCAGGCCGAGCGCACCTGGGACGACCGAACGACAGGCCCGATCCAGCGCGAGCTGGAGCGGTTCGGCGAGCACCTGTTCGGTTTCCTGCCCCCCGTCGCGGCCCGCTGGTCCGGTGTCATGGGCTTCACGCCCGACCACCTGCCGCTTATCGGCCCCCTGCCCGACCACGCCGGTGCCGTCTGGTTCTGCGGCGGATACACCGGGCACGGAGCATCGCTGGCCCACCGCTGCACCAAGGCCGCGGTGGACGCCATGCTGCAAGGAACAATTGCCCCGTTCCCATTGACGCGATTCCAAGGCAAGCCCACGCCACACACCACCAAATAGCTCTGCGCCCGAGCCCCGGTTGCGTGTTTGCCGCAACCCCGAGCGCGGCCTATGATCCGCCCGAATCTTTTCGCCTCGGGGCGTAGCGCAGCTTGGCTAGCGCGTCTGGTTCGGGACCAGAAGGTCGGAGGTTCAAATCCTCTCGCCCCGACTTTGGAGTGGAAGTCCTTTGAAATAAGGGATTTCCACTTTTCTTTGCGCCCACGGAATCAGCGATTCCAACGCCCGCACGCGAGCGCCGAAATACAACGAGAACGAAGTCTCGCCGCCGATCATGTGTACGACGATCCGTGGCAGATAGCCAGCATCGCCCGATCTGCGCTATCGACCACGGAGTCAGGAGGCTGGCATTGTCATTTCATCTTCCGCGACGACTCATGCGATTTCATCGCCCGTTCCTCGCCTTGTGCCTCGCCGCCGCCTTATGCGGCTGCGCCGCCGCGCCGGGCCAGCGTTTGGACGCCAAGCCGGTGCCGAAGCCGGCGACCGCTGAGGTCGCCGACCCCATGGCGAGTTTCGCGCGCTTGGTCGGCGGCGATTGGAGCGGACTGAGCGCGTTGCAGACCTGGCACTGGGGTCCGGGCAAGCACTCGATGCGCGGCGGCGAACTGGAAGTTATCTACTGGCATCCGGGGCGCAAGCAGGTGTGCCTGCTGAGCATGCACGCGGAAATTCCCGGCGTTGGCAGGGGCTCGGGCGAAGGAACGATGAAGTTTGAAGGCGAGACCGTGAGCGGCACCCTTGACCTGTATCAGCCCCGTGGCCTTCGCAAACTGGCAATGCGCTGGGTTTTCGAGGGTCCGGACAAGTACCGCGACACACTCTTGGAGGACTCGGGCGGCGGCTTCAGTACCCTCGCCGAATGGGACCGCGTACGTGTGCCGAAGCGTTCTGAAACTCCCCCTCGCGCCGCCGAACAAGCGCTCAATCCCCCGCAACATTTGAAGACATTCGAGTCGCTCCTGGGATGCACGTGGGAAGCCCAAGTTCGGGCGGGCGACTCGGCCAGCGGAAAGGCCGTCAAAGTTCAGTCCACGTTTGAGTTCGTCCCGGACTACGTCTATGGGCGCGTGCTGGCGCCCAACGAGGATGGTGAGCCTACCCACCTGCTCGACGCTTACCTCTACCAGGAGGTTCGAACCGGCGCCCTATGCTGCTTGGCGCTCTCGAACCGCGGCGGCGTGTACAAGGGAGAGGTAACCGTCGTCGACGGCGGTGCCTTGCAACTCGACTTGAAGGGCTACGAAGGCGACCGGGTCGTCTCTCTCGTCGCTCGCGTCGACTTCGAGAAGGACGAAACACTGCGCCTGCGAGTCTGGTCTCTCAAGGGCGCCAAGCGCACGCTCATGCTTGACGTTCACCACAAGAAGTTCGAACCGAAGAGTGACAAAACTCGCTGAACCGCCCCAAGTCAAGCAGTCGTCGGATGACCGGCACCAAGACCCTAACACCCTCGATGAAGAGTTCTATTGGTGTACTGTCACCCCGACTTTGAAGACCAGATGGCCTCGGCAAATGCAGAGGCCGTCGGTGTTTACAGTCAAGTTCAATTGCGTCCTCTCAGGCCCACTGTATTCGCAGTTGTTTGAACCCGAGAATCGACGAGCGTTCGGCGTAGTCTTGGCGATTTCGAGGCGACTGCGCGCGAACCCAACCGCGATCTCGTTCCCCACGCGGAGGATTTCCGTTCGACACTCCGCCTCGACTTCCGCGCTCCCGATCGCGGCAAAGCGGTGGTCAACATGCTCCTCCGGGTCAATACCCGTGGCGAAAGAGGGCCGTGGTCCGACGTGACTACCGGCACGGTCGCGGACTGATGTCTTGAAACGGCCTCCGTCGACCCGACGCCACCGACCCGGGTTGTGCTCGCCACGCGTGGCGGCGCGTGCCGGTACGATCTCGCCATGAAGCCGCACCCCAGCGTCCGCCGCACGTTTCTGTGGGGTGGAGCGATGTTCACTGGGCTCCTCCTGGTGTCATGGGGGGCGAGCGAACGCTGGCGTGTGTTCTGGTACTCCCACCCTTGGATGGCCGGCATGCGCCCGGGCGGTCTGGACATGACGCGCGATCCTGTGACGATGTACCGAATGCCCAACGGTTGGTATTTCACTCGCGGCGTCGATGGCGTTGAGCGAGTCGTGTGGCCCAAGTGCGAGGTCGAACCGAACCGCGTGTTCGTGCAGATTCCGTTCTGGATTCTTGCGGTCATCGCGGGTAGCGCTTCATTCGCGGCGTGGCGATTTGAGGCCGCCGCGCAACGCCGGGCTCGTGCGGGCGCGTGCGTGCGATGCGGATACTCCCTCGCCGGTTTGCCAGTCGGTGCGGTGTGCCCCGAGTGCAGCGCGAAAACACCGGCGGTCTAGCGCCCGGGTAGGTGTCGCATCCTCAGGATCGCCCCGGTGCGGGCGTCGATCTCGGCTTCCCAACCTCCAGCGATCACGCTCGCGCCCGTCACCCGCCAGAACGACTCGCCCGCGCACACCACAGGATCGGAGTGGTAAATCATGTGGCGGCGGTCTTGATCCTCCAGACTGGCTCGCGCGATGCGCAGAGCCTCGTCCCGCGAGATCGTCCACCCGGCGGCTTCTTCCGCCGTTGGCCAGCGCTCGACCGCGGGCCCTGGCGCGAGCGCGGTGGGAATACGCGCGGGCTCTCCGGCGCAGCCAACGCCCAGGATGCTGACGATCAGGGGTAACGGGAGGGTACGCACGAAACGATGGTACACGCCGGCCTTGCACTTCAATCAATCCGCCGAAACCGCCATGACGCTCAGCAAACGGCGTATGGTGTGTTCCAAATTCCTAATGCCCTTCAAGAAAAGTGCTCTTGGTGTACTGTCACACCGGCTCGGTTCGGAGCAAAGCCCTCGATGAAATCGTCGATGGGCGTTTTCATTGGGGTACAACACGGCTCCAGGAGTTCCCTGACCGACGCTGGGCGCCGTTGAAACGCGCGGATCGTGCTTGGCGACCGCCGTGTACCCCAACTCGCGAAGCGACCGCGGCCAAGCGCAGCCGCGCCTGCTTGAGTGATCGCGGTACGGCTGACGACCGCCGTTACCCCGGGCGCGGATCGTCATTCCACCGTCATGATTCGACCCGCCGGCGTGTTTGCATTGGATGTGCCCGGAACACGCGTCCCGGAGAGATTACACGCCCACGGCCCGTCGCGCAACGCGCCTCTGCAATGGACACCAACATGGACACCCGCACACTCACCGTCGGAACCGTCTCGCTCGTCCTGCTCGCCAGCGTCGGCGCGTGGGCGTTCGCCCAGCCCGCCGGTCAACCTCTTGTGTCCGCCAAAGCCTTCGAAAAGGAGGCAGACGAGGCCGACGAAGAAGTGATCGACCTCGCAACGGCCCCCGAGCCGGTCCGCGCCGCCGCGATCAAACTCGCGGGGAACGAAAAGTCAATCAAAAGGATCATCAAGGAGGAGGACGAAGACGTCTCCACCTACGAGGTCGAGTATCTCGCCGACGGCGTCGACTGCGCCGCAATCTTGTCCGCCGCCGGCGACCTGATGGAGTTGGAGAAGGGCACGACCGAGGCCAAGCTCCCCGCCGCGGCACTGGCCGCCCTCAAGAAAGACTACCCAGAGGCGACCTTCGCCGGCCCGTTCATCGTGACCAGAACGTTTTACGAGATTGAGATCGTTCTCAACGGCAAGAAGCACGAGGTCAGGGTGGACGCCGCGGGCAACATCGAGGACGCGTCGGCGGGCGAGCACGAAGAGAAAAGCGAGCGGGCTTCGGGAAGGGCTGCCGACCCAGGCGACGGCTTCCGCCGGACCTTCGTGCTGGACAAGTCCGCACTCGTGGCCGAGGGTGTGAACCCCTGCTTCGACCTGACGCCGCGAACCGTTCAAACGTATCGCGATGGCAACGCGATACTCACCATCACCGTGCTCAACGAAACCCGGGTGATCGACGGCGTGACGACCCGGGTTGTCGAGGAACGCGAGCAGGTCGCGGGCAAGCCGAAGGAAACGTCGCGGAACTACTTCGCGATCGACAAGGCGACCGGCGACGTGTACTACTTCGGAGAGGATGTCGATGAGTTCGACGCCGACGGAAAGGCGACGCACCCGGGCTCGTGGCTCTCCGGCGTGAACGGAGCGCACTTCGGCCTGATGTTCCCCGGTAACCCGAAGGTGGGCGACAAGTTCTATCAGGAGCTCGCCCCCGGGATCGCGATGGACCGCTTTGAAATCGTGAGCATGGACGAGACCGTCCAGACGCCGGCGGGCAAGTTCGAGCACTGCGTGCACGTTGTCGAGACCACGCCGCTGGAAGGGGACGTCGGCCACAAGTGGTACGCCAAGGGCACAGGCCTCGTGAAGGACGGCAACGCCGAGCTGGTGTCCGTCAAGCACGCCAGCCACTAAGCTCAACTCACGGTCCGGCCCAGCGCAACCCTGCGCGGACAACCGAGAGGTCCCTCCGCTTGGTCAGGAGCACGCAGGAATGTCGCCCGCGCCCACCTCCACCTCCAAACTCCCCGCCATCACCCTCGCCTTCTGGGTGATGAAGATCGCCGCTACCACGCTGGGGGAGACGCTGGGCGACTTCCTCTCCAAGGGCGCCGAGCACGGGGGCATCAACCTCGGCTACGCGCTGGCGTCGGTCATCGTGCTGGGCATCTTCCTCGCCACGGTCATCGCGCAGCTCTCGGTCACACGGCTGATCCCGTTTCTCTACTGGGCCGTGATCCTCGCAACCAGCACCGCGGGCACGACCATGTCCGACTTCATGGACCGCACGCTGGGTCTGGGCTACGCCAGGGGGAGCGTGATCCTCATCGCCCTGCTCGTCGGCGCGCTTGTGGCGTGGCGGCTGACCGAAGGATCGATCTCGGTGAGCAGCGTCCGCACGCTGCGTGCCGAGATGTTCTACTGGTTTGCCATCCTCTGCTCCAACACCCTTGGCACGGCCCTGGGCGACTACCTCGCCGACGAGGAGCAGGGGCCGGGCCTGGGCTTCATGGGCGGGGCCGCGGTCATCGGCGGCGTGATCGTGGCGATTGCCGGCGTCTACTTCATTGCGCGCAGGATGAAGGTCTCCAGCCCCGCGCTCTCCGTGGGCCTCTTCTGGGCGGCGTTCGTGCTCACCCGCCCCTTCGGCGCGACGTTCGGCGACGTGCTGGCCCGCCCGACGCACGAGGGCGGCGTCGGTTTCGGCCCCGCGGGCTCGTCGGCGGTGCTGCTGGTGATCCTCATCAGCGTGATCCTGTGGACCATGCGTCGCGATACCCGTGCCGCGAAGCCCGCCGGGATCACGGCGTCCTCGTGATCGCCGCCGGCGAACGATCCCCCGATGCGCATCCTTATCGTTGAAGACTCCGCCGTACTCCGCGACTCGCTGGCCCAGGGGCTGCACGAGTCGGGCTACGCCGTGGACGCGGTCGCCGACGGCAGGCGCGGGCTGATCCACGCGCGGACCACCGAGTACGACGTGATCGTGCTGGATTGGATGTTGCCTGAGATGGACGGGCTCTCCGTGCTCGCCGCGCTGCGCGAGAAGCGCGTGGGGGCGGCCGTGCTCATGCTTACCGCAAGAGACACGCTCGATGACAAGGTGCGCGGCCTTACTGCCGGGGCCGATGACTACCTCGTCAAACCATTTGCGTTCAAGGAGCTTCTCGCGCGGGTTCAGGCCCTCGCCCGTCGGCGGCACGGCGAGCGCTCGCCCGTCGTGCGCATCGGGCCGCTCACCATCGACACGCCGGCCAGGACCGCAAGCGTGGCGCGGGCGGGCGGGGTGCTCGTCCCCGTCCCGCTCTCGCCGCGCGAGTACGCACTGCTGGAGTTCCTCGCCCTCAATCGCGGCAAGGTGGCCACGCGGGCCGAGATCGAGGAGCACTTGTACGACGATCGGTCACAGGTCTACTCCAACGCGGTGGACTCGGCGGTCGCGGCCCTGCGCGGCAAACTCGACGCCGCCGGGTGCCCCTCGCTCATCCACACCCGGCGGAAAGTCGGGTACATGATCAGCGAGGCCGCGCCGTGACGAGCATCCGCCGCAGGACATCGCTGCTGGTCGCTGCGAGCATGAGCACCGTGCTCGCGCTGGGCGGCGTGGCGCTCTTCGTGGTCGTTCGCGCAGCCCTGACCGGGCAGTTTGATGAGAGCCTGGTCTCGCGCGCCGCCGCGCTGCAGAGTCTGACGCGGATGGACCGCGGTGCGGTGGAGATGGACATCGCCGGGGAGGTGCTGCCGCGTTATCAGGCGGGGGCGGATGCCGAGTATTTCGTCGCCTGGGTGCGCGATGAGCGCGGGTGGCGCGTCCTGGAGCGGTCCGAGTCGCTGCGTGGCGGAGCGTGGATCACCGGAGCGGACACACCCCCTCCGCCGGGAGCCGCCGACGCCGCGCTGCCCGACGGAAGGGCCGGGCGCTTGTACACCGTCGAGTTCCGACCGGTGGCCGAGGAAGAAGCCGAGGGCGAGCGCGTCGGTGAAAACGGATCAACGCCCGCCGCCGGCGATCGGGACGCCGCGCCCCCCGTTCGAGTGCTGGTGGCTCAATCGCGCGGGCCGCTGGACCGGGTGCTCGCCACCATCGCCCTCGCGATCGGCGGCGTGGGGCTCGCGATGGTGTTGGCGAGTCTCGCCGCAACCCGCTGGGCCGTGCGCCGCGGCACCGCCTCGCTCGCAAGACTCTCCGCGAACGTCGCCGCGCTGGGGCCGGACACGCTCGACCAGCGCGTCGACGCCCGCGAACTTCCCGACGAACTCACCCCCGTCGCCGCACGCCTGAACGACCTGCTCGCCCGGCTGCACGAGGCGTTCGAGCGCGAGAGGCGCTTCAGCGCCGCGGCGAGCCACGAACTGCGTACGCCCATCGCGGAACTGCGGATGCTGCTGGAGGTCGCCCTGAGCCGCTCGCGCAGCGCTGAAGAGTGGTCCGTTACCGGCGCCAAAGCCATCGGCGTGCTCGACCGCGCGCAGTCGCTCTGCGAATCGCTGCTCCGGCTCTCCCGGGCCGAGGCCGGAGTCAAGGCGATCTCCACCCACGAGCCCGCCTTCCTCGCACCCATCCTCGCCGAGCAGGCCAACCGCGCAATCTCGCTGCACGGCGGCGTCGCGGGTCGTCTGACGGTCCAGTGCCCGCCAGAACTCGCCGCCCACATCGACTCTGCCGCGCTCACCGCGATCATTGGCAACTTACTTGACAACGCGCTGCGCCACGGCGACGTGACGCCTGAGCACCCCGCCGAGTGCATTGCGCACGGGGACCATGAAGGCGTCACAGTTACCGTCTGCAACCATGCCCCGAAGCTGTCGCCCGCTGACGTGCCCCGCCTGTTCGAGCCGTTCTGGCAGGCCGACGTGTCCCGAGCCGGCCGCGAGGGATTCGGGCTCGGGCTGGCCATTGCACGGGCACTGGCTATCGCGAGCGGCGCCAGACTCGGCGCGTCGATCGACACCAACCACACACTGGTCGTATGGCTCAGGATCCAGTCGGCCTCGAAGTGTTCGGCCTTGCCATCCTGATGCCGTCCCGGAGTGCCTTGCAGGTGTTCTGTGGCCGCGACTTCCTGCAGTGCCCAAGCCTTCGATAAGCTCACAGAACAACCCCGACGAAATCATCCCGCAGTCGGCGCCGACCCCTTACCGGCCCCCTTCCGCAACCCGCGCACCCGGTCCGGGCTGGGCACGCGGACATTCCTCACCAGCCCAACCAGCGCGAGCGTGCGGATAAACAGGTAGCTGAGATCGAACTCCCACCAGCGCAGCCCGTGGCGGGCGCTGGCGGGGAACGCGTGGTGGTTGTTGTGCCAGCCCTCTCCCATCGCAAGGAATGCTACGACAACGTTGTTGCGGCTTTCATCGCTGCTGTCATAGGGCTGGCTGCCCCACAGGTGGCACACCGAGTTGACGCTCCAAGTGATGTGGTGCACCACGAACACCCGCACCAGGCCGCCCCACAAAAAGCCCAGCAGCGCGCCCCACCACGACGCCGAGATAAGACCCGCCAGCGCGGCTGGGAACACCAGCCCGGCGATCACCCACGGCACGAACTGACGGTCGGCCAGCACCAGGGCGCGGTCGGCCTTGAGGTCATTCGCGTACTTTCCCAGGCCCTTGCCGTGCCCGGCGAACAGCCAGCCGACGTGGGCGTGGAACGCGCCGCGCAGCGTGGCCCAGAGGCCCTCGCCCCATGAGCCGTCCCTGGACATGTGGGGAGAGTGCGGATCGTCCTGCGTGTCGGAGCACTGGTGATGCCGGCGGTGCTCGGCGCACCATCGGATCACAGGACCCTGCGCGGCCATCGAGCCCGCCGCCGCGAAGAGATAGCGCAGCACACCCGAGGTGGAGAACGATTTGTGTGTGCACAGGCGGTGGTAGCCCACGGTGATCCCGGCGCCGGTGATCAGCGTCATGGCGCCCAGAAGCAGCAGGTACCACCCGTTGAACGCAACGCCCCAAAGAAGCACGATCGCGCTCACCAGCCCCAGCGGTGGAACAAGAACGGCGAACAGGTTGATGATCGCCAGCTTGCGGTCCGCGGGCGAACGGTCACACGATGTCGCGCGCTGCGCGTCGGCGGTGGCCCCCGCGGGGGCGCCGGACGGAACGGACTGAAGTGCGCCGGGGTCGGTGCCGACTCCGACGAGTAGCCGAACTTGATTCATGCGGGCTCCGAACTGGCCATCTGATTCGGCCGCGGCCGAACGGCCGGGACGGAGCAAGTGGGTCGTGCCGCCATCATACGCCCCGGACCCAGGGGTGTGTCCCGGGTGGTCAGGTGCTCGCGACGCGACCGATCCGGGTACTGTCTTGGCGCTGTGATACCGGTTCTCCACCACTCTCACGGGGCGATGCGTTCATGAGCGCCGTGACACGGGCCCTGGGCCGCACGATGGCGGTTGTCGGCGTGCTGGCGGTCCGGGCGATTGCGTCGTGGCAAAGTGTCGGCGGCGTCGACGGCGTGTGGCTCATCAAGCCCGCCGGCGAGGGGCCCGAGTTCGCCGTGCTGTATGTGTCGGGGCGCCCCACTTCTCCGCGAGCACGGAGCGTGTCTTGGCTGGGCGGGCGACCCGAGGGCGTCGCCGGTGATTCGCGCACTCTGCTCCTTGTCGGCTCGGCGAAGTCCGGTATGCACCCGGTGCGACGCATCACCGCTCGGACCGATGCGGCATCGGGCGAGAAGGTGTTGTTCAGTGACGCCGAGGCGCTGGCGCCGCTCCCATCGCCGGGTGCCGTTCACTCGCTGGTGCTGACACGCCATGGCGTGGTGGCCACCGTGGGGGCGCCCACCGAGGCGGGCGACGGGACCGAGGGCGTCTTTGTGCTCGACGGCGCACGCTGGCGGTCGGTGACACTGCCGCCGGCGCTCGCGGGCCTTCAGGGTCTGAGGGCGCGCGCCGCCGATGCGGAGCCGCCCGACGCGCCAGCGCCCGGGTTGCGGAGCGGCGTGCCGCTGGTGTCGGCTAACCGGTCGTTGGTGGTGGTCGAGCCTCACGATGGACGGTCGGCGTGGGTGCTGTCGCTGCCGGATGAGGCCTGGGCCGAGGCGCCCGGGGTGGTGCGGACACCCTCCGGAACGGTGCTCGGCCTTGGTGCGGTGCAGGTCACGGTGACTCGGGAGGCCTCGGGGGAGGCGGTGCTCAGCCTGCTCGCGCCCGCAGGCCCCATCGAGCAGTTCCGAACGGCCCCGGTGCCCCCGGAGTTCGGCGCGGCGGCACTGGGCGGCGTGGTGCTCCTTGCCTGGGAGTCG
Source organism: uncultured Phycisphaeraceae bacterium (assembly GCA_964510955.1). GTDB lineage: Bacteria > Planctomycetota > Phycisphaerae > Phycisphaerales > UBA1924 > JAFLCM01. The sequence continues at coordinate 26,288 of CAZEDW010000036.1, forward strand.
GCTGGAACTGGCTTGGAGTGTCAGGTGCTCACGCCGTTCGGCATCGAGCTGTACCGCGGCCCGCTCGCGGTGGCGGGCCCGGTGTCAGAGTCCGAGGCGGCCACGCTGATGCTGGCGCTCGCTTCCCTGTTCGGTTCTGTCGTGCTGTTCGTGGTGCGCCCGGTCGCCAGCCGAGCGCCCGTGGCGCTTCCGGCGGGGCTCCGCTTCGCCGAGCCGGGGAGGCGGCTGGCCGCTACGGTCATCGACTTCGCCCCGGGGATCGCCCTCGCGGAACTCTCGGCACCGTACATCGCGCTGATCACCCCCGACGGACCCGGGCCCTGGCCCCTGCTGCTCGCCCTGTTGGTGGCCACGGTGCTGGGTGCGGCCGGCGAGGCGATGTTCGGGCGGAGCCTCGGTAAGGTGGTCATGGGGTGCCGGACCATCCGGCGAAGCGGCGAGCGCCCCGGTGTGACGCGGGCCGTCGCCCGCAACGCCGCCAAGTACCTGCTTGCCCCGCTCGGAATCTTCTCCCTGCTGGTGCCGCAAGAGCGGGCCGCGTCCCCAGGGGCGTTCGGTACCGCGGTGGTGGTTGAAATGCCACTCCCGGGGGCGCCGAACTAGCTGCGAGCCCTTTAGGCGCTTTGCACCGCCGCCTTGCGGAGCTGGTGGCGCAAATAATGCGCTCGCGGGGTTGCCGCGGGGCTCTCAACACCCCCCCCTCAAACTCCCGATAACACATGGGAACGGTTCCGGGCCACCGCGCCCGGACCCTCCGCCCCCGCCCCCCGCCCCCCGCCCCCCGCGCACTGCCGATGCGCCCTTGTCGTTCATGGCCGACCACCACGACAACCCCCACCAGACCAAGACCCGCGCGGCGCCCGCGGAGAGTGTCGTCGAGACCACGGTGATCGCCGGTGGCGCCGGGAAGACCCCGGGGTGGCGCCAGGCGTGGCAAGTGCCGGCGCTGGCGGCCGGCGCGGTGCTGATCGTCGGCGCGCTGGCGCACTACGCCAAGCAGCGTCCCAAGGCTGATTTCCCCGGCGCGATCCAGTCGGTCGAGCGGGCCATCGAGCACGCCGAGTACGAGAAGGCGCTGGAGCTGCTGAACAACCCGCTCGCCAAGCACCTGGACGATCCGGCATCGACCGACGAGGTGCGTCAGAAGTTCTACCTGCTCTCAGGCGACGCGCTGGCGTTTGCGCAGAAGGCGCGGGGCGTGAGCGTGAAGGCCAACCACGAGCAGATCGTGGACCTCTACTCCACCGCCGAGCGGCGCTTCCACGCGACCCTCGACGGGCGCCGGACCGTCAACCTCGCCGAGTCGCTCATCGCGCTGGGCCAGGGCGACGAGGCGATGGAGCGGGTCCGCCAGATCCCCGAGTCGCTGGCCGCCGACCGACGCGCCCTATTGCGTTCGCTCATCGACCGGCGTTTCAGCGAGATGGGCACCGCGGCGGCGGACGAGAAGGTGATGGAGCTGCTCTCGCGCTTCCGCGACGACCCGTCGGCGTCGCCGCAGGACCGCGCCTGGGCGGTGGCACGCCAGACCAGGCTGCGCCTGGAGGCCGGCTTCCCCGAGGAATCGATCCGGCGCCTGATGCCCGAGATCCAGCGGCTGGATTCGCGGCTCACCCCGGAGGCCGGGGAGCTGCTGCTGCTGCTGGGGCGCGCGTACTTCGAGACCGGCGAGACCACGCAGGCCCGCGAGCAGCTCGAGCGCGCCGAGCAGGCGCTCCCCGAGAGCTCCGAGAGCACCGCCGAGGCCAAGGTTCTCCTGGGGCGCATCGCTCAGAGCCACGGCGAGCTCGATGCCGCCAAGGAGCTCTTCTCGCTGGTGACGACGCGGTTCGAGAAGTCCGCGGTGGCCACGCAGGCGTGGCTGGGGCTCGGCGAGGTCGAGGCCGACCTGGGCGAAGAGCAGCAGTCGGGCGAGGCGTACGCGCGGGCCGTGGACGCGGTGCGGGCCCGATGGCTCAAGGCCGCGGGCGACGGGGCGGACAAGTCCAAGCCGGCGGTCGCGAGCGAATCGCGCCTGGTCGCCGAGCTGGACGCGTCGCTGGGGCAGCGTCACCGCGACCGGTTGCTGAAAGGGGATTTCATCTCGGCCAAGAGCTACGCGCAGCTCGCCGAGCGCCTGTACCCTGCCGACAAGGCCCCGCCCTCGGTCCCGCTGCGGAGCGCCGAGACGGCGCGCAAGGCCGCCGAATCGCTCGTCCCCGCGGCGCTGCGCGAGGCCGGCGAGTCCCCGGACCTTTCGTCCATCGATCCGGTGTCACGCGAGGAAGCCAAGCAGCTCTTCTATCAGGCCGGCATGGCCTACCAGCGCCACGCCAAGGCCGCGCTGATCTCCGACCCCGAGGCGGCGGCGGACTCGCTCTGGATGGCCGCCGACAGCTTCGACCTCGCGGGCGAGCAGGACCGCGCCTCCGAGGTGTTCCAGCAGTTCATCCAGGCGCGCTCCGAGGGCCCCAAGAGCCTGCTCGCGCGGTACCGGCTGGCCCGGACGCTTCAGTCGCTGGGGAGATTCAAGAAGGCCGTGGCCCTGTTCGAGGACATCGTCGAGAACGCCCCGGTCTCCGACGAGGCGTCGCTCAGCCTGATCCCGCTGGCGCAGTGCTACCTCATGGCCTCGAGCGACGCCGACCATGAAAAGGCCGAGGCGCGGCTGCTGCAGATCGTCGAAGGGAAGCAGTTCGAGCCCACGGCGCGCCAGTTCCGGGCGGCGGTGGTCGAGCTTGGCCGGATGTACCGGCGCGTCGGCGATTACCCCAAGGCCATCGAGCGGCTGAGCGAGGCCGTGACCCGCTACCCCGACCTGGCGCAGGACCCGGCGCTGCAGTCGAACCTGGCCGACTCCTACCGGTTGTCGGCCGGCGCGATCGCCGAGGAGCTGCGCAGCGCCATGCCCCAGAACGAGCGGGCCAAGCTGGTGAAGCTGCGCGACGAGCGGCTGACGGCCGCGCTGGGGCTTTACGACAAGGTCCGCGAGCTGCTGGACCAGCGCGACCCGCGCCGCCAGAGCGAGCTGGACAAGCTCACCCTGCGCAACGCGCTCTTCTACCGCGGCGACTGCGCCTTTGACCTGGGCGAGGCCCGGCGCGAAGACCCCGAGGCCTCCAAGCAGTTCTACCAGCAGGCGGTGCGCTACTACGACACCGCCGCCCAGCGCTACACCGATGACCCCGCCAGTCTGGCGGCGATGATGCAGATCGTGTCGTCGTACGCTGCCCTGGGCCAGTGGGCCGAGGCCCAGACCGCCCAGAACCGCGCCAAGGCCCGCCTGCGCGAGATCCCGCTTTCGGCGTGGGACAACGCCAGCGGCCCCATGGACCGCGCCCACTGGGAGCGCTGGCTGGCCTCGAGCGTGCGGCTGGACAAGCTGGCCAAGGCCGGCGAGAAAGAAGCCGAGTAGCCGGGCCGTATCAAGGACAGACGTTGCCGAACCGCACCAGGAACCGCGTCAGGTCGCCGGTGTTCACGACACCGTTGCCGTCCATGTCCACCTCGGTGCCGAGCGGGACGTTGAGCCCGAACTTCACCAGGAGCAGCGTGAGGTCGGCGGTGTTCACCAGCCCGTCGTGGTTGAAGTCGCCGGGGCAGGACTGCGGAGGGGTCATGATGAACGAGAGGCTGTCGGCGTAGCCGTCGTTGTACGAGCCGGCGGTGCGCGTGAATGTCACCGTGAACGTGATGGACCTCGTTCCCACGGGAACAGTGCCGACTGCGGAGCGCTCGAGCAGGCCGGTGTTGGTGTTCCGGTCCAGAGCCGAGACCGGGCCGATGGTCTTGACCCCAAGGGACTGGGCCGCTTGGGAGAAGAACTCCGCGGTCAAAGTCGCGTTGTCGTCCTGGCCCGAGTACCCGCCGAGGTACCCCGACAGCGTGTATCCCATGGTCCCCGCGTCGATACCGACAGCGTCGGCACTGACATCGACGGTTTGGGTTTGGGCGGTGGGCGTCTGGTTGGGGCCGCCGCTGAAGAAGTTCTCGCCTCTGTCGCTCGGGCCTGCGTCGCTGGCGACGGGAAAGCCACCGCCCGTGCCCCACAGGACGACGGTGGCGTTGCCCGTGGCGGTCCACCCGGGGGCGGCGAGCACGTCTCCGCCGTTCCCGCCAGGCCCGCTCTCGGCGCCTGGGTTCACGATGATGTTCACGCCGGTCGCGCCGGGCGCTGGCGTGCAGAGCGAAAGCACAGCCACAGTGCAGGCGAGAAGCGTGACGTACTGGCGGATCATGTTGGCCCTCCCGTGAGAGAATGCGCCGCCCTCAAGGGCAGGTCGCGCCGAATCGGCCGAGCAACGTGGTGAGGTCCGTGGTATTGACCACCCCGTCGCCATTGAAATCTCCGCTGGTGTTCGGGGGCACCGAGGCCCCGAAGTTCCCGAGCAATATCGTCAGATCCGCGGTGTTGACGGCGTTGTCCCCGTTGATGTCGCCCGAGCAGGGCGGGGGCGCGCAGGGCGCGGTGGCGATAACCGAGAAATCATCCAGCGCCGCCTCGACCACCTGGCCGGTCCCCTGGTCCTGGGCGACCCAGCGGAACCTCACGGTGCTGGTGGGGGTCACGAAGTTAGAGACCTGGAACTCGTGATAGATCCAGCCGCCGACGCAGTCGGGGCAGTTGGTGGTGGATCCGAGCGTCTCGACGTTGACCCAGGGGCCGCCGTTGGAGACGTCGACCAGGAAGGTGTCGGTGCTGCCGGTGGCACGGTCGTACCAGCGCCAATAGCCGACCTTGGCGGTGGTGTTGGTGGAAAGGTCGAAGACCGGCGAATACAGCGTGGTCTTGCCGTTGTCGATATCGAACGAGCCGTCGCCGGTCCCCGCGTTGCCGTCGGTGACCCAGCAGATGGTGCCCACCCCGGGGGTGTGATCGGCGCCGGGCTGGTAGTTGGTCTGCTGCGGGGCCATGCGGTTCCAGCGCCCGGTGGTGGCGGTGTCGGTGTTATCGAGGTTGACGACCCAGCCGGCGTTGGCGGTCTGGAAGTCGTCGTTGGCCACCACGTTGATGTTCTGCGACGTCGCCGAATACACCGCGGCGGGCGCGGTCGCCGGGTCGCGAACGGGTGTCAGGCTCCCCGACGGCAGCACCTCGGCGTAGTACTGAACCTGCTGACCGCAGGGGGCGGCGGGGATGACCCCCGTCAGAGACGGAGCCGTGCCCGTCAGCGGCACCGCGGTGAACGGCCCGGAGTTCCCGACGCGGTAGTACAGGTTCGCGCCGCCCGAAGCGATCGTCGAGTTATTGAACGCCACGGCCTCCACGCCCACGGCGGTCGACGCCGAGCTGCTGAGCAACGTCGGCGGGGTGGGGACCTTGACCTTGAACGACACGTTGAGATAGTTCGCCAGCACCGTCAGCCCGTTGAAGACCTCCTGCGCGTTGGGGATGATCTGGCTGGCCGGGAGGGTAAAGCCGTTGGTCCCGGTGTCGCGGAGCTCCATCCCGTACCCGTAGATGTTGTGGACGCCGTAGGCCCAGTCGCTGGAGGTTCCGGCGGCGATGTAGATGGTGGTGGCCGTCGGCCCGCCCACATAGGGCACGCCGAAGGTGTTGGTGACCGCGTTGGTGATGTCCGGGGTGATGTAGTTGAACTCGGGCTGGCGCGGCGGGAGGGCCACGGTGTAGCCCCACGGCGCGAGCACGAGCTGCGAATAGCTGTGCAGGTCCATGAAGGCGCCCTTGTTGGGGATGGTGGCGATCCAGTCGCGGAGCGCGGCTGTCTCGGGCTCGGAGAAGGCGGCGGTGCCGCGGTAGGTCTCGTCGGACCCCAGCGTCGAGTTCCCGCCCTCGGGGGCGCTCCAGCCGATGGACCAGTTGCGGTTGATGTCGACGCCGAAGCTGCCGCCGGCGTTGGCGCGCCGGTTCTTGCGCCACAGGCGGTCGGTGGAGATGGTGTACTGATATCCGTCGGGGTTGCAGGTGGCCACGATGTACCAGTTGACGTTGTTCACCAGGGCGGTCACGCCCGAATCAACGCCGTACTGGGTGATCAGCCGGTCCATCGTCCAGAGGCCCACCGCGGGGCTGACCCACTCGCGGGCGTGCTGGTTGCAGATGATGATGAACGCCTTGTTGTTGGCGGCGTTGGGCCCCTGGATGCGCATCGCCCAGATCGGACGCCCCTCCAGCGAGTTGCCCACGGTCACGCGCGTCGCGATCGCCGGGTTCAGCGCCGCGAGCTGCGTCATGTAGGCGTCGATCTCCGGCAGCGTGTGATACGCGGTGAACCACGATTGATCGCGATTGGCCTTGGCCGCCTCGTTCTCGGTCTTCTCCTGGTCGATCAGGCTCTGCACGTCATCGCTCAGAACCCGGTAGCTGATGTGCAGGTCATCGAGCACGCGCACCGCGTCGGGCGGCAGCACATACCGCTGGTCCTGCCCCGGCGCGGGGACACAGGCCATCGAGACGCCCATCTGCTCGAGCTGCATCAGGTCCTTGGGGCCCTTCACGTCCACGCTCACGAGCTTGTGCCCCCGGTAGCTGACCGGGACCGCGGCGTCCTGGGCCGAGGCGGCGCCGGCCAAGGCCAGCGCGGAAAAGGCGGCGACAGCGATCATGCGCATGAACATCTCGGGTCTCCAGTGGCGTCGACAGCCGCGCACGCCCGGCGCGGCCGGTGGGTTCAAGAGTTCAGAATACGTCCCAAAGCAGCATTCCACGAGCCCCGAGCAGGGATTGACCCGGCATTGGGCATGACCACTTTCGGCGGGCCTGGCCGAGACCCGCCGCTCCGCACTGCTCCCGCTCTCGCCCCCGGTCACCCACGGAGCCGAGCGGTCGCCCCGGTTATCGAACCTCCGCCTGAAACGGCAGCGGCTTCATGGTGAGCGTGATAAGCCCCGCCCGGGCCAGCGATTGCGATTCTGGCCCCCTGGTTGCCCGGCCTCGAGAAGTCGCCAACGCCCCCGGCGGGCCGGCCCTGACCGACCGGGCGGCGGCAGCGGCGGCGGCCATCGCGGTACCGGGCCCCGAGATCGAGCCGGTGAGCGTTACCTGGGCCAGCTTGATCCGTTGCCCGGAGGCGCTGGCCGAGGCCCGGTGCTGCGAGAGCCGATCCATCAGCGCCGGCTCGTACTCACCCCGGCGTGCCTCCACCGCCGCCAGCGCGCCGGCCACCGCACCCTGCGCGGCGCCGGACCGCACCACCGCGAGCAGCTCGTCGATCGCGACACGCAGCGCCCCCAGGCTCTCGGACATCGCCGAGCGCAGCATCACCAGGTCGCCGGCGTCGGCCTCGATCAGCGTGAGTGCGGTGAACCTGAACACGGCCTTGGAGGACGCCCGCTCCAGCCGGCCGACCAGGCTCGAGACCTGCAGCCGGAACATCGCGAGATCGTGCCCGGACGCGAAGTTCTCCATGGCCGAAGCGAGGGGCACGCTCACCGCGGGGTTGGACCCGCCGAGCACCAGGTCGCGGCACACCGAGTCGAACCACTTCTCGCTCTCGGCGGGCTCGGCCCTGTCGAGCAGGAGCCTCAAGGGAGCCATGCGCGGGTCGGCCCGCATGGTGCCCAGCTCACGGAGCACCGCCTCGCTCACCGCGTCGGCCCCGGCACCCGCCACCAGCACACCCGCCTTCCAGAGCGCCGCGGACCAATCCCATGACTCCGCCAGGCGTGCCATGGCCGGCGAGGCGCGCACCGCCGGCGCTCCGCCGCCATCGCCCGGTCTCGAAGGCGCCGGCAACAGCGTGACAACCCGGTCGCCCAGCCAGCACGCCGACACCGCCGCCGCCGATCGGGCGGAGATGTCGTAGGGGCTGATGACAAGGTCGAGCGACACGGCGTGCATCCGAGGGTAGCAGGGCGCCCAATACCATCCCCGCGTGCCCGAAACTCTGGCGCATCTCCAGCTCAAGCGGCTGGCGGCGGCGACGCTGCTGCGGTGGGGTTGCCACGCTGTGGCTACCGAGGTGCTGTGCCCCATCTCCCGCTACCGCGTGGACGCGGCGGGCTATCTCGACGCCGAGCCGTACGGGCCGGACGTGAACCACGTGGCGATCCGGCGCGGCGCCGAAACGCTCTTCGACGCTGCACAGGGCGCCGGCGCCGCGACGGGCGGCCCTCGCAGGTCGTGCCCGCCGCGCACCGTCATCATCGAGTGCAAGCAGAGCCGCGAGGACTTCTTTCGCGACCGCGATGAGGTCGACAAGCTGCTGGGGGTCAGGGCATCGCTGCAGGCCCGGCTCGACCGCTTCATCGACACCGTCAAACGCACCGAGCCCGAGCTCTGCCGGACCGACGGCGTGCTCTTCGGCGAGCTGGGGGAGTGGAACCTCTCCGGCGCCGCCAACCCCACCTACCGGGCCATCGTGCGGGCGATGGAGCGTGTCGAAACGCGGCTGCACGGCGGGACGAAGTTTGGTCGTCTGGCGCGCTGGCGCCTGGCCGACCGGCTGTACATCCTGGCCCCGCCGGGGGTTGTGCGTTCGAGAGAGGTGCCGCCGGGCTGGGGGTTGATCGAGTGCGCCCGCTCGTGGTCGAAGTTCCGCGCCGCGACAACCGCGGAACTGACCGATTTCCCGGTTCACATCAGCGCCGAGGCGCCCAGGCTTGCCACGCCCGAGCGGCGCCGGGCGCGCCTTCTGAGGAACATCGCGGTGGCGCTGACGCGCGCGGCCGCGCGGTAGGCTCAACGGCATGCCAGTACCCCCCCCAGCGTTCGCTCGCGCGCTTCCCGTCGCCGTTGCCGTCGTATCCGTGTTGCTCTGGGCGGCGCCGCGCGTGGTGGCCCGCCAGGACGCTCCGGCGCCCGCCGGCACACGAGCCGCCGCACCAGGCGTTCCGCAAGCCGGGAAGTTCGAGCTTCAATTCGACCCGGCGGTGCGTTCGACGGCGTTCAGCGGTCGTGTGTACGTCGTTCTGGTCAAAGGCGAGAACGCCCGCCCGCCGCGGCTCTCGATGGGTGACTGGTTCGGTGGCACGCAGGTTCTGGCGTGGGATGTCAAGGACGGCGCGCCCGAACTTCCGCTGCCGCTCAAGGGTGAGCCGCTCGGCTACCCCGACGCGCTGGTGGATCTCGCACCAGGCGTCTACACAGTTCAAGCCGTAGCGCGGGTCAGCCTCGACTCCCCGCGCCCCGGTCGAGGCGACGGCGACCTCTACAGCGACGCCGCAACCGTCAGACTGGACCCGGTGAAAAGCCCAGAGGCGCTGAAGCTCACGCTCAACCACGCCGTCAAGGCCCGCGCGTTCAAGGAGAACGATTCGACCAAGCTCCTTGAGATCGTCAGCCCCTCGCTCTCGGCGTTCGCCGGCCGGGAGATCAAGCTCCGCGCCGGGGTTGTGCTGCCGCAGGGCTGGAAGGACGACCCCGCCGCCCATTACCCCACGGTGTACTTTCTGGGCGGCTTCGGCAGCGATCATTTCTCGGCCCTGCGCATGGGCCCGATGATCGCCTCGCAAATGCCCGGAGCCCTGCTCGTCGTGCCGGACCCGACGTGCTACCGCGGCTACTGCGCTTTCGCCGACTCGGAAAATAACGGGCCGTGGGGCAAGGCGTTCATCGAAGAACTGGTCCCCGACGTCGAGCGCCGGTTTCACGGGACCGGGGGGGCCGGGCGGGCCGACGGCCGATTCGTCACCGGCATCTCGTCCGGCGGTTGGGCCAGCCTCTGGTTGCAGGTCACCTATCCCGATTCGTTCGCGGGGTGCTGGTCGCACTGTCCAGACCCGGTGGACTTCCGCGATTTCCAGCGGATCAACCTCTACGCGCCCAACGCGAACATGTACAAAGACGAGGCCGGCGAGCGCCGTCCCATCGCCCGGCGTGGCGGCGAAGTTTCCCTGTGGTACGACGACTTCATCCGCCAGGAAACAGTGATGGGCCCGGGAGGGCAGATCCACTCGTTCGAAGCGGTCTTCAGCCCGCGCGGCGCCGACGGCCTGCCGACCCCGCTGTTCGACCGCGCCACCGGGGCCGTCGACCCGGCGGTGGCCAGGTCCTGGGAGAAGTACGACATCCAGCTCGTGCTCCGCCGGAACTGGGCCGCGCTGGCGCCGAAACTCGCGGGGAAACTGCACATCTACGCCGGCGGCGACGACAACTTTTACCTGGATGGCGCGGTGGAGAAGCTCGCCGAAGCGCTCAAGGAGCTCGGCAGCGACGCCCACGTGGAGATCGTCCCCGACATGCCGCACACGATCTATCCGGCCGGTGTCGAAGACATGGCCGAGGCCGTGAAGAAGGCCTCCGGCGAGCCGGCGAAGAAGGAGTGAGGCATCAGCGTCAGCGCTGACTCGTGCGCGCTCCTGGCGATGCAACCCGCCGGGTCGCTTGTTCGCCGCGGGCTAACCGGCCGACAAGCGAACCGCAGCGTTGATCAGCCCCAGGTGCGAGTACGCCTGCGGCACGTTGCCCAAAGCCGAGCGCCTTCGGGGATCGAACTGCTCCGACAGCATCCCGGTGGGGCCCGCGAGCGCCGAAGCCCGATCAAAGAGATCCCGCGCCGAAGAACTGTCGCCGATCATCCACAGGCACTCAGCGAGCCAGAACGCGGTGATCAGGAACGCGCCCTCAACGCCCGGGATCCCGTCGTCCTCGCGGTAGCGGTACACCGCGGGCCCTTCGAGCAGCTCTCGCTCCACCGCCCGAACGGTCGCGACCGATCTCGGATCGTCCGGGGGCAGGAACCCCGACAGCAGCACCCAGAGCGAGGCGGCGTCGAGCGCACCGCCTCCGTACGCGCTCGTGAACGATCCCCGCTCCGGGCTGAACCCGTGCGCCAGCACGTCATCCTTGATCTCAGCCGCCAGCGCCACCCAGTCCCCGCGCGGCTTCCCGGTCACGATCTCCGCGATCCTGGCGCCCCTGTGGGCGGCCAGCCAGCACATCACGCGTGAGTGCACGTGGTGGCGCTTGGCGCCGCGGATCTCCCAGATGCCGTGGTCGGGTTCACGCCACCGAGCCGCCACCGCCGTCACCATGGCCTGCACCAACCGCCAGTGCTCGGGTGTCACGGGCAGGCCGGCTTCGGCCACCATGGTCACCAGGTCGACGATCGGGCCGAACACGTCCAGTTGCACCTGGCTGTCGGCGGCGTTGCCGATCCGCACCGGGCGGCTCGACGCGTACCCCGACAACGCCCCGATCTCGGCCTCGGGCCACAGCGCTTCGCCGGTGACGGTGTAAATGGGCCGCAGTCGCTCGGGGGCGTCCACGGACTCGACCACCGACACAAGCCAATCGAGCAGCTTCATCGCGACCCCGGTGTTGCCCAGCCGCACAAGCGCCGCCGCCGCCAGGCACGCGTCGCGCGGCCAGCAGAACCTGTAGTCCCAGTTGCGTTCGCCGCCGAGTTGCTCGGGGAGACTCGTGGTGGCCGCGGCGAACACGGCGCCCGTCGGCCCGTAGCACAGCGCCTTGAGCACGAGCGCCGACCGCAGCACCGCCGCCGGCGCGACGGACGGCATCCTGAGGCTCGCGGCCCACCCCGACCAGAATCGGACCGTCTGGTTCCTCCGGTCATTCTCCGCCAGCCGCGGGGGGGTTGCGTGCGCCAGGCCGCCGCGCAGCTCCAGCGTGACGGACTCCCCCCGCAGCCTGATTTCCGCGGTCGCGGTGTCGTTCCCCGAGTCGTGCCGCAGCGCCCATTGCACCCCGGGCGCGTAGAGCGCCATCGCCTCCGAGCCCGCCTCGATCTCAAGCCCGTCGTCAACAACGCGGATCGTCGTCGCGCGCCTTCCGAAGTCGAACCGGGGTGCCAGCGTGACCCTCACGGCGCCGTCGCCCTCGAGCACCCGGATGAGGTCGGAGCGCCCGGCCCGCTGGTACGCGCGCCCGCCGGAACAGTCCAGATAGTCCGTCACGCTCAACCGATCCCACGACGTCTTCAGAACCATCGAATCGCCGAGATATGCCTGGCTGGGGACCGGGGGCTCGCCGCCCGACGTGAGCGGCTCTACGCCGAAGAAGCCGGCCCGCGGCCCGCCGAGGAGCTCGGCGAAGACCGCGCCGCCGTCGGCCCTCGGGAGACAGCCCCACACCACCCGCGCCGTCTCGTCCACCAGCATGACCGTTCGCTGATCCGACAGAACGCTGTGGCGCTCGATGGGGCGGGGCGCGGTCTCGCTCAGCCATTGCCGCCTGGCCATGAGCATCCGCTGAAGCAGTGCCGTCACGCTCCCCTGGGATCGAACCCGGTACGCCGCCGCCGTCTCTCCGGGGCCGACCTTGATCCCGACCGAGCCGCCGGTCAGCGACTTGAAGGCCTCCTCGTCGGTGCGGTCATCACCGACAAAGACGGTCACGCGGGCGGCCGCCCGCTTGCGGAGCCGCTCCAGGGCGATCCCTTTGTCCACCTTCCAGAGGGTGAACTCCACTACCCCGTGACCCCGCATCAGCCGCAGCCCCGTGAACCGCTCGGCCAACGCCGTGGCCGCGTGAACGGCAGCGTCGGCATCCGTCGCGACGCACCGCCGGGTGTGCAGCGCCGCGGCCCCCGGCTTGACCTCCACCAGCGCCCCCGGGGCGCCGGCGGCGATGACCTCAAGCTCGGCACGCAGCGCGTCGAGGGCGTCGTCGTGGATCGTGACGGGCGATGAGTCATTGTCGTGCTCCGCGCCGTGGCTGCCCACGAGCCACACGCCCGGGCACCCGCCCAACAGCCGCCGCAGGTCCGACAGCCCGCGCCCCGACACCACCGCGGCGTAGGTCTGCGGCAGGGCCGCGAACGCCGCGAGCGCGGCGACAGCCCCCGGTTCGGCGCGGGCCTCGTGCGGCGTGGGCGCGAGCGGCGAGACCGTGCCGTCGAAGTCCGATGCGACCAGCAGCACGGGGGCGCGGCAGGCCTCCAGCAGAGCCTGGGCAAGCGGCTCTTTCTCGTCCAACGGAGTCGTCATCGCGACAGTTCTCTCAGGAACGTTTGTGCCCACTCGTGAACATCATGGCGCCGGACCCGCGAGCGAAGGAACCCCATGCGGAGCCGTGACTCGGATTTTTTCATGCGGAGCGAGGCCCGGATCGTGTCGGCCATCCCCTCGGTGTCCCGGGGATTCACCAGCAGGGCCTGGCGCAACTCGCTCGCCGCTCCGGCGAACTCGCTGAGCACCAGCACCCCGCCCAGGTCGCTCCGCGACGCGACGAACTCCTTGGCGACGAGGTTCATGCCGTCGCGCAAGGGAGTCACGAGCATCACGTCCGCGGCGAGGTAGTACGGGACAAGGTCCTCGCGCGGGATCGTGCGCCGGAAGTAATGGACCGCCACGCGACCGGGCTGGCTGAACTCGCCGTTGACGCTCCCCACGGCCTCGTCGATCTGGCGCCGCATGTCGGCGTACTCGCGCACCGGCTCGCGTGACGGCGCCGCCACCTGCACAAGCAGGCTGTTCTCGACGGATACCTCTCCCCGGCTCAGGAGCAGCTCGAACGCCGACAGGCGATTGTCGATGCCCTTGGTGTAATCGAGCCGGTCGACCGCCAGCAGCAGCTTGCGCCCCGCGCCGACCCGCTTGCGGATGACCGCCGCCTCCGCCACCACCGAAGGCTCCCGCGACCGCGAATCGAACCAGTCGAAGTCGATCGAAATGGGGAAGTCACCCACCGTGACACGCCGCCCTTCGAAGCGGAGCTCGTCCCCCGATCCGTCGGCGTCGCAGTACCGCTTGGCCAATCTCACGAAGTTCTGGGCGGCGTTGTGCGTCTGGAACCCGACAACATCCGCCCCCAGCAGCCCCCGGAGCAGCTCCGTGCGCCACGGGAGCCACTCGAAAAGCTCTTCGGGCGGGAACGGGATGTGGAGAAAGAACCCGGTCCGCAGCCCGGGCGCAAGCTCGCGCACCATCGCGGGAACCAGCATCAGGTGGTAGTCCTGAACCCAGATCATCCCGCGCCCGCCGGCCGACCTGACCGCCGCGCGGGCGAACCGACGGTTGACCTCGACGTACGGCCTCCACCACGCGTGGTTGAACTCCGGCGGGCGGATCGCATCGTGGAAGAGCGGCCAGAGGGTGCGGTTGCAGAAGCCGTGGTAATAGGCGCCGACCTCATACGGGTTGAGGTTGACCGGCCGCATCCGGACACCGTCGTGCTCGGCGTTCCGCGGCCCACCCCCGGCGCCGCCGCTCCAGCCCACCCACTCCCCCCGGCGCTCACGCACGATCGGCGTCAGCGCGGTCACCAGCCCGCCCGCCCCCGCCTGCCAGCGTGCCGAGGCGCCGGACCCGATGCGCGACGCGGGCAGGCGGTTTGAGACCACGACGAGTCGGCGCTGTTTCCGCATGCGTCTCCTGGGTTCGAGGTTCGCCGTGCCCGCTTCCGTGTGTGCCGGCGACACTAGCCCGCGAACCCGCCCGCGGCAACCCCGTCGCCTTGAACGCGACCAGCCTCGACCTACACTCCGCCGCCATCACGCCAAGGAGGGCACACGATGACCCAGGCTTTGCTGGAAGCCGACCCGACCGACATGACCACCCCAAGCGCCAAGGACAACCCCAACCACGGCGCACGCTCGGCGCGCGCCCCCCGCGCCACCGCCGAGACGATGGCGGCCAAGCAGCGCGATATCTCAGTCAGCGAGTTTTTCGCCAAGAACCGGCACCTGCTCGGCTTCGACAACCCGCGCAAGGCGCTGCTCACCGCCGTCAAGGAGGCCGTGGACAACTCGCTCGATGCCTGCGAGGAAGCCGGCATTCTGCCCGAGATCACCGTGGTGATCGAGGACGTGGCCCTTGGTACGTCGGCTCTCCGCGCCGACGCCGCACCCGACGCGGCGAGCTCCAAGGGGAAGTCCAAGGGTGCGAAAAAGGGGAGCCCGTCGCCGCGCGAGAGCGGCGATCTCAAGCGAGAAATCGGCCCGGAGAGCCGATCTGCCAAATCGTCGCGCTACCGGGTGACCGTCGTCGACAACGGCCCCGGCATCGTCCGCAAGCAGGTCGAGAACATCTTCGGGCGCCTCCTCTACGGCTCCAAGTTCCACCGCCTCAAGATGAGCCGTGGGCAGCAGGGCATCGGCATCTCCGCCGCCGGCATGTACGGCCTGATCACCACCGGCCGTCCCATGGTGATCCACACCCGCCCCAGCGCCAAAAAGCCCGCTCACCACATCGAGCTGGCCATGAACACCAAGACCAACCGGGCCGAGGTGACCATCGACGAGGAGACCGAGGATTTCCCGCTGTCGCGGCTGCGCACGATCACGCCGGGCACGCGCGAGCTGGACGCCGCGGGCGAGTTCCTGTCCCCGGAGTCCTACAAGACCGGCACCAGCGTCAGCATCGAGCTCGAGGGCAAATACCAGCGCGGGCGCGGCAGCGTCGACGAGTTCCTCGAGCTCACCGCCATCGCCAACCCCCACGCCCGGATCGTCTTCGTGCCGCCCCAGAAGCTCACCGCAGAGGACGCGGAGAGCGCGGAGGAGTCACTCGGGTTTGATAGGAAACGGAATGGCGATGCCCGGACCAATGCTGCAAGTGTCTCGCCTTCGGAAGCCAATCCCTCTTCCCCGTCTCCTTCCGCGCCCTCCGCGATCTCCGCGGTGACAACCGAGTCCGCCGGCGTGATCGTCTTCCCCCGCGCCGTCAACGAGCTCCCGCCCGAGACCAAGGAAATCCAGCCCCACCCCCGCGGCGTCGAGCTGGGCATCCTTTTGCAGATGATGAAAGAAGCCCAGGCCGAGCGCGAGACCTACACGCTCTACAACTTCCTGCAGGACAAGTTCTGCCGCGTGTCGGCCTCCAGCGCCAGCGGCTTTTGCGAGGCGATCGGCGTCACCGCCCGTACCAAGCTCAGCGACATCGACCACGCCCAGGGCGAAAAGCTCTTCAAGCACCTGCTCGACGCCAAGCTCCCCCCGCCGCCCACCGACTGCCTGGCGCCCATCGGCGTGCGCCAGATGCTCGCGGGCCTCTTGAAGGGCGTCCGCGCCGAGTTCTACGCCGCCAGCAGCCGCGACCCGGACATCTACCGCGGGCGCCCGTTCCTCATCGAGGCCGCCATCGCCTTCGGCGGCGAGCTGCCCGCCGACGAG
The DNA here is from genome assembly GCA_964510955.1 of uncultured Phycisphaeraceae bacterium. Lineage (GTDB taxonomy): Bacteria > Planctomycetota > Phycisphaerae > Phycisphaerales > UBA1924 > JAFLCM01. Next base: position 42,241 of record CAZEDW010000036.1, read on the forward strand.
ACCGCCCGCGTCATCCGCTTCGCCAACCGGGTCCCCCTGCAGTACCAGCAGTCCGCGTGCAGCGCGTTCAAGGGCGTCGTCGAAACCAACTGGCGCAACTACGACCTGCAGCAGCCCCGCGGCGCCGCGCCCATCGGCCCCCTGGTCATCATGCTGCACATGGCCAGCGTCTGGGTGCCCTTCACCAGCGAGAGCAAGGAGGCCATCGCCGATTACGACGAGGTCCGCAAGGAGATGAAGCTGGCGCTGATGGAGTGCGGGCGCAAGCTCGGCACCTACCTCCGCAAGCGCCAGAAGATGCGCCGCGAGAGCGAGCGCCGCGACATCTTCGAGCGCTACATCGGCGAGGTCGCCAAGGCCGTCAACGCCATCAACGGCACCGACGCCAAGAAGCTCTACGACTCGCTGCTGGCCCAGGCCAAGAAGCGCACCGCCATCGCCGACCTCGAGCTCGACGACGAGGGCAAGGCCGTCAAGCACGAAGACCCCGCCGACCAGGAGGGCGTGGTGATCGTCGAATCAGCCATCGCCGGCGCGCCCGCTCACCTGCCCACCGCCGCGCCGGTCGCGGCAAGCACCGACCCCGCCGGCCCAAAGCCCAAGCGGCCCCGCGCGGCGAAGCCCGGCCCTCAGCCCA
>CAZEDW010000037.1:0-40424 GCA_964510955.1 uncultured Phycisphaeraceae bacterium
GCCGGCGGGGGTGGACGCGGCGATTCGGGGGATGGCCGGGCTCTAGGACGGGATTCGTGATGGGCCGGAGGAAATGGGATTGGGCGGGAAGCGGCGGGAAACGCCGTAAGTACCGGTGATGTAACGAGTTATGAGATGGGGCCGGACGCCGGGCAAAGTGGGATTTTGGCGGGATTCGCGGGGGAGTGGTCCGCTCAGAATGGGATTGCTCGGCGCGTTGGCGGGGCGTGGCGCGGGTTTTTGCCTTCGGAAAGGTCGGCGCTCGGCGCTGGTCGGCGCCCGCTTACTGAACCCGAACGGTCGCTCGGAGGCGGGATTGGGCCACGGTGCAGTACGACGGGTTGAGCTCGGAGCCGGCGAATCGGCGTCCCTCGGCCAGGGCGGCGACGCCGGTTGAGCCGGTGCCGCTGAACGGGTCCAGGACCAGGCCGCCGGTCGGGACCGTGGCGCGGATGAGTTGGCGCAGGAGCTCGACCGGCTTCTCGGTGGGGTGGGTCCTCGTCGAGCGGTCGGGACGCTTGCAGCGGATGACGCTGCGCGGTCTCGCGACCGGAGCACCGATCTCCGAGGACGGAGATCGGTGGCACGGGGTTCTGGGGAATCGGTAACGGCCCTTCACCGCGAACCAGATGATCTCGTGCTGGGGGGCGAAGTCCTGGCTGAAGTCGCCCAGGCCGGGGGATTCCTTGTCCCAGATCACCATCGAGCGCACGCGCCAGCCCGCCCAGGTGATCGCGTCCCGGAAGGTGTCGCTGGTCTGCCAGCCGGCGAAGCAGATGAGGCAGCCCCCCGGAAGTGTCACGCGCCACGCCTCGCGGAGCCACCAGATGAAAGGCGCGTCGTCGTTGAGAACCCGGTCGAAGCGACCGGTAGGCACTGGGCACTGGGCACTGGGCACTGGTTCGGAACCTGATGCCTGATGCCTGATGCCCGATGCCTTCCCCGGCTGGTAGTCGATCCCGTAGGGCGGGTCCGAGCAAACACAGTCGGCGTGTTCGCTGGGGAGTGAACGGAGCCAATCCATCGCGTCGGTGTTGACGAGTGACCACGTGCGGGGCATCCTTGCCATCCTTCGGTGTGACATCTGGAAGATGCTGGCCGTGGTCGTTCATCGTCTGCGGCTGGCTCGGGGGCCGGGTGTTGATGTCACTCGGCCCCCACGTTTGTTTCCTGCGGAGGGTTTCTATGGCAGAGCCTTGATAAGTGTCTCATCCAGGTTCAGGCGCACGATGTGGGCAGCGAGGAAGGCGGACAGCTTGTCTCTTGTCGAGAAGATGAAGCCACGCTGGTCGTGGTAGACGCCCCAATCGTTGAGCTGTGTGTCGAATCGACATTTCACTACGAGACTCAAGGCTTCGTGCATGGTGTGCAGGTGGTTGCAGATGGCGTCGTCGCAGAGGTCCTCGTCGATGAAGTCGCCACGGTCGTTCATCGGCGTCCAGTGCGCGTTGCTGTCGTCGCCGTCTGCTTCAAGGCAGTAGTCGGCCCTGTCGATACGGCATGAACTGTCGGCTTCTCTGACGGCAAGGTAGGCGTTGATTTGGGCTGGGTTCATGGCGTTGCTCAGGATAGGACCGGTGGGACGGGGGTGAAATCGCAAATGGCAAATGGCAAATGGCAAATCAGGACTGAAGAACCGGCGCCAGCTTGACGGCGGCGGGGATGGTGTGACGCTTTTCGATGACGAGGCTGGCGGTGATGGGCGGACGGGTGAGCAGCTCCTCGTCGAAGGCGAGCTCGACCTGGACGGCGAGCTCGCCTTCGCGCGGCTTGGGGACGCGGCGGCGGAGCTGCACGTCGTGGTGCCAGCGACGGCGGGCCTTGCGGATGACGAGGTAGATGGTCTCGCGGGTAGTCATGGCATGCGCTTTTCAACGAGACCGGCCATCGCCTTGGCGGTGGCGGTGGGTTGGAACACCCAGCGGCCGAGGTCGGGCTGCCACCAGTAGACGCTGGACTTCGGTGCGTGGTTGTCGTCGTAGTACGTCACCATGACGTAGTCGGTTTATCCGTGAGGGAGCGTCGAGCCTTCAAGTGGTCCGTTGAACACTTGATCGGTCATGCGGGCACCGCCTCTCGCGCGAGGCGGGGGCAACTGGGCCAGTGGAACGAATCGGCGGCGACGGCGCAGTCGGTGACGAGCCACGTGCCGTTCTCGTCGCGGAGGATGTCCACCGACCACTCGCCGCCGAGGGCCGCGCCGGCCTTCTCGGCCAGGGCGATCACGGGGGCGTTGAAGTCGAGGACGGAGCTGATGCGGGCGACCTCGGCGTCGAACTGCGGGGACCTGGAGGTGGTGAAGGCGTCGGCGGGCCAGGAGGGGTGAACACAAAGGACCTTGCCCCCGTTGACGAAGGCGCGGTACTCGCGCCGCACGGGCATGCCGCCGAACTCGTGGGCTTGACCCGCGCAGTCGAGGGCGTGCATGGGGATGAACTCGCGGACGGCCCAGACGTTCCAGGGGAAGCCGATCATCGAGGCGCATTCGCCCTCCTCCACGATGGCGCGGACGTGGGACTCGATGTGACCGGGCGAGCATTTGTTCAAGTAGCAGGTGCTCGACCATGCGTGCTTGCCGGAGAAGTGACCGGAGCGCAGGAACCACGGCCCGGCAACGGAGATCTGGTCGCACGCGCCGGCGATATCGCGGCGCAGCTGGAGGACCTGGTCGGTCATCCGGCCTTCGCCAAGGAGCCACGCGGCGGTCTCGGGCGTGATGTGGGGCTCGATGCGGCACAGGATCGTGCGCGGCGTGGGAACGCCGGCGGCCTCGAGCAGCGGGTGCCAGTGGGAGATGCAGTTGCGGGCGAAGTCGGTCATGGGGAGTGAAATCGCAAAGGGCAAATGGCAAAGCTCACATCAGGATGGGGATGAGAACTTGGCGCGGTCGGCGTTGGCGAGGATGGTTCGGCGGGCGGCGGCCAGCGTGTTGATGATCTCGTCCAGGTCAGCAGCTGAGTACATGGCGCCGTCCTGGTAGCCGATGTCGAACGTCGCGGCGAACGCGTCGGCCTCGACGGATACGCGGAAGTTGGTGAGGATCCGCCGGTGGTCATCGTCGTTGGGGTAGTAGGCGAAGCTGAGCGTGCTGTCGAAGGCCCGTGGGGTGATGGGGGTGATCTTGATCATGCTGGCACCGCCTCTCTATTCAGCTCCGATTCCTCTCCGTCCCCCGGAATCTCTCCGCGCCCTCCGCGTTCAATCCCCGCGGCGTCGGCGACCTCGTGCATCTCTCTTGCCATGCGCATCCGGTTGTCGGTGTCCGGGGGGCGGAAGCTCACGCCCAGGAGCTCGCAGACCTTCTGCTCGGTCGAGCAATCGGGGAACTCGTAACCGGAACCGCCCCTCCGCCTGAGGTGCTGGACCTCGGGCTCGAAGCCCCTGGCCCTGGCGCAGCGCATCAGCGCGGGGCCGAGCTCGGCGGGGCCGGTGCGGATCAGCAGCATCCAGCCGAACTGGTCGGGCGTGGTGGTCCAGAGCTCGACCTTGAACGCCGAGGCGCGGAGCGAGCGGAGGGTGATCTGGCGCGAGTCGGCGTGGATGGTGGAGACGAGGCGCCAGAGGGGGGGAAGGGAGGAAGGCACTGGGGACTGGGCACTGGGCACTGGCGAAGAGGATGCGCCGCCGGAGGCGACGGCGTTGAGGAAGGCGTCGGACCAGGTGCGGCCCCTGCGGCCCCACAGGTCGGCGGCGCGGTCGGGGATCACGACGATGTCCAGGTCGTTGACCATCGGCTTGCCGCGGCGGGCGCTGCCGGCGAGCTCGCCGCGCTCGATGGCGCCGAGCGACTGGAGGCGGAAGATCACCTTGTCGGCTGCGGCTTGGGCGGTGGGGAGGGGGATGGGGGGAGAGTCGGAAGGCATCGGGGACTGGGCACCGGGCACTGGGGGAAAGCTCAAATCAGCAAAGCTCAAATGGCAAATGGCAAATCAGAAAGGATGATCCTCGTCGTCGTCGTCGGTCTCTCCGCCGTCGCTGGCGCGACCCGGCAGCGCCTTGTTGCGCTCGACGACATCGAGCTCCCAGCGCTGCACGGGCGACGGCTTGTTGGTCGCTGCGACGGCTCGGGCCATTTTCTCGGTAGTCGGCGTGATCGCGTAGACGCTGCTTGGCGCGTAGAACTGTGTCGCGGTGCGCTGGCTCGGCGGCTCCACACCCCTCTGCTCGGCATCGGTATCGGGGATGTCGATGCGCAGGAACGAAGAACCCGCGATGGTCTGCTCGCTCACGAACCCGCCGAGACGGCGGTGACCCATCAGTTCGAGGATCGCCCAGCCGATGGGTTCGGAAGCGGGGGCCGCTTGCTTGAGTTGGTCGGTTGCATTCACGGCGTGTAGCTCCAGGGGACGAGCGGCGTGGCGTAGCCGACGCGCACGGGGTGGCGGGGGTGACGGTCTTTGGTCGTACCGAGGCAGAGGAAGGTGTGCGTGCTACAGAAGTGCACGACCTCCCGCACGCGGTCGCGGACCTGCTCGATGCCCGCGTGCGCGCCCCATGCCGCGATCACGGTCTTGCCGCGCGTGACATCGTGCAGGACGGTGTTCGAGGTGTCGTTGTTGCAGCGCTCGCCGCGCCGCAGAGCTGTGATGAGCTCGCGAGGGTCGGTCGCGCGGAGACTGAACAGGTTGACCACATCGAGACCACCGAACCCCGCTCGCTCGCTGAAGCCGATGCACTTGCGGATGGTCGGGTCGTCGGTCTCGGCGTCCGCGGTGGATGGGTTGAGCATCAGCCACACCGCGCGGGGACCGTCGCCCCAGGTGCGCGATAGCGAATAGCGGTGAAGCTTGTCGTCGGAGATGTGAGCCTCGCTGATCATGGGACGGATGGGACTCATGGGACGGATGGGCCTGATGCCCGGTGCCTACTGCGGCGCCCTCACGATCTCGAAGACCGGGCGGACGGCGCTGTTGTGGTTGGTGTGGGGGTTGCCGCCGTCGGGTTGGTAGCCGACGATCCTGGCGCGGCCCGTGCGGACCAGGCCCAGGGCGAGGGCGCCCATGCAGCGAAGGTCGAGGCCCTCAGGGCGCTGATTGGTTTCGTCGAGCCAGGCGGTGAAGTGCACGGTCTGGAAGCGGGCGCCGACGCCCAGGCGGGAGACGTACTGCTCGAACAGCGCTCGAAGGGCGTTCAACGCGGCTTCGCGCCCGGGGTTGAGGGACTGCTGGCAGCGGTCGGCCAGGTCAAGGGCGTCGGCGTGGCGGAGCTGGCGCTGGATGGGGCGGGGCTGGATGTCGCGGGGATCGCGCCGCTCGCTCCGGAAGTCGTGGAATGTGCGCTGAGTGACCGAAGGCACTGGGGACTGAGCACCCCCCGGGGGGGGCACTGGGGCGGAGCCGGAGATGGCGGATCGCGCGAGTGACGCGGCGGCGGCGATCGCGCGCTCGTCGCCTTCGGCCTCGATGTGGATCAGCTTGGCGTGCGCCATGGTGAGCGTCCTGCTCGGGTAATCGCCGGCCTCCTGCCGGCGGAGTGGGTTGGTCAGGCCTTACTCTTCTTGTCGACCGCCGGCGCTTCTGGCGCGGCTCGTTTTGCGGCCTCGATGAAGAGCCCAATTTCGTTGAAGTGGCCGAGGAAGCCGGCGCGCTTGGACTTGGGGATGGCCTCGAACATCTCGCCTACAGCTGTCAGTGCTTCGTCCGCCTCGGATTTGGTGAAATCGCCTTGGGCCATGATGCGGTTCCTTTCGTGGTTTCACCGTGCTCTCGCACGGGGCTCGGATAGGTCAGAGGTGCGGGCAGGGGCCGAGGTCGGTGACGTAGGCGGCCATCGCGCCGGCGTCGTGGTGCTCTGGCTGCTGGATGAACTCGACGGGGACCGAGCGGGGCTTGGTCCAGCCTCGCTCGTTGTGGCCGTTCTTGCCCGGGCGCGTGGCGTAGCTGGGCTTGGAGATCTCGACGTGGTCGCCGCCGGGTTTGACGCGCGTGACGTAGCAGAGATCCGTCGCGCCCGACTGAGGGTGACGCACGCGGTAGATGCCGCCGGGCGTGATCGTTGACCGGCTGGGCCTGGTGGCTTTGAGGGGATTGGTCGGGGTAAAGGTGAGCATGGGGCGGGGAGGAGGAAGAAGAGAAATCGCAAATGGCAAATGGCAAAGCTCAAATCAGGAGGGGGAGTGGGGAGTTGGCAGTGGGCAGTGGGGTTCGGATTTGAGGTTTGAGCTTTGAGATGGGACGGATGGGACCTATGGGACGGATGCGACGGGTTCGGACTGATGCCCGATGCCTGATGCCTGATGCCTCTTCGCGTGCGCCTTCACCTGCGCGACGGCGCCGGCGGGGATGTAGAAGGTGTGGGGCGTGATGCCCGCGGCGTAGAACTCGCGGCCCACCCACGCTTTCAGCGCCTCGAGCACGCGGTGGAGCTGGCCGGCGTCGCACTCGTCGAGCAGCTCCGGGCCGTGGTCGTATAGGCCGGGGAACGCCGACGGGTCGTTCTTGCACACTCTCGACGCGAGCGCGTCGAGAGAGGCACTGGGCACTGGGCACTGGGCATTGGGATCGAAACTGATGCCTGATGCCCGATGCCCAGTGCCTTTTGGTTCGAAGAAACGGCCGGGCATCTTCGCCATTGCCTCGGCCCAGACTTCGCGGAGCTTGGGGATCAGTCGGCTTGTCGCGCTGTGCTGGGCGGCTTCGCGCCAGCTGTCGTGCTCGGCGGGCCTGGGGAACTTCGCGTCGAGCCTCCCTCTTTGAGCGGCGCAGGCCTCGGCGAGCGCCATCACCGCCTCGAAGTGGCCGTTGTTGTTCTGGGCGTGCTTGACGCTGGGGCGATAGCCGGGAGGCACTGGGCACTGGGCACCGGGCACTGGTTCGGCACCTGCTGCCTTCATCAGTGGACATCCGCAGGCGCGCATGGCGGTGTAGCGCATGGGCTCGTTCCAGCCCGCGGCGTTGCCGGCTTTCAGGAAGAGGAACTTCTGGCGGTCGGACCACATGGGGGGGAGAGGGGAGAAAGCTCAAATCGCAAATGGCAAATCGCAAATCAGAAGGGGATGGAGAGACGGGTGGCGAGCGCGTCGGCGCACTGGGCGGCGAGGTCGGCGATGATCGGGGCCGCGCTTCGGATCGACTCGGCGCCGGCCGGGGTGGCGGGCGTGGCGCGGATCTGGGACCGCATCAGCTCCAGGAAGAGATCTGAAGCGACGGCTTGACGGGACGGTTCGGGTTGGGGAGCACCGACTTGAGGACAAGTCGGTGGCACGGGGGACGGTTTGGATTTGAGCTTTGCCATGTGGTTGGGGAAGGCATCAAGGCATCGAGGCATCAAGGCATCAAGGCATCAAGGCACGAGGCAGAGAAGCGCGGCGCTTATGCCGCGGCGGCGGCGAGCGGGTCGCGGGTGTCTTTGATGCGGCCCTCGGCGAACTTCACCTGGGCGGCGTACTTCTGGTCGTGGATCTCCATCAGCACCTGGTAGAGCAGCGAGGGCTCGATCCGTTTGTTGCGGAAGCCGGGGAGCCGCGTCGCGGCGTCGACGATCTCGCGGCAGATGCGCAGGCCGCCCAGGCCGCTCAGGCAGGCGAGCTCGGCGAGGAAGTCCATCGAATCGTCCGTGAGGCGGAGCTTGTCCTGCTCGAACACCTTTATCACGTCGCGGACGCGGAAGAGCGGCTTCTTGGCGTTGGGTCCCCCGGCGCGGTCGTTGAGGTTGAGCGTGGCGATGACGCGCGACGAGAACTGGCCGTACCACTGGCTGTTGTCGAGCACCACTGCGCGCAGGTCCTCGGTGCCCGCGAGCACGATGGGGATGCCGGTGGTGTCGTGCAGGTCGCGGACCGCGACGACCAGGGCCTCGTCGGCGATCTGGAACTCGTCGAGGATGAGCAGCCGCTTGGTGCCTTTGAGCCGCCCGATGATGTCGAGCTGCCGACGGGTCGCCGAGCGCGGGCACTTGGACAGCTTCAGCGCTTCGGCGAGCATCTCGTGGAATCCCGCGGGCCGGCGCGCGTTGATGATGAGCCGCAGGTAGATCGTGCCGGGGTACGTCGCCGCCAGCGTCTCAAAGGTGATGGTCTTGCCGCATCCCGATGGGCCGATTACGACGGCCATGCGCCCGAAGTCCATCGCCTGTTTGGCGGCGACAAGGATGTCGCGGGCGACCGTCGTCTCGACGAACTCCTTGGGGCGGGACACGCCCTCGGAGTCGGAGGTCTTGATCATCCAGGCGTTGAGCGCCCGGGCCGCCTTCTCCTTGTCGCCGCGCGGGTTGTTGTGCACGAACGCATAGATCGTGCTGGAGCCGAAGCCGCTGCCGAGCTGGCGGGCGATCTCGTCGTAGCTGAGCGAGCGGCTTCCGATGAACTCGGCGGCGCGGTGGCGCACGGCCTCGATCTCTTCGGGCGTGAGCTTTCTGTCTCGTGGAAGCATCCTTGCTCCTCTGGTGATCCGCGAATCCTTCGCGAGTTCGTCGATGATGCTGCTGCGGTTCGTCATTGACTCAACATCCCCTGGGCGAGCTGCTCCCAGATATCCAGCGACGGCGCTTCGGCGCCCGGCGAGGGGCTGTCCGCCGGGAACACGATCGAGGCCATGTCGATCTCTTCACGCGCGGTTTCGAGCGCGGCTCGGGCCCGCTGCATGGTGCTCTGCGGGCTTCCCGGCGCCGCGGGGAACGGGATGTTCTCGGCGCCGGCGGCCTTGCGGAGTTCCTGCCGCTGCTCCTGGGGGCCTTCGTCGCCAGAGAGCGGCGAGCGAACAAGCCGGATCGGCGGTGGGTTGGCCGCGCCCTGGGACTCGAGCTCCGCCTTGGTCTCGGAGATCTCCTGATCGGCGGAGATGAGCCGGGCGAGGTCCGCCGTTGGGAGGGCGGCGGCGGCGTGGTCGAGCGTGCGATTGGCATCCCGCTTGAACTGGCGCTGGCGGCGGATCGCTTCTTTGAAGTGCGCCTTCTTGATCGGATCGTGCGAGTAGTTCCCCCCGTGACGCGCGTTCATCGGGGCCTGGCAGATCAGCGCGAAGCGCTCGTCGTAGACGCGGACGCTGGAGAGGTCGGCGGGGTCGTAGGTGACGTGGACGCGCTTGCCCGAGCCGACGAGCTCGTTCAGGGCCGGCTCGAACTGCCCGTAGGTGATGCGCTGGCCCGAGATCGTGATGCCCACGCCGAACTTGTTGACGGTGAGCGGGCGCGACCAGCGGTCCTGGAGCAGGCCCAGCACGCGGGCCTTGTCGGTCAGCGCGCGGAACGCGGGCAGGCGCGAGCGGTAGAACGACTCGGGGCTGAGGCCGTCCAGGTCCGGGACGTTTCTATCCCCTGTGGCGTTGTACGCCTCGAACCACGCCGCGAGCTTCTCGCGCACCTGATCGAGCGTGGGCAGCTTCAGCGGGTCGGACTGCGCGGCCTTCACGGCCTCAGGATCACGGTCTCCGGGCTTGCTGCCGCACCACGAATCCAGCGTGCGGTCGAAGCCCTGGTGCACCACGCCGAAGAACCGCTCGATGCGGGCCTTGCCGTTGTGGTTGTAGGGGGTGGCGAACTGGGCCTTGATGCCCAACAGCCCGAAGAGACCGTGCCACTGGGGACTGTCCGAGGCACTGGGCACTGGGCACTGGGCACTGGAGCGGATTCGGCGCTGATGCTTGGTGAGGCCGCAGAACTCCTGGGACGCGAAGTCCTTGCCGTTGTCGAGGACGATGACCGAGGGGACGCTCGCCTGCGGGTCGGCCAGGGCGGCGCGGAGCGCCGAGCGGATGGAATCGGAGTCGGCGTTCCAGCCCAGCGTCCAGCCCATCAGGCGGCGCGAGCGGCGGTCGAGGAAGGCGGTGATCCACGGTCGGTCGGCGATGACCTGGCCCCCGGAGACCCGGCGCACGAAGAAGTCGCAGCGGGTGTGGTCGGTCTCCCAGCACTCGCCCGCGGCCCACGCGTCGGTGGCCTGCACAATCGGCGGGAGGTGCGCCCTGGCCCAGGCGTCCTCGCCCTCGCGGGCGAGCGTGCGCGTGGACGCGGGCAGGCGCTGGTCAATGAGGCGCTTGCAGTGCGTGAGGCTGACCCACGTCCAGCCCTGCTTCCGCGACTCTGCGTCGACGGCCTTCCAGCACTGCCGCGCGCTCAGCTTGTTGTCGCGGAGGTAGAGCGCCGAGAACATCGACCATGCGCGGTCGTCGAAGCCCTGGTCGCGGTTGCCGCCGCGGCGGTCGACCAGGTTCCACTGCGCCTGGGCGAAGCCGTGGGCGCTGGCGATGTCCGGGCCCGCGAGATCGTCCCAGCGGAACAGGGCGCTGCGCGAGGTCTCGATGCCGAGCCTTGCGTGGATGGTGGTGAGCAGACGCGGGAGCTCGTTGCCCATGTTTGCGCCACCCGCCGATGCAGTACGGCGCAGGTCGCGGAGCATCCGCACCGCCTCGACACGCGCCGCGGCGGCGTCGCGGCGCGGCTTGGGGAGGGAGAGGAGAAGATTGAAGGCATCAGGCACTGGGCACTGGGCACTCGTGCCCGATGCCCCCCCCGGACAATGCCCGATGTCTGCTCGTGCAACCTCCGCGAGCCTGGGATCGAAGTAGGTGGCGACGTGCCACTTGGTCTGGCCCCCCCCCCCGGACACCACCGGGCTGAGCTTCTTGGCCATGCCGCGGCGGATCAGGTCATCGCGGCAGCGGCGGCTCAGGGCGTCGGGGTGCATGCCCAGCGTGCGGGCGGCGAGCTCGATGGGGACCCACGCGAGGTTGGGGACGTTGGGGTCGGGGAGGATGCCAGATGAGGCACTGGGCACTGGGCACTGGGCACTGGTGAGCGAGAGCGCAGCTCCCACTGATGCCTGATGCCCCCCCGGGGGGGTGCCTAGTGCCTTCGGGTGTTGGATCGGTAACGCGGTCACGCAACCTTCCTGCTGAGGGGGACGGCTCGGGACGACGCGGCCTCGACGGCGGCGTCCTCGACCAGGCGGAGCGCGTCGGCGCGGTCGATGGGGGCGAAGCCCGGGGCGCAGGCGACCCAGGTGCCGCGGTGCGGGTGGTTGCCGTGGACCGCGGTCTCGTAGCGGAGTGCGTGCTTGCGCTCCAGCTCGTCGAGCGCCTCGCCGATCTGCTCGCGCTGCCAGCCGCCCCCCCCGCCCCCTGAAGACCGCGAGAGCACCGCCGCTGCGAACGACAGGCTGAACACCGTCATGCCGCCCCGCATGGGCTGGTTCTCGATCAACGCCAGCAGCTTCTGGGCCGCGGGGGTGAGCTGGGAGTAGGAGCTGGCGGTCGGCATCCCGGGGTTTCCGGGGCGGCCTTGCATCAGCGGGGCGGTGTAGGGGTTGGCGGGCATGGTGAGGGGGGAGGAAATGGCAAATCGCAAATGGCAAAGCTCAAATCAGGATGGGCAGTGGGCAGTCGGGGTCGGATTTGAGATTTGAGGTTTGAGCTTTGAGGCGCAGAGTCACGCGACCTTGTTGAGGGGAACGGTTCCGGGGGCGGGGGCGGGACCGCACGTGTCGCGTGTTGCCCCGATGGACGCGAGGTGGTCGATGGCGTTGATGAGGCCCAGCAGGTCGGCGATGGCCTGCTTGATCACATGCTTGGCGGGCTCCGAGAGCAGCGGGCCGGAGGGAAGGAACGTGGGGGCCATGTGGTGCACCGAGGCCATCGACTGGGTCGCGTTCAGGTATTGCCTGGTCACGTCGTTGCTGCACTGGGCGAGGTGGGCGCGGCTGATGGAGATCAGCTTCAGCGTCGAGTCGCGCGGGCAGATGAGCTCCAGCAGCTCAGCGTCGCCGGTCACCCGGAAGACCTTGCGCACCAACTCATGCGGGACGGGGTACTTGCCGCTGAGGACGCGGGAGATGTAGCCGGGCTCCTTGTTGATCTGCTCGGCGCACCACGCCTGGCTGAGGCCGTGGCGATCAAGGACGCGGAGGATCACGGCGGTGTCGGTGGGCAGCATGTCGGGAGAAAAATCCTGGTCGAGTTGCGCGCCGGGTTGCGCGCCGCGAAGGGTCGTGTTCGGGTTCGTCTGCTTCATGGGGCCTCCGTGCGCAAGTCGCGGTCTTGAGAAGTTGCTGGCCGGCGTCCTGATTGCCGGGCAGAGTGGGAGGGGAAGGCACTGGGCATTGGGCACTGGGCACTAGTGCCTGATGCCCAGTGCCCGATGCCTTCCTCTTCCGAATGCACGCGGGGCCGTGGTGGGCCCCGACGCGCTCTGTGAATCCCGGCGGTTCTGTGATGCGCCGGGCCGCACGGTGCGGCAGAATCGGGGAAGGCACTGGGCACTGGGCACTTGGCACTGGTTCAGACCTGATGCCTGATGCCCAGTGCCCGATGCCTTCCGAAGGGGCGGGCGGCGTGATCGGCGCGGCGCGCCCGGTGCTAGACGAGTGGCCCCCTTCCGGGGGCGAAGCTGAGAAAGGAAAACGCCCGGTCAGCTTGTGGCTGACGCGGGCGCTGGTCCGGCGTCACAGGAGGCTGCCAAGCTCTCCGAGACGCGAGGTTCGGTTGTGGACGGAGGCATCGAGGCACCCCCGGAATGAGGCATCGAGGCATCAAGCTGGGCACTGGGCACCCCCCCGGGGGGGCACTGGGCACCGGGGTCGGAGCACTGACCCGAGGACGGGTCAGTGGCACGGCGGAGGCCGCGCATCGTCTCGGCGTTGTAGGCGAGAGAGAGCCAGTCGCCGGCGCGGTCGTTGAAGTCGGACTCGGTGAAGCCGGCGGCGAGCATGGCCTCGCGCAGCACCTGGCCGCACTGGACGACGAGCTGCCGCGCGCCCTCGAAGGCGTCGAGGGCGTGCTCGGGCGTGACGCGGCGCTGGCTGTAGACCGAGGCGAGGTAGAGCCGCTGGACGCCGTACGCGCCGGTGAGGCTCGCCACGACGGGGCGGAGGAGGGCCTCGTCGCCGACGAGCCTCAGGTGCCAGCGCGCGTCGTCGTCACGCGGTTGGGCGGGGAAAAATCCGATGGGGAGCGGCATGCCCGTGCGCGGGTCGGCGTACTTGGCGCCGGTGGCGGGGCGGCAGCCGAGGGGGATGGCACTGGGCACCCCCCGGGGGGGGCACTGGGCATCAGGGCCGGAGCACTGACCCGAGGACGGGTCAGTGGCACGGGGAGCCAGATCAGTGGCACTGGCCGAGTCGCCGGTGGATTCGATTGGTGCTTTGATCGCGGGCATGGCAGCGCCCTTCGGGGGGTGCTCGGCTGCCGGGCGGACCAATCCGCGGGCCGTCGAACACCGGTTGGGAAGGCCTCGCCCGGGCGTTTCCGCCCGTGGGGGGCTTGAATGGTTTCTGGACTATGACATGGTTATTGAACCATGTCAAGTAAACAGTCGGACTTTTTGATGGCTTTGGATGAATCTTTTTCTGCGACCTGTACCCCAACGATGCGCGGGAACCTTCGCGCTCATACCGATTCCACCGGGCGAGACGCCCCGGAGAAATCGATGGCGGAGGAATCACGACATGGACGGCTGCCGGAAGGGTGGACCAAGCAGAGTCTCACGGTGCCGCGTTCGGTCTGGACCGGGATGCGGTTGCTGAGCGAGGTGCATGGCTACGGCTCTTTGAAGTCGCTCGGAACGGTCGGACTCGGAATCGTTGCCGGGATGCCTCAGCACATGAGGAAGCGCATGCTGAAGTGGATCGCCCAAGCCGAGGTTGACGGGCACGAGGCCATCGACCCCGAAGCGATTTGGCGGGAGCTGCTCGGCGCGATTGCGGACGATTTCGGAAATGCTCGCGTGGTCGGCACCGTCACACCGGTCCGCCCCGGCGAGATGCCCCTCCCGACGCCGCAGACGCACGCGGTGACGCGCATCCTTGATCCGAACGTCACGCTGCCGCCGGATCAACGACCGGGGCAGGAAGCGTCGGCGCCGAAGAGGAAGGCGGGTGGGGCGTGAAGCGATTCAAGATCACAGGGCGGGACGTGAAGACCAAAGAGCCGGTGGAGTTCGAGGCGTTCGAGGCGCCGTCGGCTGATGAGGCGACGGCTCGGCTCAACGGCGCTGGGATTGCGGTGGATTCGTGCGAGGAAGTCAAGGCGCTGCCCGGAGACGCGCCGTCCGCCGAGGGGCGCAAGCCGCTTATGTGGCCGGAGTTGCCGGCACCCGCGTTTGGTGTGCGACGAGAGAGCACGTTTGGACTCGGGACGTGGATAGCCGTGGTGTTGGCGGTCATGGTCGGGAACGTGTTGTCGCACATCGCCACGGCCATCGGCGTGAGCGCCCTGGTAGAGGTGGGCAGGGCGCGCGCAGCATGGGAAACGCAACAGGCCCGGGCCGAGACGGAGACCGAGGAGGCCAAACTAATCCTTCAGCGGGCGAAGGCGGCGGCCGCCCTGCCGAAAGCGGTAGCGCCTGCGCCGGTCCCGGTCGTTGAAACATCGCCTCAATGGATCGCGGTTCCACAAGGCGCGCGGGTCTTGGTGCGCGGTGGGAGAGCGAGCAGCAACGCGCCGGTTCAAGTCAGACTGGTTCGCATGGAGCTGCGCACGGGCGAGGCCGGCGGCGGAATGCGAGCTTTTGTCGAGGCGGACATTGAAGACTTGACGGGCACGGCGTGTATCGAGCTACGACTGGACGGGCTTGACAAAGACGGGCAGACCCTGCTCGTGTCTGGTGACGTGCAGCAGCGAATGATCACGGGCGCACAGCGGGATTCATTCACGGTCGAAGTTGACGGCCCAAAGGGGAAGCCCGACACGACAAACGGGGCAACGCTCTGGGTTCGGTCGGTGAAGTGCCCACAGTAGGACCGATGGGACGCGTGCGACCGATGCTCAAGCGTGGGCGGTGACCGGCGGCAGAGACTCGTCGGCGCGGTCGATGTCGGCGCGGGTGATGTTGGGATTGCTCAGTGCGAGATTCCCGTGTGCGAACGAGCGGCGCTGCTCGCGGCGCTCGGCCTCGGTCATGACGTGCGAGCGGGCGGCGTCGATGATGGAAAGCAATTCCCTCTTTTCTTTGCGTGTGGGCTGAACACGCAAAGGACGCTTTCCATGTTCTGGGGCGGTCAGACTCGCGGTGTTGAGCTTGACGTCGGACATGGGGGTATCCTAGGCGCATGCTGCGCGCCGTTGTTCATCGCACGGAGGGCTGGGTGGAGGTGGCGCCGTTGGGTTTGCCCGTCGTCGGCGACGGTCCAACGCTGGACGCCGCGTTGAGATCGATCAGGGAGCAACTGGTGCAGCATCACGAGCTTGAACGCCGCGGCCTCGCGGCCCCGCTGGAGGAGTGCGAGCCGACCGAGACCGTGGCAGCGCTGGCCGCGAAGGCCAGGCCGGGGCGTGTGGTGTGGGTGAAGCTCCCGCGGGAGTTGGCGATGCGGCTGCGCCGGTCGTGGCTTGCGTTCAAGCTGCTGGAGACCGGGCAGGATTCTGCCGGGCGACGGCAGCGGTCCAGGCACAACCCGTTCGGGCTGCTCAGGGAGGTTCCGAGCCGGACGGATGACGGCGCGAGCCTTGACGACGCCGACGCGGTCGGGTAGATTCTGTGTTCAACATCCCCCGGCAAGACTGGGGTGGGGCGGCCTATATGACCGCCCTGTTCACGAAGCTCAACCGCTCCCAAAACCCGGCGAGCGGTTTTTTTCTGGGTTGGGTGTTGACAGGGAGATGTTCGCGCCGATAACCTGTCTCGGCTTGAATGGTCCCGCCCCGAGAGGGCGGGAGGGTGACGGCGCTAGGCACTGGGCATTAGGCACTGGGCACTAGCGTCAGCACCGACAACGGCCTCGCCCGCGCGTTTCCGTCCGGTTTGGACGGAGGCGGTGCCGTGCGCGAAAGCTCAAAGCTCAGAACTCACAGCTCAAAGCTTGATGCAAAGCTTGACGCGCTGGCGGCGGGCTGGCGCGGGCTGCGTCGGTCGCTGCGCCAGAACTTCACGCGCGGATTCCACGAGGGGTACGACGACGCGCGGTGCGGCGGCTGGACGGTCTCGCTCTTGGTCTGCGTGCACCTGCTGGCGGCGGCGCTGGTGATCGGGGCGGCGGCGCCGGGCGCCGCGAAGGCACTGGGGACTGGGCACCGGGCACTAGTGCCTGATGCCCGATGCCTGATGCCTTCTTCGTCTCTTGCCCCCCGGTCGGTCGGTGAGAGCGCGGCTTCACGCCGCGCTCTCCCGGCCGCTTTTTCCATCGCTGAATCACTTCACCACCGTCACGGTGGCGACGGCGCGGTCGACAGCGCCGCCGCCGGCCCCGGCGCGCCCATCGGCGGCGCGCCGGGGCCGGGGCACCCCAGCGACGTGGCGGGGGCCGGGGAATCGCATGACACCCGTTTGAGGAGCGGTCCGCGCGGGCGTGCACCCCGCGCGGACCATTGACCGGCTTCGACAACTTATGACTCTGATGTAAGGTTGCATCGGACTTACGACGCATGGAGGCGTTATGACGGACCTCAACGATAGAACTCGCGGCGGGCCCCCCCGGAGAACCCGTGAAAACAAGCCGAATCGGCGCGCCGCGCGTTCTGTTTTCGTGAGCTTCGCATCCTGTGTTCTCATGTTGGGCGCGGCGTGCTGCATCGGCGGGTGCGACCCGGCGAAGGTGGACAGCCCGTTCACGGGGAGGCCCGCGACCGGCGAGGAGATCAAGGCCCAGGCCGACGCCGCGGCGGGCAAGGCGCAGGCGGACGCCAGGGCGCAGAGCGAGGCGATGGCGGCGAACCTGAAGGCGACCGCCGACGAGCAGGCGGCGAAGCTCCGGGCCGAGGCGGACGAGCTGGCGGCGGCGCAGGCGCGGCGGAAGGCCGCGTTCGACCGGGCCACCGCGACGCTGGACGCCGAGACGAAGATCAAGCTGGCCGACCTGGCCGCCGAGTTCGAGACCGGCACGGCGGAGGCGACGGCGGCGCTGGCCCGCTCGCAGAACGAGACGGCGGCCCGCATGGCCCGCATGCAGGCCGACACCGAGCGTGCGGTGGCGAGCCTGAACGCGAATGTCTCGGGAAAACTCGATGAAATCAGGGCGTCGGCGACGGCGGCGCTGGCGGAGATTGACCGCCGGACGGCCGCGGCGGAACTGGGGCTGAACATCGCCTCGTCGGCGGCGTCGTTCATCCCCGGCTTCGGCGGGCTGGCGAGCGCCGCCATCGCGGGGCTGGGCGGGGTGTGGCTGGGCGGACGCGGACGTAGGGCCGACGCCGACAAGGCGTGGGACGAGGCGTGGGCCAAGGCGCACGAGACGCGGAACCAGGCCGACGCGCACTACGACGCGGGGCGGAACGAATCGCAACTGCACGGGCTGATCGCGGCGCTGGTTGCTCCGGCGCTGGCCGGGATCACCGGCAACGCCAGCGGCGGCACGGGGCAGGGAGGCCCGCCGCCGCCGGCGTGACGGAGCGGAGGGCATCAGGTCTGCGGGGCAACGGGGCGTCGAGATCGGGACTGAAACGCAACCACACCGGGAGTACGAGCGATGGCGAAGAAAACGACCAAGACCGAGACCGGGGGCGTGAGCGAGAGCGACGTGCAGACGCTGGCGGCGATCAAGGGGTTGGAGCGGTCGCTGGAATCGCTGCGCGAGACGCTGGGGAACAAGCGGGCGAAGCTGGCGCCGGGGACGTACGCACTCTCGCTGAGCGTGAGCGTGAACGGTGATATCAGCGTCGCGCCCGATGTCGAGACCTCGGGCCGCGAAGGGCCGAGCGTGAAGGACCGCGAGCTGCTGGTGGGCGTGCTGGTGGGCATGGGACCCGGGGGGGCCGGTGACGCCGAGACGCTTGTGGGCGAGGCGATGGCCGCCGTCAAAGACGCCGAGGCGACCGGCGCCGGCGCCAATCGCTACGAGGCCGCCGAGGCGCTCCTGGACGAGATCGTCGAGCGGCAGGCCCGGCGGCGCAAGTTGTGGCGCACCACGCCCGCGGGCTGGCGGGCGGGCGCGACCACGGGCGAGCCGGGTGTGGACGTGAGCGGGAGCGTCAACGGACGCAACGTGAGCGTGAACGTGAGGGCCAGCGGCGTGGGCGCGGCGGAGCCGGGCGGGAGGGAGTGAAGGGGAAGGCACTGGGCACTAGGCACTGGGCACTAGTGGCGAAGTGGCGGGGTGGCGAAGTGGACAAGACCCAGAGCACGGAATCCGGACCTGATGCCTTGATGCCCTGATGCCTGGATGCCTTCCGCACGCAAGGACGCGAACGATGAAGCAAGCCGCGAAGAAGAAAACCAAGGGCATCACGATCAAGGCCGACCGGGCCCCCCGGTCCCCCCGGTCCCCCCGGTACGTCGACCGCACCTTTGCGCGGCGGAAAGCGCAGCGTGAAGAGCACCGACTTGAGGACAAGTCGGTGGCACGGGGGACGGTCCGGGGGGTGGATGCGAACACGGTCGTGCCAGTCGGGGGGCGCTGGCGCTCGCGCACGGGAGGAACGGTGCTGCCGGGTGAGAACGCGGCGAAGACGGCGACGCCGGATGACGTCCGCAGGGCGGCGAGTGTGCTTGTCGCGGCGGCGTACCGGCTGCACCAGAACGTTGATGGGACCACGCTGGCGCCGCCGTTCGACGCCTTCGGCAAGGGCCGCGCCGTGACGCTCAGCGTGGGGGTGAACGTGGAGGCGGACGGGACCGCGAGCGTGAAGCTCAGCGGCGAGGTGGACGGGCGGAAGTTCGAGGTGTGAGTGGGGCGAGAAATCGCAAAGAGCAAATCGCAAATCCGGAGACCAGTGCCCAGTGCCCAGTGCCCAGTGCCTTCTTCCTCTCGCCGACGCGACCACCGACACCCCGACGTGGGTGATCGTGATGGTCGTGGTGTCGGTCTTGATCTCGGCGGCGGGCGGCCTGTTCGCGTGGCTCACCCGCGCGGGCGAGCGGAGCGAGGACCGGGCCGACGTGGCCGAGAGCAGCGCGGTGATGAGCCAGATGCGGCTGATCGAGACGAAGCTGGACATGGTGTCGCTGGAACTCCGCAAGGTGACCGAGCGGCACGAGGGGGAGATCAAGTCGCTGTGGGAGGAGGTCTCGTGCCTCCGTGAGGACGTGGCGGTGCTCAAGGCGCAGAACGGGGGTGAGCGCCATGGGTAAGCGTGTGAGGCCCAAGCCGGCGAAGCCTTCACCGAGGGAAAAACTGGACGCGGTGCTTTCACGCACGCCCTCCCTGGTGGTCGGCCCTGTGAGCGAGGACCAGCGGCGGGTGCAGGTTCTGACGGCGCTGGAAGAGCTGCGGGCCGGCCACGGTCGCGGCGACCGTGCCAAGGTGTGGACGCTCAGTGACGCGGTGATCTTCGACGCGTGCCTGCGGTGCATCGTCCGCATGGAGCCGGTGGGCGACGTGTTCGATTCGCTGCGCCCGGCGCTGGGCAAGGCCGGCGTGACCGACAAGCGGTTCGGCGAGTTCATCCGCCGCGTGCGCGACCGGGCCTTCGCCATCGAGCGGGCGCGGCTGCTGACGGTGAACAGCGATGCCGAGCTCAAGCCGCTGGGCGACGACCTGGACCAGGTGATGGCGTTCATCGCCAGGCCGATGGCGGCGCGGCTTCACGAGCGCCTCAAGGACACGGCGTACAACCGCAAGAAGGGCTCGTTCCAGCATCTCACGATGCGGATGTTCGAGGCCCTGAGCGCCGCGGCGGAGGTGCAGCGGAAGAACCGGTCGCGCGACGCCGAGTTCCAGAAGATCCGCGCCAGCCTGGAGAAGGCCCGCGACATGGCCAAGGCCGGCAAGGTGAAGCCCGAGGACATCGAGCGGCTGTTCGAGGCTGTGTGGGAAGGGAGGGCGCTGGACGCGTGAGCGCCGCCACCGAGAAAACTCCCGGGCGCCGACCGAAGGCCGCCCCCGCCCCCGCCCCCGCCCCCCGGCACCGGGACCGGGGAGCGTACTGGCTGCCGTACCAGCAGCGTTGGATCGACGATCAATCGATCATCGCGGTGATGCGCGGTTCGCGCCGGATCGGCAAAGACTACGCCGAGGCGTACCGCGCCGTGAAGAGCCGCCTGTCGGGCGTGCGGCTCCTGGACTACAACTACTCGTCGGCGGACGAGCAGACGGCGCAGGAGTTCCTGGATTACTGCTCGCAGTTCTGCAAGCAGGTGGGGTTCCTGGCGCGGCAGATCTGGGACGTCGAGATCATCGACGAGCAGAAGATCAAGGTCGGGCGGATCGAGCTGCCGGAGGTCGCGGGCCGCAGGCCGGTGATCCGGGCGCTCTCGAGCCACCCGCGCAGCTTCCGGGGACGCGACGGCGACATCACGCTGAGCGAGTGGGCGTTCCACAACGACCCGTGGGCGCTGTGGGACTCTGCGTCGCCGGTCACAACGCTGGGCGGCGTGATCCGGGTGCTCTCGACGGTGAACGAAGAGGGCGACGCGTTCGAGCAGCTGTGCGCGATGGGCGTGCGGCGCGAGGGCGGGCACGCCAAGCCGGGCGACCTGCCGGTCACGCTGCACGCCGTCACCATCCACGACGCGGTGGCGGGCGGGCTGGTGGAGCAGATCAACCAGACGCGGAAGACCGCGTACACGCGCGATTCGTTCCTGGCCGAGTGCCGGAGCAAGTGCCGGTCGCAGGAGCAGTGGGACCGCGAGTACCTGTGCAAGCCCTCGGCGCAGGCGTCGAGCTTCTTCCCGTACGCGATGACCCGACCCTGCGTGGATGGGTCAGCGCCAAGGCCGACGGACGACGCCTCGGAGTTCACCATTGACATCGCTTCGCGGTGCGCTGTGCTGTCGCCGTCGGCGCTGTATGTCGGCGTGGACGTGGCGCGGACCAACGACCTGTTCGTGGCGTGGGTGCTGGGACGCGCGGGCACGGTGCTGCACACGATGGGCGTGCTGGTGTGGGACACCAAGGTGCTCAAGCGGCTCAACGCCGAGAAGCGGACGTTCACCGAGATGGAGCTGGTGCTGACGAAGGTGATGGACGCGACGTTCCGCACCGACGCCGCGACCCGCGGCGTCCGGGTGGCGAGGCTGTGCGGCGACCGAACCGGCATCGGCGAGAACCTGATGGAGAACCTCGAGCGGAAGTTCCGCTCGCGCGTCGAGGGCGTCCTGTTCACCAACGCGAGCAAGGCGGAGATGTTCCCGATGGCCCGCGAGCAGCTGGTGGAGAAGACCTGCACGCTGCCGGACGACGAGGCGACCCTGGCGGACTTCTCGACCGTCAAGCAGGTGGTGCTCTCGGGCGGAGGCGTGCGCTACGACGCGGTGCGGAACGAGAACGGCCACATGGACCGGGCCAGCGCGTTCACGCTGGCGGTGCGGGCGGCGGCGAACAAGGCCGGTGTGTTCGTTGACGGCTGGACGGCCGGGGGGGTGCGGCTGTGAATCGCCCTCCTGTTGACATGAGCCAGGTGCCCGCGCCCCCCGTCACGGACGAGGCGAAGCTGAAGGAGCTGCGCGAGCGGCGGCGGATGCGGCGGCTGATCCGTGCCGTCGAGCGCGGGCTGTGGCGCGACGTCCTGCTCCGGCTCAAGACCACGCAGCACCTGTACCCGGTGGTGGAGAAGCACAGCGGGCAGCTGGGCGAGCTCTTGGTGAAGTTCAACCTGATCAAGTTCGCGTTCCGCGTGATCTCGGAGATCCTCGCGCTCAAGCCCGCGATGGTGACGGCCCCGGAGGGCTACGACGCGCAGCAGCAGGCGGTGAAGGCCGTGAAGGAGCGGTGCCTGTTCGACGCGCGGCTGCTGGAGGCGGCGCGGTGCGTAGTGGCCGAGGGTGAGGCGGCGCTGGCGGCCAGGCTGGACCCCGACGCGGGCGCGGTGCTGGCGCTCGAAGACAACGAGGTGTGCTTCCCCGCCGGCGAGCCCGGGCCCGACGGGCAGCCCCGGCGCTGGGAGCGGCGGTGGGTGATCGAGATCCCGGACCCCGCCGACCCTCGGAGGAAGATCAACGTGCTGCGGGTGGAGCACCACTGGAAGCCGATGGGCCGGCTCGCCCCGGCGGCGGTGAGCCAGCAGGCGTTCGTGGTCGAGACCGCCGAGCCGCTCGCGTTCACCGGCGACGCCAAGAACGTCAGGCCGATCGCGCTGGACCGGGTGCTGCCGCCGGGGCTGGTGCCGCCGGAGTTCGTGTGGCTGCCGAGCGACGAGCTGGACATCGTGCAGCTGGTCGCGTCGCTGCGCGACAACCGCCCTGAGCCCCTGATGAGCGAGCAGGACCTGGACGGCCTGGACGCCTTCACCGCGGCGGTGAGCCGCGTGGTCCGCGTGAGCGAGCTGCACGGCGACCCGCGCTTCCGCGTTCCCGAGAGCGCGATCGACAAGGCCACCGGCGAGGTGAAGGCGAAGTTTAGGGCCTTCGCCGATCCGGACAAGCAGTTCGAGCAGATCATCGCCGAGTTCCAGATCGAGCAGCTGATGGCGCTGATGGACAAGTTCGCGCAGTACCTCCTGACGGTGGTGCTGCGGACCAGCACCGCGTTCATGGGCCTGCGCGTGGGCCAGGGCGCCACGCCCGACACCTACGACAAGATGCGGCTGGAGTCGGCGTCGATGCTGGCGTCGGCGCGATCGATCGCCGCGTACATGACCCCGGCGCTCCAGCGGGCGTGGACCGTGGTGTGCCGCCTGGAGAGCTCGCTGCCCGAGGGCGGATTCGAGGTCGAGCCGGTGAGCGTGCGGATGACAGTGGAGCTCCCCAAGGACTTCCTCGACATCGTGCGCGAACAGGGCGAGGCGCTGGCCGCGGGGCTGACGAGCCAGGAAGCGGCTGTGAAGGAGGTGCACGGCGCCGAGCGCGGGCAGGTGGTGTGGGAGCAGATCCAGGCGGAGGGCGCGGCGAAGGCCGACCTGGCGGCGAAGTCGTTGATGAGTGACTTCGGGAAGGGATCAGGCACTGGGCATCAGGCATTAGGAGGAGAGACAGGGCAGAACGGAAACGATGCCGCGAAGGTCGCGGCTTGAACACCGCGGGGGACTTGAAAGGAAGGCATGAGGCATGAGGCATCAAGGCATGAGTCGGAACGGGCTGAACGCACTGATCGTCGCCGCGCTGTTCGCGGTGATGCTCGCCGTCACGGGGGGCCGCGCCATGGCGTATGAGGGACCGGACCATCCGGGCGATCCCGGTGTTCCGGGGGCGCCGGTGGGCGTCGTGAGCGAGATCGGGGCGATGTACGGCGGGGCGGCGCAGTCGATCAACGAGTCGCTGTCCAAGGCGATCACCGATCTTGCGGCGGATGCGGGCTCCTCGTCGGCTCAGTTCCGGCGCAACCGGGCGGCGGCGCTGCTGGCTGAGATTCAGGGGGCGGTGAAGCGGGCCAACGTGACGGGCGTGAAGGTGGTCTCGACGGCGCATCGAACGGCGTTCGAGGCGGGGGTGACGGCGGCCCAGGAGCAGTGCGCGGAGCTGGGGATGCAAATCCCAAATGGCAAATCGCAAATCGCAAATGGCAAATCAGGACTGAGGACTGAGGACCCAGGACCGTTTGCGATTGGCTCGTTCACGGGTGTGAACGAAGAGACGGTGAACGCGCTGGCGCGTGACTCGGTGGCCAAGATGAGCCGGGGGCTGAACGAGCACGGCGAGCGGGCGGTGGGGCTGTTCCGGTCGCTGTCGAAGGCGATGGCGGGCGTGGACGCCCAGGACCGGGTTCGCGGGTTCTCCCTGAGCGAGCGGGACGTGAACCGGGTGATCGCACGCGGTGTCATCACGGGCGACCCGCGCGAGGCGCTGGGGCTGATGCGGAAGCTGATCGGTGAAGGGATGAAGCTCTCGCCCGCCGTGCTGGAGGATTACCGCAAGACGGGCAATCAACTGATCGCCGTCGGCGGCTGGACCGGCAAGGTGCGCACCTACGCCGAGCTGGTGGTGCGGACGCGGACCTCCGAGGCGCAGCGCGAGGGGCAGATTGATCGGCAGGCGTCGCTGGGGGTTGACCTGGCCCAGATCACCGGCAGCAACTCGTCGAACTTCTGCACGCGGTTCGTGGGGCTGGTGGTGGTGGTGCGGGGCGACGCGAGAGGCTCGTACCCGGCGCTGAGTGACCTGCCGGGCGGGGGCCCGCCGTTCCACCCCAACTGCACCAAGAACCTCCGCGCGTTCGTGGCGGAGCTGGTGGATGAATCGCGGGTGCGGATGCACGACAACGCGGCGCGGCGGTACGCGGCGGCGGCGGCGAACGGGACGCTGATGGAGCCGATCCGGGGGGTGAGGAGCGGAAGGCAAGCGGCGTGAGGGGGGGGCAGAAATCGCAAATCGCAAATCAGCAAATCGCAAATCGGATGGGGACTTGGAAACCAGTGCCTAGTGCCCAGTGCCTAGTGCCTTCTAGACGAACGGAGTGAGCGACATGCCTTTGACGGCTGAACAGGAAGCGGCGGTGGTGAAGCTGGTGACGGACCCGGGCGCGGTGATCTTCGCGTCTGACGGCGGCAAGAAGGCGCTGGCCGACGCCGTCGGCGAGGCGACCACCAACCTGAGCAAGCAGACCACCGAGATGGCGGCGGGGCTGAAGACGCTGACCGAGACGGTGGGGAAGCTGGGCTCCGGGGGCGGGGGCAAGGAGCCGGACAAGAAGGGCGATGACAAGGACAAGGGCAAGGGCGGCGCCGGGGGGGAGCCGAACATCGCCG
Source organism: uncultured Phycisphaeraceae bacterium (assembly GCA_964510955.1). Lineage (GTDB taxonomy): Bacteria > Planctomycetota > Phycisphaerae > Phycisphaerales > UBA1924 > JAFLCM01. Next base: position 24,420 of record CAZEDW010000037.1, read on the forward strand.
AGCTGATCAAGGCCGGCATCGCCGAGGCGGTGAAGCCGCTGAGCGAGAAGCTGGGCGCGATCGAGGCCGAGAAGGCCAAGGCCGCGGAGGCGAGCACCCGCAAGGCGATGATCGAGAAGGTGCTGAAGGACAAGAAGCACTCGGGGCTGACGGCGGACGAGACGTTCATGGAGCTGCTTGAGCTCAAGGGCGTGAAGGACGAGGCCGCGGTGGTCGCCGAGCTCGACAAGTACAAGGCGCGGCGCAAGGCCCAGGGCTTTGACGTCAAGGAGACGTCGGCGGACCCGGCCAAGGAGGGGGCGAAAAAGAGCCCCGAGGAAGGCAAGGCCGCCTTCGCCGAGCACGCGGCGGCGGTGCTGAAGGCCGACCGGGAACGCGGCGCGGCCAAGGTTTGAGTTGACGCGGGGCGCCGTGCGGCGCCACGCGGTGTTCGCCTCCCGGTGGTCGGGGGGCGCGGAGTCGGATCAGAGACCCCCGGTCGGAGACCGGGGCCACCCACAGCAAGGAGGCGAACATGCCCCTGTACAACGTGTTTCAGAGCAGCGGGAGCGGCCACGAGCTGGTGCCCGACGTGTCGAGCGACGTCATCGCCAAGTTCCCCGAGGTCCGCCGCGCGGCGCCCCTGATCGCGGCGCTGATGGCGATGAACGCCTGGGCGGTGACCGATCAGCCCAAGTTCACCTGGCAGAGCGTGGACCTGCGGGCCCGCACCACCCAGATCAACAACGGCGGCGCGGCGTACACCAACGCCACGACCGACCTGGTGGTGGACGACGCCAGCGTGTTCGAGAAGTACTGCGTGATCCTGTGCGAGGCGACGGGCGAGTACCTGTACTGCACCGCCGTCAACCTGGGCACCAACACCGTCACGGTCAAGCGGGCCCACGGCAACGCCGGCGGCGGCGGCGGCGCCGCGGCCGCGGCGGGCAGCGTGGCCGACGACGCGGTGCTGCGCAACATCGGCGTGGCCGCGGCTTCGGGGAGCGACAAGCTGCCCGAGGTGCCGCTCTACGACGCCAAGAAGGAGAACATCTGCCAGTTCTTCCGCAAGACCGTCAGCCAGGACGGACGCCTGGCCGCTTCCAAGACCTTCACCCCCGACTGGTTCGCGCGGCAGACGGCCCTGAAGCTTCAGGAGCTCCTGCGCGACGCCGAGCACGCCTGCATGTTCGGGGTGTACTCCGACACGCAGACCGACCTGGACGGCAAGCTCGTGACCACGATGAAGGGCATCATCCCCTCGGCGGGCAACGTGATCAACGTCGCCGGCAACATCACGCAGGTGCTGTGGAACGGGTACATGCGCACGGTCTTCGCGGCGGGCTCGGAGGTGCGGTACTGCTTCGGCGGGCTCGAGGCCCTGGACTACGTGCTGGCGCTGTACGGCTCCAGCGCGGCGCGGCGCGAGCTGGACACGCAGGCCGGCAGCGTGATCGAGACCATCCGGACGCAGAACGGCATCCTGAAGGTCGTGCCGCACCTGGGCTTCACCGGCGCGCGGGCCAAGGACCTGGTGCTGGTGGACATGGACGGCGCGATGCCCAGGCTCCGCCACATGGGGCAGAACCGCTTCAAGACCGGCCCGAACGGCGCGCCCCTGGACGGCAAGTTCCAGCTGCTGGACAACCGCCAGGGCACCAGCGAGGACCTGGTGACGCGCGAGATTCTTGCCGACCTCGGCCTGGAGTGGGGCGAGCAGAGCTTCACCACGCAGATCAAGGACATCCGCGGCACGGCTTGATCCACCCCGGTCCATCCTCCCCCCCCGGGGGGGAGGGCCGGATGAATGTCGCGCTCCGCGGCGGGTTGAACCCCGCCGCGGGGATTGGAGAGGAAGGCATCGAGGCATCAAGGCATCAAGGCATCAAGGCATCAAGAAAGGAACTGTGCATGGCACGCAAGAATCACGACAAGGACGGCGAGACCAAGACCGAGACCAAGCCGGACACCAAGCCCGACACGAAACCCGAGGCCAAGGCGGACGCGGCGCCCAAGCCGGCGACGTTCCGCTCGCGGCACGAGCGGTTCGTGCACCGCGCGTGTGAGTTCACGCCCGAGCCCAAGAAGAAGGGCTGCACGTTCACCACCTCGGACCCGGCGGTGATCGCCGAGCTGCGCGGCTCGACGGCCCTGGGCGTGGACTTCGAGGAGGTCTGAACCGACGCGCTCTGTGAATACACGCCCGCCGCCGGTCAACGCCGGCGGCGGGAATTGGAGAAGAAGGCATCGAGGCATCAAGGGAAGAGGCATCGAGGCATCGAGGGTCGGAGCAAGGAGCACGGACCATGACCGCAGTGATCAATGTCGGGCCGCAGGTTGAGTTGATCGTGGCGCAGCGGAACAACGCGGCGCGGGTCGTGGAGGTTCTGATCGACGACTCCAACGGCGTCTTCAACGGGTTCGGCTGGGACCACGGGCTTCAGTACGGGCTGGTGGCCAACGGCGTGCAGATGTTCGCCACCGGGTGCGTCGGGCCCGCCGACGGCGGGAGCGGCATCGGGTACACGGGCAACCTCGCCGGGGCCTCGGGCCTCACCGAGTCCATCGCGGGGCTGAACGCGAACCTGAGCACCTACGTCCCCACCGTCAACGGGATGGGGACGATGCAGCCGTTCTTCCGCTCGACCAACAACACGCCCGCCAACCCGGTGGGGCTCCAGGTGAACTCCGGCGGCGCGCTGGGGGCCTCGGGCGCCCTGCGCGGGCACTGGTGGTTCGGCACCTACGCCTCCGGCGGCGGCTCGTGGGACGTGGGCTTCCGCCGCGACGAGTCGCCGTACACCACGCTGGCGACCAAGACCCTCAACACCCAGACCGGGGCGTGGGGCATCGGGCACGACACGCTCGACCTGGCCGCCGATTCGAGCCGGGCGGCGTGGCCGATGCTCCAGTTCACCTATCGAGGCGGCACCCAGATCACCGCGCCGGTGTACCTGCCGTTCATGGCGATGGAGCGGACCGACCGCCTCGGCGGGTTCAGCGTGACGCCCGCGATGTTCTACGCCGGCAAGGGGCTGAAGGACATCGCGTCGCAGTGGCTGGCCAACCCCGCGAACTGGCGCACCGAGTTCCTCAAGGCGCTGCTGCTGCTCGCCGGGCCCAACGGCTTCCTGCGGGTGTGGGTGAACAGCGGCGTGAACGACCAGAACGGCACCTACGCGGGCGTGCAGTCGGTCGGGCCTTCGCCCGCGGACTCCGGGCAGCCCGCGGGGTACGCGGACAACTTCGAGGCGATCCGGGCCGACATCGCGGCCAAGGCCGCGGCGGTCGGGTTCCGCACCGGGCGCGTGGTGTTCAACTCGATGCCGACGCACCCGCAGAGCACCGCGGGCCCCAGCGCCAACATCGCGGCGTACACCGCCGAGATGGCCCGGCGCTACGGCGCCTCGCGCGACGTGACGGTGATCGACCCGGCGGACCCGGCCATCGGCACCAGCGCCGAGTGGGCGGCGCGCTGGGACGGCGGCGGCTCGCCGCACCTGAGCCAGGCGGGGTACGAGGCGGCCGGGCAGCGGATCGTCCAGGCGATGTTCACGGCGGCCGACGTGTACCGGCGGCGGTTGAAGGCCAAGCGGGCGCTGGGTGCGGGGGTGGTGTGAAATCGCAAATCGCAAATCAGCAAATCGCAAATCCGGACTTGATGCCTTGATGCCTTCCCCCCATGTCTTACACCACCTACCTCACCGTGCAGCAGACCACCGACCGCCTGGCGGGGCTGCTGCCGTCGCGCGATGCGCGGCGGGTGGCGTGGAACGCGGCGTCGGACGCCGACAAGGCGGTGTTCGTCCGGCAGGCGCACCAGGACATCGACGCGTGCGTGTGGCGCGGGCGGGTGGAGTTCCGCACCCAGGCGGCGATGTGGCCGAGGGTGGAGGCGGGGGAGACGCTCGACGTTGGATGCGGGATGTCGGATGTGGGATGTTCCGAGGGAGTGGTCGGGGGGGCGGGGCTGGTGTACGTGGCGCCCGACGCGGCGGGGGACGCGGACGGCGCGGTCGCCAACATCCCGCGCGAGGTGAAGGACGCGGTGGCGTACCAGGCGGCGGCGCGGGCGGGCCGCGCGGCGGGCCTGGACGCGACGGCGCACCTGGAGGCGGCGGCGGGGCGCGGGCTGGTGACGCAGAGCGCCGGCGGCGTGTCGCAGACGCTCGACCCGAGGATCGCCCGCTCGCCGTGGGCAAAGCTGTGCCCCGAGGCGCAGGCGGTGATGGAGGGGCTGCGGGCCGTGGGGGCGGCGTTGGTGTGAGGAAGGCATCTGGCACTAGGCACTGGGCACTAGGGCCGGACAAGAGTCGCCACGGATCGCCCAGACGAACACGGATCGATTCCCGAACCTGATGCCCAGTGCCCGGTGCCCAGTGCCGTCTTCACCACATGATTCCCAACCTCTCCATCACTGGCTGGTCGAGCGTGACGGGCGCGGGCGCCGGCGGCGGGTACTCGTTCACCGACGTGGACTTCGGCGGCGTTGAGCTGCCGGGGCAGGCGGTGGAGTTCTCGTTCGAGAAGGTCGCGGCGCTGGCGACGTCGGGCGTGCGCGCGTCGCGGAAGGTGATCGTGAACGACGCGGCGCTGTGGGCCCCTGGGATCACGCCGAAGGTCGAGGACCGCGTGACGCTGAAGGAATCGGCGGGCGCCGGGACGTACACGACGCGCGTGATGCGGGTGGCGGGATTCAAGGGGCCGCCGGCGGCGAGCGAGGGGTGCGTGCGGGCGTGGGAGTTGTGGCTGGGGGAGGTGGGGGGATAGGGCAAAGCTCAAAGCTCAAAGCTCAAATGGCAAATCGCAAATAGCAAATCAGCAAATCCGGAGACCAGTGCCCAGTGCCCAGTGCCCAGTGCCAACCTCCCCATGACCTCTTCCAACGACCAACCCTCCATCGACACCTCGAAGGTGGTGCGCGAGCTGCGGCGGCTGCGCGAGCGGTTCCCTGGGGAGACCGACCGCGCGGTGGGGCTGTGGGCGGAGAACCTCGTCAGCGAGATGAAGGACGAGTCGGTGGTGCCGCGCGACACCGGGCGGCTGCGCGACGCGCACGGGTGGAAGCGGGTCAAGGACGCCGTGTGGGAGCTCTTCGCCAACACCAGCTACGCGGCGGCGGTGCACGAGCGGCACAAGACCAAGGCCCGCTGGTTCGCCCGAACGATGGCCGAGCGCGGCAGGCCGACGCTGGCCAAGGCGCTGGAGGAGCTGAAGAAGAGACTTGGTCTGTGAGAAGTGAAATAGCAAATCGCAAATGAGCAAATCGCAAATCCGGACTTGATGCCTTGATGCCTCATGCCTACTCCCCCAACCATCCTGACACTCTGCGAGCAGCTGGGGCGGTGGTACGCCTCGTGCTCGGCTCGGGTGAACGCGGACACGACGGCGGCGCCGTACACGGGGACTGGCGCGCTGGGCCTGTCGGGGTTCCCGCGCGGCATGCTGGTGCGCGAGCCGGCGGCGGTGAACGTGGTGGGCGGCGGTGGCTCCGGGGGGTACCCGGCGCGGGGCGCGGTGTGGGTTCGGCCCGGCGGGATGCCGGAGAAGCGGTGGCGCACCGTCACCGCCGATGGGGTGTGCGTGTCGTTCACGCCGGACCAGTCGCCGCCACCGGATGGCGGGCAACTGGGCGCGGCGGCGCGCACCTTCGTGGTGCGGGTGATGGTGGAGGCCGCGACGGAGCAGGCGGCGATGGCGGTGCTGGCCGACGTGCAGCGGGCGCTCTCCGTGGGGGCCGTGGGCGGCTCCGGGGGCGGCGGAGGGGCGGCGGGCGTGAGAGGGTTCTGCTACGCACCGAAGGTCTCGGCGGCTGTCAGCGGGGCGGTAAGCGGCCTGGGGAGGCTGCACGGGCTGATCGGTGTTCCGCCGCCGGGGAGCATCGCCCCGGTGGGCGTGAACCTGTGGCGCGTGCTGAGCGTGAGCGAGGTGTCGCCGCCGCAGAACCTGTCGGTGGAGATCGGGGCGGCGGAGACGATGGGGGGCGGTCCGGGGGGGGCGGGGGCTCCTGGAGCTTCTTCGGGGATGGTGGTGTGCGCGATGAGCGTGGCGGCGATGGTGGTGCCGGCGCTGGTGGCGCCGCCGGTGAAGGCGTGTGCGGTGACGATTGGAACTTCGGCGGGTTCGGACGTGGCGCTGCGGGTTGTGCCTTCGGCCTCGGACTGGGGCCTGGGCGTGTTGCAGAGCGGCTCGTTCACTTCCGGGGGAGGCGTGCACGCGTACGCGGATGTCGGCTTCGGCGGCGACGTCACGCTCAACGCGGCGGCGGCTTCGCTGGGGCTGCTGGGCTACGCGGTGTCGGGGCTGAGCGGTCCGAACGGGGCGCGGCTGTGGCGCGACGTGATGGTGATGCCGTGGGAAAGCGCGGCGAGTTCAGGACTGGGGAGCGCTCTGTGGCTGTGGGGGACGGACGTGGCGGTGGAGGACACGGGGGGGATGGGGGGAGGGGCGTGACCCCCGGAGGGAAATGGCAAATGAGCAAATGGCAAATCGCAAATCCGGAGACCAGTGCCTAGTGCCCCCCCCGGGGGGGTGCCTAGTGGCTTCCCCATGAACACTGACCTGGACAAGCTGATGAACGAGACCGCCTTTGAGGAGGCGGTGGTGGTGCGCGGGGTGCGGCTGGTGTTGGCGCATCCGTTGAGCGTGCATTCGACGGGGCGTCGAACCGGGTTCATTGGCCGGTTGATCGCGCTGGCGGGTCGCGGGCTGGTCCGCCTGGTCGGCGCCGACATTGAGCGGGCGACGCGGCGGGAGCTGGTGGGGTGCTTCTGCCCCGAGGACCGCGCGGCGGCGCGGCGGGTGCTGTCGCAGCTGACGGCCGTCGAGGTGGTGCTGCTGTACCGGGTGGTGAACGAGAAGGCGGCGGCGTGGCTGGGGCGGGTGGTGCTCAGCGCTCAAAGCTCAAAGCTCGAAGCTCAAAGCTCAAATCCGGAGCGGGGGGAGGCATGGGGGACGGGACGGACGGTGACGGTCGAGCAACCCGGTGTGTTCCGGTTCATGCGCGGGGGCGGGCGGGTGGCGGCGCACATGGGGGGCGGGCTGTGGGGGAAGGCGTACGCGGACGAGGTGACGGCGAAGGCCGGCCAGGTGGCGAGTGGCGAGATGGATCAAAAACCCAGTGCCTAGTGCCCAGTGCCTAGTGCCTTACTCGGAGGTGACTCATGGCGGTTGATCAAGCGAACGTGCGGGCGGACCTGGTGCAGGTAAAGCTCGGCGCAAACGAGTATCTCGAGGCGAAGGTGAGCTCGACCTTCGGCGGCAAGAAGATCCCGATCGCGCCGGCGCGCAACGGGGAAGAGGTCGGGTACATCCAGGGCTCGCGCAACGAGGACATCACCGTCGAGTTCATCGAGACCTCGCCGGCGGTGATGCGGGCCATCCTGGGCTTTGACAACGCCGGGCAGGACTCGTTCCCGGCGGTGGGCAGCGCGGGCGTGTACACGACGCTGGAGATCAAGGACCCCACCGACGGCGCGGGGTTGGGCAAGCGGCTCTACACGCGGGTGGGTCTGCTGAGCGCCTCGATGGAAGAGGACGGCGACGGGCTCAAGACCATCAAGTGCGTGTACCGCGCGTACTGCGACGGCAACGGGGACGTGTGGAAGATCGGGACCTGATCCCGCGGAGCGGGATCAGGGAAGGCACTGGGCATCGGGCACTGGGCATCAGTGAAGAAAGGAAAGGAGGACGGCACAACAGAATCGGTCCGGCCTAGTGCCCAGTGCCTAGTGCCTCGTGCCTTCTTCAATGGCTTACGACCTTGGCGCCATCACGGGCAAGCTGACGCTGGAGAGCGGCGGGTTCATGCGCGGAATGCTGGAGGCGCAGAACGTGTCGCAGACGTTCGGGCCGGTGTTTACGGCGGCGGTGACCAACCCGGTGCTGGCGGGCATCCAGGCGTTCACCAAGCTCGGCGCCGGCGCCGTCAAAGGAATCGAAGCGGCGGTCGGCGCGGCGACGGAGATGTCGGACAAGCTGGAGAAGATCGGGAACCTGTCGGAGAGGACGGGGTACAGTCCGAAGCTGATCCAAGGGATTCAGGCCGCCGCCAAGGACATCGGGGAGAACGCCGAGGCCGCTGGCGATGGACTCGATTTCTTCAATCGAACCCTGGGCGATGCGATCAACTCCGCGGGTCCCGCGAGAAAAGCCTTCGAGAATCTGGGCTTCGATGTTCGAACCTTCGGCAAAGGGGATCGCGACATTTATCGCGTTGCCGATGCGCTTGCTGCATTTCACAACCCCGCTGAACGTGCCAGCCATGCGATGGACTTCTTTGGCCGGGGTGGAGTGGGACTCTTCAGCAACCTGCTGGGTCATGGCAGCACTGCACTGGTCGGGTACATCAAGCACCAGCAGGATCTTGGCCGCATCATCGGCGATGACGTGGTGAAGGCTGCTGCGAAGTACGACGCCGCTCTGGACGAGCTGAACGCGACGCTGGAGGGCTTCAAGAACAAGAACACGGGCACATTCTTGAAGGGCATGGTCGAGGGCGCCGGGGATGGCGACTTGACCAAGGGGCCGAGGGAGCTGGCCCGCGTTTTCAATGAAGAGGTCGGCCCGGCGGTCCGCAGCGTCGGTCAGGACGTTGGCGTGTTGTCCAAGATGCTCTCCGATCTTTCTGAGCATTTCAGCGACAACCCGGGGGCGATCAAGGGGGCGATCATGGGCCTCACGCCGGTGCAACTGCGGCCCGTCGTGCAGGAACACTTCGAGCGCAACGCCGAGGACCGTCGCCCACCGGGAGGTCGCCGATGACCGCCCTGGGCGACCTGTATTCCCTTGCTTCTTCCGCCGGGACCGTCTTGGTCGGGACCGGGGGTGGCGCGTCGGCTGCGTTCCCGCTGCTGTCGATGAGCGAGTCGAGCGAGGTTGTCACGCCACCCGAGGGCGCGGCCTCGGTGGACGCGCAGGAGCGGCGGCGGGTGATCACCATCGACTCGTGGGCGATGGCGGGCGGCGAGTCGCCGGCGGCCGTGGGGGCGCTCAAGGAGACGCTGCGGACCAGCCTGGTGCGGCGCGGGCAGAAGGTGACCATCGTGGAAGTCGGCGGCGCGGCGCGGGTGCTGAACGCCGGCGGGGACGTGACGGGCATCGGCGGCGACGGGTGGACCACCAGACCGGGGTACCCGGTGGTTTCGCTGGAGGAGCAGCCCGAGAAATCGGTGGGGTGCCACCAGTTTTTCCGGTTGCGCGTGGAGTCGGTTGAAGTCGGGTTCGTGTCGGGGCTGGTGAGCCTGACGCGGAAGATCGAGACCACGACCGACAAGGCCGGGCAGAGCCAGACCCGCGAGAGCGGGAGCGTGCGGGTGAAGCCCGGGGCCGGCGCCAAGGCGTGGCTGACCACCAACGTGATCGACCCGGCCAAGACCGCCGCCGAGGGGCGCGGCAACGCCTTCACCAGCCGCGTGACCGAGACGGTGGTGAAGACCTCGACCAACGCCGCTGATGTTTCGACGGCGGATTACGAGTGGTCGGAGACGCCGCTGGACTTCGCCATCGGCGGGCCGGGCGGGACCACGATGCTGGACGAGACCGACGTGACCGAGCGCCGCAACCAGGGCGTCGTGGTGCGGACGGTGTCGGGGACGGTGAGCGGCGCGGGCGCGTACGACGCGGCGGTGGACCGCGAGCCGACCCCGGGAGCGGGCGAGGTGCTGACCAGCAAGCGCGTGAGCCAGCCGTCGAGCATCGGCGGCAAGGTGACGTACAGCTACGAGGTGACCACGGGCGTGACCGACGCGAGGATGCCGGGGACGGTGTTCTTCGGGTTCACCCAGTCGGTGGCGCTTGCTTCCGGGGGTCGGCAGGCGACGGCGGCGGTCTTCGACAGCGGCGACCCGGTGCCGTACTTCGGGCCGGCGATGCCGTGGGTGTACAGCGAGAGCACCGACATGCAGTTCACCGGGACCGTGCCGGACGCGGGCAGCGTGCCCGCGGCGTTCGACGCGGCGGACCTGGCGGGCGAGCCGCGCTGGACCGTGACGGCCAGCGCGCCGGGCATGCGCTCGATGCGGCTGGAGCGGGTGTACATGTTCGACAGCGAGCAGGCGGTGCCGGCGGCGGCGGAGTTGAGCCCGGCGTAGGAACGCCGGGGGAGGCATCAAGGCATCAAGGCATCAAGGCATCGAGTCGGATTTGAGATTTGAGATTTGCTGATTTGAGATTCTCCCCATGCCTCTTCCGCACCTCACCATCACGATCACCCCGACTGTCGGCGGCAAGGCCGGGTCGGCGATCAACTGCCGGCTGGGGTCGAACCCCGTCCGCACGGCGGGGCTGGGCGGGGACGAGCTGGTGGTGTTCGTTGCGGCCGCGGACTGGCCGCTGCCGGACGGGCCGGTGGGCGTGTCGCTGGACGGGCCGGTGACGCTGCGCTTCGGGCTCTCCGATGGTGATCCCGTCGTGCTGGAGCACTACTACCTTCGCCAGGTGGACGCGGTGACGATGGGGAGCGCGGACCTGGAGGGTTCGTTCGGCTCGGTGGACTTCCGCGAGGTGCGGCTGCGGCTGATGACGCTGCCGGGGATTCTGCGCGACGGGCGCGGGGCGCTGCTGCGCGAGACGACGTTCAACCCGCTCCTGAGCTCGGGCGAGGTGGACGAGGGCTCGGACCAGTTCATGCCCAACTCGGTGCTGGTGAGCCTGTGCCTGGACGCGCTGGGGTTCAACACGGGGATGATCCCGGTGGCGCTCGATGACCTTCCGCCGCCCGGGCCGCTCGATTGGGGCAACGCCAGCGCGATCGCGGAGCTCGAGGCGCTGCTGGGGCGGATCGGGTGGGAGGTGGCGCTGCCCAACAGCGGCTCGGCGTGGAGCCTGTACAAGCTGCCGCGCGCGGGCCAGGGCGTGACGCTGGACGGCGGGCTTGATGAGATCGTCGATTCGTCGAGCCTGGCGCGGCACCCGGCCATCCGAGGATCGACGGTGATCGTGACCAGCGGGACGACGCGGACGACGGTCCTGACCAAGCGCGACCTGGGCGAGCTGGAGTTCGTGTATTACGACGAGACGGCGCACGCGTGGAAGAACGACGCCGGCACGCCGCCGGGCGAGATCAAGCCGGGCGACATCGACGCCTTCAGAGCGGGGCCGGACCCCGCCGACGCGCAGAAGCGGGCCCAGTACGGGCGGCTGCTGCGCGCGGTGCGCTCGACGCGCGAGGAGGACAAGGGCCTGCGGCTGGTCGAGGCGTGGGAGCCGATGCGGTTCAACGAGGACGAGGGCGTGCCGTTCCTCTCCTCGAACGCGGCGGTGGCGGTGGGCTTCGCGTGCGCCCCGGCGGGCGTGGGCGACCTGCTTGTGCCCGCGCCGATGCACGACGCCGACGCGGCGGTGAGGTTCGGGCCGTGCCAGGTGCACGCGCTGGCGGGCGTGTTCGTGCTGCCGGAAGAGTTCGTGTATGCCCGGCCCGCGAGCGTGACGGACGCCAAGGCGTTCACGCGCTCGGAGATGGCGGCGCTGTCGGGCGGGGACCTGACGGTGTACTTCGCGCACGAGGCCAGGTACGGCTATTACAAGTGGGACTACTTCGTGATCGGGTTCGTGGGGGCGGTGGATGGTGGCGGCGAGGTGACGGTGGCGCAGCTGGCCGACGAGGCGCTGAGCGAGGCGCTGGACGATCCGCTGACGGTGAAGGTTCACTTCCCGCGGCTGCGGCGGATCGCGGTGCAGGACCCCAACCCCCTGGTGAACCCGGTGTTCCTGAACGATGACCTCTTGAGCGACATCGCGCAGAAGATCGCCGAGGCGCGGATCGCCGGCGGCGCGGTGCTGGCGGGGACGGTGGTGCTGCGCGGCCTGATCGACGTGGCGCCGGGGAGCTGCGGCGGGGCGTGCGGCCGCGTCGAGTGGGACGTGCGCGGGCTGAAGACGATCCTGACGATCAACGAGCACGAGACGCCCGACGGCGAGATGGACCTGCGGGCCTCGGAGGCCAACCGCTCGCTGGCGACGGGCGTATCGCGGTGGGCCTCGGGCGTGCCGGGCAGCGCGGTGGCGCTGGCGGACATCAAGGCGGCGCTGACGCCCGGAAGCCCGGGGAGTGGTGGTTCCGGGGGCGGGGGTTCCGGGGGCGGGGGGCCGGAGACGGCGTCCGGCACGAGGGGTCACGAGGCGCGGCACCCGGCATCGGCGGGCGCCGAGGTGGTGGGCGCGCTGAGCGTGGCGCCGGTGAGCGAGTTCTTCGCGCGGATTACCGGGACGGCGGGCGTGGGGAGCAACCGGTGGTCGTACACCTGGGTGCAGGCGGCGCCGGAGCCGAGCACCGGGCTGTGGCGCGACGCGGCGGGCGGTTTCACCAGCGGTGACTACGGCAGCGCGTACAACCTGGCGGAGTGCATGAACGACGGCGCGGGCGTGGAGGGCAACGGCGTGGACCGCGCCAACCTGCCCGGCGGCTGGGCGATGAAGCCGATCCCCATCGGGAGCGTCGTGAAGGTGCTGCTGGCGGTGAGCGCCGGCGCGGCGGGTGTGAAAGCGTGCTGGTTCAGCCAGGTGAACCTGGACGACGGGCAGTGCGTGGCCCCCGGAAGTGGGGGCGGGGGCGGGTCGCTGCTGCTGGCGCCGAGCGACGGGAACCCCGTGATGCTGGAGCAGCTGGTGTTTGACGAGGACGGGCGGGTGGTGGTGGATGAATCGTGGCGGCCGGTGCTCCTGGGCGTGGCCTATGACGGGACGCTGAGCGACTCGGACGTGTCGGCGCTGCGGGGGATCGTGCTGGACGAGGACCGGCGGGTGGTGTTCGACGAGTCGGCGCGGACGGTGGTGATGCGCGGCTCGCCGGAGTTTGGGGGTTCCGGGGGTTCCGGGGGCGGGGTGGTGAGCGATGAGAGCGCGGCGGTGGTCGCCTCGATGGTGATCGACGAGGGCGGCGAGGTGGTGTTGAACCAGAACAGGAACCCTGTCTATTTGGAGGCGGTGCTATGAGCGTGACGGCGCAGAACGTGGCCAACAAGCTGGCCGAGGTGGCGGGCATCCGCGTGGACCTGCCCATCCTGGGCGGCTTCAACGACCCGTCGAACACCTTTTCAGACGACGTCGTGGTGACCGGCGGGACGCAGCAGGCGCGGCTGAAGACGCCGGCGGTGAACGGCGCCGGGGCGGCGCCCGACACCGCGGCGTGCAAGCGGGCGTGGGTGGTCCGGCTCAACGAGAGCTACGTGGACGGGATGGACCTGGAGGTGGACCTGGTGGCGTTCGTGAGCCGCACGCTGGCCACGCACGCCAAGGTGGACTGCGAGGTGTACCTGCTGGGCTCGGACGGGGCGCTCTCCGGCGCTGACCTGTGCGCCACCGCCGAGCAACTGATCACCAGCACCACGGCTGCCACCGAGAAGGTGTTCAGCGTGACCGGGAGCGGCCTGGTCAAGGGCAACCGGCTGATGGTGGTCGGGACGCTGAACCTCAACGACGCCGGCGCCGCCGGCGGAAGCCCCGACGCCTACGGGTACCTGAGCCGGGCCCAGGTGGGCGGGTCGATGCGCGGCGGGTTCGCGTGTGTGGAGAGGTGATGGAAGAAGGCACTGGGCATCGGGCACTGGGCACTGGGGGGGAGAAAGACAAAGACAAATGGCAAATCAGCAAATCGCAAGTCCGGAGACCAGTGCCTAGTGCCCAGTGCCTAGTGCCTTCCCCATGAGCCGCCACCGCTGCAACTGCTGCGACTCGCCGACCTCGTGCCCGGAGACCGGGCCGTGCTGCACCGCGCCCGGGCGGTGCACGCCGCGCGGGTATGTGCAGGGGGCTGGCGGGGGGTGGACGGGGACGCCGCCTCCGGCGATGCGGTGCCGCGTGCAGGTGTCGGGGACGGTGGAGTTCCGCAAGCAGCGGAGGAAGGTGGTCGGCGGGCTGGTGGAGCGGGCCAAGGTGTTCACGGTGGCGCTGACCGGCGGGCTTCCGTCTCCCGACGGCGGCGCCTTTGAGATGACGCCGGCGGGCGGCGGCGACTGCCGGCCGTACCACGGCGAGCTGGACTATGGCGTGCACAGCGACGAGGAGGTGTTCGAGCTGACGTGCGCGACCAACCTGGACATCGTGCGGCCGGTGGATTACCGGGCGCGCGGGGCGTTTGACTTCTCGCCCGTCGCGGCGCTGCCGGGGTTCTGGGGCGCGGGGAACAACCTGCTCCGCGCGACGCTGACCATCCAGGTGTACACGGCGACCATCGACCTGAAGATCTGGGCGTGGAGGCCGGACGCGCCGGGGCTTTCGACGGTGGCGCCGGCGTACGCGCGGGTGTACGCCACGGTGCGGGCCGACGCGTTGAACCCGGCGTTCCCCATCGACGTGGTCCCGCTGGTGAACAGCCCGTGCGGCACGCAGCTGACCATCCCGGTGCTGAAGGACCTGCTCCAGTACCCCTACCGCTACGACGACAGCGGCGACGGCTGCCCGCTGGTGGGCGAGCTGACCACCAACTCGTGCCGCCTGTGCACGAGCCTGGGCGTGGCGCTGCTGGTGAACATCGACCTGGGCGACGACTTCGAGGGCTGCCAGCAGTGCACGACCGTGGGGCTGCCGATGCCGCCGGAGGTGTGCTCGGCTTGCACGGTGCCGTATGTGCCGCCGCACTCGACGGGCACGCTGGTGGGGCCCGGATGCCGCAATCACTTCTGGCTCCCGCTCCGCGGGCGCTGGAGCTTCCGCCAGGTGACCGAGGCCCGCGATGTTCCCAGCCCGCCGGCGTCGGGGATCATGCGCACGACCGTCGAGGGCTCGGGCGACGGCGCGATGGCCGACGTGTTCCCGTTGGACTGCGCGCGGTGCGCGTACTACTACCAGGGCGCCGAGGGGTTCGTCACGGAAACCAGGGAGCGGTTCGGCGGCGACGTCGAGACGCTGCACTCGGTGCGGTCGCTCCAGTGCGCCGGGTCGGCCACGAACCCGGAGTTCTGGATCTCGGTGACGCAGGGGATCGGATCGATCGCGCTGATCGAGCGGAACTTCTGGATCGTCAACCCGAGCGGGCCGTGGATGGAGCTCGGCGACGCGGCGGCGATGGGCTTCACGGTGCAGACCTGGAACGGCTCGGCGAAGGGGTATCGGCTGATCCGCGTTCAGACCTGGCCGCTTGAGGGCGGCGGGACCGTGAGCAACGAGGAGACCTACGAGGCCGAGATCACGGGGTTCGTGCAGTGCCAGGCGTCGCCGCCTCCGCCCCCGCCGCCGCCTCCGGGCGGGGGGGACAGCTTGCTGGTGATGGGCGGGAGTGGTGGAACCGGGGGGTGCGGGGGATGCACGGGAGGTGGGCTATGAACGTGCGCGAGGTGATCGCGGTGGCGAAGCTGGTGCTGAAGGAGCCGGCGCTGGCGCTGGACATGGCCCGCGTGGGGGCGATGAAGCCGGAGTATCTGAGGATGGTGGCCAGGGGTGGGGAGCGGTTCGTGAAGGCGCTCGCGGGGGGGGATGTGGCGGGGCACGGCGACCAGGTCAGGCGGAGTGCGGTGTGCATGGAATGCCGGTGCAACGTCATCATGAAAGCGCCCGGTGGCACGGTTGCCTGGTGCTGGTGCGGCATACCCCTGACCGAGCTTGGAGAGGGGAAGCGGGCTGGGGATGTGCTGCGGGCGCGGGCAGGAGGGGGAGATGAATGGGCCCGAACGGCGATCAGGGACCTCGGTCGCAAAATTGAGGATGTAGTCGGGCCGACGTGCGGGTGCCACTTGGGACTCAAGACCCAGGTGGCGTCGGAGCGTTGCCCTAAGGGCAGGTGGGAGGCGGTGGCGCCGGTGCGGGTGACTGTTGAGGGCGGGGAAGTCTGGGTGACGCCGAAGGGCGTTCAACCGGCATTCGAGGAGGGCTCGACGGCCCTTTGAACCGGGGTTGAAAAGCACCCCTCGCGGAGGGGGATCAGAGACCGAGCAGCCGCGGCTCGGGACCTGTTTGGGCCCCCTGGTGAAGCCGGGGGAGGCGGCGGGGACCGGCGGAGTTCAGAAGGGCTGAATTCCGGCGGATTTACGCTGCGCGGAGGGCTCGTCCCACTTCGGTGGGCCAAAATCCCACTTTGAGCGGGCTACTACG
>CAZEDW010000038.1:0-38267 GCA_964510955.1 uncultured Phycisphaeraceae bacterium
CACCGTCCTGCTCGGCCAGTTCGGCAAGCAGAACGTCGGCGGCGTCTGCCAGTAATCCCACGCGGAGAGCTGGTCAGCACACCGCTGACATCGTGAATGCGTAACCCCACGGCGGGGAGCCACAAGGCTCCCCGCCTTTGTTTTTGCGACACGCCCCTCACAGCACAGCGAACACATCGCCTACGTGCCGCGACATCGCCACACCGCCGCCGGCCCCGAACTGGGCCTGCCCTGCCGCGCGGAGGCGCGGTGCGTGATCGCGGAGGTACACGTCGAGGTTTCGCCGAGAGCCGAACACGTAGGTGCACTCGACGCGGATCAACCCGCCCCGGGCCTCGTCGGCGTCCAGCCTGCAGACCGTCGCGGACACCGCGCCGCAGCTCAAGACCTCCGCCGCGTGACCGTCCGGACCCGTCAGCCACGCGATGTATCTCTGGGCGGTCGGTTCATCCGCCAGCTCGGCGGCCACACGGTAGATCACGCGGTTCATCCGTCCACGATACCCTCCGGGTGCGCCGTGATCGCTCGCGACGCCCGGAGCGAATGATGAACTGGTGGTTTTCCGATCTTTTTCATACCGACAAGGCCCTGCTCATCTCGTGGGTCTTCTGGGTGATCTTCTCGATCTGCCTGCACGAGCTGGGGCACGGCTTGGAGGCCATGCGCCGGGGAGACACCACGCCGCGCGACACCGGGCACATGACCTGGAACCCGCTGGTGCACATGGGCTACGCGAGCCTGATCGTGTTCGCGCTGTGCGGCGTCGCGTGGGGCGCCATGCCGGTGAACATGTCGCGTCTGCGAGGACGCCACGGCGACGCGGCGGTGGCCGCCGCCGGCCCGGCCGTCAATCTCCTGCTCGCCGCGATTTGCACGGTCCTGCTGGCGATCTGGAAGAAATACGCCTCCGGGATGGACCAGACGGTCTTCGAGAACTTCTCGACGTTCTTTCTGGCAGGAGCGTTTCTGAATCTGGTCCTGATGGCGCTGAACCTGCTCCCCTTGCCGCCACTGGACGGCTCGCGGGTGGTTGGATCGTTCAGCCCGGGGTACCGCTCGCTGCTCAGCCAACCCAACGCGGAAGTCTTCGGGTTGATCCTGGTGGTCATCGCGTTCAGGTATGTGAGCTCCCCGGTCATGGACGCGGCGGCCCGAACGATCAAGGCTGCCATCGGGGTGATCAATGGCGTCCTGCCTTGATAGGGTTCCGATAGGGCCCTGGGGGGGGAGTGGCTCGCCCCGCCGACTGCGCCGTGGTGTTTGCAACCTGTCTGGAGATGGCTACAATCTCTCTCCCCCTTTGCGCCCCTCGTCAGGAGGACGCGCCGAGCGGCGCCGACGAGGCAAGACACCGCCCGACGACTTTGCGACGGGCTTGTACCAACCGGAGTTTCTCTCAGATGGTCCGAATCCGACTCAAGCGGATGGGGCGTCGCAACCGCCCCTTCTACCGCATCAACGCGATCGAGAAGCGCACGCGCCGTGACGGCGTCGTGCTCGAGAACCTCGGCTGGTACGACCCCATCGCCAAGGAAGGCAAGCAGGTGCTGCTCAAGGAGGAGCGCATCAAGCACTGGCTCTCCACCGGCGCTCAGCCGACGGAGACCGTCAGCACGCTTCTGGCCAAGGCGAACCTGATCGACGCCGAGAAGTGGGGGGCCTTCGTCAAGGCCCGCACCGACCGGCGCGCCAAGGCCCGCACCGCCGCCAAGGAGGCCGCCGCCGCGGAGGCCGCCAAGAAGGAAGCGAAGAAGGCCTGAGCCGCGCTTGCCGCTGATGCGCCCGGCGAGCGTGACCCATGAACGCCACGACCCCCCGGATCGGCCCCCGCCCTTCGATGCGCGTCGACATCCTCACGCTCTTCCCGGGCATGTTCGAGCCCGTGCTGAACGAAAGCATCCCCGGCCGCGCCCGTGAGGCGGGCCTCGTTGAATGGTTCGTCACCGACATCAGGAGCTACGCCGCCAACAAACACAACAAGGTCGATGACCGCCCCTTCGGCGGCGGCCCTGGGATGGTGATGATGTGCCAGCCCCTCTGGGACTGTGTGAAGGCCGTCGAGGCGATGGACCCCCGCCCCGCGCGACGCATCCACCTCTCCCCGCAGGGCGAGCGACTCACCCAGGCGCGGGTCGAGCAGCTCGCCGGCGAACAGAGGCTGCTGCTGATCGCCGGGCACTACGAGGGCATCGATGAACGGGTGATCCGGAGGCTGGATCCCCTGGAACTGAGCGTCGGCGACTTCGTCGTCTCCGGCGGCGAGATCCCGGCCCTGATGCTTGTCGACGCCGTCGTCAGGCTTCTCCCCGGAGCGCTGGGCCACGAGGCGTCGGCCTCCCAGGACAGTTTCAGCCCCGCCCAGACGCCCCAGGGCCCGCTGCGGCTGCTCGACTGCCCGCACTACACCCGGCCGCAGGTGTGGGAGGGAATGGAAGTCCCCGAAGTCCTGACCAGCGGTGACCACGCCAAAGTTGACGCATGGCGGCTCCAGCAGAGAATCGAACGCACCAGATCACGCAGACCAGATTTGATCGAACACGACGAATAGCACCCGTACGACCCCAAGGACGCCAACGTCCGACTCCAGACGACAGCCTCAGAACCCAGGACGCACCCACATGGCCATCCAGCAGATCCTCGAATCCGTCGCCGAAGCCAATCTCCGCAAGGACCTGCCCCGCATGGACGTTGGCGATACGGTCAACGTTCACTGCCGGATCGTCGAGGGCGACAAGGAGCGCATCCAGGTGTTCCAAGGCGTCCTGATGGCCCGCAAGGGCCGGGGCACGCAGGAGATGATCACGGTGCGCCGCATCGTGGACAACGAGGGCGTTGAGCGCACCTTCCCGCTGTGCTCGCCCAGGGTGGCGGAGATCGAGGTGGTCCGCCGGGCCGACTCGCGCCGCGCCAAGCTGTACTTCCTGCGTGACCGCTCGGGCAAGAGCCGGCGCCTGCGTGATCGTCGCCGCGGCATGAAGCACGTCGCCGGCCTGAAGACCGCCGAGCACGGCTGATCCGTACTTTGGTGCGGTTCCACGAGCCGCGGCCGTGTCCGCGCCCCACGTTCAGCCGCGCGCCCCTCAGGGCCGTGACCCCGGAAATGCGACCGCTGCCATCGATCCTCTGGACGCTGCTGCCGGTCGCCACGTGCGCGGCGTGGAGCGCGGCGCGACAGGAGGTCATACCGACATCCCCCGCCCCCGCCGAGCCGAAGGCGGCCCTGGCCGAGGTTTTCCCCGGCGTTCGCGCCGACCGCGTAGCCCACGCAGTGGAGTTCGACGCGGAGGTGATCGCCGACGTCCGCGACCCGGCGAAGAAGCTCTACCTCGAGGTCCTGGCGTGCCCCCAGGGCACCAAGGAGCACGAGTCGCTGGTGATGACCAAGGTCAAGCCCTCGCAGGTGCACGCCGCGCTGCTGCTGGCGGGCTTCAACGCCGGCGCCCCCGCGAAGTGGCGCAGAGAAGACGGCAAGTCAGTGGCGACACCGCCCACCGGCGACAAAGTGGAGGTGCGGTTCATCTGGTCCGCCGGCCCGCCGAGCGCTCCGGTCCACGCTGATGCGCCGCTGACGTGGGTCAAGAACGCCAAGGACGGCAAGAAGGCCTCCGAAGCCTCAAGCGGCTTTGTGTTCGCGGGCTCAACGCTCGTGAAGCGGGCCGACGGCGCCGAGCGGTACGACGCCGACAGCGACGGCTCGCTCATCGGGCTGGCCTCCTTCGGTACCGAAACAATCGCGTGGGTCACGACGTTCAGCCCCGAGGCGTCCGTCGATGAGCCGGTCTGGATCGCCGACCCGAGCGCTGTGCCCGCGGTGGGCACCAAGGTCACGGTGCGGATCACCAGGCCTGAATAAACTCTGCCGCCGCACATCACGCACACCGCCGCAGACCGGCGGTCGCCCCAGTCCACCATGCACGTCCGACTCGTCAAATCGTTCGACTTCGAGGCCGCCCATTGGCTCCCGAGCTTCCCGGAAGGGCACAAGTGCCGGCGCCTGCACGGCCACTCGTTCCGTGTCGACGTCGTGGTCGCGGGTGATGCGCCGTCGCCGCCCGACGGCCGCGGCTACCTGATGGACTACGGCGAGATCAAGCGTGCCCTCGAACCGGTCCGCGAGGCGCTGGACCACCGCTGCCTGAACGAGATCGCGGGCCTTGAGAATCCCACCAGCGAGGTGATCGCGCACTGGGTCTGGCAACGTCTCAAGCCCACCCTGCCGCTGCTCGCCGAAATCGTGGTCCACGAAACCTGCAGCAGCCGGTGCCACTACAGCGGCGGTTGAGCGGGGCTGCCTACGGCGTCCAATCGCGCGGCGCGTTCCACGGCTCAATGCCCACCTCGGGCGCCGGCCAGTCGATGACCACGCCCCCGGGCTCGTCACTCCTCGCCGCGGTCCCAAGCTCGGTCAGCACCCGCGCCGCCAGGCGCGGGGCGAGCGCCAGCTTGGTGGGCCACGCGGTGATGATGGGGCCCTCGGTCAGGATGCACACATCGTCCGGGCGCCGCGGAGTTCCCGACGCGGGGACCATCTCGGCGCGGTCGGCGCGGTAGGTGGCCCATTCGACGCCCTCGAGGCTCAGGCTGGGCAGGCACGCGCACACCTCGGACTTGGCGAGCGCGACGAGCCGTGCGCCGTCCAGAGCCACGCCGTCCTCGGCGATCTGCCCGCCAACCTGCCACACGGTGCGCCCGAGGTTGTCGCGAGCGCTGGTGATCGTCACGCGGGTACGGGCGCCGTCCACGCAGTGGCCGTTCAGCTCCGGCAGCGGCCCGCGCGCCATCGCCTGGTGCAGCGGGCGCACCTGCGTGCGCCCCGGTGCGAGTCCCAGGCGATCGCGCAGCTCGGCGTTACCGGCGCCCGCGGTGAGCACCACGCGCCCGGCGGTCAGCCGCAGCGACCCCGAGCCGGCGGAGGAAGTCACGGTTGCCAGCACACCTCCACCGGACCACTCAAGCTCCAGCGAGCAACCGGCGGTTGAGAGGACCGCGCCCTTGTTTCGTTCCGCGAGGCGCTCTACCACGGAACGGACGTCGATGACCTGCTCATCCAGCCTAGCCACCGTGCCGGGGCAATCGCGGAGCACCGGGGGGCGATCGGGCGCCTGGACGGTCACCGGCGCGACGCGCAGCCCGAGCTTGGCGCCGATCATCCCGGCCCGTGACGCCAGCGTGTCGGTCCGCCACAAATGGCAGAACTCCGCTCGAACAGGGCAGCCGGACAGGTCCGGCTCGCGCCGCCCGGACAAGCAGTCGCGCCAGACCGCCGGCATTTCCCGGATCGCCTCGGCGGACGGGTTCAGCAGCCCGGCCAGCGTGTATTTCAGCCCGCCGTGGATGATCCCCTGCGATTGAAGCGTCTGGCCGTGCCCGAGCGAGCTGCGTTCCAGCAGGGCCGCGCGGTACCCGGCGCGGCGCAACTCGTCGAGCAGCCACAGGCCGGCGATCCCGCCGCCGATGATCAGCACGTCCAGATTGGGGGGGTCGTTGGTGGGCACGCCTGGTGGGTGCTGAAGATACCCAAGCCTGCGGCGCACGGGGCGGACGACCCCATAAAACCGGACCTGTCAGTCCCAGTTCGCCCGAAAACAGCGGAATTGGGCATTCAACGCTGGCTTTGAGACCCTCGTGGTGTACCCTTTTCGTGGTACACGCACGGGGCGTGTGATTCTTTCGTCGCGCGTCAGCAAGGAGAGTCGAGCATGCGTTCCGCTTGTGTTGCGCCCGTGTTGGCCACCGTTGCAGGGTTGATCAGTCTGTGCGGCGCCGCGAGGGCTGATTCAATCTCGTTGACGTCGAACCACGACAACACGATGTACGCCGACGAGACCGGCTTCAGCAACGGGGCCGGCACCACCATGTTCGCCGGACGGACCGGCAGCGCGGGTCTGCGGCGCGCCCTGCTCTCGTTCGACCTGTCCTCCATTCCGGCGGGCTCGACGGTCACCGGGGTTACGCTCACCATGCGGATGGGCGCCGCGGCGTCTCCCGGCCTCGCTGCTGATGTCGCGCTCCACACCCTGCTCGCGAGCTGGGGTGAGGGCACCAGTGTCAGCCCCGGCGGCGGGGGCCAGGGCATCGCGGCCACCCCCGGAGACGCGACCTGGCTGGCGCGCTTTTTCCCCGGCACCGCGTGGGCCAGCGCAGGCGGCGACTTCGCGGCCAGCGCCTCGGCTTCCACATCTGTGATCAACACCGGTTTCTATACCTGGTCCAGCGCCGCGATGATCGCCGACGTGCAGGGCTGGCTGTCCAACCCCGCGGCGAACTTCGGCTGGTTGATCCGCGGCGACGAATCCGCCTCGGTGAACGCCAAGCGGTTCGATACCCGCGAGGCCACCACCCCCTCCAACCGCCCGCTGCTCACGGTCCTGTATACGGTCCCGGCGCCCGGGGCCGGCGCGGGGGCGATAGTGCTTGCCTTTGGCGTATTTCGCCGGCGCCGCTGACAGCCGGGCGCCGCGGATGACGCATGAAGCATAATCGCCCGGGGCGCAGTCCCCGGCAAGAACTCATACTCGGAGGACGCATCATGCACGCATCCATCGTCCGGGCCTCGATGACCGCGCTCACGCTGATTTTCTTCTCGGGCCTTGCCGAAGCCCGCCCGACGGTCACCCTCGGGGCGGCGAAGGACAACACCCTCTTTGAAGACCCCTCCGGCCAGTCGAGCGATGGGGCGGGCGATTCGATCTTCGCGGGGCGCACGGGGGCTATCAACGACACGGTCCGGCGGGCCTTGCTGCAGTTTGACTTGACGTCGATCCCCGCAGGCTCGACCGTCACGTCAGTCTCCCTGAAGCTCACGATGCTGCAGACCATCAGCGGGGCCTACCCCGCCTCGCTGCACCGATGCGCCGCGTCGTGGGGCGAGGGCGCCTCCGGGCCCAGCTTCGGTGAATCCGAGGGAGGCGGTTTCCCGGCCCAGACCGGCGACGCCACCTGGTTGCACCGGTTCTACGCAACATCCACGTGGACCACCGCGGGCGGAGACTTCGCCGCCGGCGCGTCCGCGACCACCAGCGTCGATCAGGTCGGCGACTACACCTGGTCGTCGGCCCAGCTCACCGCCGACGTGCAGTCGTGGGTCAACAACCCCGCGTCGAACAACGGCTGGGTGCTCCGCGGCGACGAGGCAGCCACCGGGAGCGCCAAACGCTACGGCAGCCGCGCCCAGGCCCTGGCCGCGGACCGCCCGGCATTGACTGTCACCTACACGCCTCCCTGCCCCGGCGACATCAACGGTGATGGGCGGGTGAACACCGCCGACCTCACCCAGTTGCTGGGCAACTTCGGGCACGCTGTCACCCCGAACACCGGCGGCGACCTCAACGGCGACGGGTTCGTCAACACCGCCGACCTGACGGCGCTGCTGGGTAACTTCGGTCGGGTGTGCTGAGGCAACGCCGCGATAGCCCCGGCGCGCTCTGAAACGCCCCGCGTGGTTATCAGCGTTGCTCCGCGGCATCACCCGCTGAAGTGTGGGCTTGATCGTGTCGATGCTCGGCAACATCCCCATGTTGCCGCGCAGCATCCATCGTCCAAACTCGGAGCCGAACCGCCCCGAATCTGCCGGCGGCGGTGGTCATCCCCGGGTGGCGCCGGTGCTCTCGCACGACGCCCCGCGCGAGGACGCCGCCACGGCGCTCCGCACCCTGATGCACGAACTCGCCAACCTTGTTGACGGCTCGGCACGCGGCCTGCGGCTGGCTCTGGACGCGATGCGGGACGCCAACGACGGCCCGCCGGCGCTCGTGGCCGGGCGGCATCTGGCGCTGGTCTCGGCCGGGCTCGAACGAGCCTCGGCGGTGCTTCGCGAGGCGCTCCGTCCGGCGGGAGCTTTGCAGGGCGACAGGCTGTTCGAGGCCGCGGCGAACGTCGCGCTGCCGGCGGCGACGTTGGGAGAGGCCGCTCACCACGCTGTCGAGGCCGTCCGGGCCGCCGCCGACGCGCGGAGTGTCGCTGTCCATGTGGAACTTCACGGGGGCGTGGAGAAGCAGCCACCCGGGCCCGTGTATTCGATCCTGTGCAACGCGCTGCGGAACGCCGTCCAGGCTTGTGGGGGTGGTGGCGAGATCCGCGTTCGCGCCGTGCACCATCAAGGGAGCATTGTCATGACGGTTTCCGATAACGGACGGGGCCTGTCGGACGAGGACTTGCAGCACGCGTTCACGCAGGGTTACTCGGGCACCGGCGGCAGCGGGCTGGGGCTGGCGCTGTGCCGCCGACTGGCCGAGCAGGCCGGCGGCAACGTCACGTTGTCGCGTGCCGAGACCGACCAAGCCGGGGCCGTGCTGACGCTCGTGCTTCCGTCGGCGCCGCCGGCGGCGCCGTGGCTCCTGAACGACTGGGGGGAGTGAGCGATGAAGCCCTCCAAGGGAACCACCGACAACCCGGCCCCGCGCGGGCGCGTCCTCATCGTGGATGACGATCCGATCGTGGCCGAGAGCCTCGCGGAGTTTCTGCGCAACGAGGGGCACACCGCCGCCGCGTGTCTCAACGGCGCCGAGGCGTTGGAGGCCATGGACAAGGCCGTCTCCGGCCCCCGCACTGCCAGCGGTGCGCCGCAACCCACCCCGTTCAACGTGGTGGTGACAGACGTCAACATGCCCGGCATGAGCGGGCTGGAACTGCTCAACATCGTCCGCGAGAAGCACCCCAGCGTCGTGGTGATGATGCTGACGGGCTACGGCACCATCGAGTCCGCGGTCGAGGCCGTCCGCGCCGGGGCGTTTGACTATCTCTCCAAGCCCGTCGTCGACGCCGAGCTGCGGCTCAGCCTCGAGAAAGCCCTGCGTCAGCAGGCGCTCCTGGCCGAGAACACGACGCTGCGGGCCAACCTCGATCAGCGCTACGGGCTCAACGGGCTGATCGGGGGAGACTGGCGGATCGTCAAGGCGTTCGAGATGGTGCGGTCGGTGGCGTCGTCGAAGGTGACGGTGCTGATGACCGGCGAGTCCGGCACCGGCAAGAGCATGGTCGCCCGCGCGATCCACCAAGGCAGCCCTCGCGCGGCCAAGCCCTTCGTCGAAATCCACTGCGGCAGCATCCCCGAGACGCTGCTGGAGTCCGAGCTGTTCGGGCACGTCAAGGGCGCGTTCACCGGGGCCCACACCGACAAACAGGGCAAGTTCCTGGCGGCCGACTCCGGCACGCTGTTCATCGACGAGATCAACTCCGCCTCGCCTGCCATGCAGCTCAAGCTGCTCCGGGTGCTGCAGGAGCGCCGCTTCGAGCCGGTCGGATCGACCCAGACGATGGAGGTGGACGTTCGCGTGGTGCTGGCGACCAACCAGCCACTCGAAGAACTGGTCGCCAAGGGGCTGTTCCGACAGGACCTGTACTACCGCGTCAACGTCGTCAAGATCGAGCTGCCGTCGCTCCGCGACCGGCCCGCTGACATCCCCGCGCTGGTTGAGCACTTCATCGAGAAGCACTGCCGCACCCACGATCGGACGGTGACGGGCGTCGCCCCTGAGGCGATGGAGCTGCTGAAGCGGTACAACTACCCCGGTAACGTCCGTGAGCTCGAGAACATCATCGAACGGGCGGTGGTGCTGGGGACGCGCCCGACGATCACCACGGAAGATCTGCCGCCCTACCTCACCGACGACCCCACGATGGTGGGCGGTCGACCGATGCTCCCGCACCTACGGGCGGGCCTGCAGGTCGACGACGCGGTGGATTCGCCCGACACGCCGTGGGTCGCCACGCCGCTCGACGCGGCCCTGGCCGAGCCGGAGAAGCGAATCCTGCTCAAGGCGCTGCGTGCCAACGACTGGAACCGTCAGGCCACGGCGGACCAGCTCCAGATCAACCGGACCACGCTCTACAAGAAAATGAAGGTCTACGGGCTCGACAGGATGGCGGGGTAGGCGAGGGCGCCTTGCCGGGTGGGCAAAGGTCCGGCGTGCGGTGCCCCAACCGGGCACCGCGCTCGCCGCGCCGCATCCCGCCGCCGTCGTTACCATCTCTCCCCCTCAACAAGGCCCGGCTCCAGCTTCACAGTTGCCATGCGAATCGAAGTCCACAAGTTCGGAGGCACCAGCGTCCTGGGCGCCCAGCGCATGCGCGGGGTGGCCGAGCTGTTGATTGATGCCGGCAAGAAGGCGCGGGTCGTCGCGGTCGCAAGCGCGATGAGCGGCGTGACCAACCTTCTGGTTGAGGCCACCGCCGCCGCCAAGGCGGGCAATCGCGAAGCGGCCGAGGCGGCCCTGAAAAAGGTTCGGGTCATGCACGTCGAGGCGCTGGATCAGATCGCTCAGCAGCCCGCCGCTGACGACGAGCCGGTGGGGCCCGTCCGCGACGAGGTGATGGCGATCATCGACGACGTGGCCAACGTCATCCGCGGCGCGGAACTGGTGGGCGAGGTGACGGCGCGCACCCGCGACCGCATCGTCGCCGCCGGCGAAAAGCTGAGCGTGAGGCTGATCGCGCTGATCCTCCGGCGTCTGGGCCACAAGGCCCAAGCCGTCGACGCCGATACGTTCATCGACACCGACGCGGCCTACTCCGACGCCAACCCGCTGCCGTTCGTGACCGATCGGGGCATCGATTCGTTCCTGCGCCCCAGGCTCGAGCGGGGCGAGACCCCCGTGGTCACCGGCTTCATGGGGCGCGCCCCGGACGGCTCGACCACCACGTTCAGCCGCGGAGGGAGCGACTTCACCGCGACGCTGGTCGGTGGGGCGCTCAACGCCGACGAGGTGACGATCTGGACCGACGTGGACGGCGTGTTCACCGCCGATCCGCGCGTCGTTCCGGGCGCGTCGCTTATCCCGCAGCTCAACTACCGCGAGGCGGGCGAGATGAGCTATTACGGGGCCAAGGTGCTGCACCAGCGCACCATGATCCCCGTGAGCGGCAAGCGCATCCCGGTGTGGGTCCGCAACACACTGAACCCCGCGGCGCCCGGGAGCGTGGTGGACGGGCGCAGTTCGGCCCCGCCGTCAAGCGGGAGCGGAGTGGTTCACCCGGTCAAGGCCGTGACTGCGATCAAGGACCAGGCGCTGCTCTCGCTGGAGGGCAAGGGGATGTCGGGGGTGCCGGGTGTTTCGGCCCGCCTGTTCTCGTGCCTCGCGTCGCGCTCGATCAGTGTCACGATGATC
This sequence comes from uncultured Phycisphaeraceae bacterium, assembly GCA_964510955.1. Taxonomy (GTDB): domain Bacteria; phylum Planctomycetota; class Phycisphaerae; order Phycisphaerales; family UBA1924; genus JAFLCM01. Next base: position 11,106 of record CAZEDW010000038.1, read on the forward strand.
TCGCAGAGCTCCAGCGAATCCAGTGTGTGCCTGGCGGTGCCGGGGCCCGACGCGCTGGCGGCCGAGGGCGCCATCAAGCAGGAGTTCCGGGCCGACATCTCGCGCGGCGATATCGAGGACGTCACCGTCCGCCAGGGCGTGGCCCTGGTCGCCGCGGTCGGGCTCGGCATGGCCCACACGCCCGGCGTCGCGGGCAACGTCTTCACCTCGCTGGGCGAGCACGGCGTCAACGTGCTGGCGATCGCGCAAGGCTCGAGCGAGCTGAACATCACGCTCGCCGTCGATCAGGCCGAGGCCGGCGCGGCGGTGGCGGCGATCCACGAGCGGTTCGCCCTCGATCAGCCGGGCGCCGCGGTGCGCACACGGCGCACGCGCGACCTGGTCATCCTCGGGTGCGGGCAGGTGGGGCGGGCCCTGATCGAGCTGGTCCGGGAGCGAGCGAGGCGCGAGGATGCGCCGGAGAGACTGAGAATCGTGGGGATCGCGGACCGAGGCGGCTACCTGTTCAAGGCCGGCGGGATCAGCGATGCCGACCTGTGCTCGGTGGTCAAGGAGAAGGAGGCCAAGCGGCCGCTCTCTTCTGTGAGCGGCGCGAAAAGGGCTGAAACGACGGATAACGGTCTGGAAGCGCTGTGGCGCGCCGCCGCGAGCGCCCGCCTGGCCGCGCCGATCCTCGTTGATACCAGCGACTCGGACGCGACCGCCGCCATCATGGCCGAGGCGCTGTCGTCTGGGTTCGACGTTGCGACCGCCAACAAGCGCCCCATCGGCGAGAGCTGGGGCGCGTTCGAATCGATTCGTTCCGCCGTCGTGAGGTCGGGGCGCACGCTCCGCGCCGAGGCGACGGTGGGCGCCGGCCTTCCGGTGATCGATACGCTCGCGACGCTCCGCGCCACCGGCGACATCGTGACACGCATCGAGGGCTGCTTCTCCGGCACGCTCGGCTTCGTGATGACCGCCCTGCAGGACGGCGCAAAGTTTTCCGATGTCGTGGGCGAGGCGGTTCGCCTGGGTTACACCGAGCCCGACCCCGTCGCGGACCTCTGCGGCGCTGACGTGGCCCGCAAGGCGGTCATCCTGGCTCGCCTCAGCGGGCTGGTGAGCGCTGACTGCCCGGTCAAGCTGACGGGGCTTGTGAGCGATTCGCTGCTGGGCAGGCCGTTGGATGCGCTCCTTTCAGAGCTCCGCGCCATGGACGCGGCGCTGGAGCAGCGCGTCGCGGAAGCCCGCCGCGCCGGCAACGTGCTGCGGTTCGCCGCGACGGTGCAGCCGAACGCCATCGAGGTCGGGCCCGCGGCGGTGCCGGCCGACTCGGCGCTGGGAACGCTGCGTGGTACCGACAACATGATCGTCTTCCACACCGCCCGTTACAGCCGGCGTCCGCTGGTCATCAGCGGCCCCGGAGCCGGGGCGGTCGTCACGGCGTCGGGTGTCCTCGCCGACATCCTCAGGCTGTGCGGCGGAAGCGGTGGGGGGGTGGGCTGATGAGCAGCGTCACAGCGTTCGCTCCCGCGACCGTATCGAACCTCTCGGTCGGCTTTGACGTGCTCGGGCTGGCACTAAGCGGGCCGGGCGACACCGTGACCGCTCGGCTGGCCGGTCCGCCCGGAGTCCGCATCGCGTCGGTGCGCTCGAGCGTGGAAGGCTCTCCGCCACTGCCGACCGATCCAACCAAGAACACCGCCGCCGTCGCGGCGGTTCACACGCTCCGGCGTGCGGGCATCGAAGCGGGGGTGGAGCTCGATGTCGTGAAGGGCCTGCCGATCGGCTCGGGGCTTGGCTCATCCGCGGCGAGCGCCGCGGCGGCCGCGTTCGCGGTCAACCTGCTGGTGGGTTCGCCGCTGCGGAGAATGGAACTGATCGAGCCGGTTCTGGAGGCCGAGGCGACGGTGGCGGGGCGTCATGCCGACAACGCCGCGCCGGCGATCCTCGGCGGCCTGGTGCTGGTGCGCTCGCTGAGCCCGCTGGACATCGTGCGCGTGCCCGTGCCGGTGGGGCTGTGGGTTTGTGTCGCGTCGCCGCGGTTCGAACTGCTGACCCGGCAATCGCGGGCGGCCCTGCCCCGCGACGTGCCGATCGCCGAGATGGTGAAGATGACCGCGGGCATCGGCGCGCTGCTGTCGGCGTGCCACAGCGGTGACATCGGTCTGCTCGCCCGATCGCTCGCCGACGGCGACCCCGTCACCCGGGCCCGCATCGGGCTGATTCCCGGCGGCGCCGCGGTGATCCGTTCGGCGCTCGACGCCGGGGCGATCGCGGCGGGCATCTCGGGCTCGGGCCCGAGCATCTATGCCCTGTGCCGGAGCCGCTTCGACGCCGAGGCCTCGGGCCGGGCGATGCAGCAGGAGTTTGGTGCGGCGGGGCTGGCGTGCAGCGTGCATCAATCTAGCGGCGACGCGCCCGGAGCGCGCCGGGTTGAGCGGGCATAGGGCCAAAGCTGGATCGTTGGTTTCTTTGCCGAACGCCAGACGGGCGTGGGTCAGCGCCCGCGATCGACCGCCGCGCGCAGCGTGCCCAGCGCCGCCGACCACAGGCGTTTCATCCGCGCACAGTCGCGTTCGGTCCCGATGCGGTCGTGCTGCACCTGGACGCTTGTCCGGGCTTCGCCGCCCGCCGTGCGCCTTTCGGCGATCGACACCGACAGCACCTTGGCGCCGTCGCGCCAGGTCATACGGGCCGCCTTGGGGCCGGTCTTGTGGACGACCACGCCGTCGGGCAGCCACTTGGCGGCCCGGCGGGCGTCGCTGAACCACGTGAGCACCTCGGCGCTGCGCCCGCTGATCGTGACCGATGCGCTGGCCGAGAACCCGTCGGTCTTCTGGCGCGGCAGCCGCAGTCCCCGGACGCGTTCGTAACCCACCACGATCATCTGCGACCACCAGTCCGGTGCGTGATGCTCCTGGTGCAAATGGTTGGCGGCCTTGGCGTGGCCGTGCCGTTTCACATCGAAACGGTCGAGCACGCGCAGCCAATGAGCCCACGGTTTTCCGGTGGCTTTGGTGATCGCCGCGTCGGAGCAGCCCAGGGGGCGCGCATTGAGCGCCGCCGGCGCGGGCTTGCGGGCACGGGAGGAAGCGGAACTGGTGCGGCGCAGGGCGTTTGGGCGCTTTGATGATTCTTTGGCGATTGACGCTGCCATGGTGTGCTCCGTGGTGCCTCGGGGCGGGGCGGGACGCGGGCGTGTCACTTCCCCTCGGTGAACGCGCCGGCTTCTGGTCCCACGGCGTCGAGCGGGACTCGCGTGTCGTCCTTGATCGTGCTCAGCGCGAAGCTGGTGCGGATGCGCCCGATGTTTGGAACCGCGGACAGCTTGTGAACGATGAAGAGCTCGTACTGGGCCATGTCGGTCACGAGCACCTTGAGGATGAAGTCCTCCTCCCCGGCGGTGTGCCAGCACGACTGCACTTCCTCGAACGCGCACAGGGCTTCCTTGAACTCGAGCAGGCGGCGCTCGCCGTGCTCTCGGAGGGTCACGTGGACCAGTGCGCAGATGTTCTTGTCGACCATCACCGGATCGAGCAGGGCCACGTAGCGCCGGATGATGCCGCTGGTCTCCAGCTTCTTGACGCGCTCCAGCGTGCTGGGGGGGCTGATGCCGACCCGCTGCGCCAGCGTGGCGTTCGTGATCTCGCAGTCACCCTGCAACTGATTCAGGATCGCCAGGTCGATGGCATCGAAGCGCACGCGGGGCTTGCCTGTGCGGCGTTTGACGGGGTTCAAAGCCTCGCGCAGCGACGCGGTGACCGGAATGGCCGCGGGCGGGCCCGAGCCATCCAGCGACGCCGGCACATTGTGCGGCCCGTGGGCCTTGGGCGGCTGCGGCGCGGGAGGGGGTGAAGCGGAAGAGGGCATGGGTGCTCCGGAGTGGCTTGGGTTCGGGCAATGGTTGGATGGCGGCCGGACGCTTCAGAGACTAACGGTTTTGGTGGCGATTTCAAGAAGAATATTCGTCGAACCAGGACATTTGCGGAATAAACAGTTGAAATTGCGGTTGTTTGCCGCCATAATCCGGCGTTCGAGCGGTCCCGGCCTTGTATTGAGTTCGGGTACGATGCCGTTGGTTTCACGTCGCGAGCTCCGGCCCGTACGGAGCGGATCAAGGAGTTGATCGATGACCACAGCCCCCGCCCGTCCTTCCGCTCCCACAGGCCGCCCTCAAGCCGGTGCGTCGAGCGCTTCAAAGAACGATCCGCTGCAACTGATCGACGTGGATCACGTCCGCTTCCACGTGGGCAACGCCAAGCAGGCCGCGTTCTTCTACGCCCACTGCTTCGGCTTCCAGATCGAGCAGGTGTGCGACCTGACCACCGGCTCGCGCGACGCCGCCCACTACCTGCTCACGCAGGGCAACATCCGGTTCCTGCTCACCAGCGGGCTCACCTATGAGCACCCGGCCGCAACGGAGGTCGCCCTCTTCGGCGACGGCGTAAAAGACGTGGCCTTCACGGTGTTCGACGCCGAGAAGGCCTGGGAGCGGGCCACCGCCAACGGCGCCATCTCGGCCCAGGAGCCCAGGACGTACCGGGACCAGCACGGCACCGTGACCACAGCCAGCATCCGCACCTACGGGCGCTGCGTGCACTCGTTCGTCAGCCGCACCGGCGAGTACGACCTGACCAAGGTGAAGCAGGGGGGCCTTTTTGCCCCGCGGTTCAAGCGGATCGACGGCTCAACCTGCGCGCCGGCCGCCGGGTGCGCCCCGCAGTCCGGCCCCGGCGCCTCGAGCGTGCTGGCCATCAACGATTACAACAAGAAGAACCCCTGCGGGCTGAAGTACGTCGACCACCTCGTCGGCAACGTCGAGATGGGCAAGATGAACCACTGGGTGGCGTTCTACGAGAACGTGCTGGAGTTCAGCATGTTCAAGCACTTCGACGACAAGGACATCTCCACCGAGTACTCGGCTCTCATGTCCAAAGTGATGGCGAGCGGCAACGGCCTGATCAAGATGCCCATCAACGAGCCCGCCGCCGGCAAGCGCAAGAGCCAGGTGGAGGAGTACCTCGACTGGCACTGCAACACCCCCGGCGTTCAGCACCTGGCGCTGAGGACTGACGACGAGCTTTACTCCATCGCCGCGCTTCGTTCCCGCGGTGTTGACTTCCTCACGCTCCCCGACGCGTACTACGACAAGGTGTGGGACCGCGTGGACACCATGCTCAAGGCCCACGGGCACTCGGCGGTGAAAGAGGACCACAAGAAGGTCCGCGACCTGGGCATCCTGGTCGACGCCGACGACGAGGGGTACCTGCTGCAACTATTCACCAAGCCGCTGCAGGACCGTCCGACCCTGTTCTTCGAGATCATCTGCCGGCGCGGCTCGCAGAGCTTCGGCAAGGGCAACTTCAAGGCGCTGTTTGAGGCGCTGGAGTTGGAGCAGGCGCGCCGGGGGAATCTCTGACCTTGTGGGCCCAGGCGCCCGCGAGTGTCGCGGCACCCCTCTGCCGGGCCAGCGCATCGACTCGTGCCTTGTGCGCTGCATGTTTCAAGTGCGGGCTGGGCCCAAAGCGCGCCACTTCCGGTGACGTTGTCCTTATCCAAGCCGGCCGCGCGCTCCGGTCCCTGTTGTGATGGCAATCGAGTTTGACATCCTCGCCGCCTGTTCCAGCACCCGTGCCCGCCTCGGGCGCGTTCGCACGCCGCACGGCGTATTCGACACCCCAGCGTTCATGCCGGTCGGCACGCAGGGGACCATCAAGGGGCTGCTGCCGCACATGGTCGCCCAGACCGGCTCGCAGATCATCCTCGGAAACACCTACCACCTCATGCTCCGCCCTGGCTCGGAGCTGGTCAGCAGGCTTGGCGGGCTGCACGCGTTCACCGGCTGGCCGGGGCCCATGCTCACGGATTCCGGCGGTTTCCAGGCGTATTCGATGAGCGACATCAACGCCGTCAGCGACGACGGCGTGACGTTCAAGTCGATCATCGACGGCTCGAGCGTGCACCTGACGCCCGAGCGGTCGATCCGGGTGCAGAACGAGCTCGGGGCCGACATCATCATGGCGTTCGATGACTGCCCGCCGAGCGTGGACCCGACGGCCCAGAGCCGCGCAGCCCAGCGGCTGATGGCGACGCAGCAGAAGACTGTCGCTCGCTCAAAGAAGCCCTACGACCACGCGCGACGCCTCGACGAGGCCAACGAGCGCACCATCCGCTGGCTTGAGCGGTGCAAGATCGCCCACGCGCGCCCCCACGACCAGGCGCTGTTCGGCATCGTCCAGGGGGGCACCGACCTGGACCGGCGCACCCGCTCGGCGTCACAGGTCACGAACATCGAGCTGCCCGGCTACGCCATCGGCGGCGTCGCGGTGGGGGAGGGGTTCGATCAGATCGTCCGGGTCGTCGAGCACACCGCGCCGCTGCTGCCCGACGCCAAGCCCCGTTACCTCATGGGCGTCGGGTATGAGCGCGACATCGTCGCGTCGGTGAAGGCGGGCGTGGACATGTTTGATTGCGTGCTCCCCACGCGGAACGGGCGCAACGCCTCCGCGTTCACCCCCACCGGAGCGATCCGACTCCGCAACGCGCAGTACGCCGAAGACCCGCTCCCGATCGAGCCCGGCTGCGACTGCTTCGCGTGCAACCCCGCCGCCCACAGCTGGAGTTTCCCCTCTTCAAACCCGCTCACCCCCACACCCCCGCACCCCCACCCGGCGTTTTCCCGCGCCTACATCCGGCACCTGTTCATGGCGAAGGAGATGCTTGGGCCGATCCTGGTCAGTTTGCACAATGTTCGGTATTTTCAACGGCTGATGGTTGATATTCGGGCGGCAATCCGGGACAATGGTTGGTCCGCTCTTGCCCGCCGGTGGCCGGTGATTGTCAGCCCGCAGTCGGGGGACCACCCCCCCGCCTGATTTCGTCACCCCGGGCATTCCAAGAGTTGGTGAACGGCCGCCCCACGATCGCGTGGATCGCCGCCGGAACATGCCGCGCGACCCGATTGAAAGGCGCGCGGCAGGTTTGTGTGTCTCTCGATACCCCGGTCCCCGCGGCTTCCGGGGGACCGTTTCCCGAATCAGTCAGACCCGAATATGCCCACGACAAACACCGACTCGCTCTGGCACACCCTCCTGGCCCAGGCGCCCGCGCTTTCCGGCGGCAAGAACGCCACCCTGCAGGCCGCGCCCTCCGTCCCCAGCGGCACGACCGATCCCGCCGGGGGCGCCGGCTCGTCCAGCACTGCGCTGCCCACGCCCGGGGGCGCCGGGTCTCAGCCCAATCCGTTCAGCATGATGCTGCCGATCGGCCTGCTGCTGGTGTTCATGATCGGCATGAGCTGGTGGTCCCAGGGCAAGGAAAAGAAGAAGCGCACGGCGCTCCTCGGGTCGTTGGCCCGCAACGACCGCGTCCAGACCGCCGGCGGCATGATCGGCACCATCGTCGAGCTCAAGGACGATGAGGTCGTGCTGCGGGTGGATGAGTCCACCAACACCAAGATCGCGTTCTCGCGCAGCGCCGTGCAGACGGTGCTCCGCAAGGGCCGCGGCAACGGGGCCGAGGCCCAGCCCGCCGGTGCGACCGCCTGAGACCCGACTGACCAACCCTGACTCGTCACTTCCCACTCCCGACTTCCGCTCCTCCCCATGCCCCATTTCCGACGCTACGTCATCGTCTCACTGATCATCCTGACGGCCTGCGCCCTGGCGATCTGGCCGCCCGAGAAGAACCTCCGCCTGGGCAAGGACCTGGCCGGCGGCGTCAGTCTCGTCTACCCCGTCGAGATCAAGGACACCGACCCCGCGGACATCGTGGGGAAGACCATCGAGGTCCTCAAGGACCGCGTGAACCCCGACGGCCTGTACGAGATGACCTTCGTGCAGCAGGGCAAGGACCGCATCGAGATCTCGATGCCCCTGCCCAACGATGCGGTGAAGCATCTGCGGGCCGAGTACGAAAAGCAGCTCAAGCGGCTGGATGACTTCAAGGTGGATTCGGCGGCCCTTGAGCGGGCCCTGCGGTTGTCGGGCCAGGCCCGGCTCGACGCTCTCAACGCGATGGCGGACACCCCTCAGCGCAAAGCGCTCTTCGGGCCGCTGCTCGAGGCTCTGGCGAAGGTCGATGAGACCGCGGCAGCGCGTGCCAAGGGCGTCGCCGACAAGCTCCCGGACGCCGAGCTCGACAAGCTGACCAACGCCGCAGGCGAGGCGCTGGAGAAGCTCGAAGCAGTCAAGGGTGAGGTGCTGAGCGCCACGATCCCGCCGGACGACGTCCGTGCCGCGCTCGAGCTTTCGTCGGTTTCGACGACCGTGCGCAAGGCCGAGAAATCGAGCGAGGTGGTGACGATCGACAGCCCGCGCGACCGGGCGGTGGGGGCCATCCGGGCCCGCATCGCCAAGGTGCCCGACGGCGACAAGCTGCTGGAGGAGATCATCGCGGCCCGCAACGCGTACAAGGCCCAGGTGAAGGGATACGACGATCCCGCCGACCTCGAGCGGCTCCTGCAGGGCGCCGGTGTCCTTGAGTTCCGCATCGCCATCGCTCCCGGCACATGGCCCGACGAGGCCCGCCTGCGGCGCGAGCTGCGCGAGCGCGGCCCCGATGGCGTCGAGAGCAAGGACACGGTCTGGAGGCCCATCAACAAGCTGGAAGGGTGGTTCGACACCTACGACAAGTTCGAATCCCTCCGCAACAACCCCTCGGCCTACTTCGCCGCTTCCTACGGCCTGGTCGTTGAGGAGCGCGACGGCAAGTACTACGTCCTGCTCCGCGACGAGGCCGGCTGGCGCATCACCAAGGCCGAGGGTGCATGGAAACTGGCCCAGGCGTTCCAGAGCACCGACGAGCTGGGACGTCCCGCGGTCGGCTTCCGCATGGACGAGAAGGGCGCCGTGCTGATGGGCGACCTGACCGAGTCTCACCGCGGCCAGCAGATGGCCATCGTGCTGGACGACGAGGTCTATTCAGCCCCCCGCATCAACAGCCGCATCTCCAACAGCGGCATCATCCAAGGTTCCTTCAGCGCGGAAGAGCTCACCTACCTGATCAAGACCCTCGGCGCCGGCTCGCTGCAGGCCAAGCTCGCGTCCAAGCCCATCAGTAAGGACTTCCAGGCCCCGGACCTCGGCAAGGACAACCTCGACTCGGGTCTGAAAGCCTGCTGGTACTCGTTCATCGTGGTCGGCATCTTCATGGTGCTGTATTACTTCATCCCCGGCGGCGTGGCCGTCGTTGGGATGATCGCCGTCGCGATCATGCTGCTGGGCGCCATGGCGCTGCAGCGCGCGGCGTTCAGCCTGCCCGGCATCGCGGGCGTGGCCCTCACGTTCGGCATGGCGGTGGACGCCAACGTGCTGATCTATGAGCGGCTGCGCGAAGAGCTCCTCAAGGGATTCGACATCAAGACGGCGGTGCGCCTGTCGTATCAGCGGGCGTTCGCCACCATCGTCGACTGCAACATCACCCACCTGATCACCTGCGTTGTGCTGGGCTACATGGGCACGTCCGAGATCAAGGGCTTCGCCATCACGCTTGGCATCGGCGTCATCGCCACCATGGTCATGGCGCTGGTGATCACCCACGTGATCCTCGTGTGGCTCGTGGAGTACGTCCGGCTGCCGGGCGTGGACAAGAGCCTGCCGATGACGCTGCCCTGGCTCCGCAAGGCGATGATGCTGCACGTCGACTGGCTGAGGCTCCGTTATGCTTTCGGTGGGTTCTCGCTGCTGGCGGTCGTCCTGAGCTTCGTCGCGCTGGGCTGGCGCGGCGAGCGGCTGTTCGGCCTCGAGTTCCGCGGCGGCACGGCCATCACGTTCACCCTCAAGGAAGGTAAGACGTCGACGCGCGCCGACATCAAGCACAAGCTCGAAACCATCGCCGAGGCGCCCAACGCCGCGCCGGCTCTCAAGCCGCTCCTGGAGGCGGAGGTCGTTCCGATCAACCCGCAGACCGACGGCGTGACCAGCGACCGGTTCGCCATCCGTACCAGCATCGCCGATGTCGACCTGCTGAACCACGCGGTGGTGGACGGCTTCGCCGACATCGTGGAGGCTCGCCAGGCGCTGCAGTTCAAGAACTCCGACAAGCCCACCATCCCCGAGGGTGCTCCGGTCTACCAGCTCATCGAGAACGAGCTGGGCCCGAACATCGGCCGTGGCGAGTTGAAGAACAATGTCGCCGAGTTTGTCGGCGGGGCCGCGGTGGTGATGCAGGACCTCACTCCCGCCCCCAGCAAGGGCGAGCTTGAGCAGCGGCTGAACCTCGTCCGCAACCAGCCCGATTTCTCCGCCAAGGCCCTCAAGCGCACCTACCAGATCGTCGTCATCGACGGCGACGACAAGGCCGTCAAGACCGCCGCCATCCTGGTCCGCGACCCTGGCGTGTCCATCTACGACGAGGCCCGTTGGCGTGAACAGTTGGGGCAGGTTGAATGGAACATGATGCGGCTGGCCTATACCAAGCCGACCATCGTCGCCAGCGTGCAGAACTTCTCGGGCGTGATCGCCGAGACCTTCCGCAGCCAGGCGATCGTGGCCGTGCTGGCGGCGTTCCTGCTCATCATGATCTACGTGTGGATGCGGTTCGGCAGCTTCCGCTACTCGCTGGCGGCGATCGTGCCGGTGTTCCACGACGCGGGCGTCGCAGTGGGCTTCATCGCCGTCAGCGGCTGGCTGACCGACAGGTTCCCCAGCGTGACGCAGGCGCTCAACATCCACCCGTTCAAGATCGACCTGGGCATGATCGCGGGCATCCTGACGATCATCGGCTACTCGATCAACGACACGATCATCGTGCTCGACCGGATCCGCGAGAACCGCGGCAAGCTGTGGTACGCCACGCGCCAGTGCATCAACGATTCGATCAACCAGACCATGACCCGCACGTTCATCACGAGCGGCACGACCACCATCTCGCTGTGCGTGATCGTGGCGGTCGGCGGTGAGGCGACGGCCAGCTTCGCCTGGACCATGCTGATCGGCGTGTTCGCGGGCACCTACTCCTCGTTCGCCATCGCGGCCCCGTTCGTCTGGGTGCGTCACCCCCCGGCCGCGGCGCCGTACCCAGGCAAGGGCGCCCCGGCGGGCGGGCCCGGCAACGGCTCGGGCCTCGCGACCACTTGAAGGGTGCCGAACGTGCGCCCCCCGCCGTCGATCGGTGCAGGGGCTCGAATCCGTATCAGGCCCGCGGCTGTGCGGGCCTTTTCTTTCTGTGCAGGACGTAGATCCGCCAGCACCAGAAGCCGATCGGGGCAAAAAGCAGCCCCGCCGGCGGCATGAGCCATTGGGTCTTCACCCAGCCCGTCATCGCGATCCCCGTCACCAGCCCCCAGTACGCCACGCCGATCAGCGGCGCCATCCAGATGGGCATGTGCATCGCGGTCCGATCGGCGAACCGTTCCAGCGGGCCGGCGTGCCCCGACAGCTGGTTGATCAGCCGTTTGGCCCACATGAACTCGGACGCCAGGATCCCCAGCCCGACGGGCACCAGCACGGTCGGCCCCGGGCCCGGCAGCGGCGCGATGATGATGCCGAACACAATCACCGACGTGCCGGCGATCAACACCCACACCCGCTTCAGCGTCCGCGCTGGCGACCTGGCACCGACGGCGACCGGGGCCGGGGCCGGCCCTTGAATCCGCTCGGAGGCCGGGCCTGGCGGGAAAACCTCCGGCAGCGACGGGTCCGCCTGGTCGGTCTCGGTTTGATGGGGTGGTGGTGCAGTCATCCCTGATCGCGCCCCGCGCCGTGGGCCTAACCCTTGACGCCTACGAGCTGGTAGACCGGAGGCAGGTGCATGAACGCGTCGCCGTTCGCCGACCACTTTTCCCAGTCCTCGAAGAACGCCTCACCCTCGTGGGGCGCGAGGAACTTGTGCTCGACCAGCGTCGGGACGTAGATCCTGAAGAACGTGTCGGGCCACATCCACATCGAATCGCCCGGGCGGGCGACCCGCTGCTCGCAGCGCAGGTGGGTGACGGTCAGACCCGCCTCACGGCACAGCCCGGGCAGACGCCCGACGATGTCGGGGTCGCCGCCGCGCGACCTCCACGAGGCGCCCACGGCCTCGATCACGCGCTCGAACGCCTTGCTCCGCGGGGCCAGGGCCATGCTCTCGTAGTTGAAGTAGTCGTTCACGCACAGCCGTCCACGGGGGCGGAGCAGCTCCGCCACGCCGCCCAGCACCGCCCCGGGATCGGGCACGAAGCACAGCACCCACCGGACAAACGCCATGTGGAAAAACTCCGACCCGCCGTACGCGTGCTTGCCCAGCTCGTCCGCCTTGGTCGCCAGCGCTTCCCGCAGGCGCTGAACGTCGCCGACGATGGGCAGGAACTCGCTTTGGAACGCGTGGCGTCGCGCCGACTCGGCGGCCATGGCGACGTAGCGTGCCGATTCGTCCACGCCCACCACCAGCCCGCCCGCGCCGGCCGAGGTGACGATCTGGGCCAGGTCCATCGAGGCGAACCCCGGCCCGCAGCCCACGTCCAGCACGCGCCACCCCGGCTTGATCCGCGCCAGCTTCCACGTGTCATGGGCCAGGTCGGACCACAGCCGGTGCTGGAACCCCAGACGCTTGGCCTCGGCGTCGTGGGTCCCCAGGATGTACTCGCGCTCGGCGCTCTGGGTCGAACTCATGGCGGTACGGTAGCAAGCCGCCGCCGCCGCGTCGGCGGGGGGGTGGTCGGGGGAAACGAATAAACACGGCCCGGGAATGTCCCCGGGCCGTGCCGTGGCGATGCCCCTCGCTTGCAGGAGGAAAACTCGCGGTGAACCCGCGCCGCTCAGTCGTACAGGCCCGCGCTGTTGGGGAGCTGGGCCGGACGCAGGTTGATGGTGGTCTCGATGCGGCAGTTCGACTGGGTCGTGTGCCGCTCGGCGAAGAAGAGCGTCAGGGTGTTGGTCTGGTCGGGCCGCATGTTGCTCAGGCGGTCGAGCGACACGGTCTGACTGGTGGCGCCGTGGACGCCGCCGATGTCGATCGCGAGCTTGCCGTTGATGAACACCCAGACGTCGTCGTCGCCGATGAAGGTGAACTTCTGGCCGGTGTTGGGCTTGTAGATGAACTCGGTGGCGAGCTCAAAGGTAAAACCGAAGTTCTTGGTCTGGCCCGAGGGGTTCCCGAACAGGTCGTTGTTGATCGGGAAGAACCCGCCGCGGCTGGCGTAGGTCGCGTCGGTTCGGTCGTCGAACACGTACATGTTCGTGCCCGCCTGGCGGACCAGCGACACGGGCACCTCCTTCGCCATGTTCACGCCGGGCGTGGTGCGGAACCACTGAGCAAACGTGGTGGCGCTGGTGATGCCGCCCGAGTCGGTCGAGCCCGTCCACGAGCCCGCGGTGTCCCCGAGCTGCTGGTTGTAGAGGCTGGGCATGATGTTGTTGCGGGCCGAGTCGCGCCACTCGCTGCTGACCTTTTTGCCCAGGCCGGTGAAGACGGGGCGCCCGTCGCGGTCGAGTTCGGACGCGATGTTCCCGGCGTAGTGGCCATAACCGCCCCTGGGGACCACCTCGAAGTCGGGGTGCCCGCCCGAGGCGCTGGCCCACTTGAAGTCGCGGCAGACGCCCGTCAGATTCAGGGTGGCGGGCAGGCTCGCGTAGGGGTCGGTGCCGCCGTCGCCCTTGGCCTTGTTGCCCGACATGAGCACGACGCAGGCCGCGGTCGCCAGACCGGCGGCGGTCAGCACGAACTTGGTCATCGAGTTCTCGTTACGCGGGGTACGGTCCATGATTCGCTCCTCGCCGGAAAGGGGTACAGACGTGCGATCCCGACCGCGTCGGCACAACGTCCGCGCGATCGCCACTGGGACCGCCTCTTTGGGCTGCTCCCGCCCCGGGCCGACGTGCGGCCCCGAGTCGGGCATTTCCAGATTCCATTACGCCCGACCCCGGGGCAAATCGGCAGGGCAGAAATGCGCAGCCCGGTGCGCGCCTGTGCCGATGATCCCGGTTGCAACGGCCTCTCCCCGCGTCACCCCGCCGGGCGGGCCGGTGCCGGCGCTATGATCGGACGTTCGGGCGCCGCGAACCCCGCGCACCGATTCAGGAGAGGGCCACAGGGCATGGACGCATTTGTCATCCAGGGCGGGAACCGACTCAAGGGCCGCCTCCGCATCAACGGCTCAAAGAACGCGGCCCTGCCCCTCATGGCAGCCTGCCTGCTCACCGACCAGCCCGTGCACCTGCGCGGCGTGCCCCGGCTGGCGGACATCGCCAATCTGCGCAAGCTGCTCCTGGAACTGGGCGTGGGCCAGACCGACCTCGCGTCCGCCGAGTCGGGGATGGACATCTCGTTCCGGGTTCAGGACCCCGGCAAGTGCCACGCCCCGTACGACATCGTCCGCACGATGCGGGCCAGCATCTGCGTGCTCGGCCCGCTTCTGGCCAAGCGCGGGCAGGCACGGGTCTCGATGCCCGGCGGGTGCGCCTTCGGCGACCGGCCCGTCGACCTGCACCTGCGGGGGCTTCGGGCCCTGGGAGCCGACATCTCGCTGGAGCAGGGCGACATCGTGGCCCGGGCGCCGATCTCGGGGCGGCTCAAAGGGGCGCGGGTTTTCCTGGGTGGGCCGTTCGGCTCGACCGTGCTGGGCACCGCCAACGTCATGTCCGCCGCCACCCTTGCCGAGGGCGTGACTGTCATCGAGTGCGCGGCGTGCGAGCCCGAAGTGGTGGACCTGGCCAATCTTCTCAACTCGATGGGGGCCCATGTCCGCGGCGCGGGCACTCCCCGGATCGTCGTCGAAGGCGTGAGCGAGCTTCATGGGGCGACGCACACGGTGATCGCCGACCGGATCGAGGCCGGCACCTACATGATGGCCGCCGCCATCACCAACGGGCACCTGACGCTCGAGAACGTGCCGATGGACGCGCTGATGGCGCTGATGGACGTGTTTGAATCGGTCGGCGTGCACGTGCGGACCCATGAGTCGTCCGGCGCCGATCCGATGTCGGCCACCGTCGAGATTTCCTCCGACCGCGTGCTGCGGCCAGCCCATGTCACGACCCAGCCGCACCCGGGGTTCCCAACCGACCTGCAGGCCCAGACGATGGCGCTGCTGTGCCTGGCGCACGGCAACAGCGTCGTCACCGAGCGGATCTACCAAGAGCGGTTCCTGCACGTCGCCGAGCTCTCGCGCATGGGCGCGCAGCTGTTCCGGCAGGGCCCGACCGTGGTGGTGAGCGGCGTGCGCGAGCTGGTCGGCGCGCCCGTGATGGCCAGCGATCTCCGCGCCAGCGCTTCGCTCATCCTGGCGGGCTTGGCCGCGAGCGGACGCACGATCGTGCGCCGCGTCTACCACCTCGACCGCGGCTACGAGAAAATGGAGGATCGCCTGAAGCTGCTCGGCGCCGACATCGCCCGAGTTGACGACCGCGACCTTCCCGCCGGCGATGAGTGAGCTGATGCGGGCCGGGGGGCCGAACCACCGACGTTGACGGCTGGTACAGTGCGGGCGTGACCCCTGTTCGCACATGGAGCCTGGTATGGGTGTACGCCGGCGCGATGCTGCTGGGCGGCGTTGTCGGGCGTCTGCCGCTCATGATCGCAGGGCTGGGTTGGGATTCGTTCCCTGCTTGGATGGGGAGCCTCGTCGGCGTGGTGGCGTCGGTGCTGGTGCTGACGCGGTGGGTGGCGATGCGCTCTGACGAGATCGCCGACACCGCCGCCGCCATGGCCCGCGCCGAGCCGCCCCCGCGTTTGGACACGCCCCGGGTGCGCGAGCTCGCCCGCCTGCTGACCGAGCTCTACGACCTCAGCGCCGCCCAAGATTCGCTCCGCGCACGCCAGAGGCACCTGGCGCAGGAGCAGGACGCGCTGCTGGACGCGACCGACGGCGGGGTCGTGGTGCTCGACCGCGAGCAGCGGGTCATGAGCATAAACCGCACTGCCGAGAAGATGCTGAGCGTCAGCGGAAGGTCGGTCCGCGGCCTGCTGCTGCAGGAAGTCTCCCGCTACGCCTCGCTCCACCGTTTCGCCGCCGACGCCGTCGCCTCGGATGCACCGCTGTCCGAGGAGTTCCAACTGGAGGCTCCGGTCCCCGGCGGAGGTCGGATCGGCTTCTCCGTACGGGCCGCCGGACGGAGGCTGCTGGACGCCGACGGGAGGCCCCTGGGCGTGCTGCTGATGTTGACGGACATCACCCGTCTGCGCCGCCTCGAAGCGGTCCGTACCGATTTTGCGGCCAACGTCTCGCACGAGCTGAGGACGCCCATCACCAGCATCCGCGGGTACATTGACACGCTCGTCGATTCGCCGCCCGAAGACCCCGCACGGCTGCACGAGTTCCTGTCGGTCATCCAGCGCAACGCCCGGCGGCTGAGCGAGATCGTCGACGACATGCTCGACCTGACCAACCTCGAGCGGCCCGACGCCCCCAGCGAGCTGGACAAGCCGGCCACGGGCGTCGCCGACGTGGTGCGCGCCGCCGTCGCCTCCGAGGAGCCCCAGCGAGCCGCCAAGCGCGTGCCGGTCACGGTGGAAGTTCCCGAGGCGCTGGTCGCGCCGATGAACGGCCGGCTGATCGAGCAGGCGCTGCGGAACCTGATCTCCAACGCGATCCGCTACAGCCCGCCCGACGCGACCATCGTGATCACCGCCCGACCCGACAGGATGGCCGATGGTCGGGAGGCTGTCCGCGTGAGCGTTACCGACCGGGGTCCGGGCATCGCGCCCCAGCACCTACCGCGCATCTTTGAACGGTTCTACCGCGTGGACAAGGCCCGGAGCCGCGAGCACGGCGGAACCGGCTTGGGCCTGGCGATCGTGAAGCACATCGCCCACGCCCACGCGGGCAAGGCCGGGGTCGAGAGCAGCGTCGGGCAAGGCAGCACCTTCTGGATCGCGCTGCCGGTTTGACCGCCGGCAGGTCCGTTAAGTTCGGGGACGATCAGCCCCTCGCACCGTATTCGGGATTCCGCAGGCTGCGCCACCCAATTCTGGCCGATCCAACAGCCGTCAACGCCGGGATGCCGGGCACCTCATAATCTGCTCCAGGAATGAACCTGCCGACGCCACGGCGGCGGCCCGGCGCGGCGGCCGAACCATTGGCGCTCCGCGGACGCACTCGAGATCCTTTCCATGATGAAGCTGCACAGCCTTTCAGTCATCGCGCTGCTCACGTTGTCCGTCGGGACGGCGCTCGGGCAGGCGCGGCTCAGCCCCGACCGGCTCTGGACCTATGTCGACGGCGCCCCCGCGGAACGTGCCGGCGAGCGCGCCTGGGTGCGCCCGCAGGTTGGACAGGCCTTGAAGCTCGACGCCCCGGCGATGCAGCGGCTGCTGGAGCGGGTGCCGATGGAGTTCTCGCCGCAGAGCGTGCTCGCGCCGGCGGTCATCGGGTTGCCGACGCCCGACGGTGGCTTCGCGAGGTTTTTGCTGGTTGAGTCGCCCGTCATGGCGCCGGAGCTGGCGGCGAAGTTCCCCGAGCTCAAGACCTATTCGGGCCAGGGCGTCGATGACCCCGCCGCGACGGTACGGCTGGACATGACCCCCCTGGGGTTCCACGCCCAGGTGCTGTCGCCCGGCGGGGCGTACTACATCGATCCGCGGAGCTTTGCCAACACCGAGGACTACACCTCGTACTACAAGCGTGATTACGTCCGGCAGGACGCTTGGCAGTGCCTCTTTGACGAGAACGACGCGCCCGGTGCGCACGCCGGAACCGGCGGCGCGCCCGGGGAACGCGCGGTCATCAACCTCCGCACCTACCGCACCGCCATCGGCGCCACCGGTGAGTTTTCGCAGTTCTACGGCGGAACGGTGCCCGGCTCCATGAACGGCATCGTCACCATCATCAACCGCGTCACCGGCGTCTATGAGACCGAGCTGGCCATCCGCCTCTCGCTCATCGCGAACAACTCGAGCATCGTCTTCACCGACGCCGTCACCGACGGTTACACCAACGCCAACGGCGGCACGATGCTGGGCGAGAATCAGTCCAAGCTCGATTCGATCATCGGCAACGCCAACTACGACATCGGTCACGTATTCTCGACGGGTGGCGGCGGTGTCGCGAACCTCGGCGTTGTCTGCGTCAGTGGCAGCAAGGCCCGGGGCGTCACCGGTTCCACCGCGCCCATCGGCGACGCTTACTCCATCGATTACGTCGCCCACGAGATGGGGCACCAGTTCGGCGCCAACCACACCTTCAACAGCACCAGCAACGCCTGCGGCGGCGGCAACCGATCTGCCAGCCACGCTTACGAACCCGGCTCGGGCTCCACCATCATGGCCTACGCCGGCATCTGCTCGCCGGACGACCTGCAGCCGCACTCCGACCCGTACTTCCACTCCGACAGCCTCGACGCGATCCTCTCGTTCAGCCGATCCGGCAGCGGCAACTCATGCCCCACGCAGTCGGCCACGGGCAACAGCGATCCCACCTGCACCGCCTCCGGGTCGTTCACCATCCCGATCAGCACCCCCTTCGCCCTCACAGCCTCGGGCACCGACCCCGAGGGCAACGCCCTGACCTACTGCTGGGAGCAGCGGAACCTCGGGGCCGCGTCGACGCTCGCCGCGGGGGACAACGGCACCAACCCCATCTTCCGCTCCTTCGCCGGCACCACCGACCCGACCCGCGTATTCCCCAAGCTCTCGGCGATCCTGAGCGGCGCCAACGCCTCATCGGGAGAGACACTGCCCACCACCAACCGCACGCTCACGTTCCGATGCGTTGCCCGCGATAACCGTGCCGGGGGCGGCGGGTTCGGCAACTCGGCCAACGTGTCGGTCACCAGCACCGCCAGCGCCGGCCCGTTCACCGTCACCGCTCCCAACACCGGCGGCTCGTTCGTGGCCGGCCCGCTGAACGTGACGTGGAATGTCGCCAACACCGCGGGTTCGCCCGTGAACTGCGCCAACGTCAGCATCCTGCTGTCAACCGATGGCGGCAACACGTTCCCCACGGTGCTGGCGGCCTCAACCCCCAACGACGGCGCGGAGACCGTCACGCTTCCCGCCGTCAGCACCAGCACCGCCCGCATCAAGGTCGCCGCGGTCGGCAACATCTTCTTTGACATCTGCAACGCGAACTTCACCATCACGCCCGTGCCGCCACCCGGGGCTTTCTCGCTGATCTCGCCCGCCACGGGGGCCTCCGGCGTGACGCTGCCGGTCACGCTCTCCTGGAACGCCTCCAGCGGCGCCACCGGGTACCAGGTGCTCATCGATTCCGAGGCCCTGTTCAATCCGCCCATCCTGCACGTCGCCAATACCGCCTCGACCAGCTACGTCGTGCCCGACGGCGTGCTGACGACCGACACCACCTACTTCTGGCGCGTCATCGCGTCCAACACCGGTGCATCGACCATCGGCACGCCGAACGCCAGCCCGTTCACCACCGCGGCGCCGCCGCCCTGCCCGGGCGATCTCAACGGCGACCATACTGTCAACACGGTTGATCTCACGCTGCTGCTGGCGAGCTTCGGGAACGCCGTCACCCCCGGCTGCTGCGGCGACCTGAACAACGACGGCTTCGTGAACACCGTTGACCTGACGCTGCTGCTGGCGCACTTCGGCGGGTCGTGCTGAGGCTCCTGGGTTCCCCGCCGGTCTCTGATGGTTTTGTGGTGCCGGGTCATCCATCGTGCGGCGCTCAACGTGCATGAGCCATCGCCCCGGGGTTCAGCCCTCGTCGAGGTCCGCGTCCTTCAACTCTCGGCTGATGGTGTAGGCGCCGCTCATCCACTTGCCCAGGTCGGCCATACGGCACCTCGATGAGCAGAACGGGCCCTCGGCGCCCACGGGCAGTTCCGCGCCGCACGTGCGGCAGGACGCGGGGGCTCCACCCACCCGGGTGATCCTGATCCGGCGCGTGTCGCCGCCGGCGTGCTCGATGACCACATCGATGCGGCGCGCCGGGAGCCTGCCGGCGATCCGGCCCGGCCACTCGACCGCGACCACCGCCGAGCCGTCGATCAGCCGTTCCCAGCCCAGCGCGTCGAGGTCGTCGGCGCCGCCGAGCCGGTAGGCGTCCACGTGAACGAGCGGGCAGCGTGCCGCGCCGGAGCCAGCGGCACGGTCGTACTCGTTCACGATTACAAATGTGGGGCTGCTGACGGTGTCGGTCCGCAGGCCCAGCCCCTGGGCCAGGCCGCGCACGAACTGGGTCTTGCCGGCGCCGAGCTCGCCCTCGAGCGCGACGAAGCCGCCGGGCCTGAGCGTCTGCGCGAGACGTGCACCCAACGCGACGGTCTCGGCGGCGTCACGGGTCTGGTGTCCGCCGAACAATGGGGCGTCGGCGGTCATGCTCCGTGCTCCCACCCGTGCTCGCTGACCTCGTGGGGGGCGCCCCGCTCGTCGATGACGAAGCACCCCTGGCCCTGCCCAACCTCGCCGATCACCGAGATGGGTGTGCCCGCGACTTGATCCGGCACTCGGGCGCCCCGGGCGACGGTGAAAAGGAGCTCGTAGTCCTCGCCGTCGGCGACCGCGTTGCGCCAGCCTTGGACACCGTCATTCATTGGCAGGCGCGGGGCTTGGAGCGTGAATCGCACGCCCGACGCCTTGGCGACGCGCCCGGCGTCGCGGCCCAGGCCGTCGGAGAGGTCGATCATCGACGTCAGCGCGGGGCCCAGCTGGTCGCACAGAGCAGCGCCCTCGGCGACGCGTGGCGTGAAGGACAGGTGCCGGGGTTCGGCGCCGCCGTTCCCCTTGGGCGGGAGCAGAAGTGAGCCGCCGAGGCGCCCAGTGACGCAGACCCGGTCGCCCGCGGCGGCGGTGCTCCGCAGCACCGGACCGCGCTGGGGGTGAGCCATGCCCAGCACTGTGACAGTGAGAACCAGCGGCCCGTCTGACGAGGCGATGTCGCCGCCGACCAGCGGGCAGCCGAAGTGGCGGGCCCAGTGGGCCATTCGGTCAAAGAGCTCATCAGCTCGGCTGAATCCGGTAGGCAGACACCCGGTGGCGAGCGCGAAGCGGGCTGTGCCGCCCATGGCGGCGATGTCGGAAACGCTGCGGGCCACGGCCTTGCGCGCGATCTGGTCGATGCTCGCGGTGCGCGGGTCGTAGTGGCGGCCCTCGACGAGGTGATCGACGGTGGCGAGCGTGAGGCCGCCGGTGAGGTCGAGGACGGCGCAGTCATCGCCGGGGCCGACGGCGATCCCCCGCCACCCTCCCCCGGCTGGTGTGCCCATGGCGCCGAGGTCGGCGGACCTGCGGTAGATGTGCTCGAGAAGCACGGATTCACGCATGGGGGAAGGGTATGCGCGCGGCAAACCGATACTGGGAGACTCTCACAGGAGCACCATGTTGTCCCGGTGAATCACCTCTTCGTGCGTCTGGCGGCCGAGCACTTCCTCAAACCGGGACGATTCCACGCCGCGGAGCACCGCCAGCTCACCCGAGGAGAAGTTCGTCAATCCCCGCGCGAGCTCGGCGCCGGCCGCGTCGCGGATGCTGACGGCGTCTCCCACTTCGAACTCGCCGGCTACGCCCGTTACGCCGCGTGCAAGCAGCGAAGCCCCGCGCTCACGCACGGCCCGCGCGGCGCCATCGTCCACCAGCACCGATCCCGCCGGCGTCACGCTCAGGGCGATCCACAGACGCTTGCCCGCCACCTTGGTCTCGGCGGGCGGGGCGATGTAGGTTCCGACGGGCTCGCCGGCGCACACGTGCGCGAGCGAATTCGGCGGGCGACCGGGGGCGATGACGGTGCCGATTCCGCTCAGGCCCGCGGCCTTGGCGGCGGCGAGTTTGCTGGCCATGCCGCCGCGACCCTGGGTGCTCTTCTCGGCGCGGACCAGCCCGGCGAGCGGGGCGACTCCCGCCGCGAAGGGGACCACCCTTCCCGATGCGTCGAGCACGCCGCCCACGCCGGTCAGGATGACGAGCAGTTCGGCCTGCGCGGCGGCGGCGATCTTGGCACTCAGGAGGTCGTTGTCGCCGAGAGAGATTTCCTCGGTGGCGACGGTGTCGTTCTCGTTGATGATCGGCGTGGCCCCGAGCTCCAGCAGGCGCGTGAGGCAGTTGCGGATGTTCAGGAACCGCTCGCGCGAATCGAAGTCGCTGCGGCTGAGGAGCATCTGGGCCACGGGGATGCGCCGAACGCCGAACGCCTCGGTCCACATCGACATGAGCAGCGGTTGCCCCGCGGCGGCGGCGGCCTGCTGGCCCGCCACGTCGCGCGGGCGCGTGGTCATGCCCAGCGTGCCGAGCCCGGCGGCGACGGCGCCGCTGGAAACGACGATCACCTGGACGCCCGCGGACCGCCGGGCGGCGATCTGCGCGGCCAAATCGTGCAGGTATGCGCGATCCAGCGTGCCGGTCCCGCCCGTCAGCACCGCGGAGCCGATCTTCAGAACCATCCGGCGCGCGCCGGCAACGGGGGCACGGTCGCTCACGCCAAGCCCTCCGTGACGCGAGCGGACGAGCGGACCAGGTTCAGCAGCAACTCGGCGTGCCGCCCCGCCGCCCCCTGATGGTCCAGAACGCACCGGCGCGCGCGCTCGCCCAGGGTTTTCCGCTCGTCGGCGCCATTCATCAGGCGAGCAAGTGTCGGCCCGAGTTCGTCCGCTCCGCACTGCACCGCCGCGCCGGCCTGCGTGAGCGCGCTCACCGCGGCCTCGAAGTCCGCCACGGCGGGCCCGATCACCACCGGCTTGCCCAGTGCGGCCGGTTCCATGGGGTCGGAGCCGTACAGGTTGCCGAACGATCGCCCGACCACCACCAGGTCCGCGAGCGAGTAGGCCTTGCGCAGCTCGCCGATGGTGTCCAGGAGATACCGCTCGCAGCCGGGCGGGGCAGGCGCCTTCGTTGAACGCCTTATGCACGCACTGCCGCCGAGCGCCTGCCGGGCGCCGTCGAACCACTCGGGTCGCCTCGGTGCGCACAGGAGCTGCACACCCTTGGGGCACGCAGCGTGGAGCAGCTCGTGCTCGCCGGGTGCCGTGCTGCCGGCGACGATGAGCGGGCGGGCGCGGTCAATGCCCATCTCGTGGGCGAGTTCGTCGGCGCCGGGCACAGAGTCTGACACGCTTGCGGCGTCCCACTTCATGCTCCCCGCGACGGTGCACCGCTCGGGGGCAACGCCCATGTGGATGAACCGCTGGGCGTAGGCATCGTCCTGCACCGCCGCGAAGCTGAGCTGACGGAAGTACCGCCCGATGAACCACCGGCCCAGCCGGTATCGGGAGAACGACCGCTCGCTCAGACGACCGTTGATCACCGCCAGCGGGATGCCCCGCGCGCGGCACTGGGCGGCGAAGTTTGGCCACAACTCCAGTTCCACCAGCCCCACGGCGTCGGGACGCACGGCGCTCAGAAACCGGCGCACGCTCCACGAGGCGTCGAGCGGGAAGCGGGTGACGTGACACTTCGAGGCGTACAGCTCCTTCGCACGCGCCAAGCCGGTGTCGGTGGTGGCGCTGATGACAAGGTCGACCTCAGCCGAGAGAAGGTCTACCAGGGGGCGCACGAGGTTTGTTTCGCCGACCGAGACGGTGTGCAGCAGCAGCCGGCTCCGCCCGGTGCGAGGGGCCGGGAGTGGCGCGATCTTTCCGAAGCGCTCGCTCCACCCGGAGCGCGCTTTGCGCATCCACCACGGCGCGGTGGCCGCCGCGACCACCGCGTATACCGCGTCGAGCGCCAGACTCACGATTCTCGCCTCATGCCTTGATGCCTCATGCCTCGATGCCTTCCTAGTGGGCGCGCCCGGATTCGAACCGGGAACCCTTCGCGTGTAAGGCGAATGCTCTGGCCGTTGAGCTACGCGCCCGCTGGCCCGTCTTCGGGCCGGGGCGGTATCGTACCCGTATGAAGGTCCTTTCCCGACTCGGAGCCCACGCCAACCGCAGCGTGGCCCTTGAGACCACGCTGCTGGTCCACGGCATCCCCAAGGATCAGGCCCCGTCGCTCAGCGAGGAGCTTTCGGCCATCGTGACCATGGCCGGCGCCGCGCCCGCCTTGGTTGGAGTGGTCGCGGGGGTGCCGATCGTGGGCATGAACCCCGCGGAGCTGACCGAGCTTCTGCACGCATGGCACGTCCCCAAGGCCAACGCGTCGAACCTGGGCATCCTGATGCACCAGGGGTCGCACGCCGCGACCACCGTCAGCGCCACCATGGAGCTCGCCGCCGCCGCCGGCGTGAGCCTTTTCGCCACCGGCGGCATCGGGGGTGTCCACAAGAACTACGGCGAGCGGTGGGACATCTCGGCCGACCTCGGCGCGTTCACCCGTTACCCGGTGGCGGTGGTCACCAGCGGCGTCAAGTCGTTGCTTGATGTCGTGTCGACCCGCGAGGCGCTGGAGACCCTGGGCGTGCCGGTGGTGGGGTACCGAACCGAGCGGTTCCCGGCGTTCTATCTCCGCGAGAGCGAGGCCAGGGTGGACGCCCGATTTGACAACGAAAAGGACCTGGCGAAGTTCCTGCACGCCGAGCTCAAGCGCACGGGGCGCGGCGTGGTGGTGTGCAACCCCATCCCCCAGTCGGCGGCGCTGACCGAGAGCGACTGGGCCAAGTGGCTGCAACTCGCCGAGGCCCGCGAGACAAACGCCGGCGTGCACGGGCGCGACGTCACCCCGGCGATCCTCGGGGCGCTGCACGAGCTTTCGGACGGCGCGACGCTGCGGGCGAATCTCGAGCTTGTCAGGTCAAACGCCGGGCTGGCCGGGCGACTGGCGGCGTCCTGGCCCGGTTGACGGGCGCTACGGCGGCGTCGGTGTTCCGCCCCGGACCGCGCAGGGGTGGCCCGACGACAACGGGTTGCGGATGTCGAACGCCGCGCGTCCGATGCCGTTGACCTGGTTGACGTGGCTCTGCAGGGCGGCGGGGATGTTGGCGAACTCGGCGCTGACCTGGCAGGAACTCGCATTCTGAGCAGTGGAAAGGAACTGCGACTTGAAGAGCGCCTCGATCAGTCCCGAGTTGAGGGCCCGCTGGCTGTAGGCCATCTGGGCGAACATGGGGTTGATCGTGGTGGTGTCGACGCCGCCGGCGGGGTTGGCAAGTGGGACTTGCGGGGCGGTGAAGATGCCGGCCTCGCCGATGCCGGCCAGGGCGCGGATGTCCTCGCCGGCGCCGCTGGTGAGGCGGGTGACGAAGGGGTTGGTGGCGTTGGACGCGTCGGGATTGACGGTGATGTAGAAGCTGTTCTGCCCCTGCCCCTGCACGTTGACCGAGACGTCGGCGGAGATGACGACGTAGCGGCCGGCGGTGCCGACGTCGCCGATGTGCCCCACGTTTGTGAAGGTGGTGAAGCTGAAGCCCGTGTCGAGGATCGTGTTGGCCTGCTCGGCGAAGTCGTTGTTGGCGCCCCACCAGGTGTTCTTCACGTACTTGTTGCGAGGGTCAAACTCCCACAGCGCCAGGTCGGAGAAGCGGCTGCCGCGGGCGCCGTCGCCCGCGGGGCGTTGCGGCGTGCCACCGTTGTACAGACCGGCGGCGAAGAGCGAGCCGCGCTCGTTCGACGCGGCGAGCCCCTTGGTGGACATGCCGAGGTTCATCACGTCGGTCGACTGAGGAATGCGGGCGCCCAAGTCGATCGTGGCGATGCGGGCGGGCAGGATTGTGCCGGAAAACACCGACGAGGAGCGCGACGCGTAGAGCACGCCCTCGAGCACGGCGCCGCCGGTGAGCACCGAGGGGATGCCGCCGCCCGCGGTCGGGGTCTGAACCAGGCCCGCGGTGGTGAAGCCGCCGAGCGAGCCGGTGTTGTGGTCGTAGGTGGCGGTGAAAACCTCGTTGCGGGCCGCGATCGGCTGGAAGTTGGTGGGGTCGAGCTGCCCGCCGGCGATGTAGTAGAACAGCGCGTCGCCGTTGGGATGCCGGATCGTGGCCAGGCCGCTGTCGGGCTCGAGGTCGGCGGTGCCGCCAACGATGGTGGGGCTGGTGCTCAGCGGGGGCGGGAACAGGTCGCGGGAGACGTCGCCCGCGGTGGGGGTGCCAGAGCGGAAGATGGAGAAAAACGCCGGGTCGTGGACCGCCTGGGTGCAGGGGCTGTTGGGCGCGAGGTTCGTGGTCAGATCGAACATCGCGCGTCCGACGCCGCCCGCCTCACCGACGTGCGACGCCAGCGCCGAGGCGACTGTGCCGAGGCTCAAGCTGCTGGAGCACGTGGAGGGGTTGACCGCCCCGCCGGCGATGTAATCGTGCACCAGTTGCTGGAACGCGGTGTTGGAGGCGATGCCCGAGTTGAACGCCATGCGGTTGAACAGCGGGTCGGTGCCGAAGGCGTCGTAGCGCCCGTCGTTGATGAACGACAGGCTCGCCTCGGTGCTCACCGAACCCGACGGCGGGATCGCGGCGATGCCCTTGATCGACTCGCTCGACGCGAACCCGTCGACGCGCACCACGGCGGGGTCGGTGGGCCCGCGCGTGGCGAACGGGTTGTAGATCACGCTGAAGACCCGGTCATCAGAGTTGCCGAAGCTGTTGTCCGGACCCGATGAACGGTACACGACCACCAAACGCCCCGCGTCGACGGTGAAGCCGCGGATCGCACGGTCCTCCGAAAGCCAGGAGCCCGCAGCGCCGTTGGCGAAGACCGTCGCCGCCGACGTTGAGAGCCCGGAGACCGGGAAGTAGTTGAGCAGGCTGTTGTTGCGGGGGTCGGCCTCGAACAGCACCTCCTGCGCCGCCTGGTGGACGTCGCCGCTGCTGATGCTGAGCGACCCCGCGCCGAAGATCGAGTTGCGGCCCTGGGCCGTGGCGATCTGGAGCACCTCCAGGTTGCCCAGGCTCATGACCGGCTTGAGCAACGGTGACGAGATGAACGAGCCCTCAAAGATCCCCAGCCGGGGGAGCACGGTGTCAGCGCCAAAGAACGCGTCGGCGCTGCCCGCGAAATACAGTTTGTTGTCAAACGCGGCGATGCCGGAAAGGGGGTTGTACCCGCTGTCGGCGGAGCCCGGTCCGGCAGAGCCGAACTTCCCGACGAAGCTGTAGCCGCCATTGCCCGCGGACGGCGCGTTCGGGAACAGCCCGCTGGAGGGGATGGTCAGCGAGAAGACCTCGTTGAACGCCAGGTTTGAGGCGCCGAGGCGTCCGCCCTTGAGCTGGAAGAGAGTGACAGATCCGTCGCCGTTGCGCCGCGAGGCCAGCGCTCCCTCGACGGAGGCGAGGCCGGAAGGAAGCTGGTTGTTGTAGACAACATCCGCCGCGGCGCTGCCGAGCTCGCGCAGGCGCAGGTTGCCCGCGGTGGCGTCGGACATGAAGAACCGCGCATCCGCCGTGCCCGGGGGTGGCGGTGGCGGGGGAGGAGGCGTCGGGGGTGTGAGGCTGGCATTCGA
>CAZEDW010000039.1:0-36800 GCA_964510955.1 uncultured Phycisphaeraceae bacterium
GGGCTGGGCGGGGGGTTGGGCCGCGGGTTGGGCCGGCGGGGCCTGCGCGGCGGCCCTGGCGGCGGTGACCGCGTTGACGCGGGTGGGATCGGCGGCGGTGGCGCGGATGCGCGACTTGAGGGAGTTTGGCTCAAGGAAGGTTTCGACGGCCACGCCGGGGCGGTCGAGGCCTCCCATGGAGGCGGATTCGACGACGGCGATGGGGACGCCGTTCTGATCTTCGGTCATGAGCCAGACGCCCTGGCTGAGGCCCATGAGCCAGCGGTCGGTGTTGACGGCGAGCCGCTGGCGCGAGGGCATCTGCGACAGGAAGACGCAGACGCGCTGGTTGACCTCGAACTGGGGGGCGCCGACGACGAGCATCAGGTGATCATCGACCTGGCCGCCGAGCTGGACGAAGGTGACCTCGCCGCGGAGATCGCCCTTGAGCGCCTCGGCGTCGGCGACGGTGATGTAGGTGAGGATCTGGGCGTGGTCGTCGGTCCAGCGTGACTCGACGCGGGCGACGGTCCCGACGAGCACGTCGGTGGCGCGGACGGTCATCTCCTCGACCGTGAGGCGGATCATGGTCGTGGCCGAGGCGCTGGGGGCGGTGAACGAGGCGGCGGCGATGACCCCTGCCCCGGCCACCCGCGCGATCAGTCTGGTGAGTGTGTTCATGGTGGTTTCTCCCTGTGTTCAGCGGCGGCGGCGGAGCGTGAGGAAGCCGGCGGCGCCGGTCAAGAGCGTGCCCGCGCCGGGGGAGGGCAGCTTGAACATGAAGTTGAGGCTCTTGGATGAGATGCGCTCGTCGAAGCCGGTGCCGTTCTGGGTCAGAGCGCCGGAGGCGAGGGTGCCGGGGAGGGGCGAGCCGTCGGCGAGGTTGATGGCGTAACCGTCGTTGCCGCCGGTGCCGTACTCGCAGGTGATGATCTGGGCGCCGTCATCGACGCTGAGTGACATGAAATCGATGGCGAACATGTTGTCGAAGGTGTCGGTGAGGGTGCCGACGAAGCCGACCTTGCCGCCGAGGATGGCGGGGAAGAACGACGAGTCGATGTTGACGGTGTAGAGGCCGGTGTTGAGCGTGCCCTGGTCGATCAGCGCGGGGCTGCCGGGGGCGCCGAACAACTGGGTGGACATGTCGAACACCAGCCCGCCGCCGGAGAGGTCGTAGAGACGGGCGCGGTTGACCTCGACGCCGGTGGGGCCGCCGATGGTTCGCGCGCCGGTGTAGGCGGCGAGGTCGATGGTGAACCAGGCGCTGGAGATGCTCCCGGACGGCACGGGGTTGGCCGCGGCGACGGAGGCCAGGAGCGGGGCGCTGCCGATCGCCAGCAGGGCGCGGCGCGCGGATGACCGCGCACATGGGGGGCGACGTGTTCTCATGCTTCCTCCTCCGCCGCCGGGTTCCTAGTCCGGCGACGCGTGACGGCCTCATCCGACAGACCTGCGGACGAATCAACCCGCCGGGTCTTATTTAGTGTCGTTCCAATCCGGAATGAGTCAAGACCAAGCGCCACCCAAGGCGAGAAACTCTCGCGCAACTCACGGGGTTACGTCAGGATTTCTGTGAAAGCTGTCCCCTGGAGGTGTTACAGGCCTGAACGAACTGCTGAAAGACTTCGAGGCCACCGCTCTTGTTTGCTGTTCGTTCGGGGTGCCACTGCACGCCGACATAGAAGGGCCTGGAGGGATCGTCGATGACCTCGATCACGCCGTCGTGGGCGAGGGCCGTGACTCGGAGTTTGCCGGGGTTGGTGACCGATTGGTGGTGCTGGCTGGCGACCTGCGCGCCCGAGGCGGGCAGGTTCAGGCGGGCGTCGGCGCTCGTGGGCTTGACGGTGTGGTGATGGTCCTTGACGTGCTCGGCGTGCGTCGGGGTGGTGTCGGGGAGGTGCTGATTGAGCACGCCGCCGTTGTGGAGGGCCATGAGCTGCATCCCCATGCAGATGCCGAGCACGGGGACCGTCGGGTGCTCGTCGAGGGCGGCGTAGAGGGCTTCCTCGAAGCGCTGTCGATCCTGTGACACGAGCTCGGAGGCGGGGTGCTTGGGCTGGCCGTACTTCTCGGTGGCGAGGTCGTCGCCGCCGCTGAAGACGACGCCGTCGACACGGGAGAGGATGTCGGCGGCGAAGGCGCGGATGGCGCGGTCATCCAGCGGCGTGGAGGGTGGAGCGACGAGCACGGGGACGCCCCCCGCCGCGGTCACGGCGTCTATGTAGGTTCTGCGGAGTCGGGCCTCGCGGTCCTCGACGTTACACGTGATGGCGATGAGGGGCTTGCGGGTGTCCATGCTCGGAGTGATACGCGCGCCGGGCGGGCGGGGTTCAGGGCTTGCGCTCGAACAGGAACGCGCACGGCTCGAGCCGCGGGCCCCTGGAATCGCAGACGGCGAACTTCACCGGGTCGGCGTTGCTGCCCCAGAGCGAGGCGGACGCGAAGGCGCCGTCCTTGCGGAGGGCGTAGACCGTGACGCCGAACTTCGGGCGCCCCTGGTCGTCGAGGAGCCGCCGGGGGCGGGTGTGGTCGGCGATCATCTTGAGCACCTTCATGCACGCCTCCGCGGGCGTGTCGCCGGCCTCCATGCGGGCGACGATGGTGCGTGAGCCGGAGACCTGGATGACGGCCTCGCCGCGCCCGGTGGCGCCCGCGGAGCCGACGGCGTTGTCGGTGTAGAGGCCGGCGCCGATGATGGGCGAGTCGCCGACGCGTCCGGGGAACTTCCACGACAGCCCGCTGGTGCTGGTGGCGCCGGCGAGGTCGGCGCCGGCGGTGCGGACGGAGCAGTGGACGGTGCCGGTGATGAGCATGGCGGGCCCCGCCTGGGAGCGCTTGGCTGCGTCCTTGACGGGGAGATCGAGCTGGTCGTCCTGGAGCCAGTTGTCGTCGCGGTTGAGCGAGGCGCGCCACTTGAGCCACTCCAGTCGCGATTTCTCCGTGAGGAGATTCTCTTCCTGGAAGCCCATGCGCCGCGCGAACCTGAGCGCGCCGTCTCCCACGAGCAGGACGTGGTCGGTGCGCCGGGCCACCTCGCGGGCGACCTGGGCGGGGTTCTTGATCCGCTGCAGCCCGGCGACGGCGCCGGCGCGGTGCGTCGGCCCGTGCATCACGCTGGCGTCGAGCTCGACGACGCCCTCCTCGTTGGGCAGACCGCCGAGGCCGACGCCCTGCTCGTCGGGGTCGTTCTCCAGGACGGCGACGCCGTCCACCGCGGCGTCGAGCGGGTCGGCGCCGGCGACGAGGCGGTCGTACGCGAGCTTGACGACGTCCTTGCCGTTGCCCGACGCGATGACCACGGGGCCGTCGGCGGGCGGCGGCGCCGCGCCGTCGTATCGGCGGCGCGCCAGCGCGGCGGGTCCGAGGCCGGCGAGGGCCGCCAGGCACGAGAGCTTGATGAAGAACCGTCGGCTGAGCATGGTGCCTCCGTGGGTGCGTGCGCCGGGTGCATCGAGGACCCGAATCGCGCGCGGGCGGCGGGGTGAGACCGGCTCCAGCGTAGCGGATTCGGGAGCAGGCCACGGATGAGACGGATGGCCACGGATGACACGCGCTGAGCGGTGAGATTCCGGACCGTTCAGGTCGCCTGACGCTCGTGCAACTGCTGATCGATGAGCCGCAGCAGGGTGTCGGCGAGGCAGGGCTTGGCGATGAAGGGGACCTTGGAGGGGTCGACGCCGTGGTGGAAGATGGTCTCTTCGGTGTAGCCCGACATGTAGATGAGCTTCATGCGCCGTGGGGCATCGAGCTTTTCGGCGAGCTGAACGCCGGTCATGTCGGGCATCACGACGTCGGTGAGCAGCAGGTGGATGTCGCCCTGGTGCGAGGCGGCGAGGCGGATGGCCTCGGGGCCGGAGGCGGCGGCGAGGACCGTGTAGCCCGCGGTGCGGAGCTCGGCGGCGAGCAGGTCGCGCACGGCGGTGTTGTCTTCGGCGAGCAGGATGGTCTCGGTGCCGCCGGGGGCGGGCTTGCCGGTGGCGGCCGGGGGCCGGTGCTTGATCTCGGAGTAGACGCGGGGGAGGTACACGCGGACGGCGGTGCCCTTGCCCAGCTCGCTGTACACCCCGATGTGCCCGCCGCTCTGCTTGGCAATCCCGTGGCACATGGCCAGGCCCAGGCCGGTGCCCTTGCCCTCGGGCTTGGTGGTGAAGAACGGCTCGAAGACGCGGGCCTGGACCTCGGCGGTCATGCCGGTGCCGGTGTCGGTGACGGCGATGACGACGTACTCGCCGGGGACGGCCTCGGGCCTGGTGCGGCAGTAGGCGGCGTCGAGCGACTCGTTGCGGGCCTCGATGGTGAGGGTGCCGCCGGAGGGCATCGCGTCGCGGGCGTTGATGGTCAGGTTGACTAGCACCTGCTCGAGCTGGGCGGGGTCGGCGAGGACGTTGCCTGCGTCGGGGGTGACGACGGTGCGGAGCTTGACGTCTTCGCCGATGAGCCGGGCGAGCATGGGGGCCAGACCGGTCACGATCTCGCCGGGGGAGATCACGCGGGTCTGAACGACGGTTTTGCGCGCGAAGGTGAGCAGGCGGCGGGTGAGGTCGGCGGCCCTCTGGGCGGCCTGGTTGGCCTGGGCGATGGTGCCGGTGACCGGGTGGTCCGGGCCGAGGCGGCGCGAGGCCAGCGCGAGGTAGTTGAAGATCGCCATCACGATGTTGTTGAAGTCGTGGGCGATGCCGCCGGCGAGGCGTCCGACGCCCTCCATCTTCTGCGCCTGGAGCAGCTGGGCCTCGAGGCGTTTGCGTTCGGTCACGTCGCGGAGGATGGCGCTGTAGAAGCGCTTGTTGCCCACGATCGCCTGCGAGATGGAGGCTTCCATGGGGAACTCCGTGCCGTCGGCGCGCTTTCCCCGCAGGGCGCCGAGGTTCCCCATGGTGCGGTTGGAGACGCCGGTCTTGCCGAACTCGCGGATGAACGAGGCGTGCGAGGCGCGATGGGAGTCGGGGATGAAGCGCTCGAGGGGGCCGCCGACGGCCTCGCTCGCCGGCACGCCGAAGATGCGCTCGGCGGCGGCGTTGAACATGACGATGCGGCCCTGCTCGTCGATGGTGATGATGCCGTCCATCGCGGACTCGACGATGCGGTGGAGCCTGCGTTCGCTCTCTACGGCGGGCGGGGCGCTGGGGCGCTGGGCGATCTGGACGATCATGACCAGCGCGGGCCCAGCGCCGTTGCGGGCGCCGAAGAGCCTGGCCCAACTCTCGGCGTGGGGATCGGTGGCCAGCTCGCAGGAGAACTCGGAGCGGAGCCCGGCGAGGAGGGCGCGGAGGCCCTCGGAGGCGGGCCCGCCGGCGGGTAGGTCGCTGAGGGCGTCGATGATGCTGTGACCGGGGGGGACCAGCAGCGGCTGGCTTCCCTGGGCGGCGCTCCAGGCGGAGTTGGCATATTCAACCCGCCCGTTGGCGTCGACCAGGGCGCAGGGTGTCGGCAGGCTCAGGGTGAGCGAGTGCCGGGCACCGCCGGGGTCGCCTTGCTGGGGGTTGACGCCGGGAACTCCAGACATCGGGTCTTGGCGCCGGTGTGTCGGGCCGGCGGGACGGGATGCTAGCGCGGCCTGGCATCGGCCGCGGGGCGGCTCAGGGTTTGGCGGCCTTGGAGCGGGCGAGCGGCTTGGGCTCGGCGAGCGGCGCCGGGAGCGGCGGGGCCGCGGGCTCGGCATCCCGGCATCGGTTCGACCTGGCGCGGCGCAGGTGAGCGCTGACGATCACGGCGTAGCCCAACAGGACCGCGAGGCTCAGGCCGGAAGCGATCAGGGTCGCCGCGGCGGCGCTCATGCGGGGTTGCCCCACCCCCGGAGGGAGGTCAGCGGCCCCTGGGCTTCGCCTGCGCCGCGGCGTTCGGCGGCCAGCCGGAATCTCAGCGCGATATTCCCGGCCGTGAGCATGGTGGTGCCGATCATGCAGGTCCACATGAGCGCGGCGGTGCCGTGCGGCAGTCCCGCCTCGGCGGGGTGGACATCGGGCAGCATCTTGGCGGCGAGGTAGAGCAGCGGGACGTCGAGGAACGCGACCACGCCGTAGACGGCGCACACCAGGGCGCGGGGGTGCCCGGGGCGCAGGCGTGAACGGGCGGCGAGGTAGACGGCATAGAGCAGCCACAACACCAGGCTGAACGCGAGCCGGGGGCTCCACGTCCACCACAGACCCCACGCCGACTTGGCCCAGATGACCCCGGTGAGCAGGAGCACCGTGCCGTTGAGCACGGTGACGGTGGCGGCGCTCTCGGCCAGATCGTCCCAGCGGAGGCGGCGCCCGCTGAGGTATCCCACGCCGGCGACGCAGACGACCAGCGCCGCGAGGAACGTGTTGACGGCAACG
Source organism: uncultured Phycisphaeraceae bacterium (assembly GCA_964510955.1). Lineage (GTDB taxonomy): Bacteria > Planctomycetota > Phycisphaerae > Phycisphaerales > UBA1924 > JAFLCM01. Next base: position 6,297 of record CAZEDW010000039.1, read on the forward strand.
GGAAGGTGGATGAAGAGAAGACCGGCGGGCCCGCCGGCGGGCGATTCACCCTGGACCGTGATCGCGCCGCCGACGCCGATCCCAAGGGCCGCGATCGTGGCGACCCAGTAGAGCGACGGGAGCAGGACTCGCCGGTGGTTCGTGGGGTACGCGGCTTGGGCTCCCACGGGGGGGGCATGACCGGGAATGGAGGGCGCAACGACGGCCATGAAGTGGGAGGGTTGCAACGCCGGTGCCATTCGGGTCAGCGACGCGTCGGCACCGGTGAGCCGCAGGAACGGCATCGCCGGTGCGGATCGTCCCAAGAACGGGACCGAGCGGGCGGGACGGCTCCCGGTTATGGAAGCGACGCCGGGGAGCCGAGGTGTGCCCAGTCCTTCGAGGATCGTTATTGGGTGTGGCAGTTGAGGCAGAGCTTGCTGCCGCGGTTGCTGATGACGAGCTGCGAGGCTTCGCGCGAGTAGGGGCTGTGGCAGGTGCCGCAGCCGATGACGCCGTCGAACAGGCGCAGGCGCTTATCGATGGAGTGGGCGAGGCGGAAGTCGCCGCCGCGGGTGCGCTCGGTCTGGATCATGGGGACGCCGATGGGGTGCTCCTGGGCGCCGAGCAATGCGTCACCGCGCATGGCGTGCGAGCCGGCTTCCATGCCGGAGACGCCGTCGTGGCAGCCGAGGCAGGATCGGGTTTCCGAATCACCTGTTGCGGTGTTGGCTGCGCGGGTTCGTGCCCCCATGACGGGCTGAGCGGTTTGCAGGTGGGCTCGGAGCGCGCCGGAGGTGTGCATCGACTTGGTTCCGCCGGGCGGCGACGTGTGGCACTGGGCGCAGAGCGCCGTGGCCTCGCCGCCGCGGACTCCGATAACGGCCCCGGACTCGGCGTGCCCGGGCCGGTCCTCGTGGCAGGTGAGGCATGTCAGCTTTCCGCCCTGGAGCGGGAGGGAGCCGGGCGTGGACATCGAGGGCGTGATGTTGACGGGATGGGTCAGAACGCTGTCAAAGACGTGGCAGCTCGTGCAGTTCCCGCTATTGAGAATGGCGCCTCCCGACTGCGAGGCTCCGGTGTCTGCCGGGGTTCTCGGTGATGCGGCCAGCACCAGGTGGGCGCAGGCACAGACGAGCGCGAGTACGCCACACCCCCGTGAGAGTTGTCGCGGTACAACAAATCGCATGACGAACCCCCGGAAACGCGGACGTGTTGATTCGAACGCGCGAGGCGTGGCGGAAGGGACAGGATAAGGCACAGGAGCTTCGGACAGATGTCCGCCGCCGACCACTTCCATGCGGAGTGATTCCCACGACTCGCATGAATAACAGGAATGTCCGTCCCAGCCGCGAGAGTCGGAAGGGGTGAAAACCGCGTTGGTGAGTGAAAAACGCGGGTTGATCCGGTTGTGAGGTCTGGCACGAGGCTTGCCACAAGAGTGGCGTCTGAACCCGTATCGGCCGGCTCGAGCTTCTCAGTCCTGACCCCCCGGAAACCCCCGGAATCCCCCCAGCAGTTTGGGGAAAAACGAACCCGACCGGCCCCAGGCGAAAAGGAACCAAACATGAAACTCTCGAAAGTACTGGTTGGAACGCTCGTCCTGGCAGGGCTGAACGGCACCGCGAACGCGCAGATCACCAACTCCAAGCACGACTTCAGCTCCTACAGCTGGTCGGGCGGCGAGATCTGCAAGCCCTGCCATACCACCCACTTCGCCAACACGGCGGCTGGGCGCCTCTGGAACCACGCCCTCTCGACCGCGACGTACACGATGTTCGAGGGCGAGACCGGCACGTCTGAGGATCTCGACCGCGAGAGCCGCCTGTGCATGGGCTGCCATGACGGCACCGTGGCGCTCGACAGCTTCGGCGGCACGACCGGCACGAACTTCGTCCCCGGTGGCGCGAATGTCGGCACCGACCTGCGGGATGATCACCCCATCGGCAAGGACGCGGTGTATCCCACCACGACCAGCACCCGCTTCAACGCCCAGAACACCTCGCACCAGGTCGTGAGCACCTGGGGCTCTCTGCGGCTCAAGAGCTGGACGCCGACGGGCGGCACTGAGCAGTTCGTCGTCGGCTGCCGCACCTGCCACAACGTGCACAACGCCGGCAACTTCGGTCACATGCTCTACTTCAGCAACGCCTCCAGCCACCTCTGCCTGACCTGCCACATCAAGTAATCGTTTCCTCCTCCTCTTCCCGCACTGATGCGGGTCACTTGGTGTAGAAATCTGCCCCGAGCGCCGACAAGGTGCTCGGGGTTTTTTTCTGGGCGCGGGGCGGAGCAGGCGAGGCGGGGCCGGGGCGAGCCGGGTTGTGGCACCGGGTTTGCCGTATTCTCATGTCTGAATCACACGGAGGCTCTATGGCTATCAAACACGGGATTCGCACGTCGGTGTTCGTGTTCGCTGGTGCGGTGGTGGCGTTGTGCTTCGGGGGGTGCGCCTCGTCCGGCGGCGGGGCGACCAAGCCCAAGGCCAACGGGACTTTCGCGTTCTGGCCGCTGGCGCCCGATGAGCCGCGTATCCAGTTTGTCGGGGCGTTCAACTCCAGCGAAGACGTGAACGCCACGAAGACCAGCGACCTGGAGAAGGTGGTGTTCGGGAGCGAGGCGGTGAAGCCCGCGTATGTGAACAAGCCCTACGGGGTGGCGATCAAGGACGGACGCATCTTTGTGTGCGACATCCGGGCCAAGGCGCTGGTGGTGCTGGACCTGGCGAAGAAGCAGACGCGGCTGGTGGGGACGACGGGGACCAACCGTCTGGAGCGCCCGGTGGCGGTGGCGGTGGGCGACGACGGGAAGGCGTACGTGGTTGACAGCATTCACGGGGCGGTGATGGTGTTCGACAAGGACGAGCGGTTCGAGCGGTCGATGGCGGTGCCGAAGCTCAAGCCGGCGTCGATCGCGGTGAGCGGTGACCGGCTGTATGTGTGCGACATGGGGCGCCAGCAGGTGCTGATCCTGAACCGCGCCACGGGCAAGGAGATCGGCGCGATCGGGACGGTGGGCGACGAGGACGGGCAGTTCCGGTTGCCGGTGGGGGTCGCCACCGACAAGGCGGGGAACGTGTTCGTCTCGGACATGATGCGGTGCCGTGTGCAGAAGTTCAGCGCCGACGGTGCGTTCCTGGGCGGTGTGGGCGAGCTGGGCGACCACGCCGGCGGGTTCGCGCGTCCGAAGCACCTGGCGGTCGACTCGGACGGGATCGTCTATGTGGTTGACTCGGCGTTCCAGAACGTCCAGATGTTCAACGACAAGTTCCAGCTCCTGATGCACTTCGGGGCGATGGGCGATTTCCCCGGCTCGATGAACCTGCCGGTGGGGATCGCGGTCACGGATTCGAGCATCGAGTATTTCAAGGACCGGCTGCACCCGGGCTTCGCGGCCAAGCGGCTGGTGGTGGTTGCCAACCAGTTCGGGGACGGGAAGATCTCGGTGTACGCCCTGGGCGACCGGCGGAAGGAGTACAGCCTGGCGGACCTGAGCGCGAGCGCCGCGAAGATCAGCTCGGGCGTGGCCGAACCTTCGGCGGATCGCCTGAAGTTCCAGAACGTCGGCGGGATCGAGCCGCCGCCGGAGGGCGTGGGGAATCTGGAGGGCGCGAGCGAGCCCGGGCAGGAGCCGGCGCAGCCCCAGCCGGCGGCCAAACCCAAGAACTGACGGGATCGAACTGAGCGCACGATGCCACAGCGACTCTCCCAGCGCGATCATCGTCGGCTGCGGCGTGTGCTCGGGTCACGCGGCGCGTGGGTGGCGCTCGGGCTGGCGGCGCTGGGGGTGGCGTGGGTCGGGTGCACGGTCACCGAGTCGAACTACAAGACGCTGAGCTTTTTCTTCGACGGCGTGCCCGACCCCACGGCGAAGGTGAAAGCGGGTGACGGGAGCGATTCAACGATCGCGGCGGCGGTGATTTCACACAAGCCGTTCGCGGAGGAGAAGTGCGAGGAGTGCCACCGCACGCAGTACCGCCCGAGCCGCAACGACCCGTCGGCGTGCCTGAAGTGCCACGACAAGGTCCTGGACAAGAACCCGTGGACGCACGGGGCGGTCGCGGGGGGGGCGTGCATCTGGTGCCACAACCCGCACGAGTCGGCGCGCAAGTGGCTTTTGCGGGGGCCGGACCGCAAGGTGTGCGCGCAGTGCCACTCGGCGTCGATGATGAAGACCAGCACCGTGGCGGCGCACCACGACCCGAACATCGGGTGCCTGGAGTGCCACTACGGGCACGGGGGGCAGGACGCGCTGATGCTGCGTCCGGGCGCGTCGGCGCAGGGGCCGCCGGCGGGCGCCGAGGGCGCGCCGGCGGGAGGGACGCCGGGGGCTCCGCCAAAGCAGGATGCCGCGAGCCCGAGGGCGACGCCGACCGATGTGAAACCTGAACCGGCACCCTTGTCCCCCCCGGCGCCGACGGGTCCGGAGCCGGACGCCACGCCGCGTTGAGTGACCTTCCTTGCCCCGCACGAGCGCCCCCATCCTCGCCATCGCTGTGCTGACCCTCGCGGGGCGGTCGTGGGGACAGGCGGCCCCGGGCCAGCAGGCTTCGGACGGGGGCCCGATCGTCGTGGGCACGCCGAGAGAATCGTGGCAGGGGTTCAAGTTTTCGCGGTGGGACGCGGCGCTGGACTTCCGGCTGCAGTACCAGGACGACAAGATCAACGACAAGGGGCAGGCGAGCCGGCACGACCGCGAGCTGCGGTACCGCGAGCTGGTGGACCTTTCGGGGGACGCGTTCATCGGGCACCGGAACCTGATCGACCTGACGGGGTCGGTGCAGCTGGGCCTGGAGGACATCGACACCGAGAGCACGCTGGACGGGGTGAGCGGGCACGAGCGGGACTTCGTCAACACCTACGACCTGAGCGCGCTGATTCTGGGGACGAGCCTGCTGCCGACGACGGTGTACGCACGGCGTGAGCAGAGCCTGCTGGACCGCCCGTTCGCGGGGACGATCGAAGAGACGCTGATGGAGGAAGGCGGGGGCGTGACGGTGAACTCGCTGAAGTTCCCGACCACGGCGCGGTTCTTCCACCGCGAGCAGAACATCAAGGGCGACTTCGGGCGGATCGACACGAACATCGTGCAGGACTCGGCGTCGCTGAACACCGCGTGGGTGATCAACACGCGCCAGCGGCTGGACTTCGGGTACACGTTCGACAAGATCGACGAGACGCAGCCGGGGTTCTCCGACAGCTATGACCGGCACGACGGCAACGCGGTGCACGTGTGGTCGTTCGGGGACGAGAACCGCCCGCACGAGCTGCGTTCGAGCCTGCGGTTCTACAGCCAGTCGGGGCTGCAGGAGCAGGACCACGTGCGGTGGGACGAGCAGCTCACGCTTCGCCACACCGAGCGGCTGGAGTCGCGCTACAACGTCTCGGCCGACGAGCTGGACGTGCAGGGCGAGACGCAGCGGCAGGCGCGTGCCGAGGCCTCGGTCCGCTACCGGCTGTTCGAGAGTCTTTCGGCCACGGCGAGCGCCGGGGCCCAGCGGGTGGAATCGCCCGGGGGGTTCACCAGCGACGACGTGTTCGTGAGCGGGCAGGTGAGCTACACCAAGCGGGTGCCGCTGGGCAGGTTCGACGCGTCGGTGGGCGGGTCGTTCGACGCGCAGACCAACAGCGAGCGGGGCTCGACGACGCGGGTGCTGAACGAGACGTACACGTTCACGGACCCGTTCCCGATCATCCTGGCGCGCCGGAACATCGTGGCCTCCTCGGTGATCATCACGCCGGTGGCGGGGTTCCCGGTGTTCCGCGAGGGGATCGACTACACGCTCCGGGTTTTCCCGGATCACGCCGAGGTGCGCGCGATCGTGGGCGGGGGGTTCGTCAGCGGGCAGCAGGTGCGGATCAGCTACGACCTGGGGCCCGAGCCGGGCAGCGACATCGACACCGCCACCGGCGCGTTCTCGCTGCGGTACACCATCACCGAGGGGTGGCTGCGGGGCGCGGCGGCGTACGGGACGTTCCGGACCACCCAGTACACCGTCAGCGCCGAGGACCCGTCGCAGTTCCGGCTGGACAACACCAACGACCTGCTGCTGGGGCTGGAGTACCGGCTGAGCGATCTGACGCTGCGGTACGAGTACAACCTGCACGACAGCACCTTCGACCCGTACGACCTGCACCGGCTGCAGGTGGAGTATGTTCACCCGCTGGGGCCGGGGTCTTCGGTGAGCCTCAACGGCACGCACGAGACGATCAACTACTCGGAGCGCGGTGAGGACGTGGCGTTCGACCGCGCCACGCTGAAGTACCTGTCCAAGCTCGACCGCTACTTCGACCTGACCGTGCAGCTGGAGCTGCGGCGCGAGGACAGCAGCGAGAGCGGCACCTCGCAGGCGCTGGAGGAGACCATCCGGCTCTCGTACAAGCGGGCCCAGACAACCATCTACGCTTCGTTCAGGAACTCGACGCTCGACGGGCCGGAGTCGAACCAGACTTCCCAGTTCCTCGAGTTCGGGTTCCGCAGGACATTCTGAGATCGCGATGAACCGAGTGAAACTCATCCTGACGGCGTGCGCGGCGGCGAGCGGGCTGTGGGCGGGCGGCTGCGCCCGGACGGGCGGGCCGCTGCTGGAGCTGACGCCCGCGTCGGCGCGGTGGCCCGCGCCGCCGGACACGGCGCGCATCGCCTTCCTGGGCGAGATCCGCTGCGACGCCGACCTGAAGCCCTCGCGGAACCCGCTGCAGGCGCTGGGCGGGGCGCTCTTCGGCAACGAGCCGGCGCGGTGCATGCTGGCGCCGATGGCGGTGTGCACCGACGGGGGCGACCGCGTGTTCGTGGCCGACGGGAACGGCCGGCGGGTTCACGTGTTCGACCTGGGCGCGCGCCGGTACAGCGTGATCGAGCCGGGCGAGAGGTTCTCGATGCCGGTGGCGCTTGCGTTTGACGGCGCCGGGGGCGCGCAGGGGGCGGGGCGGCTGCTGGTGTCTGACAGCGTGGAATCGTGCCTGTTCGTGTTCGACGCCGAGGGCCGGCCGACGGGGCGGATGGGGGACGGTGTGTTCGAGCGGCCGTGCGGGATCGCGGTGGCGCCGGACGGGCGGGTGTTCGTGGCCGACGCGGGGTCGCACCAGGTGATCGTGCTGTCGCCGGATGGTCGCGAGCTGAGGCGGCTGGGGGAGCGTGGCAGCGCGCTGGGGCAGTTCAACTATCCGACCAACCTGGCGTTCGACCACCGCGGGTATCTGTATGTGAGCGACACGATGAACTTCCGGGTGCAGGTCTTCACGCCGTCGCCGGAGCTCAAGGCGGCGTACCAGATCGGGAGCCAGGGCGACCTTCCTGGGTACTTCGCGCAGCCCAAGGGGGTGGCGCTGGACCCGGACGATCACGTGTACGTGGTGGACGCGAACTTCGAGGCGGTGCAGCTTTTCGATTCGGACGGGGCGCTGCTGATGAGCCTGGGGCGCGAGGGGCAGGGGCCGGGGGAGTTCTGGCTGCCGGCGGGCATCCACATCGACGGGCGCGGGCGCATCTTCGTGGCCGATTCGTACAACCAGCGTGTGCAGGTGTTCCAGTATCTCAGAGAGGGGGCGCAGCGATGAACCGCGTGTTCCAGAGGGTGATCTCGGTCGCGCTGACGGCGGCGGCGTTGAGCGCGCCGGCGCCGGCGCAGATGACATCGATCGTGGGCAGCCCGCACGATCTCTCGGCGGGGAGCCGCAGCGCGGTGCGGGCGGCGGTGGAGGACCAGGTGTGCATCTTCTGCCACACGCCCCACAACGCGTCGCCGGTCGGGGCGCTGTGGAACCGTGGGCAGTCGTCGCAGGCGTACAGCGTGTACACCAGCCGGGCGCTGAACGCGCGCCCGGGCCAGCCGACGGGCTCGTCGAAGCTGTGCCTGTCGTGCCACGACGGGACGATCGCGCTGGGGAGCGTGCTGACGCAGGCGACGCCGATCCAGATGCTCGGGGGCGTGACGACGATGCCGGCGGGGCACGCCAACCTGGGGACCGACCTGCGCGACGACCACCCGATCTCGTTCGTGTTCGACACGACGCTGGCCGGGCGCGACGGGCGCCTGCGTGACCCGGCCTCGCTGCCGCCGAAGATGAAGCTCGACGCCAACCGCGAGCTGCAGTGCACCACGTGCCACGAGGCGCACAACAACGCCTTCGGGAAGTTCCTGGTGATGGCGAACAACAACTCGGAGGTGTGCACCTCGTGCCACCAGGTGGGGCGGACGGACATCGCGGGGCACGCGCAGTGCACCGATTGCCACCAGAACCACTCGGCGCCCAGCGGCCCGTACCTGCTGCGCCGGACCACAATCTCCAAGACGTGCCTTTCGTGCCACGACGGGCACCTGATCAACGCCCCGGACGTGGGCGCCGACATGCGCAAGGCCTCGATCCACGACACGGACAGCCCGGTGGACCCGACCGGGCCGGCGGGCTCGGTCGCCACGTGCACGTCGTGCCACGACCCGCACACGATGAGCGCCGGGATCGCGTCGGCGGCGCCGGTGGTCGGCCCGCGCACGGTGTCGCTGGGGCGGCTGGGCCGGATCGACGGGGTGAACGCCTCGGGCTCGCCGGTGCGCCAGGTCTCCAGCGAGAGCGAGGTGTGCTACCGCTGCCACAGCGAGGGCGACAGGACGGCGCGCCTGGTCCCGCGCCGGCTGGGCCAGAGCAACACGCGCGTGCAGTTCGGCACGTCGGCGGTGTCGCGCCACCCGGTGGGCGTGCCGGGGCGGAGCGTGCAGGGGCCGAGCCTCAAGCCCGGCTGGACCACCGCCAGCACCATGACGTGCAGCGACTGCCACGGGTCGGACACGGTCGGCGGGGCGGCGGGGGTTCACGGCTCTGGCAACCCCGGGCTGCTGGTGCTGCGGAACGAGACCGCGGACTACACCTCCGAGAGCGAAACGGCGTACGCGCTGTGCTACAAGTGCCACGACCGGGGGAGCATCCTGGACAACCGCTCGTTCCCCGGTCACCGCTCGCACGTGGTTGACTTCAGGACGCCGTGCTCGGTGTGCCACGACGCGCACGGGATTCCGGCGGGGCAGGGGAGCGTGACGGGTAACTCGCACCTGATCAACTTCGACACGCGCGTGGTGTTCCCGGATCGGGCGACGGGTCGGCTGGAATACCGCGATACCGGCGGGTTCACGGGCCAGTGCATGCTGACCTGCCACGGCGTGGACCACTCGCCCTTGGGTTACCCGAACAACGCGCCGGGCGCTGCGCCCACGGCGTTGCCGGGGCGGCTGCGGGCGCGGTGATCCGAACTTTTTCCAAACTTGATTAATTCTTGAACTTGGGATCGTCCGGCTGGTCGTTCTCTGGTTTGGGAATTAGCATGGGGACACCTGAGATTTCGGGCGATTTCCGTGCGTTCTGAGGAGGGCACGGGGTTTGCAACTTCTCAAGCCGGTCAACCCACGGAGATATCCATGAAAGCCGCACTCATCGCGCTCATCGCCAGCCTCGCCACCGGAGCGGGTCAGCCCGCGCCGGGGACGCCGAGCGGCGCCAAGGCCGGGCCGGGGGCGCAGCCCACCCAGGGCACCCTGCCGGCGGGGCACCCCGGCGTCATCACCAACGACCCGACGATCAACTGGCCCAAGGGTCGCCCGGAGGATGTCGGATCGGTCGACGCGATCATCGCCGCGTTTTACAGCGTGCCCGCGGGTGACCCGGGTCAGCCGCGTGACTGGGACCGGTACCGCTCGCTGTTCAGCCCCGATGCGCGGCTGATCCCCGCTCGGGGAGACGGCAAGGGCGGGGCGATGGCGATGTTCGTCAACGTGACGGACTACATAGGTCTGAACAAGTCGTACTTCGAGAAGGGCGGGTTCCGCGACAAGGAAGTAGCGAGGCGGATCGAGAAGTTCGGCAACATCGCGCAGGTGTGGAGCACGTTCGAGTCGCGCCGGTCGGCCGCTGATCCCGAGCCGTACGTGCGCGGGATCAACAGCATCCAGCTTCTCAAGGACGGCGACCGCTGGTGGGTGGTGAACGTGTTCTGGGATCTGGAGGGTCCGGGCTCAACCATCCCGGCGGAATACCTGGCCAAGAAAGAGTGAGCGGCGATCTCTCGACCCCCCGCCCCCCCCGCAAGGGGCGAGGGCCGAAACCGCCCGGAGCAAGCCACCATGCCGACAAAGGTCCTCCTGGTCGAAGACGAGCAGATGCTCCGTGAATCGCTGGCAGAGTTGCTGAGCGAGGAGGGGTATCAGGTCGTCCAGGCCTCCAACGGGAAGCTGGGGCACGAGGCGGCGCTGGCGGAGCCGTTCGACCTGGTGCTCACCGACATCCGCATGCCCGAGATGGACGGGCTGACGCTGCTGAAGCACCTGCAGCAGGTGATCCCGCAGACGCCGGTGATCGTGATCACGGGCTTCGGGACCGTGGAGAGCGCGGTGAACGCGATGCGCTCGGGGGCCGCGGACTATGTGCTCAAGCCGGTGCAGTTCGAGGACGTGCTGATCCGGATCAAGCGGGCCCTCGAGTTCGGGGAGATGCGCCGCAACCGCGCCATCCTGACCGAGCAGCTGGCCTCGCAGAGCACGTTCCACGACCTGATCGGCGACTCGGCGGCGATGCAGAACCTGTTCGAGATGGTGAAGAAGCTCTCGACGGTCTCCAGCAGCGTGCTGATCGTGGGCGAGTCGGGCACGGGCAAGGAGCTGTTCGCGCGGGCGATCCACTACAACGGGGTGACGCGCGAGAAGCCGTTCATCGCGATCAACTGCGGCGCCATCCCCGAGAGCCTGATCGAGTCGGAGCTGTTCGGGCACCGCAAGGGCGCGTTCACCGGCGCGATCAAGGACCGCATCGGGTACTTCGAGGCCGCCAACGGCGGGACGCTTTTCCTCGACGAGATCTCGACGCTGCCGATCCAGGTGCAGAGCTCGCTCTTGCGGGTGCTGGAGGAGCGGGTGGTGGTGCCGGTTGGCGACACGCGGCCGCGGCCGGTGGAGGTGCGGATCATCGCGGCCTCGAACCAGGACCTGCAGGCGCAGTGCCGCGAGGGCAAGTTCCGCGAGGACCTCCTGTACCGGCTCGACGTGGTGCGGCTGCAGCTGCCGCCGCTGCGCCAGCGCCGGGCGGACATCCCGCTGCTGGCCCAGCACTTCCTGTCGAAGTACACGCAGAAGATGAACAAGCACGTGACGGGGATCAGCAACGCGGCGATGCGCGCGATGCTGGACCACGAGTGGCGCGGGAACGTCCGCGAGCTGGAGAACGTGATCGAGCGGGCCGTGATCTTCGCCGAGGGGCGCGACGTGGAGCTGCAGGACCTGCCGTTCCAGCCCGCCGGGTCGGGCGGCGGCCCGGAGGCCGACGCGGGCGAGGACCTGAAGCAGGCGATCGCCCAGTTCGAGCGGCAGCACATCATCCAGAGCCTGCGGCGCCACGGGTTCGACAAGACGCAGACGGCCCAGCACCTGGGCATCGGCGTCTCCAGCCTGTACCGCAAGCTCGACGAGCTCAACATCCCCAAGGACCTCCAGGAACAGGGGCGCAACGGCGCCCCCCGCTAGACGCGGATCGATCGGTGATTTCTCCCGAACCCCGGCGTGACGACAGGACCCACCCCCATGCTCCGGCGCAAACTCCTCACACGCATCGGCCTCCTGGTCGCGTGCTTTGTCGTGGGCGCGGCGGCGGCGATCTACCTGCTGCAGTCTACCGTCGCGGACATCAACCGGATCAACGCCGACGCGGTGGCGCTGGTGGACGGGATGCACACCGCCTCGGACCTGGCGGCGCTGACCGAGGAGGCCCGCGGCGCGGGGGGATCGCGCGCGGGCGATCAACTGGTGGCGACGCTGGACAGGCTCGGCGCGCACGCGGTGTTCCGGACGCCGGACTCGGAGCCTTCCAAGGCGTACCGGCGCGTCCGTGAGCGCCTGGCGGCGTTCGTCGACCCGTCGAAGCTGTCGCCCGAGCAGGCAACGGCGAGCGACGCGGCGTTCCACGGCGCGATGCGCGACCTGTCGCACGCGACCCGCCGGTTTGTTTCCGACGAGCAGGCGGGGTTCGGAGACTACTTCCGCAACCTGGTGCTGGCGCTGACCCTCGCAGCCCTGGTGATGGTGAACGTGTCGGTGTTCGTGCTCCTGCGGACGGCGAAGGTGGTGCTGGACCCTGTCGGGCGGCTGGTGGAGGGGAGCCGCGAGCTGGCGGCCGAGCACTTTGACCACCGGGTGCGGGTGGCGCAGCAGGACGAGTTCGGTGAGCTGGCGCGGGCGTACAACCGGCTGGCGGAACAGCTGCAGGCCAACGAGGAGCGCAAGGCCGAGACGCTGCGGCAACTGGCGGTCACGCTCAACCATGACCTGAACAACGCGATGGCGACGATCGAGATGCAGCTGAGCCTGCTGGGGCGCCAGGCCGGTGAGAACGCGGGTCTGGCCCGTTATCTCCGCGACATCCAGACGACCCTGGCGCGGATGCACAACCGCGTGGCGTCGCTCAAGAACATCCGGCGCGTGGTGCTGACGGACTATCTCGACGGGCAGAAAATGGTTGACCTGGAGCAGTCGGTCATGCCGCCGCCGCCCCACGCGACGAGCGAGGCGGCGTGATACGGTGCGGGCGGGCGGCGCGCCGCGATCCCGGCGCCCTGCGTGTCCCTGCATGCGTGGAGGCGGACACGGGCATCCCGCGGACGGGAAGCCCGTGGCACAAGGACGTGAAGCCCGTGGCACAATGCCCTCACCCCGGGGGGGGGCGCGGCGCGGGGGCGGCGCGTGGCAAGGAGATTGCAGGTGATATCGGTGATAATGCCCGAACGTGAACCGGGCTTCTGATTCGGAGCAGTTGATGAAGAAGACACTTCCATGGCACCACACGCGGCTGGGGGGCATCGTGCACTTTCTGGGGAGCATCCAGCTCGCCGTGCCGGTGCTGTTCCTGGTAGCGATCGCGATGGGTGTGGGCACGTACCTTGAGTCGGCGCACAACGTTCGCGTGGCGCGCCAGTATGTGTACGGGTCGTTGTGGTTCCTGGGCGTGATGGGGCTGGTGTGCGTGAGCCTGATCTTCGCGGTGATCACGCGCTTCCCGTGGAAGCGCCGGCACATCGGGTTCATCACGGTTCACGCGTCGCTGGTGGCGCTGATCGGGGCGGGGTTCTGGTCGATGTTCGCGCGGGTGGAGGGCCACCTCACGCTGGAGGAGGGCACCAGCGGCGACACCATCGAGACCGCCGATGAGCAACTGGAGATGATGGGGCACGCGGCGGGCGGGTTCAGCGCGATCGATTCGGCGCCCGCGCCGCTGGGCCCGGCGACGCTGACGCTGGCGGGCGTGCGCGTGCAGGTGCTGGAGCGGTGGGAGAACTCGCGCGACGAGGACACGGTGCTCGACGACTCTCCCGAGCCGCTGCGCGCGGTCGAGATCGCGCCGATCCCCGGCCCGCAGACAGCGTGGGTGGGGCAGGAAGACAAGGCGGGCGAGGCGCCGATCCTGATGGGGCTGAAGGTGGTGGTGCTGCCCGAGGGGTCGGGCTGGACGCCGCCGCCGCCGCCTTCGGAGTCGGCCAAGGGCGAGTACGTGTTCATCGTGGGCGAGCAGCGGTTCCCGCTCAAGGGGGTGGGCGACGAGGCGGTGCCCGGGTGGAAGATCACCGAGTTCAAGAAGTTCGAGCGGGCGACCATCGTGGGTGACGGCATCACCGAGGGCCCGGCCGGCGCGCCGGCGAACCCCGCGGTTCAAGTGACCATCAGCGACGGCCAGGGGACCACCGAGCGGCACACGGCGTTCGAGAACTTCCCCACCATGGTCATGGGCAAGCCGCTGGAAGGGCCGGGCAACTCCGCGTCGCGCCTGGTGCCCGGCGGCGAGAGCGGCGAGAGCGAGACGCTGGTGGTCTTCGGCACGCTCGCCCAGACCAAGATCGGGTACGTCGCGCTGGACGGAAAGAGCCGCGTGATCGAGCCGGAGCAGAAGTACCCGATGACGCTGGACCTGGGTGATCGCGAGGTGACGATCCACAAGCAGCTCGCGCGGGCGCACCAGGTGTTCCGCACGGTGCAGCTGCCGCCGGCCAAGGAGAACAGGCCCGCGCTGCTGGTGCGGATCGGCGACAGCACCGAGCTGCACACGCTGGCGTACAAGGCGATGGCGCCGGTTCCCTCGTCGGAGGGGCGCCCGATGGTGCTGCAGTTCGGCTCCAGGCGGGTGCAGCTGCCTTTCTCGGTGCGGCTGGCGGACTTCAAGAAGACCGACTACCCCGGCACCGACATGGCGATGGCGTATCAGTCGAACGTCGGGGTGACGCTGCCGGGGCAGCCCGAGATCACGTACGACATCTACATGAACCACCCGTTCGCGCACGGGCCCTGGAAGGTGTACCAGTCCGGGTTCGTGGGCGAGCATGTTTCGGTGTTCAGCGTCATGCACGACCCCGGGCTGATGCTGACGTACATCGCCTCGGCGGTGCTGGTGATCGGCGTGGCGGTGACGTTCTACAGCCGTTCGATGAGCTGGGGTCACCCCGGCATTCCCATCCGCCCTGAGTCCATGGAGACGAGCCATGTTGCTTCGCGCTTTGTTCGCCCTGTCAGCGTTGCTAATCCTTTCCCCGAGCCTGTCGCGAGCGGCGTCTGACGCGCCCGGCGCGCCGGACGATCCGCCGGCCGTCGCGCCCGCGGGCCTGGAGCGGCTGGGTGCGCTGCCGGTGCAGGACGGCGGGCGGATCATGCCGCTGGAGTCCTACGCCGGTCGCCTGGCGGTGGAGGTGACCGGGCGCATGCACTGGTCGTCGAGCGGGCCCGAGGGCTTCAGCAAGCGGGCGCCGATGCAGCTCTTGCTGGACGCGATGTTCGCGGGCCAGAAGATGCTCCAGGTCAAACTGGTGACGATCGAGGACAAGCCGTTCAAGCGGCTGGTGGGGCTCGATCCTGAGCGCCGCTTCTTCAGCGCCAGCGAGCTGGCGATGTGCAAGGGCATCAACGAGCAGCTCGCGGCGTTCGACCAGGCCCGGTCGACCGACCCGCAGTTCCAGCCCACGAGGGACCAGCGCAAGGCCCTCGACCTGCGCGGCGCCACCAACCGCATCGCCGACTTCGCCACCGGGGCACCGCTGCCGGTGGTCCCGTCGGGGCCGGGCAACGCGTTCCGCAAGGCCGGCGCCGAGCAGGGCGACCCGGGCACCGAGAGCGTGCAGGCCGCGTGGAAGGCGCTGGGCGCGGCGTACATGAGCGGCAAGCCCATCGAAGCCGAGACGGCGCAGCTCGAGCGGGCCATCGCGGCGCTGGGCCAGGTCCAGCCGAGCGAAGCCAGGGCGGTGGCGCTGGAGGTTTTCAATGATCGCCACGACCCGTGGCTGAAAACGGCGATCCTCTACGGGCTGGGCATGGTGCTGATGGGGCTCTCGAGGCTGATTTTCAAGGGCCCGCTCACGGTGCTGTCGGTGGTGTGCATGCTGGGGGGCGTTGTCGAGCACGCGATGGGGATCGGGCTCCGCGTGGCGATCCTTGATCGGGCCCCGGTGAGCAACACCTACGAGGCGCTGCTGTGGATGGGGCTGGTCGCCATCGCCATCGGGCTGATCGCGCAGCTGCTGAACAAGCGCAAGGGCTGGTACCTGTTCGCTGGCGTGGCGGCGGCGTTCACGTCGGTGCTGTTCGCGGGCATGGTCCCGCTGACGGATCGGACCAACTCGCTCCCCGCGGTGCTGCGGAGCAACTTCTGGCTGACCGTGCACGTGCTGACGATCGTGGCGAGCTACGGGGTGCTGTCGGTGGCGTCGGTGCTGGGTCACGCGTACCTGATCCGCGACGTGCTGCTGGGCAAGCGCGACGGCGAGGGCCCGAAGCGCTCCGCCGCGCTGGTGGTGCAGACCTACCGGACCATCCAGGTGGGGCTGGTGCTGCTGACGGCCGGGACGATCCTGGGCGGCGTGTGGGCCGCTGAGTCGTGGGGCCGGTTCTGGGGCTGGGACCCCAAGGAGACGTGGGCCCTGATCAGCATCGTGGTGTACTTCGCGGTGCTGCACGCGCGGTACGTGCACTGGCTGGAGGACTTCGGCCTGGCCGCCGCCGCCATCCTGGGCATGGTGGTGATCGTGTGGACGTTCTACGGCGTGAACTATGTGATGGCGACGGGGCTGCACAGCTACGGCTTCGGCTCGGGCGGCGAGCAGTGGGTCGGGCTGTGGGCGGTCGTCGAGCTTGCGTTCCTGGGCGTGTGCTGGTGGAAGAAGCGGTCGGCACGCGGGTTGGCCGCGGGCGCCGGGGCCGGGGCCGGGGGGCGCGGCGCGGTGTCCACCGTGGGTTGAGCGTGCGGATCGCGGCGCGGGTCAGCGGGCTTCGAGCGACGCTACGCGCTGCTGCAACGCTGCGACGAGCGCTTCCAGCGCCGCGAGGCGCTCAGCGATGGCCGGGTCAGCGTGGTCGTGGCGCGGCGGGTGCCCATCGTGCACGGGCGGGGCGTCCAGCGGGTGCAGGTCCGGGCACAGGAGCTGGACCCAGCGCTCGGCGCGTTCGCCGGGGCGGCGCTCGAGGCGCTTCACCATGGGCTCGGGGCGGGAACGCAGGGCGTCAAGAATGGACTGGGCGTCTTCGACAGAGCCCAGCCCCGGCGTGGTGCCGGGCGGGACCATGCGCTCGGCGCGTCCGCGCAGCTCGCCGGCGCTCTGCGGCCCGCGGAGCAGGAGCTCGGCAAGGACGGCCATCTCGGCGACGCCAATCTGGAGCACGTCGCGCACCGCGTGCTTGAACTTGTTGACGCGGCTGCCGGACATGATGGCCTCGCGGGCCAGGCCCTTGGCTTTCAGGCCGTCCACGGCGCTGAGCACCGTGTCCTCCTCGAGCTCGAGCACCGGGTCGCGGTTGTTCTTCTGGTTACAGGCGGCGGTGAGGGCGTTGAGCGTGAGCGGGTACTGGCCGGGTGTCGTCTGGGCCTTCTCGATGAGGGCGCCGAGAACGCGGCACTCGTTGGGCTTGAGGGCGATCATGCGCCCAGTGTATGAGGCGATCTGACCGGCTCCCGTACGGCTTTTTCCCGGACTCGAAAGCTCCCTGAAACCGGAAACCGGCAATCCGAATCACTGCTCTGTGGACATGATCACCTCACTCTGCCTGGGTATCAGCCTGTCCGCCGCGTGCGGGCTGCGGGTGTTCATCCCGATGGTGGCGCTGAGCCTGGCCGCCAAGCTGGGCGTGGTGACGCCGGGGGCGGGGTGGGAGTGGATCGGCACCTGGCCGGCGGTGCTGGGCTTTTCCGGGGCGGCGGCGCTGGAGATTGCCGGGTTCTACATCCCCTGGATCGACCACCTGCTCGACACGCTGGCCACGCCGCTGGCGATCATCACCGGTGGCGCCGCGGCGCTGGCGACGGTGGGCGTGATCCACGGCGTGCCGGACTCGCTGACGCACGCCGCCGCGCTGCTGGGCGGCGGGGCGACCGCGGGCGTGGTGCAGGCATCCACCGTGACGGCGCGGGCGGCGTCAACCGGGCTGAGCGGGGGGCTGCTGAACCCCCTGGTTTCATCGGTCGAGAACGCGCTGAGTGCCGTGCTGAGTTTCCTTGCGGTGGTGCTGCCCATCATTGCGGGGGTGGTGCTGGTGCTGATCGCCGCGCTGCTGGTCCGCTCGTGGGTGCGGCGGAAGCGGCCGGCGGCGCTGGCGGTGTGATCGGGGCGGTTCCTGACGGTGAGAAACGTCCCAAACCGAGTGCGCGGCCATCGCGGGGCCCTGCGGCAAGGGGTTCGATCCGGCGGATACCATCCGCCCCATGATCGATCTGAAGGCTCTCAGGGACAACCCCCAGCGATTCCGTGACGGCGCCGCCAAGAAGGGCGTAAGCGTCGACTTTGACCGCCTGCTGGCGCTCGACGAGCAGCGCCGGCGCCTTCTGACCGAGCAGGAGACGGCGCGGGCCGAGCAGAACCGGCTGGCGAAGGAATCGGGGCCCCTGATCGGCAAGCTGCAGGGGCAGCTCAGGAGCGCGCCCGCGGACCAGAAGAGCGCGATCGAGGCCCAGATCAACGAGCTCAAGAGCAAGCCCGCCCAGTTGAAGGAGCGGGTACAGGCGCTGGAGGCCGAGGTGTCGGCGACCGACGCGTCGCTGAACGAGATCGTGCTGACGGTGCCGCTGCCGCCCGACGCCGACGTGCCGGTGGGCAAGGGCAGCGAAGACAACATCGAGCTGCGGCGCTGGAATCCGCCGGGATTCGACACCTCCAAGAGCTTCGAGTCGCAGCGCGGCTTCAAGCCCCGCACGCACCTGGAGCTGATCGAGAAGCTCGGGCTGGTGAACTTCGAGCGCGGCGTGAAGATGTCCGGGTCGCGCTCGTATGTGCTCACCGGCGACGGCATGCGCCTGCACCAGGCCGTGCTGCGGTTCGCGCTGGACTTCATCAGCGACAAGCACGGCTTCACGCCGATCAGCGTTCCGGTGATCGTCCGCGAGGAGTGCATGGTCGGCACGGGGTTCTTCCCGGCGGGGCGCGAGCAGACGTACCACGTCAACGAGAAGGCCCGCGGCGAGGCGCACGACCTGTTCCTGACCGGCACCGGCGAGGTGGGCCTGATGGGCCTGCACGCCGACGAGATCATCGATGAGTCGAAACTGCCCTTGAAATACTGCACCGTGAGCACCTGCTTCCGGCGCGAGGCCGGGGCCGCCGGGCGCGACACCGCCGGGCTGTACCGCATCCACCAGTTCGACAAGTGCGAGCAGGTGGTGATCTGCAAAGCCGACGAGGCCGAGAGCCGCGCGTGGCACAAGAAAATGATCGGGATCGTCGAGGAGCTCTTGCAGACGCTGGGGCTGCCATACCGGCTGTTGCAGTGCTGCACGGGCGACCTGGGCGTAAAGAACGCCGACATGATCGATATCGAGAGCTGGATGCCGGGCCGCGGAGCACCCGGGCCTGACGGAAGGCCCACGGGCGAGTACGGCGAGACGCACTCGGCCAGCCGTTTGTACGACTACCAGTGCCGGCGCCTGAACATGCGCTACAAGGGCGAGAGCACGGGCGGCAAGCCGGTGGTGTGCCACTCGCTGAACAACACGGTGCTGGCCAGCCCGCGCGTGCTGATTCCAATTCTGGAGATGTATCAGAACGCCGACGGGAGCGTGACGGTTCCTGCGGCGCTGCGGGGGTATATGGGGGGGCGGGAGAGGATTGGGTGAGCGCCGACGGTCGTTCCACCGGTCGCCAGCCGATACAGTGACCGCCCGTGCCCGATACCCCGGTCCAACTCGGCCTCGCTGACGATGTGGCGATGGCGCGCCACGCCGAAGGGTTGATGAGCGCCGCGGGGGGCGGGGCGCAGGGGGGCGGGGCCGAGGTGCGCGTGGGGCGGCACGACCGGATGCTGTACGCGACCGACGCGTCGATCTACCAGGTTGAGCCGCTGGCGGTCGTGATCCCGCGCGACCTGAAGGCGGCGGCGGGCGTGGTGCGGTACTGCGTGGAGAATCGCCTGCCGATTTTGCCGCGCGGCGGCGGGACTTCGCTGGCCGGGCAGTGCGTGAACCGGGCGGTGGTGATCGATTTTTCGGCGCACTGCAACGGGGTGCTGGGCGAGCCGGCGCTGGGCTCTGGGGTTCCGCGTGTTGAGGTCGAGCCGGGCATCAGCATCGACGATCTGAACGACAGGCTCCGCCCCACGGGGTTGTTCTTTGCACCCGACCCCGCCACGGCCCGCCACTGCAACATCGGCGGGGCCATCGGCAACAACGCCGCCGGCACGCGGTCGATCCTGTACGGGCGCACCGCCGAGAACCTGCTGGGCGTCGAGGTGCTGCTGGCGACGCCCGAGTGCCGAGCGCCGGTGCCGCTGCGGCGCGGGTCGTGCGCGACCGACCCCGTCGCCCGCAGCCTCGGCGAGGGCGTGATCGACATCGTGCGCCGCCACGAGCGGCTGATCCGCGAGCGGTTCCCCAAAACGCTCCGGCGCAACGCGGGGTACGCGCTGGACATGATGCTGGCGAACCTCGACGAGGCCGCGGCGGCGGGCGTCGACCCGCTGGAAACGCTCAACCTCGCCCACCTGATCTGCGGCTCGGAGGGAACGCTCGGCGTGACCGTGGGGGCCACGCTGAAGCTGCACCCCATCCCTCAAGCCAAGGGGCTGGCGGTGATCGGCTTTGACACGCTGGAGGCGGCCATCGACGCGGTGGTGCCCATTCTGCCGCTGGGGCCCAGCGCCGTTGAACTGCTGGACGACATGGTGATCGGCCTGGCGCGGGCGAACACCGAGTACGGCGAGTATGTGAAACTGATGCCGCAGCCGGCGACCGGGCGTGAGCTGGCGGCGGTGCTGTACGTCGAGTTCTTCTCGAACACCGGGGCGGGCGAGATCGCCGAGAAGTTCGAGCGGCTCCGGGCGCTGACCGCGCGCGAGCCGGCGTTCGCCGGGGTCGGGTTCGCCGCGTACACCGGCGCCTCGGAGATGGCCCAGGCGCTGAAGCTCCGCAAGGCCGGCGAGCCGCTGCTGCACGGCATCCCGGGCAAGCGCAAGCCGCTGGGGTTTGTCGAGGACAACGCCGTGCCGGTGGAGCGGCTGAGCGAGTTCGTACGCGGGTTCAAGCGGATCGTGGGTGAGGCGGGCACGCGGGCGGCGTTCTGGGCCCACGCCTCGGTCGGCGTGCTGCACGTGCGCCCGCTGCTGGACCTGCGCGACGCAGGCGACCGCGAGCGGATGGAGAAGATCGCCGTCGAGGTCGCGGACCTGGCGAAGTCACTGGGCGGGGTGATGTCGGGCGAGCACGGCGACGGTCGCGTGCGCGGGCCGCTCTTGGAGCGCTTCTTCGGCCCCGAGCTGATGGGCGCGTTCCGCGAGGTCAAGACGCTGTTCGACCCGCTCAACCTGCTCAACCCCGGCAACATCGTGGCGCCCGGGGACATCCACAGCATCCACGAGCGCACCCGCCCGCGCCCCATGGGGCACGACCTTCACGCGGAGCACGTCGAAACGTATTTCGATTACTCGCGTGAGGAGGGGTTCGACCACGCGGTGGAGCTGTGCAACGGGTCGGGGGTGTGCCGCAAGAAGGTCGGAGGCACGATGTGCCCGTCGTACATGGGCACGCTGGATGAGCGGCACTCTACCCGTGGGCGGGGCAACGCGCTGCGTCTGGCCATCACCGGCCAACTCGCGTCGCCTCCCCCCCACTCCCCACTCCAGTCTCACCACTCCCCTCCCCAGTGGAACGACCCCGACACACTGGAGACGCTCAACCTTTGCCTGAGCTGCAAGGCCTGCAAGACCGAGTGTCCGAGCAACGTGGACATCGCCAAGTACAAGGCCGAGTACCTGGCGCAGTCGTACAAGGCGGCGGGGCGCGTGCCTCTGAAGGCCCGGGTATTTGGGAATGTCCGGGCGCTCAACAGGTTGGGCTCGGCGCTGGCGCCGCTGTCGAACTGGGTGGCGAACTCGGCGCCGGCGCGGTTTGTCAGCGACCGCGTGCTCGGGCTTTCACCCAAGCGGACGCTACCGGCGTTTGCGCCGAGCCTGTTCCGGCTCGCACGGCGCGAGTTCAAGGATTCACGGTGGTTGTATTCAGGGCCGTTGCGAACGCTCTCGATAGGGTCCGACCAGGACGCGGACACTGTGATCCTCTACGCCGACTGCTTCACGTCGTACAATGAGCCGCGCATCGGCCTCGACGCCATCCGAGTGCTCCGTGCGTTCGGATACCGCGTGCTGGTGCCGAGGATCGAATGCTGCGGGCGAGCGGCCGTTTCAGTCGGCCTGCTCGACGCGGCAGACTCGATGCGCCAGGTCGCCTCCGGCCAGATCGACGGCCTCGCTCAGTTGCATAAGCCCGAAGCCGTGATCGTGTGTGAGCCGTCCTGTCTTTCATCGATCAAGGACGAGTGGCGGTCGCTCAAGACGCTCGGCCTGCGGCCCGTCGGCTCGCGAGCTCCCGACGACATGACGATCCCGACCAAGGAGTTCCTGGACTATCTCGCCGACCATGCGTTTCTTCCCGAAGATTTCCTCGACAAGCATTGGGATTCACACCCGCGCCGTCCCGAGTTTGCAGCGCCAGAGTCAACCCCGGCTGGAAGCCGGGGCCACCAGGAAGGGGGCCACCAGGACCGGGTCCTCCTCCACGCCCACTGCCACCAGAAGGCGCTCTGGGGCGCGGAAACATCCGCGCGTCTGCTCCGGCGCGTCCTGGGCGACCGGCTCCAGGTTCTCGACACCGGCTGCTGCGGCATGGCCGGCTCGTTCGGCTACACCGCCGATCGCTACGACCTTTCGATGAAGATCGGCGAGCTGACGCTGTTCCCGCAGCTGCGCGAGCGGCCGGGCGCCGCGGTCGTCGCCCCGGGAACGAGTTGCCGGCACCAGATCCACGACGGTGTCGCCCGGCGGGCGCTGCACCCGATCGAGCTGGTCGCCCGCATGCTGAAGGGTTGACGCGCGGCTTACTGCGGCGAGTTGACCCGCAGCGACAGCGGCTTGGACTCTGCCGAGATGCCGCCGGCGAGATCGGCCTGGCGCACCGTGGCGGTGTGCTGGCCGAGCGTCATGGGCTGGCTGAGCGCCAGAGACCACACGCCCTTGTCGTCAACGATCACCGACTGCACCTCGACGCCGTCGATGGTGAGGGTGATGGTGTTGCCCTTACCGGCCTTGCCGGTGAAGGTCGGCGCTGGGTTGGTGGTCTGCAGGACGCCGCCGACGGTCTTGCCCTTGTCGGTCTTGATGAGGTCGGGCTTGGCGGGCGCGGTGGGCGGCTTGAGAAGCTGGACCTCGAGCGGGGCTGAGACCTTGGACACGTTGCCGGCGGTGTCCATCTGGACCGCGCCGAACTTCACCTTGCCGGGCTTGGGCGCGGTGAGGGTGAAGGTCCAGGTGCCGTTCTCGTCGGCCTGCACGCTGGAGGCGTTGGCGCCCTTGCCGTTGACGGTCATCAGCACGCGGGCCAGGGGCTCGCTGGTGCCGGTGAAGGTGAGCTGCGAAGCGCCGGTGATGTTGTCGTCGGGCGACGGGCCGGTGTCGCTCTCGGGGGTGAGGTCCGGGGTCGAGGGCGGCGTGGGCGCGGTGGTGTCCACCGTCAGCATGAGGAACTGGGTGCGGTCGCTCTCGGTCTGGCCGTTGAACTGCGAGGCGGTGATGGGGTAGTCGCCGTCGTCGAGCTTGGAGTTGCCCTTGGCCTTGAGCGTGAGCTGCGGCCCGCCGGCGACGCCCTCGGCGATGAGCTTGCCGGCGGCGTAGATGCGGACGAACTGGCCGGTGTTGCAGCCGGAGACCAGGAAGCTCGGTGCCAGCGACGCCTTGGAGTTGTTGAATCGCGTGCGGAACACGTCGTTGAGGAAGGTGCCGCCCACGCCCTCGTCGGTCGCGGCATCGAAGAACGGGACGACGTCGGACGGCGGGTTGACGGGGCCGCCGCCGGTGAAGTCGGGCTTCTTGGGGCCGATCACGAAGGTTGCTGGGCGCTGCACCTGCGTCGGGTTCCGGTACCCAAGCACGTACTGGCCCTGGTTGAGCGTCAGCTCGCCGCTGGCGGAGCCGGTCTGCAGGTCGGTGAAGATCTGGGCCCCGCCGACGGGCGTGAACTGCAGCCCGGCGGCGAACTTGTTGGCCTCGCCGGGCGTGAGGATGAAGGCCTGCAGCCCCTCGCCGACGGAAGCGAAGATCAGCGTCTCGCCCGGGTTCACGCTGAAGGGCGTTGCGGTTCGCTGACCCGGCAGCACCTGGATCGTGTCGGCGGCGCGCACCGCCTGGATGTTCGTCGCGGTGATGATCCGGAAGCCGTAGTCCAGCGGGGTTTCGCCGGTGCTCTTGACCCCCACGGTGTAGCTGCCGGGCGAGAGCGAGATGGTCTGGCGACCGGACTGGTTGCGGAAGCCGCCCAGGGTGGTGAAGTTCCCGCCGCCCTGGAAGACGCTGAACTGTGCCGGCGTGAGGATGAACGCGTCACCGACGTTGTCGCTGGTGAACAGGAAGTACACCGTGTCGGCGGCGGTGACGGTGAAATCAAACTTGGTCACCTGGCCGGAGAGAAGCGACACGCCGTTAGTGAACGACGGGTAGACATTCTCGGCGAGCGCGGGGCCCGCGGGCCCGACGGTGAGAGCGCCGCACAGCAAAAAGACGGTTTTCAAGCCTCGCATCGGGCGGTTCCTTCTGGGTGTTCCCTGGACGCCGGATCGTAGACGCCGGGCGGCCGCGCTTCTTCCGCGGTTGCGGCGGTTTGGTTCCGAGGGGTCAGTGGGTTGGATGCAACGGCGCTCGGCGGGTTCACGCCCCTGGCGCCCGGTGCGTGTCTCGGACGTGTCTGCAGGCGGCCCTGCCGGGTACGGATTGTGTCTGGACACCGTGGGATCGGCGCGGCACGGGCGGGTGGCGCAAAAAAAACCCGCCGAGCTTGTGCCGGCGGGCGTCGGGGTTGTTTGATCGCGATCAGTTCCTGCGCCGGCGGGTCAGCGCCAGCGCGCCGGTCACGCCCAGCATCGCCGCGCCGGGGGTGGGGAGCATGGTCACCGCGTCGACCTCGCAGTCGTCGCTGCCGTACTCGTAGTTCCCCTGGCGCAAGCCGGAGGTCATCGAGATGAGGCTGTAGGACTGGGCGAACAGCCAGCGGCTCGAGCCGTCGTCCTCGATCGAGTCGGGGCTCCAGCCCTGCTCGTAGACCTCAACCAGCGTGCCGAGCGTCCAGTTGATGCCGTCGTTCGAGCCCCAGAGCATGACTTCAAGCGACTCTTCGGGGAGCGGCGTGTGGTCGATGCTGGGGTGAACGATGAACTCCAGGCCGCTGATGGGCCAGGCGTACTTGATGCCGGTGGCGGGGTCGTTGTACGGCCCGCCGCCGCCGTGGACCCAGTGGAAGTCGGTGGTCTCGCCCGCGGGCGCCCCCTCGCCGGTGGGGATGGTGTAGTCGTACCCGGTGCTGGCGGTTTCAAACGGGGTGTTCTGGTAGCCGGTGTCCGCGAAGCCGCCGAGGCACGTGCCGAACACGCCGATCGGCGCCAGCCCGGGGTTGTCGATCGCGCCCAGCGCGGCGCACACGCCGGCGTAGTCGGCACGGGCGCCGGCGGCGAGCGAACCGGCGGCGACAACACCCGCCGCGAAACACGTCAAAGTACGCATGGTTTCAAACTCCTTTTCCAAGTGCGATTGACTCAAAGCCGCCGTTTCCGGCGGGCCTTTACCGCCCGAAACATACCCCAGGACCCGCTGAAACCAAGCGAAATGCCGGCGAAACGCCCAGATCCTCGAACTTGCTCCGCGTCCGGCGCCACCTCGGTGTGGGTGGGTGGCGTTCAGGCCCGATAGCTTGAGCCCAGCGGTCCTAGCATCGACCAGTGACCGAACGTCCACCAAACATCGTCGGCGAGTACCCGAGCGCCATCGCCACCGGCCCGGTGCGCGGCCGGGCCACCCAGATCAACCCGCCCAACCGTTTCGAGCCGGTCTCGCTGCACGTGCTCGGCGAGCACCTCGACGAGATCGCCGTGGAGCACCCCGGCGGCGTGCAGGTGCCGACGCGCGTGTACCGCGACAACGCGCGCACCGTCATCAACCCGGTGGATTCGGAGGACCTGCACTTCAAGTGGTCGCTCAACCCGTACCGCGGCTGCGAGCACGGGTGCGTGTACTGCTACGCGCGTCCCACCCACGAGACCTTCGGGCTTTCGTGCGGCCTGGACTTCGAGACCAGGCTGTTCGCCAAGACCGACGCGCCCGAGCTGCTGCGTCGGGAACTGGCAAGGCCCGGCTGGAAGGGCGAGCCGATCATGATGGGCGGCGTGACCGACTGCTACCAGCCCGTCGAGCGCTCGCTGAAGATCACGCGGAGGTGCCTGGAGGTTATGGCCGGGTGCCGCCAGCCGGTGTCGTTTGTGACCAAGAGCAGCCTGGTGACGCGGGACATCGACGTGCTGAAGGAGCTCGCCGCGCACAACGCGCTGAGCGTCTGCCTGAGCGTGACGACGCTGGACAATCAACTGGCGCGCAAGATGGAGCCACGCGCCAGCGCGCCGCGCGAGCGGCTCGACGCCATGAAACGGCTCGCGGACGCCGGCCTGCCCGTGACCGTGATGGTCGCGCCGATCATCCCCGCCATCAACGACCATGAGGTCCCGGCGATCCTGAAGGCCGCCGGCGAGCACGGCGCGACCGGGGCCGGCTATGTGATGCTCCGCCTGCCGCACCAGATCAAGGACCTTTACCTCGACTGGCTGCGCCGCGAGTTCCCCGACCGCGCCGCCCACGCGGAGAACCAGCTCCGCGAGATGCGCGGCGGCGAGCTGTACGACGCACGCTGGCGCGTCCGGCAGCGGGGCGAGGGGGCGAGGGCGGTGCAGATCGCGCAGACGTTCAAGCTGTTCAAGAAGAAATGCCACCTCGACGAGCGGGGCGTGGGGCTCAACGGGCCCCGGGGCGCCTTCGTCAGGCCAACGGTGGTGCGGGAGCGGGGGCAGCTGGGCCTGTTCGGGTAGGCCGCGCGGCCGGCGCGCCAACATCGACCGCTGAGGCTGAAACAACAAAAAAGCGAGCGCCGGTTCGCGGCGCTCGCTGGGTTGATGCGACTGTGTTGGCGCGCCACGCGCGATGGCGCGCGGGCGGGCCGGTCACCGGGTCGGCTGCGGCTTGTCCTTGCTCTCGACGCTGGGCTGCTCGGGCAGCGGCTGGTCGGTGAGCGGGTCGCGGAGCGGGACGTGGTTGACCTGGCCGTTGAAGAACTCCTTCATCGTGGCGCGACCGTTCAGGTCACCCTTCTCGACCTCGCTCCACTTACCGACGACGAAGATGGCCATCTTGGCGGGGTCGAGGTACTTCTGGGCGACGCGCTGGACGTCGGCAGCGGTGACGGCCTTGACCTTGTCGCGGTAGGTCTGCCAGTAATCCGCGGGGCGCTTGGTCCACTCGTCGCTGATGAACAGGCCGACCGTGCCGGCCTTGGATTCGAACGTGCGCGGGAAGGTCTCGATGGCGGAGTTCTTGGCCACCTCGAGCTCCTCGGCGCTCACCGGCTCAGAGCGGATCTTGTTGAACTCCTCGAAGATGATCTTGGTCGCCAGGGCGCAGGTGGCGTTCTTGCTCTGGAAGAAGGCCTGGAAGGTGCCGGGGTAGTAGACGCGGTTGCTGAAGGCGCTGCCGGCTGAGTAGGCCAGGCCCTCCTCGGTGCGGACGCGGTTGACGATTCGGCTGGTGAACCCGCCGCCGCCCAGGATGTCGTTCATGATCTCGACGGGCACGGCGTCGGGGTCGTCGCGCTTCATGCCTCGGGTCATGATGGCGAACTTGCCCTGGGGGATGTCCTTCTCGATGTGGTAGACGCCGGGGTTGAGGGTGTGCTTGGGCTCGGGCGGGTCCGGCACCGGCTCGCCCTTGGCCCAACCCTCCATGGCCTTCTCCAGGCGCGAGAGCATCTCGCTCTCCTCGAAGTCACCGGTGACGCCGATGATGAGGTTGCCGGGGTGGAACACGCGCTTGTGCCACCACTTCAGGTCGTCAACGGTGAGGCTCTCGATGTTGGCCTGGGTGGTGACGCGCCCCTCGAAGGTGTCGCGGCCCCACATCAGCGCCGCGCCCTCGCGCCGGGCGATGGTGCCGGCGTCGTCGTTGCGCTGCTTCATGTCCTCGATGGTCTCCTTCTTCAGGAGGTCGAAGCGGTCCTGCTGAAAGCGCGGGCTCTTGATCACGTCCATGAAGAGCTTGAAGCTCTGGTCCAGGTTGGACTTGAGCGTGTTCAGCGTGGCGCTGGTGGCGCTGGTGGAGCAGTTGGCGGCCAGGAAGTCGAACTCTTCGTCGAGATCGGCGGCGCCCTTGTCGCCCGCGCCGCCGCGCCGGAGCATCGAGCCGGCCATGCCCGAGACGCCCCACTTGCCCTCGGGCTCGATCCAGCCGCCACCGCGGAAGCTGAAGTTGATGGTGACGAGCGGCACTTCCTTGCTGGCGGCGAGGTAGACGGGCACGCCGTTGGACAGCGTGCGCCGGAAGTCCTGGGCCTTGGGGGGCGTGAAGGCGAGGGGCTTGAACTGGAGCTTCTCGGGGCGCTCGGGGATGTTGGCGTTTGATTCGGCGAACGCCGCGCCGGTGATCAGCAGCAGGGCGGCGGCAATGATGGATCGGGGTTTCATATGGAGGGGCCTCGTGTGAGGTGATGGGTTGATGAGGGAAGCGGTCCTGGTTTTCCCCGCGCCTGCGCGCGGGGCTCGGACGGACACAAAGAGATACGGCGGGCTACTTGGCGTCCTTGGCGAGCTGCTCGATCCGCTCGCGGACCTTCTTGACCATGTACTCGCCGACCGGCTGCATCTGGGGCGGGAGCTTCTCCTTCATCTGCTCGAACTGGGCCACGGCCTGCTTGAGGTCTTCGGCGTTGGTCTCCTTGGTCAGCTGCTCGAGCTGCTTCTTCATCATGGCGCGCATCTGCGGCGGGAGCTTGGAGGCCACGCTGGTGAACTCGGGGTCCTCGCCCTCGGGGGCGGTGCCGGCCTTGCGCTTATAGACCGCCACGGAGCGGTTCTTGGCGTCGAAGTACTTGTTGGCGACGCGCTTGACGTCCTCGGCGGTGACGGCCTGGATGCGTGCGGGGGCGGTGTTGAGGTACTCCCACCCGCCGCGGGCCTCGGCCCCGCCGAGCTGGACCATGATGAAGAAGTTATTGGTGAGGCGCCGGAAGTTGTTGGCGGCGTTCTGGTTCTTGACCTTCTGCAGCTCGCGATCGCCCACCAGCTCGGTCTTGAGCTTCTCGAGCTGCTCGTACCAGCCGGCCTCGATCTGCTCGGGCGTGGCGTCGCCCTTGGTCTGGGCGTCGAACGAGAAGTAACCGGCGTAGCGCCTGTCTTCCTGGTTGGCCGCGGCGCCCTCGGCGGCGATCTGCTTGCCCTCCACCAGCGCCTTGTGCAGGCGACCGGTGCGCCCGTTCAGGATGTCGGCCATGATCGACAGCGCGAAGCTGTCGGCGTGGTTGAACGGCACGGTCTTGTACCGCACCTCGATCTCGGGCTGGCAGTCGCACTCGGCGCTCATGCGCTGCTCGGCGAGCTGCGGCATCTCGAGCGTCACCACCGGCGGCACCGGGCGGTCCGAGGGCTTGATCCGCTCGAAGTACTTCTTGATGACGGGCTTGATCTCGTCGCTCTTGAAATCACCCACCACCACGCCCACAATGTTGTTGGCGCCGTAGTAAGTGTTGTAGTACGCCTGGGCCTGGTCCATCGTGTAGCTGTTCAGGTCGCTGGTCCAGCCGATCACCGGCCAGGAGTAGGGCGACGACTGCCAGAACATCGCGTCGAACTGCTCCTGGAACACGCCGGTGGGCGTGCTCTCGGTGCGGAGGCGGCGCTCTTCGTGCACCACGTCACGCTCGGCGTAGAACTCGCGGAACACCGAGTCGGTCAGGCGGTCGCTCTCCATCCACGCCCACAGCTCGAACTTGTTGGCCGGGACGCTGATGAAGTAGAACGTCATGTCGTACTCGGTGAACGCGTTCATCCCCGAGCCGCCGAAGTTGGTGTAGACCTTGTCGAACTCGTTCTTCACCGTGATGCCCTTCTGCTCTTCCTGCAGGCGGGTCAGCTCGGCGCGGAGGGCCTTCATGTCCTCGGTGTCGTTGCGGGCGTCCCACGGGTCGTCGATCTCGCCGGCCTTCCAACGCCGGTACTGCTGGCCCAGCTGCAGCGCCATCAGCTTGCCGCGGATGTCGGTCTGCTTGGCGCGGAGCTCGGCGTCCTTCTTGGGGTCGGACGAGCCGATGGTGTTCGTCCCCTTGAACATCATGTGCTCGAAGAAGTGGCTGATGCCGGTGATGCCGGGGCGCTCGTTGGCGCTTCCAACCTTCGCCACCCAGCCGGCGGCGATGATGTTGGGCTCCTCGGTCCGCGGGTAGAGCAGGAACTTCATACCGTTGTCGAGCGTGAACTCCTCGGCGTTGACCTGCTGCGCCAGCGCCGGCGCGGGGGTGAGCAGCGGCGTGGCCATCGCCAGCAGCGCCGCGCCGGCTGTCAGGAAGGATGCGATCACACGTTTCATCACGGGCTCTCCGGGGGACGGGGTTCGATGCGGCCGTCGCGTCGTGCGCGCTGCGGCAGGGGCTCACTCGGACCCTCCGGGGCCGAACCGAGCGCAAGCCGAACAACCCCAGACGCGGCAGGGGGGACGATGGTACCGAGAAAACACCGCCGGGGTTGCGGAAAAGCGGTCTCGCCGCGCCGCCAATCAGCGGCTCCAGCGGGCGTTTGCCCCGGGGCGTAACGCTGCCGATACTGCCCGCTTGTCAACCGGCACGACCACGCCCAGTTCTCCGGGACCAGCCGGCGGTTCGGCGAACCTCCCCGCCGTCTCGCCCGCCGAGGCCGCCTCGCGCCTCGACGCCGGCCAGGTGGTGCTGATCCCGACCGAGACGGTCTTCGGGCTGGCGGCGTCTGCAACGTCGGCGGCGGCGCTGGGGAGACTCTGGGGCGCGGCCTCCGGGGGGCGACCGCCCGATCAGCAGCGCCGCGAGCCCCTGGCGTGGCACGTTGATTCGGCCTCGCGCGCCGCGGAGCGGCTGGGACCGCTTGCGCCGGTGCACGCGCGGCTGCTCGAACGGCTGGCGCCGGGCCCGGTGCTGTTCGCGGTGCGCGTCGGCG
>CAZEDW010000040.1:0-34776 GCA_964510955.1 uncultured Phycisphaeraceae bacterium
GCCCGCCCGGAACGACGACGAGGAGGCCGCGCCATGGGCGTTCGCATCTCTCGTGAGCAGGCGCGTGAGTGGGGCATCGAGCTCCCCCCCAAGGAGTCAAAGTACCGCAACAAGCGGGTGGTGTACAAGGGCATCCCGTGCGACTCCCAGGCCGAGGCCCAGCGCTATGCCGAGCTGGACCTCCTGATCGAATCGGGCCACATCCTGGACTGGGTGCCCCACCCGGTCTACCGCCTGGGCGTCCCCGAGAACGTGTACGAGGCCGACGCCATCGTGATCGCCAACCCCGAGCGGGGCGAGCCCCCGCACGCCTGGGTGGAGGACGTGAAGGGCGTGCAGACCGCGAAATTCGCCCGCGACGTGAAGCTGTGGCGCCAGTACGGCCGCCTGCCCCTCAGAATCATCAACGCCAAGAACGGCCGCTGGGTGTACCCCGAGCGCGTGAAGGAGCCAGGCCGCCGATGAAGCCCCGCCCGTTCAACTCACCCATCCGCCAGGCCTTTGCCGCGCTCAAGGCCCTGCCCGGCGTGCGCGAGGGCCCGCCCGTCACGTTCGTGAAGCGGTGGGCGGAGAAGGTCGCGCCCGGGCCAAAGGCGAGGAAGAAGCCGCCCGCATGAACCCAACCCAGGAATACCAGGCCAGGTACCGGCGATACGTCCGCCTGTGCGCCGCGACGCCCGACCCCGCGCAGCCGTGCCCAATGTGCACCGGTGAGATCGTGAAGCTGGGTGTCGACACGTTCTGGTGCCGGCACTGCGGACAGTGGTGGCACTCATCCGCGCGGCGCAAGAAGAGAAAGGCGCCGGCATGACCAAGTACTGCCCGAAATGCGACGAGGAGATGGAGCACATCGACGACGATCCCGACGTGGGCATCGTGGGCGGCTGGGTGTGCCCAGGCTGCGAGCACACAGTGAACGACGACCCCGCGGACTTTGAGGACCCCGAGCTGGGAATATGACCAAGAAGCGGCCCCAACCCCCCAAGGCCCCCGCGCCAGGCAAGCGGTTCCCCGGCCAGCCCCTCACCCCCGAGATCGAGGCCCAGGTGTGGGTGCTCACCGAGGAGCACATGAGCTGGCGCCAGATCAAGCAGGAGCTGGGCGTCGGCTTCGACACCATCAGCCGCATCCTCTCACGGGACCCCGCCCGACTTGGAGCACTGAGGAGCGCCCAGAGGCAGGAGCGATCGAAGCTGTGGCAGCAGATCGAGAACCAGGGCCTGCTCACCGTCAGCCGCATGGTGGCCGCCGCCGGCAAGGCCTTGTTCGATGACAAGGGCAACCCCAGGAAGAATCGAACAAAGGCCGACACCGCGTTCCTCGAGGACGCGGCCCGGTGGTTGGCGCCCATCCGTCACGCCGCCCACTCGGCCACGCAGATGACCCAGCTGCTCACCGGCGGGGCGACCGAGCGCAACGGCCAGGCCGATGCGCCGGCCGGCCTGGAGACCGAGCTCACCGAGGACCAGATCATCCAGGCGTTCATCGACGACGGCATCGTCGATCAGCTGCCCCCCGCCATGCGGGCCAAGGCCCTCCTGCGGGCCAAGGCCGACCCAGTCCGTAAGTAGTTGGAACGGAACCCGAACGTGCCGGCCCCCACCCCCGCGAAGCCCATCGAGGCCGAGATCGAACGCGCCCGCCGGCTGCTGGGGTACCGCCGCGTGCTGGCCGCCCGCCGGCGGATGCACCCCGCCGACTGGTACGAGCCCCACCACACCTGCACCCGCGCCCCGCAGGACCCGGCCCTGGCGGGGTACTCCAGGGTGGGCAAGCCCTCGGGCCAGCTCCAGTTCCACCAGTCCACCCACGCGATCAGGTTCATGGCCCCCGGCAACGGCTGGGGAGGTTCGCAGGCGTGCGCCTGCGAGGTGGACGCCTGGATGCGGCATACCAACCGGTGGCAGGCGACCCCGCCGCACCCGATCCACGCCGTGTGGATCGCCCCCACGCTCGACCAGTTCGACGCCCTGTACCACGACCTGCTCAGGCCCAAGTGCTGGGGTGCGGCGGCGCGGTTCAGCAGCGAGGGCGCCCTGGGCGGCAAGCGGCTGGTGTGGCCCGACGGCGGGTTCCTGCAGGTCGTGACGCACCGCACCAGCTGGACCGACGTGCAGGGCACCAACCCCGACCTGGTCGTGTTCGACGAGACGCCCCCGCGCATGCTGTGGATGGAGATGATGCAGCGCCGCCGCGGCGAGACCAAGACCCGGTACATCGGCAAGGCGACCCAGACCGAGGGCATCACGTTCATGGCCGAGACCGCCTACAAGCCCTGGCTGGCGTACCACGCCGAGCGCGGCCTGGGCGAGGAGGAGGCCATGGCGGCGCAGCTGCACCCGTTCCTGTGGGTGTGGCCCAAGGGCGGTGTGCACGACAACAGCGGGCTCAGCGTCGAGGACGACCTGTGGTACGAGTCGCAGCGGTGGGCGACGGCCAAGGAGCGGGAGGTGCGCCTGTTCGGCGGGTTCAAGAGCTTCGTGGCCAACGGCCTGTTCGACGAGTCGGCCCTGGACCGCCTGCGGGCCCGGGCGCTCGAGCTGGACAGCGAGCTGCCAGGCGACGCCGGCATGCTGGTGATCGAACCGTGGACACCCGAGGTCGAGCGGCCCGTGCCCGGCCTGGGGCTCATCAGGAGTGAGGTGTAGCCGGTGAAGCTGGTCCACGACCTGAGCCCCGAGGAGCTGCTCATCGTCGAGCGCGAGCCGCTGGCGTGGCGCGTCGGCTTCCTCGCGGGCGCCGCCGGCGACCCCGAGAAGCTCCGGATCAACGTCTGGGAGCGGCCCCGACCCGGCCGCGAGTACGTCATCGGCTGCGACTTCGCCCTGGGCATCCCGGGCAGGGACTGGGACACCGCGCCCGTGTTCGACCGCACCTACCGCTCCGAGGGCGGCAAGGCCCGCCAGGTGGCGCGGGTCCGCGCCCGCCTGGGTGAGCGGTTCGACCGCGTGCTGTACGCCCTGGCGCGGTTCTACAACGACGCGTTCATCGTCGGAGAGCGCCAGGTGGGCCTGCCCACGCTCCGGCGTCTGCTGGACGACTACCAGTACCCGTTCCTGTACTACGACCGCAACGACGAGACCAAGGGCCGGGCCCGCCGCGACTGCCTGGGCCACCACAAGCGCGGCGGCGACGTGCTGCTGCACAACTTCCGCACGGCGGTGGCCGCCGGCGACGTCGAGCTGCGCGACCCCGAGCTGCTCGACGAGATGAGCCGCCTGGTGTGGCACGACGCAAGGCTGGCCAGGACCGGCGCCGAGCGTGACCCCGACGAGGAGCTCGAGGTCAAGCTGATCGGCGGCGGCTCGCCGGACCTGACGATGGGCGCGATGTACGCCTGGCACGGCGTGCGCGAGTGGCCGCGGTACGCCGAGCTCAAGCCCAGCCGCGCCGTGGTGCTGGGCTACGCCGCGGGCACGGGCCAGCCGGTGATGGACAGCTCGCCGGAGCTGGAGGCCGAAGAACAGGCGGAGAAAAAGGGCCTGCGCGGCGTGTTCTCGTGGGGCGGCGACGCCGGCGGGAGGTAGCGTCATGCCGCGATGCTGCGCCACGATGACCCAACAGCGATGTGGGAAGAGGTCCAGGCGGCCCTGGAGTGGCAGCGCGGGATCGTGCGCCTGATCGACGCCCGCTGGCGCACCTACCTGGGCAAGCACTACAGCGACCGGATCGACGGCGACGACAGCGTCGAGAACAGCCCCTTCGAGGTGGTGGCGAACATCGCCCCGCACCTGTTCTACAGCAACCCCAAGTTCAACCTCAGCGACGTGGGCGGGGCGTCCAACGACACCATCGCCGCCGACCAGACGGCCCTCAACAGCCTGATGGGCCAGATCAAGTTCGAGCGCACCGCCCGCCGCGTGGTGATCGACGCGCTGTTCGGGTTCGGCGTGTTCATGGTCGGCGCCCAGGTGGTGCCGGGCTACGAGCAGTGGCCGGGCATCAAGCCCATGCGGCCCATGGTGTGGCGGATCCCGCCGCGGCGGTTCTTCCGCGACGCCCGCAACGGCGAGGCCCCGCGGTTCGACGGCCATATCTGGGTGAAGGACATCGGGGACCTCCTCAACGAGAAGGACCGCGACGGCAAGCCCGTGTACGACGAGAAGCAGCTGCGCAACATCGCCGGCGACCTGGGCCTGGAACAGGCCGGGCTCCCCGCCCGCGCCAGCGAGGGGCCCGAGCGGAACCAGATCGTGGGGTACGAGTTCTACTGCGGCGAGACGGGCATGATCTATTCGCTGGCGGCCTTCCCGTCGGGCCGCAGCGAGTACATCCGGGCCCCCAGGCCGTGGATCGGCACGCCCGCGGGCCCGTACCACGAGGTGGGCATGTACCCCGCCGGCGAGGAGCCCTACCCGCACTCGACGCTGGGCGCCTCGCAGCGGACCGCCGAGGACGTGAACCTGCACGCCCGCGCGATCGGCAAGGCCGCCGGCGAGAGCAAGCGGCTGGTGTTCGTCAACGCCAAGGTGAAGCAGCTCAAGCAGTCGGCGGCGCACGGGCAGTCGGGCAGCGTGTACGCCCTGGAAGGCGTGAGCGAGAAGGACGTGGTGAAGGTGGACATCGACGGGGCGAGCCCCGAGTGGCTCAAGTACCACGCCCTGAGCCGCGAGCGCCTGGACCGCCAGACGGGCCTCACCGACGCCCGGCGCGGCAACCTGGACCCCGAGGTCACCGCCACCGCCGAGGCCGTGGCCGACCGCGCCGCCGACGTCCGCATGGCCGACAACAAGCGCTCGGTCCGCATGGCCGTGATCGCGGTGGCCGAGGAGTGCCTGTTCATCATGCAGCGGTACCGCTCGATCAGCTTCCGCGTGCGGACCGAGGACCCCCAGGGCGGCGGGCCTTCGAGCGGGACCTACGTGGGCGGGCCCCCGCCTGGCGCCGAGCCGGCGCGGCAGCAGACCACCAGCGTCGAGATCGAGCCATACAGCATGGAGTACGCCAACCAGGCGCTCATGCAGGCGCGGACCAACGAGATGATCCGCCAGAGCGTGGACCTGGCCAACCAGGCGCTGGTGAACCCGGCGCTGAAGGTCCGCGACATGCTCAACGACCTTGGGCAGGCGCACAACATCAGCCAGGCCGCCGACCGCTACGTGGACTTCCAGATCCTCCAGCAGATGCAGCTCGCGGCGATGCTCTCCCGGACCGCCCCGGGTGGCCCGATGGGACCGCCTGCGCCCGCCGGGCCAGGGGGCCCGGGCGGTTCGGGATCACCACCCGGCGGGCCCGATCAGCAGACCGTGAACGACCCGGGCGTTGACCCGGTGCACGAGCAGGCCGGGATGCTGGCGGAGGCGGCGGCGACGATATGAACCCCCTCAACAGGAACCACACAGTGCCAACAAAGACAATTGAGCAACCCGACCCGCATTTGCACATTGCGGCGATCGACGAACAAGGACCGGGCGGTGCGCATCACGACTACCTGGTGTCGATCGCAGGCGCTGGCACCACGCGGATTTACTTCCAGAAGGGTGGAATCGCCGAGGCCGGCGTGAACGGTCTCACGAACGAGGCGCTACTAGAGATCGTCCGCCACCGGCTGGGGTGCTTTCAGGATGGCCCGTTCAAGTGCCACGAGAACGCCGTCGCGTTCCAGGGTGTCGAGCAGGCACTCCGGGCGCTGTACGAGCGGACTCGGGAACGGCGCAGGCGTGGGGTGGAAGGCACGAGCACCGTATGACCCGCCTCGGCGGCTGGAGCGTCGAGGAACCCGACCCCGGCGACGACTCCGACCCGCCGCAGGTGCTCCCCCTGGGCCAGCTGTTCAGGCCCGGCCCGCGGCCAGCGGAGTTGAACCCACACATGGCCACCTACGAGTACAGAGCGGACGACGGCGAGGTCATCGAGGAGCAGTTCCCGATGGGCAAGGCACCGCCGTTCATCGAGCTCGACCGCGATGGTGCGCCACGGCGGTTCGAGCGGGTGTTCTCGGGCGGCGCGGCGGTGGTGCACGGCGCGGGCGGGGTGGAGCACAAGGGCCAGAAGCTGCCGGTGAGCCGGAGCCTGCCGCCGGTCCCCTTCGGCGTGGGGGAGCCGGCCACCGAGCACGGCCAGGCGGTGCGGAAGCTCGGTGACGGGACGCTGTGCACGCCCGAGGGCCGGCCCATCGTTCGGAACAAGGACGACCGCAAGCGGTTCTGCCACCGCTTCGGGTACGTCGACGACAACTGAAGGCAGCGGACCCACGAGCATGAGCAACAACATCCAGGCCTGCGAGCACGCCATGATGCTGGCCAGCACGATCGGCCAGCGTGTGCACTTCTACGACACCAGCGCCCCGCCGCCGCTGGTCCCCAGGGCCGCAACGATCGTGGACGTCAAGGACGCCGATGAGGGGATCGTCGACCTGCACGTGCTGTTCTGCCGGCGCGACCCGGCCGCCGAGCCTGGGATCGTCGAGGACGTGCGGCTGTTCACCGACCCCGAGCAGCTCAAGCGGCACGGCAACCTGACCACCTACGCCATGACCTGCAAGGCCAGCGAGGCGCACCTGCAGGCGCGGCTGGCGCGGGCCAGGAAGGACGAGGCCGACGCCGCCGAGTCGCAGCGGCGCATGGCCGAGCGGGCCCGCGAGCGGCACGCGCCCAAGCCCCAAACCCAGCCCAAGCAGCCGGGCGGCGGTGAACGCACGGCGAAAACGGGCCGCGCGGCCGCGCCCAAGCCCCAAACCCAGCCCGCCGGCGCGTAACTTCCATCGCCGATTCTGTGAGGACCAGGGGCGCCCCGTCGGCAACGGCGGTGCGCCCATTCGGGGCGTTGAGGACAGCGAAGCATGGCCAAGGACACGGCTGAACGCACGACCGGAGACGAGCCGCCATCGCTGGCGGACGTGGCCGGCATGACCGACCCGGCCGCCGGCTCCCAGGGCACGGAGGCCCGGGGGGCGGGGGCGGCTCCGGGGGCGGGGGTGGGGGCGGGCAAGGACAAGGGCTCGGGCACGCCCGGCAGCAAGCGCGTGGCCGGCGGCAACCTCGACCGCGCCGCCTACGAGAAGGTCACCGGCAAGAAGCCGCCGGTGGTCGCGCGTGAGAACACAGCCCAGGCGCCGCCCGACCCCAAGGGGGCCGAGGCGGGCAAGAAGGGCAAGGGCGAGGAGAAGCCCGGCGCCAAGAAGCCGGCCGCGTCGCCGCCCCCACCCCCGCCCCCCGGGCCGGTGGATCGCGACGGCCATGACGATGAGCCCGCCGGCGAGGACCTCCAGGACGAGGGCGGTGAGAGCGAGGCCCAAGAGGCCAAGCCCGCCAGGCTCGAGCTGGGGAGCACGCCGCAGGAGCGGGCCCGGACCATCAACGCGATCCGGCACCTGCGGCTCGACGGGTGGACCGACGACGACATCAACGCCTCGGACCGTGACCGGCTGATCCGGCTGGGCGAGGCGGCGCAGGAGCGCCACCAGGAGTTCCACCGCCAGCGCCAGCGGGCGCGGCAGGCGGAAGAGACCAGGCGGCACGCGGCCCGCAACGGGCACGGCAATGGCAACGGCGCGGACCGCCACCGCGGTCGCGCCGACCGGACGGACGGGGCAGAGGGCGACGGAGAGAACGGGGCGACCGGCGACCGTCACGGTGACGGCCAGGACCCCTTGGACGAGCTGCTGGACGAAGGGCGGCGCGACGACCGCGCGGCGGACCGACGGGACGACCAGGACCGGAGCCGGCGTGAAGACGCCGACCGGCCCCGGGCGATCCCCGAGGGCCGCAAGCGGGACGTGGCGTACGTGTTCGGCCGCACGCTCACGCAGTTGGAAGCGGAGTACCCACAGCTTGCGGACTCGCGCGAACGGCAGAAGGTCGTGGCTCAGGTGTGCGAGCTCGACCCGGACCGCACCATCGCCTTCGAGGGTGGTCTGGGTGAGATCGAGCAGCTGGTGCGCGACGCCGCCGTGGTTGTGCTCGGGAAACCCAAGGACCTTGCAAAGGCCCGGGCCGAGCGCGACGCCGAGGACCGCAGGCTCTCCGAGGGGACGCCGTCGTACCCCGACAGCAACTCAGGGGGCCCGCCGATCAAGGTCAGCGACGACGACGTGGACCGCGTCACGTTCGATGTTCACAAGGCGATGCCCCAGGCGTCGCTCCAGGAGCAGCGTGCCGAGATCCAGCGACGGCTGAGGGCCAGGGCCGGCAAGCGGTAACCGGCGTTCACGCGCGCTGGACCCGGGCGTCAGGAGACGCCCATGTCATCCCTTTCTGGATACGCCAACTGGGTGGCCGCCACCCGCGAGGCCCGGCTGCACGGGCCGGGCGAGATGATCAACGACGCGGCGCTGAACAACTTCTCGCTGGCCTGGTTCATGCGCAACCGGCCGCAGAAGCAGGTGATCCGCGGCGGCAAGTGGATCGAGGGCCGCGTCAAGCTCAACGAGCTCGGCGGCTTCAGCGAGTACGAGGCGGGCTCGGTCCGCACCGTCACGCGCCGGCAGACCTACTACGCCGTCCAGTACCCCTGGCGGCTCTTCGAGAACCCCACCGACGTCACCGACGTCGAGCTGGAGATGAACGAGGAGGCCGACGAGTTCAGCCGGTGGGTCAACTTCCGCGACCAGATGGACTCGGACCTCAAGGCCGAGCACATCCAGGGCATCGAGGACCGTCTGTGGGCCCGGCCCGACACCAGCCTCATGGAGTCGCTGTCGGTCAAGAAGGGCAAGATGTACTCGATCCCCGCGTGGTTCCCCGAGAACGGGATCGCGCCGATCGGGTTCACCACGCTCGCCCAGATCAACCCGACTACCTACGCCAACTGGCGCTCCCCCAAGGAGACCTACGACCACACCAACCTGGACGACGCGACCAACGGCCTCTTCGCGGCCTTCGACCGCATCGCGCCCAAGCTGGTCTACAGCACCTACCCCGGCGCCCAGCGTGAGTTCCAGCAGACCAGCTTCGACGACGTCGCCATCTTCACCAACCTCAACGGCAAGAACATCTACGAGGGCCTGCTGCGCCAGGCCAACGACAACCTGCGCCGCGACGGCACCGACCCGTTCCGCTCCTCGGCCTTCAACGGCCGCGAGGTGACCTGGGTCAACAAGCTGGACACGGCCCTGCTGGACCAGTCGGGCGGGGCGTACACCGACCAGGCGTACCCCACCGGCAAGCCGCGGTACTTCCTCGTGAACCGCATGCACACGTACATCGTGGTGCACAAGGACAAGTTCATGAAGCCGCGCGACCCGATCCTGGGCGGCGCGCTGCAGCCCGACGTGCTGACGTTCTGGCGGTACTCGTGGATGAACACCATCTGCGAGAGCCGCAAGCGCGGCGGCGGCATCATCTGCCCGGCCAACCCGTAAGCGAGTGAACCCCGAGGCCCCGGCCGCGCGGACCGCGGCACGGCCGGGGCGGGACCAGCTCACCAGCGGCGAGAACCATCATGAACAACTGCATTCAGACCCGGGGTCCAGGCGATTTCCTCGGGAAGCTCCAGACCGACGTGTACAACCGGACGGGCGGCACGCTCACCAACGGCGAGCTCGTCGGGTTCAACCTCGTTGTGACTGCCGACGAGGTTGCCGGCTCCGTCATGGCCGGCGTGGACCCGGACGTCCAGAACACCGACGGTGCGAGTGATTACATCCTCGGCGGCGTCGCCGTGCCCACCGTGGCCAACATGCGGTACATCGTCGGCGTCGTGGACGATCCGCGAGGGTCGTTCGCGGACAACACCGTGGGGCGGATCACGCTCCGCGGCATCGTGCTCGTCAAGACCACCGACGCCAATAAGGGCGAGTTTGTGACCGGCGGGGTCGGCAAGACCTCCATCCCGCTCACCAAGGCGGAGGTGATCGCCCTCACCACTGAACCGGTCAAGCTCCTGGGTTACCACATGCAGCCCGTCACCGGAACCGGGACTGGCCTGTGCATCTTCGACGGCATCAACGGGTTCAGCCTCGTTGGCGGCGACACGTAAGCACCCAACAACTTCACCACCCTCGGCGCTCTTCGCTGAGCGCCCGGGGGTTTGCCCATGATGACCCTGCAGCAACACCTCGACCTGCTGGCGCACGCCCTGGGGGACACGCCCGACTCGCGCCACTCGCTGCTGGAGACGCTCAACCGCGCCGGCAAGCGGGTGTACGCCGCGCACCAGTGGCCGTGGAGGATCCGCGGCCCGGTGCTCGTGCCCCTGGTGGAGAACCAGCCGTACATCGAGCTGCCCGTCAACTTCAAGGCGCACCGGAGCTGGTACATCGACAACGCCGCCGCCCAGGCGGCCCCCAGCACGATCCGCGTGACCACGGCGGAGCAGATCGCCAAGCTCCGCGAGCAGCAGGGTGTGACCTCCAGCGCCTGCTGGCACATCGCCCCGGGCCCCTGGAGCGGCCAGCCCGACGGGCCCGCGGACCAGCCGCCCCGGCCGCGCTGGCTGGTGTGGCCGACGCCCGGGGCCGACGCGCCCAACCTCTCGCTGATCTACGTCGCCGGCTGGACCGACCTGCGCTCGGGCGACACGGCCGCGGTGCCCGACGTGCCCGCCGACTGCGAGACGCTGCTGATCTACGCGGCGCGGGCCGAGGCCAAGGTGATCGAGAACGAGTCGCTGGTGCAGCCGGACATCGCCCTGTACGAGGGCAGGTTCCGCGAGGAGCTGGCCCGGCTGATCGGCGAGTACGGCATCGACGACGCGGCGCCCGAGCGGATAACCGGCGGGCCGGCGTCAGCCTGCATGAGCGACGAGGCCCTGGACCCGGTGCGGTTCACCCCCGTCGTCTTCGAGTGAACCACACGCCGGCGACCGGGTCCGGCACGAACACACCCGGCACGAAAGGACGCGACCCATGCCCAGCCCCACCGCGACCAAGGCCCTCATCTCCAAGTTCCTCTGGATGCTGTCGACGGCCATCGACACGTCCAAGCGGTTCAAGTACTTCAACAACTTCCCGCTCCCGCCCGCCGCATCGACCGCCCTCACGACCGACACCCAGTTCCTCACCGACGGAACGGGCACCGAGGTGGTGGCCATGTCGCTCCGTGGCGGCGTGAACCTCAAGACCCAGGCGACCACGCCGGCGACCGGTGACTACGTAGCCCTGGTCCCTACCACCACCTGCCTGGTGAACAAGTGCCTGGGCAGCGCCCGATCACCGACGTGGCGCGCCCGCGTGTGCCTCAGCCAGATCACCCTGCAGGCGTTCAGCTGCGGCATGATCCAGACCGCCAACGCCCGCCTGAGCCCCGATCCCACCGTGGAGACCGCCGACGGCGTGCGATTCATCCACGACCCGACCAACGCCTACTCGTCGGGCAAGAACACGGCCAACTGGTTGATCTGCACGACCGTCAACAGCGTGGAGACGTGGTACGACACGGGCATGCTCGCCGTGGCCGCCACCGACGTGGAGTTCGCCATCCGCGTTGACGACCAGCGTATCCCCCACTACCTGATCAACGGCCTGGAGGTGTACGCCGGCCCCCAGCTGCAGGACGCCAAGCTTTTCATTCCCCAGGCGGTGGTCAAGGTCATCGACGCCGGCACGCCGGTTCAGCACGACTTCGATATCCGCTTCGTCGAGGTGACGGCGATCTACCACGCCACGCTCTGAGCTCCGGCGGCGGACTTGTTCTTGGTCAGGGGCCCGGGCGGACATCGGAGCGCCGCCCGGGCTCTTTGAGATTCGCGGAGATCGACCATGCCGACCTTCATCGACGACACCGGGTCCGAGTCGCTGGGGCTCTCCTCACGCGTCGGGGCCGTGGCCCAGCGCTGGGGCCTGGCCACCGGGTTCGATCGGCAGGTGTGCCTGGCCGCCACCTGCGACCCGTCGGCGTTCAGCTCGCAGGCGGTGATCCGCGCCTACACGCGGGCCAGCAAGGAGTGGCAGCTCGCCGGCACCAACGCGGCCGACGCGAGCTCGACGCAGCTCACCACCGGCGGCATCCAGCTCACGACCGGGGCCACCTCGGGCGACCAGATGATCGTCTCGCCCCTGGTGATCAACTCGGTGCAGCAGTCGCCCTGGGGCTGGGTTGACTGGACGCCCGACCGGATGCCGAGCCTGGACGTCTCGGTGGCGTTCAGCTCGTCGGTGGCGAGCGTGCGGGCCATCTTCGGGTTCAAGCTCACGACCGCGCTGGACTACTCGACCGACGCGGACCACTGCCTGTTCGTGCTCGACACGGCCCTGGCGAGTAACTGGCGGCTGCACAGCCGGGTGGCGACGGTGGACGAGAACCGCGACGCCGTCAGCGCGGTGGCCAAGAGCGTGCCGCAGACGCTCACGCGGTACGACCTGTCGATCCGGATCAGCAACCAGCGGCGTCCGGTGTTCCTGATCGACGGTCAGGAGGTGGGCACGGGACCGGCCCTGACGGCGGCGGCGGCGTTCAAGCCGGTGCTGGCGGTGCAGACGTTGACGAGCGGCGCCCGCGACATGCAGCTTCTCAAGGCGGCGTGCGCCCTGAATATCTGAGGAGGCCGACCGTGGCGAAGTTCCGAAAGAAGCCCGTGGTGATCGACGCAGTTCGCTACGTCGGCGACAACTTCAATGAGGTTCGGTGGTTCGTCGGCAACGGCGTGCCATTGCACCAGGTCGGCGACAGCAAGCTTGGAATCCAAACACTCGAAGGAGTCGCGTATGCCAGCCCGGGAGACTGGATCATCCGGGGCGTCAAAGGCGAGTTCTACCCCTGCAAACCCGACATCTTCGAGGCGACGTACGAGCCCGCCGACTGATCATGCCCGCCGCCCCCGCGCCAACCACCGTGGAGTTCCGGTTCCCCTACAAGGGGCAGGATTCCACCGCGCCCCGCGACCGCATCATCGTCGCCCAGGCCGTCGAGCTGCTCAACATGCGGCGCCTGCAGACGCCCTACGGCTCGCTCTCGTTCGATCAGTCCACCGCCCAGGCCGCCGGCGGCGTCCGCCCCGGCCTGGCACGGTGGTTCCCCAACAGCACCAGCGGCATCAACGACGCCGACACCGGCGCCGTCACGTTCATGGCCACCTGCCGCGGCCTGGACGGCACCAACTACCTGATCTACGCCAAGGGCACCGGGAGCGGGACCCAGTTCTACAAGCAGACGATCGGGCAGGGGAACACCAGGAGCACGATCGGCTCGACCACGGCCCTGAGCCCCGTCGGCGGCGTGGTCTCGTGGGCCGAGCGGTCCGGCAAGCTCTACCTGGTCGGGCGCAACAGCGGGACGTACTACGCCTGCATCGTGGACCCGCAGGCGGGCACCGTGACCGACTGGCCCGAGGCCCGCGGGGCCGCCACCTACAAGCCATGGGGCAGCACCGGCGCCACCGCCGTGGCCGAGTACCGCAACTCGCTGGTGATCGCCTGCGACACCGCCGCGGGCGTGTACTTCTCGGAGGTGGGCAACGTCGGCAACTTCCAGCCGGGGCTGAACCCCACGTCGCCGGTGGCGCTCAACGCGACGGCCACCGCCGGGCAGGTGGGCGACCGGGTCATGCACCTGGTCTCCGTCGGCGATGACCTGCTCCTGATCCTCTGCGAGAACAGCGTGTGGCGGATCACGAGCGACCCCCGCCAGGGCGGCGTGCTGCGCCGCGTGCCCACCGAGACCGGCGTGGCGACGGTCCTGGGCTCGCAGGGGACCTACGGCGTCGAGTACTGCTTCGACGGGCAGGGGCGGCTGTGGTTCCTGGGCACCGGCGGCAACAGCCTGTG
This sequence comes from uncultured Phycisphaeraceae bacterium, assembly GCA_964510955.1. GTDB lineage: Bacteria > Planctomycetota > Phycisphaerae > Phycisphaerales > UBA1924 > JAFLCM01. Next base: position 13,643 of record CAZEDW010000040.1, read on the forward strand.
GGTGATGGAGCCCGCCGGCGTGCCGGTGCGGATGGACAGGGACCGCATCCGACCGTACCTGCAGGACCGCTCCAGCGTGACCGGCCACCGCCTGGCGTACGACCCCGGCAGCGACACGGTCCGCCTGTACTTCTACGGGATCATCAACGGCAACCACGCGCTGGTGTACGACATCCGGAGCGACACGCTCGCCCCCGACCGCTTCGCCCAGGCCGACAGCGTCGGCGCCCAGTACTGCCTGAGCCTGCGGAACTACAAGCGGGCCGACCAGGCGGGCCCCTTGGTGGCCGTCCAGGGCAAGGTGTACTACGAGAACCGCGACCGGGCGTACGACGAGTACGTGACCGGCGGGGGCGTGGCGAGCCAGCAGGCGGTCGTGAGCCGGGTGCGGTTCGCCCCGTTCGAGATGGACGCCGGCGAGGTCACGAGCATGGCGCACGAGCTCACCGGCGTGGGCCAGAAGGACACCACGGCCGTGACCTGGTACTGGCTGACGGCGGCGAGCGCCGAGGAGGTCGTGAAGCTCGACACCTCGGCGGCGGACCGATCGGGGACGTTCTTCAGCTCCGCCGGGGGGCGCGACCGCGCCGTGAGCCTGCGGGCGACCGGCGGGGCGCACCAGCTCGTGATCGAGGCGACGGCCAACCCCAACCGGATGCGCCTGCAGAGCTTCCGCGCCACCTTCACGCCCGTCAGCCGGAGGCGCGTGTAATGGCGACCGTCAACAACGAAGCCCGGATCAACCCCAGCGTCGGCTCGATCGAGGACGCCCGCGACGCGCTCGCCAAGATCGGGGCGCAGGGGATCCCAATTGGGCTGGGCCTGTATTTCGACACGACGTACAAGGTGACGGCCGTCGACTTCGGCACGGTATCGGGGACCGTTGCCGACGGCGGGGCGCTGACCAGCCTGCAGGGCGACATCACCAAGTACAACCAGATCCTGTGGTCGCTGGTGGGAGCGCCCCAACAGGCGATGCAGATCATCGACGCGGCCACCAACGGCGGCGTCCTCTACCACCTGGTCGGGCCCGCGGGCACGTTCAGCGCGCCGCAGGCCGGCAGCGTGATCGCGCTGCGGAACAACGTGGCCGCCGTGAGCAACCAGCAGGGGCAGACCTACGTCGACAACTACGCATCGCTCTGGGCGACGCACACCCAGGTCGAGAAGGTGTCGGGCACGTTCTACGCCGTCACCCCCGACCGCCAGCTCGCCTTCCAGCACGTCGTGGGCTCGCTCTCGACGAAGAAGTGGGAGCAGGCCCCCAGCTCGTACGACCAGGAGTGGGCCACCAACCTCGTGGCGCAGCTGCTCGACGTGTGCCAGACCCTCGCCGTCCTGATCCGCGACGCCAAGGCCAAGACCCTGATCCAGTAGGAGACCCGCCGTGAGCGACATCCACCCGACCATGAGCGACAAGCCCCGGCGCAGGAAGGCCGCGCCCGCCCCGGTCACGCCGGCGGGCGCCGACCCCTCGCTGGCCATGCTGTTCGGAACCGACCCCAACGGCGATCCGTCGCTGAACATCCCCGGCGTGATGCAGTACCTCCAGGGCACCTACCAGCAGGCGCGGGCCGCCAACGAGGGCCGCTACGCCGAGCAGCGCAAGGTGCTCGACCAGGGGTACGACGCCGCCGAGCAGTTCCTGAGCGGCGCCGGCACCACCCAGAAGCAGGACAACCAGGTGATGTTCGATCAGCAGCTGGGCGGCCAGCAGCAGAGCCTGACTGACCGGGGTCTGTACAACTCGACCCTCCTGGACGTCCTGACCACGCGGAACCGCGAGGCCCTGGCGCGGGCCAACAACGCGGTGGACCAGAACGTGGCCCAGGCGCGGGCGGGCCTGGCCGAGCGGCGCGCCGGGGCCGTGTCGGGGGCCATCAGCGACCGCATGGACGAGTACCCCCAGGTGGACCAGTACCTGGGCCTGGTGCAGCAGGCCAGCGCCGAGAAGGCGGCCGAGCGGGCCCGGCAGCAGGACCGCGCCGACCGGCAGCAGGAGTATCAGCAGTACCTCGACGAGCCGGTGGCGTACCAGGACAGCTGGAACGGGTCGATGGTCCGCACCCGCCGGGGCGCGTGGAAGCCCGCACCGTCAGCGTAAGGAGCACCCGTGAGCATCATCGTCAAGCACGGAGACCCCGGCGTCCTGGTCGGCCTGGCCCACGTGGCCGGCGACCTGCAGGGGTCGGGCATGGTCCGCCAGAAGCGCAGCGACGCCGAGCTGGCCGACCTGATGCGCCGCCGCGCCCTGGGCGACCAGCAGCGGGCGGCCGAGCAGCAGGCCACCGACGAGTTCAACCGCACCATCGCCCTGCGCAACGACGCCGAGGCGAGGGCCGCGCGGCTGGCCACCTCGCGCCCGGTCCGCTCGTTCGACCAGCCGCAGGAGCAGGACACGCAGCAGGACGGCGTGACGCCGGCGGGCCCGGGCCGGGTGCGGGTCCGCAGCGGGAGCGTGACCACCTACCGGCCGCTCGACACCACCGACCCGTACGCGGGCGCGGCGGCCCCGGCCCCGTCGGCGCGTGACGAGCTGGCCATGAGGCGGTACCTGGACCAGCGGAACGCGGCCGACGAGCTGGCGGGGTATCTGGGCAACACGCCGGCGGCCCGGGCGGCGGCGGCGCAGGTGCGGGCGGGCAGGCCGATCGACCCGGGCCTTCGGGAGGACGCGTACGGGCCTGGCTACCGCGACACGCTGGCGGCCGACCGGGCGGCGACGGCCGCGGACCAGGGGCAGCAGAGGATCGACGAGACCCAGAGGGCCAACCAGGCCCGCGAGAAGCTGGCGGCGGACCGCAACATCCTGTCCAAGACCTTCATGGATGACAGGGCGGCGGGGCGCAAGACGCTCCTGGAGACCATGCACGAGGAGGCGGACCTGCGCTCGGAATCCGAGCGTGACGCCTTCACGCTGGCCACCAGCATGTCGCCCGACCTCCTGGCGCCCATCCTCAACCCCCTGTGGAGCGACGCGCCGACCGGGCCCAACGGCGAGCCGCTGTACAAGGGCAAGGACCAGCTGCTGTACTCCCGGGCCGAGAAGAACAAGGCCGGCGAGGTGCTCAGCGCCGCCAACACCATGATGGAGAAGCGGAACAAGGAGGGGTACCGGGTCGTGCCCATCGGCCAGGCGTACGACCGCTACGCCGAGCTCACCGCCCGCTTCAAGGAGCACGCCGACGATTTCGGGGGCCTCAAGCAGGCCGTGCAGGAGACGGCCGACCGTTTCGCCGCCGAGTTCTTCCCCCTCGAGCAGGCGATCGCGTCGAACGACAAGGAGACCCGCGACCAGGCGATGGAGACGCTGGTGCGGCGCCTGCGGATGACGCCCCGCGCCGTCGCCGAGAGCGCCCGCTGGCTCCGCGACCGCGGGTACCTCGACAAGCTCCGCGCCGAGTACGGGCAAGCCCAGGCGGCGCCGGCCCCCGCGGCGGCAACGCCCGGCCCGGTCCGCCAGGAGATCGGCCAGTACACGCGCAACGGCGTGACCTACGTCTACGTCAAGGGCTCGCCGGAAGACCCCGAGTACGCCGACCGCGACCGCCGAGACTGACCACCCAGGAGATCACCGCCATGGCCACCGCCAACACCTTCGCCCAGCTCGTTGTCGCCCTCGGGGCCGAATCGGTCCGGTTCGACCGCTCCGGGACGATCGCCGGCGTCGCCGCCAAGGTGGACCGCACCGTCAAGGTGATCGGGGACGCCACCCCCGACAACGTCGTGATCTTCGACGCCGACAACGAGCCCCAGCTCGACCTGGCCAACGTCCTGGCGATCTGCCTGATGGTGGACCCCGACGACGCCCAGGCGACCGTCAAGAACGTCGAGGCCCTGATCACCTTCACCAACGTGCTGGGGGCGACCAAGACCTTCGCCTGCAAGGTGAACAAGCGGTTCCCCCTGGTGTTCCCGTCGGCCAAGATGGACGACCAGTTCAGCGCCATCGACCCCCTGATCGGCAACCTGCAGCGGATCGAGGTCCGTGCCCAGCCGGGCACGACGGCGGTGACGGACGATCAGACGGTTCGGTTGTTGTTGTTGGCGTCCGCGTGATCCCATGCACACCCTGCGCGCGCAGTCTCCGGTGTCCGAGTCCTGCGCCCGCTGCGCGGGCTTTGGGATTGGTGATATGGAAGCGTTGCGCTCCGGATCCGACCCCCCCAGCAATTCGGAGAGGACACGGTCGGAGGTCCAGACCCCCCCTACCCCCCCAAGCCGCTTTTTTCCGCGGGTGGACTTCGGGGTGAGAGGATCAGGCAAGCCCAGCAGATCGGATGAGGTGTCCGTCGGCCCGAGCCCCCACGCCGTTGTCGCGCCGGCGCCACGCTGTGAAAAAACGCCTGGCCACGCTTCCGCGCGGTTCGGCGTGGTGTGCAACGAGTCAGATGGGGCCGGTGAGGTCCCAGGTATCCGATGGGACGCCGGACGCCAGGGGCGCGATGACCTGGGCGTCGTGGCGGGCGGGCGATCTGGTGATGAACGGCGGGTGGATCGACGGGGTCGCCGCGGCGACGGCCAGGCGGATCACGTCCATCATCCGCCCCGTGTAGGTCTCGCCGCCCCGCTCGGCCCTGAACCGGCCCGTGGTGGGCCAGTAGTTCACAAGCGGGCGCCCGAGGGGGCTCAGGACCTGCCAGTGGACCCGAGAGCAGGCGCGGACTTCAAAGCCCGCGGATCTCGATTCGGTCATGAAATCGTGCCAGCCCGTTCTGTGCGGTCTGGCCGGGCGACGGGTCCGCGCCATGGGCGTCTCCGGTGCAAAAGCACAACCGCCGCCCTTCGTGTGTGTGCAGCGCCGGGCGGCGGGTGTGAAGTTTGCTGGATTGGTGGTTGCGCTGCACACGCCAAGATCATGCCGCGCCGCCAAGCTCCGGACCAGCCCTGACGGAAGATATCCGCCAACTTTCCTGCGAGTGTTCACCATGAGCCGTGCCGCCACCAACTACGCCGACGAGATGCGTTCGATCATCCTGGGCACCGACCGGCCCCAGAAGGCCCAGGGCGCCGCGTCTCGGCTCCGCGATCGGGACTGGCTTGTCGAGCTGGACCCGAGAACCAAGCCGTCGCCGTCGCCGGCCCCCGCGGCGGTGAGCACCCAGCAGGCGCCACAGCCCCAGACGCCTCCGCCCGGCGCGAGCTCGCTCGGGGCCAAGGCGTGGGACGCCGTCAAGGGCTTCGGCAGCGAGCTCGCCAACGTGCCGGGCCAGATCGAGGGCGGCGCGCACGACCTGCTCGCGGGCATCGGCCGCTTCGCCGGCGGCGTGGGCCGGACCGTGCAGGGGTGGGACATCCCGGTGATCTCCAAGGAAGTCGGCGACCGCCTGGTGCAGAGCGAGCAGGGGCTCACGGGCGGCACCGCTACGCCCTTCGGGCCCGGGGTCGGTCCGCAGGTCCGCGACGTGCCGCCCGCCGCCGGTTTCTCGCGGTACGCCCGGCAGGTGGCGCCGATCGCCGGCGGCGTGGCCACCACGCTGGCCACCGGCGGCCTGGGCGCGGGCCCGGTGCTCGCCGGAGCCGCGGGCGCCGCCTCGGCCATGACCATCCCCGTGATGGGCGAGACGTTCGACGAGCTGAAGGACCGGCCCGTGTCGGAGCAGTGGAAGGTGGCGGCACAGCGGGGCGCGGTGGCGCAGGCGTTCGGGATGCTGAACCTGGACAAGGTGCTGCCGGCGTTCCTGCGTGGCCCGGCCGAGAAGGCCCTGGGCGACGTGATGGGCGGCGCGGCCAGCCGCACCCTGGGGCGGGCGGTGGCCCAGGACCTCAAGCAGGAGGGCAAGACCGCGGCCGAGGCGGCCGTGATCGGGGCCGGGCAGGTGTTCGCCGATCACCTGGTGCGGTCGCTCAACGGCCTGGACAAGGCCAAGCCCGTGGACGAGCTGATCGCCGAGGCCGTCGACGCCGCGGCCCAGAACGTGGTGGGCGTCGGCGCGGCCCGGATGGTTGGCCGGGGTATCCAGCAGCTGCGGGGTGAATCGGCTGCCCAACACGGAAAGCAAACGGCCGATTCCTTTCCGAGCGAGACCAACACGGAAAGGAGCGTTTCCGAGACCACGGCGCCCGCGCGAGAGCCGACGCCGCGGCCAGGGGACGGGGAGTCGGTGATCGACCAGGCCGCCCGAGAGCCCGGCGGCGACGCCGTCGGCTCGGACCCCGTCGCCCCGCCGGCGCGGACCGCTACGCCAAATGTAGCCCCCGCTACGCCGGACGTAGCGTCGAGCGGCACGGCCTTCGGCGAGCGGCTCAACCTCCCGGCCACGAGGTACTTCGGCGAGATGACACCGCAGGAGGCGCGGGCCGAGGGGTTTGGGGAGATGAAGGCCCGGGGCGAAAGACCCGCCGCCGTGCTCAAGGCCCAGCAGGAGGCCGACAGCACCGGCCTCGACCACGCGGTGGTGAAGCAACCCGACGGCCTGTACGACGTGGTGGCCCGCACCGAGAAGCCGTCGCAAGGCCGCAACACCGGGAAGGGTCTCACTGGAAGTTCTTCCAGTGGGGACACGTCAGACCCCTCCAGGAGCGCAGGAAGGCCGCTCGGCGAGTTCGACCGCCGGGCCGAGGAATCGCGCCGTATGGCGGAGTCGTCACTGTCAGCGGATGACAGTGAGAACACCCCCGGTCAGCGCCGCTCACTGGGCGCGGCGCCCAGTGACGACACGTCAAACCCATCCAGGACCGTCAGAACGCCGGTTCCGCAGCCCGAGGCCAAGGCGTCGGTGGCGTCTCGGATCGCCGCCGCCGCGGGGCGCGTGGCCGAACGCTCGGGCGCCAGGGCCACCGAGATCGTCCGCGAGTACGACGCCACGATCGCCAAGGCGCGGCGCGAGGGCGGGCCCGCCGCCCGCGTCGGCGCCACACTCCCGCCCGAGTACCTCTGGCACCGGGCCACGGAAGTGGCGGCACGCGCCCTGCAGAGGGGCATCACCACCGGCCAGAAACTCACCGACTTCGTGCGTGAGCACGCCGCCACGTTCCCCAAGGGCACGGGCGACCAGTTCAACGCCCTGCACCGGGCGGTGAAGGCGATCATCAGCAGGACCAGGGCGCCCGACGGCACCCACCCGATCGAGCGCTTCGACGCCGCGGTGGCCGACGTCCGCGATCTCATCGCCGAGCGCGGGGGGGCGGGCAAGGGCGCGAGCGTGAAGGGCACGATCGCCCAGGCCACCGGCATGGCCCCGGCGCCCAAGACCGTCACCGAGCCCGGCGCCCTGGGCGCCTCGATGAAGGCCCAGGCCAGGGGCGCCCGCGAGGGGTTCAGGGCGGGCCGGGAGGCGGAGCGGGCGGCCCAGGCGGCCAGGGACGCACCGACGGTCAAGGAGACCATCGCGGCCTCCACCGGCCTGGCCAAGGGGCCCAAGACCGTGACCGAGCGGGACGCGCTCCGCGCCGCGCTCAAGAAGAGCCAGCGGGACTCGGCGGCGGCGTACCGAGCCGGCGTGAAGGACCGCGGCGAGAAGGCGAAGCAGGAGATCTCCAGGATCAAGGCCGACGCCCTGGCCAAGGACGCGAGCGTGCAGGCGCTCCGCGACCGGCTCACCGACACCGTCGAGGACGCCCTGCCCCCGTCGATCCGCGGGAAGATGCTGCGCGCCGTGCAGCGGGCCAGGACGCCCGCCGACGTGCACCGGGCGGGCGAGCGGATCGAGACGCTGGCGGCGGCGCACGACGCGCGGGCGGCGGTGCGGTCGCTGGAGAAGCGGGCCGGGAGCCCCGAGAAGCTGCGGACCAGGTTCAAGCTGACCGAGCCCGAGCGGGCCCAGGTGGCCGGGCACCTGGAGACGGCGAGGAAGGCCCGCGACGCGGTGCGGGCGGAGCAGGCGAAGAACCGGCCCGACTGGGTGGCGATGCGGGACAAGGCCAACGAGGCGGCCGACGCGGTCAACGAGGTGAAAGCGGTCATCCACGACCGCACGATGGCGGAGAAGGTGCGGATCGGGCGCCGGCTGCAGGGCATCGCCGACGTGCAGCGGCCGATCGAGGCCAACCTGCGCCGTGTCAGGCCGGTGCGCAAGGGCGACGCGCCCGATGTCGGGTTCGCCCGCCGCCAGCTCAACGATCAGCTCGACAACCGGAGCCTGGCCCTGGACCTGGACAACAATGACCCTCGTGGGCCGGTGAACCGCGTCCTGGTCAAGGGGCAGCGCAGAGCAGAGAACGCGGCGCTGTGGGTGGAACGGGAAGCGGCCCGCCGCGGCGACGAGCTGGTGAAGCGCGCCGGGTACAAGGGCTGGGGCGATTTCCTGGCCAAAGCCTCGGGCACGATGGGCGAGGCGAACCAGCGGAAGATCGGCGTGAAGCTCGGCGGGCGCGAGCTCACGCTGGGCGAGGGGTTGGAGTTCCTGGCCCACGACCCTGACACCGTCGCGCTCGACGCGGCCGGGCAGAAGTACAACTTCGATGATCACCGCAACGGCAGCCCGGCCGCGGCCGGCGACGACCTGCGCCGCGAGATCGCCGCGGCCGTGGGACCCGAGAACGTGAAGCTGGTGCGTGAGCTGAAGGACCTGCGCAACGAGCTGGTGGGCGCGGACCTGCGCAAGGCGCACCGCGAGCTCCTGGGGTACGACATGAAGGAGGTCGCCGACCAGTGGCCGCGGAACCGCAACTCCGAGGCATCCGACACATCCAAGGCTCCGACCGGGTGGCGCGGGCAGCTCCGCGCCCACCTGGAGAACAGCGGGCGGCTCAAGGAGCGAACCACTGACACGCGGCTCGCGCTGCTGGTCAAGGACTTCCCCACCAAGTGGCTCTCGACGGTCAAGGCCGAGGCGGCGATCGCGCACCAGGCGGAAGCGACTCGCACCGCCGAGATGACCCTGCTCACGGGCGACACCCGGCGCCTCATCGCCGACAAGTTCGGCGAGTCGGCGGTCAAGCAGCTGCAGGGAGCGATCGATCGCGGTTCAACACTCCCCGACCAGCCGACGACGGCGGACAAGGCGCTGGACCAGTTCCGCCGGTGGATCGGGTCGGCCCAGGTCGCCTTCAACGTCACCACGGCCGCCAAGCAGTTCACCGGTGTCTTCAAGCTCCTGGGCGAGCTCTCGCCGGTGGATATCGCGTACGGCCTGGCCCATGCCGCCTCACGGGCGACGATGGACCGCATGACCAAGGGCTCGCCCTGGCTGTGGAAGCGGTACGCGCAGTCGGCCCAGCACCTGATCTCGTCGGTGGGGTCGGACGCGAGCACGTTCAGCGCCCCGGGCGTCAAACAAGCGTTCATCGCGGCGGTCCGGTCGGCGCAGGGCGCGGCCACGCTGGCGAGGCCAAAGGGAGCGATGGACCTGCTCACCACCAACATCCCGGCCCTGTTCGACCAGGTGCGCATGATGTCGGCGGCGGACTCGGTCCCGGCGCGGGTGGCGTTCCACGCGGCCCTCAACGAGTCGCGGCGGACGAAGCCGCAGCGGACCGAGGCGCAGCACGAGGCGTACGCCGCCCGCAAGGCCGAGCAAGTGATGCGCGACACGCAGAACAGCTACGGGCCCAACGACTCAGCCGCCTGGCTGGGGCGGTATGGACGCTCGGCGCGGGGCCGGCTGCTCTCGATGTTCACCTCCGACGCCAGCAAGACGTTCAACCGGGCGTACCAGGCCACGCGGCTGATGAAGACAGACCCGGCGCGGGCTTCGGAGATGCTCGCGGGCGTGGGCCTGAGCCTCCTGGGCAGCGCGGGGGTGCAGATGGCCCTGAGCGGCGCCGGCCTCGCGTACCTGTACGGGAGCACGCGGGGCGACATGAGCCCCGACAAGCGGGAGGAGCTGCGGGACGCCATGAAGCGGGCGGGCGTCCGCGAGCTGGGCGGCGCCGTGGGCGCCATGCTCCTGGCGCCATGGGGTGGCGGCGGTCTCTTTACGAGCGAAGTGGGATCCGTGTTGCTCCAGAAGTTTGGCGGCTGGGACGCCAACGAGATTGATCTTCAGACCCCGGTCGGCTCGGCGTCGCTGGAGGGGTTCAAGGCGGGGATGCGGCTCGTTGGAGCCGTGATGAAGCGGCTGAATGCCCAGACGGGATGGAGCCGCGACAAGGCCAACCAGGAGATCCTGCGGGCCGCTTACGGGGCGGCGATGAAGGGCTCGACGCTGGTGGGCCTGCCCGCCGAGGTGACCGTGGGCCGGGCGATGGGGGCCGTGGATCGGTACGAGAAGACACCCCCGCCGGCGCGGCAGACGCTCCCCAAGGCGCTGGACCTCATCCGCAACGGCGACCACGCCGCGGCGGCGGCGCGCATGGCCCCGTACCTGGCCTCGTTCGCGCCTGGGAGGGACCGGGCCGTGGCGGCGGCCAGACTCCGCGACCTGATCGGCGACCAGTCGGACATGCAGAAGATCAGCAACGCGGAGTTCGAGCAGCTCCCCTGGCCGCGCAAGAAGGAGCTGCTGGACGCCAACAACCGCTGGATGAACACGATGCACAAGGCGGTCAACGCGGCGCTTCAGGAGGCTGATCGTCGGAACCCCTGGCGCCCCGGTTCTGCCACCGCACCTGCGCCAGCTCGATGATCTCGGGCAGGCCAATCGCTATGAACCCTGTGATGCAGAAACAAACCCCTGACCCAATGCTGATGATCGTGCCCCACGGTTCATCAAAGCTGTAGCCGGCGCGTGGGCTGGGTCCATAAAAGGCGTACAGCGTGAGCCACACAAAGAACGCGGGTACGCGCCAGAGGATGAAGCGCACGAAGCCTTCGGGGAGGTCGTTCTTCACGGTCACCACGGTACCCAGTGGGCCGCGTGTCCCCAAGCGAACGGATACCGACCACAGGAAAGAATCTTCTACGCGAGCTCTTGGGACATGTAAACGTTGACACCCCAGGTGGCAAAAACCCCTCCAGGAGCGCAGGAAGGCCGCTCGGCGAGTTCGACCGCGAGATCGCGCGGCGGCTCCGATGCTCAGGCCACACGGTTGCCAAACGACGCCCACTGCGCGCCGCGCGCAGTGGGGACACGTCAGACCCCTCCAGGACCGTCAGAACGCGGTTTGCAGGGAACGACGATTCGACGGGTGGCAACGTTGCCACCGCAGAGAGACCGCCAACCTTGCGACGCGAGTCGCGGCATCACGGCGCCGCGTGGCAAATGACGTGGACGGGCTCCACAGCCTGGATCTTGTGCGCCAAGAACGGCGTGCCCAGCGGGACAGCGCCGTACCCGGCGTCGAGCGCCGCGGAGCGGCTCGGGTACACCCCGATCACCCTGACGCCCACGATGACCACGAACTGCCCGGCTCGATCGAGCAGGCCGGGCTTGAGGCGCAGATACTCGGTGTACTCGGTGGCCAGGGCTTGGGCTGGCGGAGCAGTGTCCATGCTCCGCGAGCATAGACCGCGGCCTCGTCGGCTCAGTAGTCCCGACACCGGAACATCCCCTGAAAACCCGGGACCGGGCGCGCCGTCGGCGATCGCCGGGCCGCTCTGTCTCGTACGCTCGCGGGCTCAGGCCCCTGACCAAGGGAACCCCCGGAACCCCGAGGCCACCAGATGACCCCGACACTCGCTTTGCTCGCCGAGGCCACCGCCGAACCTTCCCACACCTGGGAAGTCCTGCTCATCGTCGTCAGCATCCTCGTCTCGCTCGTCAACGGCGCCATGATGTGGCTCAACTCCAGGGCCGACCGCAAAGAGGACGACGCCAGCGAGGCCGAGGACGCCAACCGCAAGCTCACCGCCGAGGCCGTGGAGGCCAAGCTGACCACCATCAGCACCAAACTCGACCTGGTCAGCACCGAGGTCCGCAGCATCATGGCCCGCCACGACGCCGACATCATGCGCCTCTACGACCGCGTGAATACCCACGGCGAACGTCTCGCCTCGATCGAGGCCCGCCACAGCGACGACGGCAACTGAACGCACCACGAAAACCCGGCACGCACGCCCGCGCACGCCGTCATGGACCGCCCGCCGCCCCGTAGCGTGTCGGCGGCTCAGGCGGGGAGGGGTCGAGGTGTCATGACCCCTCCCCGCCGGCCTGCTACGGAGACACGCCGTGCGAACCAGCTTCCCCCTGCTCTTCCTCGCCGCCGCCCTGTGCCTGTGCCTCGCCGGCTGCGACCTGTTCAAGACCAAGGCCTACGACGGCAAGACGCCCATGAGCGCCGACGAGGTCGCCGCCGCCGCCAAGCTCGACGCCGAGCGGGAGAAGAGCAAGGCCAAGGCCGACGCCGACCGCCTCACCGCGGCGCTCAAGGCCGAGGCCGACGAGCAGGCGGCCAAGCTCCAGGCCGAGGCCGACGAGCAGGCGACGGCCCAGGCGCGGCGCAAGGCCGCGTTCGACAAGGCCACCGCCCAGCTCGACGCCGAGACCCGGATCAAGCTGGCCGAGCTCGCCGCCGAGTACGAGACCGACACCGCCGACGCCCGCGCGTCCCTGGCCCGCTCGCAGGCCGAGACCACCGCCCGGCTGGCGCGGATGCAGACCGACACCGAGACCGCCGTCGCCCACATCGCCGACCGCACCTCCCAGGCGCTGGCCTCCATCCAGCAGCGGGCCGACCGCGCCAGCGCCGACCTGGCGTCCAAGGCCGAGTTCGGGGCGTGGGCCCAGAGCACCATCGGGCAGGTGGGAGGCATGGTCCCCGGCGGCGGGCTTGTCACCAGCACGCTCACCGGCCTCATCGGCATCGGGCTTGGACGCGCGGGCCGCAAGAAGCTCGCCGATGAGGAGTACGCCGCCGGCAAGAAGGACGCCCACGACGAACGCGACCTGCGCGACAAGGAGTGGGATGCCTCGCACGCGGCGGCGAACAACAGCGCCCTGATCGCCACGCTCCTGAGCGCGAGCGGGATCAGGCTGCCGCAGCCGACACTTCCCGCCCCCGCAACCGCACCGGCCTCGACCGGCGCCGCGGCCTGACGGTCTTTGTGCAGCGCGGGGGCCGGGCCCGGTCTCCACGCTGATTCACCAACGGAGACGCCGACCATGCCCGCCTCACCCACCATCCGTGTCCCCACCGGCCAGATCACCGGCTCGTTCGTGCTCGGCGGGCGCACCGTCGCGGCGCCCCTGCCGGCCTTCGCGGCTCTGTGCACCTACAGCTCGGCCCTGGTCGCCGTCGCGTCCAAGGCCCCCGTGGCGCTCGCCTCGACCGACGTGGACGACCAGGGCATGCCCTGCCTGCCCAGCCCGTTCAACGCCTCGGACCACACCACGGGCCGGGCCATGTTCCACTTCCGCGAGCTGCTGCGGAAGGTCTTCAACTTCGTCGTCACCGACGCCGACAACGAGACGGTGAACGCCCGCGTCTGGGACTGGCTCCTGTGGCGGGTGGCGAGCGGCTCGTACTACCTGGTCCCGCGCCCCGTGTGCGACCTGGTGATCACCGCCGGCTCCAACGCCTGCCCGTGGGTGACCAACGGCTTCTTCGCCGACACCATCGCCGTCACCAACGTGACGCGGCCCGCGTCGCTCCTGGCCGAGAGCTACTCGCGCATCGGCAACGACGTGGCCACGCTCGAAGTGCCGCCGTGCGGGGCGCCGGTGCTCGAGATCGAGTGCACGCTCAACGGCGCGACGGGCGCCGGCCTTCAGATCTTCGCGCACGACCGTTGAACCACGACCCGACCGCAGATCATCCCCGACCACCAACCAGCAGCAAGGACGCCCGCCCATGCACAACCAGACCGTCAAGCTCAAGCCCGACGACCGCGACAACATGCTGCCGGTCTTCCTCTTCGACCCCACCACGGGCAAGCCGCTCGACGCACTGGCCTGGGACACCGCCTCCCTGAAGTGCGTCGGGACCAGCGACGCGGCCATCTTCGCCGGCGGGGTGAACCAGCGGGACATCGCGCCGGCCACCGCGACGCTGAACGAGTACACGAGCCAGGGCTTCGTGAAGTACGACAACGGCTATAGCAAGGGCCTGTACCAGTTCGGCGTCCCCAACTCGATCCTAGCCGACGCCGACGCGCCAGACGCCACCTGGATCCGCTTCGACTTCTACCTGACCATCGGCGGCGACGACTGCCTGATTGGCACGCTCTTCATCGACCTGGACCAGCCCGCCCGCATCCCCGGTGCCATCGGCGTCAGCGTGAACGACATCAGCGCCGCAGCCGGCTACTCGGCAAAGATCACCAAGCTTAGCGGCGACTTCGCCGTCGGCACCAACGGCGCCGAGCGGCTCCGCGGGTACGCCCTGGTCAACGTCAAGACCGGCGTGTGCAACATCATCGACGTCAGCTCGATCCCCGTGGACGAGTTCGACGAGCCCATCCTCAACGAGTTCGACGTGACGTTCTACGGCGACTACTCGGGCGGCAACTCCGACGGCACCGACACCGGCTGGTACCTGCTCCCCGCCAAGGCCAGCGCCGCCGGCATGAGCGCCGGGAGCTTCCCCCGCCTGGACGTGAAGGTGGCCAGCGCCGTCGAGGACAACAGCACCACCGCGTTCAAGCTCGCGGGCGTGAACCTCAGCCTGGGATCGTTCGACAACCTGGTGGCCCGGCTCAGCAACGCGTTCATCACCTTCACCGACTGCGGCCTGACCGGGCTGGGGCCCCGCTCGTACCCGCTCACCGTCGCCATCGACGGGTCCGACATCGTCGCCACCACCACCGAGGCCCTGCCGCGCATCCCCGTGCTGGGCGAGACCGCCTGGATCCACGGCAACACGAGGGGCTGATCCATGGCCGTCATCCGTTCCACGGGCGGGCCGCTCCCGCCCATGCAGTACCAGAGCCAGGGCGTCGAGTCCAACTTCGGCGCCCCCGCCCTGGGCAGCGGCTCGTCCGCCGGCGCATGCCTCGCCCGCTCGGGCTTCGCCCGCGCCGTCATCGCCCCGCCCTCGGCCGGCACGCACCTGCTGGTCCTCGCCGATTCCATCTGGACCCTGGAGACCGCGCCCCGCGCCGCCGGCGGCATCGTCAAGGCGCTGGGCCCCGCCAACTGGAAGGGCTGGACCGCCCAGGGCATCCACAACACCAACAGCGAGGCGGTGGTGGTGTTCAAGCAGTACGCCGGGACCGACGCCACGTTCAACCAGCGCGTGCCCCGCGTCGGCGTCGGCGGCGGCGCCCTGACCGCCACGACCTACCTCGCCGGGAACCTCCCCTGCGACGACACCGAGATCGTGCTCGGCGCCACCCCGCCCGCCGACGGGACCAACCTGCTGTACTTCCAGCCCTCCACCACCTTTCCGTGGCGCAACGGCCCGTGGTGGCAGGGGCAGGCGGTCCGCGCCCGGCTCATCTACGCGGTCAAGAACAACGACAACTTCGGCGTGCGCGTCCGCGGCAGTGCCGACGGCGGCTCGACCACCGCGCAGACGCTCACCGACGCGCCCACCAGCGGCGACGGCTCGGTGGAGGTCCGCACCCTCGACGTGAGCTGCGGGACGCCCGTGGTCCCCGGCGGCGTCCCGCGCCTTACCGTGCAGGTGTACGCCGACGGCGTGACCAGCAACGCCAACCGCTCGGTCGCCATCCTGGGCTGCAAGTTCTACCTCGCGTGCAAGCACGGCCTGGAGATGACCATCGTGGCCACCCAGGGCTGGGGCCTGCTCGACCACGGCCTGGCCACCGTCTGCTCCGACGCGGTCCGCAAGAGCTTCCTCGACGCCCTGGGCCGGCCCAACGCCGTGCTGAGCATGATCGGCGCGAACCTCAAGGGCACCGCCGGCGCGCAGGAGACCGGCGGCGGGAACCTCGAGGCCGGCAACTACACCAACTTCAAGGTCAACGCCCAGGCGATGATCGACAAGTACCGCACGCTCCTGGGCCAGCTCGACAGCTCGCTGGCCACCGTGCCCTGGTGCCTGATGAGCCCGTACAAGACCGCCGCCCGCAGCGACACCGAGCTGCAGGGCATCAACGCCGCGTACGCCGAGCTCGCCAACGAGATGGTCAACGTCGCCCACCTCAACGGCACCATCCGCCTCAGCGGCCGCGTGCAGACCAGCGACGGGACCCACCCCAACACCGCCGGGGCCGAGGCCCTGGCCGCCGGCCTCGACGCCGCCCTGCGCTCCGCGCTGGCCGAGTGGTGAAAGTTTCTTCACAACCCGCTGAACCGGCCCCATAAAAAGGCCGTATGCCCTCTCTGGCTGAATCCGACCGGCTGACAGCCATTCCACGCTCACGGACGGGCCCCGCGAAAGCATCGAAACCACGGAGTTTTCGATGAAGTGGCTTGCTTTGTTCACAAGATGTGGAAAACTCATCAATGCTGTGATTCACCCGACCACCAACCTCCGGTTGGCGGACGGCCCCGGCGCGGGCGTGCTGCTCGCGGACATCGAGCTCTGGGTCGTTCACCTGACCACCGTCGAGGACCTCTCCGACACGACGGTGAAGAAGTACCGCCGCGACGCGGGGAACCTGGTCGCCGAGCTCAAGCTGCGGTCCTGGGCCGACCTGACCGAGGCCGCCGTGGCCGGCTGGCTGGCGGCCCACAAGCAGGACCAGGCCAGCCCCAAGCGACGCAAGAACCTCCTGAGCTGCGCCCGGGCCCTGTGCCGCTGGCTGGTGAGTTCAGGCCGCGTCCCCCACGACCCAACCAAGAACCTGCGGATCAGAGATCGGGGGAAGGGCGGGCGCGGGATGCGTCCCTTCACCGTGGACGAGGCGCGGCGCCTGCTGGCCTGGACCGCCAGACATGACCGCGATGCGAACAAACGTAACACCCGGCGGCTGCCGTTCTACACGTTCCTGTTGTTCACCGGCCTGCGGCACTCCGAGGCCCGCCGCGTGCGGTGGCGCGACATCGACGGCGTGAACCGCGAGCTGCGCGTGCTGGGCAAGGACCGCGCCGAGACGCGGATCACCCTGGCCGACAGCGTGCTGAACCTGCTGGAAACACTGCCGAAAGCGGACTCCGGCGCGCGGGTGTTCCCGCAGGCGGTGTCGCTCAACACGCTCCGGGCCGACATCGCCGCGGCGGGGATCGACCCGCGCCGCGTGGGGTTCCACAGCTTCCGCAAGACGCTGGCGACCAGCCTGCACACGCGCGTGGGCCTGTCGCTGAAAGAAATTTCCCAGCAGACGCGGCACGCTTCAATTGCCGTTCTGGAGCGGAGTTACATCGAGCCCGAGGCCGCGCCCATGGCCGCGGCGCTGGCCGAGTTAGAACGAATCGTGAAAAAAGTGCTTGACACGGACGGGGGGACGCCCGATAGTTCATGTGCTGTGATTCGCACAACCCTCCAACCTGAGCCACCGACCCACGGCCCGAGCCGCCGGGGTCTTGTCGCTGATTCCATGCGAATCACAGCAAGCGACGAGACCTTCGGCTCGGACCGTGGCAACGGCCCGGACGGGAAAGCGGAGAGGGGGGGATTCGAACCCCCGATAGGGATTTTGGTCCCTATAACGGTTTAGCAAACCGTCGCCTTCAGCCGCTCGGCCACCTCTCCGGTGATGGGCTGGGCCGGTATTGTCGGGCGCTCACGGGGCCGTGTCAATCAACCGTCGCGAGGGTGGGATTGGCGGCTGGGATTCATCGCGAGGCGCCGCGGCAAGTGAATCCTGCCGGGCACTTCGGCGGGCCGCTAGCGTGGCGTCCGGCTCAGCTTGAGCAGCAGGTGGGCCAGGAGGGCGCAGCGCTCGGTGAGGCTGCCGAGGTCGATCCACTCGTCGTGGGTGTGGAGGCCGCCGCCGCGCACGCCGAGGCTGTCGATCGTGGGCAGGCCCGCGTCCTGCATGATGTTGCCGTCGCAGACGCCGCCGGTGGATGCGAAGGGGAGTTGCTGGCCCAGTGACGCGGCCACCTCGCGTGCCATGAGCGCGAGGCGCTCGGTTTGCATCGTCGTGGGTTTGGCGGGGCGGTTGAGCGAGTGACGCACCCGGACGCGCGGCGCCTCGGCGTCGCCTCCAGAGTTGATCGCCTCCAATCCCGCCCGGAACCGCTCGCTTGCCTGTTCGTTCGGGAACCGCACGTTGCCCCAGGCGGCGGCGTAGTCGGGGACAATATTGGTCGCCGCGCCGCCCTTGAGCGGGCCGACGTTGACGGTGACGCCGGCGCCGGGATCGCTCAGGGCCTCCACGCGGGTGAGGGCCCGGGCGAGGGCGTAGACGGCGCTCGCACCTTTTTCGAAGTCGCGCCCGGCGTGGGCCGAGCGCCCGAACGCCTCGACGATGAACTGGCCCGATCCTTTGCGCTCGATGGCGAGCGAGCCGTCGGGCAGGGCCGGTTCGGTGGCGAGGCCCCATGTGTGCCGCCGGCTCTCGGCGGCCAGCGCGTCGCGGGAGTGGTATGACCCCGTCTCCTCGTCGGAGTTGAAGAAGTAGGTCCACGGGATGTCGGCGAGCAGGCCGCATTCGGCGAGCGCTTCGAGCGCGTGCAGGGCGATGACGATGCCGCCCTTCATGTCCACCACGCCGGGGCCGACGGCACGGGCGCCGTCGGGGCTGGGCTGGTATTTCAGGAACGGACCCGCGGGGTCAAAGACGGTGTCGAGGTGCGAGGCGATGAGGATGCTGGGCTTGGCGCTCCCCCCGACGGGAGGATTGCATCGGCAGATGGCGGCGGGCGGGATCGTTGCGCGGGGGGCCGGCTTGGATGTCTGGGAGTCTGCGACCAGCCAATCTGGTCGCGGCTCGCCGGGGACCAGTTCAACCCGGGCACCCAGGGCGCGGCAGCGCGTGGTCACCAGCTCGCGAAGCTCTTCGAGTCCGGGCGTGTGATTGAAGCCGGTGGGGATGTTGACGTAGCGCTCAAGGTCGGCGCGCATGGCCCCGGTTCTGCGAGCGATGGCGGGGGTGAGATTGTCGGCGATTTTGGCCATCGGGTGCCGCATGGTACGGCGTGCGGAGCCTACCATCGCCCCCCTATGGCCCTTTGGATGCTGGCGAGCACCGACTCGTCGCTCTCCCCCATCTTCCTTGACATGCTTGTGATCCTCGCCGCCGCCGGCGTGGTGGCGGTGGTGGCGCAGCGGCTGCGGCTTTCGACGGTCCCGGCTTATCTCGTGACGGGGATGCTGATCGGGCCGGGGGCGCTGGGGTTGGTGCGAACGCCGGAGAATGTCCGCGAGGTCTCGGGGCTGGCGGTGATCCTGCTGCTGTTCGGCATCGGTCTGCACATGGACCTGTCGGTGCTGCGCGACGGGCTGCGCCGGCTGATCATCGCGACGGTGCTGATGACCCTGGGCAGCGCGGCGGCGCTGTGGCCCATCGGACGCATCATGGGGCTGACCCCACCGGCGGCGATCGCGGTGGGCATCGCGCTGGCGATGAGCTCGACGGTGGTGGTGCTGCGGATTCTCCAGGGGCGGCGCGAACTGAACAAGGCCGAGGGGCGGCTCAGCATCGGCATCCTGGTGATCCAGGACCTGGTGGCGATCGCGCTGCTCCTGGTGCTGCCGCCGCTCGCCAAGTGGAACGGCACAGGCACGGCGGGGATGCTGGCGTCGCCGGCGGAGCTCTCCTGGTGGGGGGTGCTGGCGTCGATGTCGATCAACGCACTGGTAGCGATGCTCGGCGTGGCGTGCCTGGCGGGGCTGGGGAAGTTTGTGCTGCCGTGGCTGCTGGAGCAGGCGGTGAAGCGCAGCAACGCCACGGAGGTGACCACGGTCATCTCGATCGCGGCGGCGATGGGGGCCGCCGGGGTGACGCAGATCGTCGGACTGGGCCCGGCGCTGGGGGCGTTCCTGGCGGGGTTCATGCTCTCTTTGACCCTGTTCCGGCACCAGCTGGGGAGCCAGATCGGGGCGATCCGTGACCTGTTCGCGGCGGTGTTCTTCACGGCTATCGGGATGAGCGTCGAGCTGTCGCTGCTGTGGAATCACTTCGGCACGATCGCGCTGGTGACGGGGCTCATGCTCGTGATCAAAGCGGTCGTGATCGGCGTGGTCGCCTGGGGCACCGGCAGCACCGGCAACCTGGCGTTCCGCGCCGGGTTCTACCTGGCGCAGGCGGGGGAGTTCTCGATCGTGATCCTGGCGGCGTGCCAGTCGCAAAGGCTGAAGCTGCTCACTGCGGAAGAGGCCGGCATGGCCGTCTCGGCGGTGGTGCTGAGCCTGGTGGCGACGCCGGCGCTGGTGAGCGCGGCGTGCCGGATCGGCGCCAGACTGCCCCCGATCGCCGCGGCGCCATGGGCACGCTGGGAGGTCGGCGGCGCCGCGGGGAGCGGGGGTCACGGCGCGCCGGCGCGGGGCGAGCGTCACGCCATCATCGCGGGCTTCGGCCTGGTGGGGCGGGCCGTGGCGGACGAGTTGAAGAAGATCGGCGTCACCACCACCATCGTCGAGATGAATCCGTCCACGGTGAAGCGTCAGAACACGCTGGGGCGGAGCATCATGTTTGGCGATATTTCCTCGCCCGAGATCCTGGAGACCGCCGGCATCCACGAGGCCGATGCGCTGATCCTGACCATCCCGGACGAGGAAAGCGTCCTGAGGGCGTGCAAGACGGCGCGCCAGATGCACCCGGACATCCCCATTATCGCCCGCTGCAACTTCGTGAGCCAGGGCGTCCTGGCCGCCGGGCTGGGCGCCAGCGGCGTGGTGGTTGAAGAGATGGCGACAGCGAAGGAGATGGAACGCGTCGTGGCGTCGGTACTTGGGCGCAACGGAGGAGCCTGAGCCCGGGCCGCCCAGCCACACACTTCAGCACGCGCGCGACCGGCAACGGGGAGGAGCGCGCCGGTGGAAAAGCGGTGTGGTGGTTTGGATACAAGGGGTCGGCTGAGAGTCTGAAAGTGCGGATATTCAGAGAATCGGCGCGCAAAGTGTGTCCGAATTGTCAGGGCCCGCCGGGCTTCGTGATTCATAAACATTTGTGAAATAACACCTTACAAGTTTCGGTCCGCGCAGGGGGTGACATTGATCGGCGAACGGGCTTGCGGCTATGCGTTTGCTTCTTGCGGTCACTCCGCATGGTGCAAAAGGCGAATCTGTCCCCCCGCCAGCAAGTGACATTGAATTCCAAGCGTCCAATCGGTCCGGTTCGTGGAACTCCGAACGCGGGCGCACCCTCCACACCCGCCCCTCCTGTTTCGCGGCGGCGCGGCTCGCCGGGATCGGCCCCGCGAGCCGCGCCGCACTGGTGCGTGTGCAGCGATCCGTGACAAGCAGATCCAACGTGACTCCTTGGTGCCCTCCGAGGTGTCGTCACGGGCACGCTTGTCCGAACCGTAGCAGCAGCAGCGTGAGGTCCTGGGTGTTGACGGCGCCGTCGGCGTTCAGATCCG
>CAZEDW010000041.1:0-34698 GCA_964510955.1 uncultured Phycisphaeraceae bacterium
TCAGAGAAGCGAGGCGCGCGATGGTCCGCAAGCACCGCACGCACCGCGTTCCCCCGGAAGCTGAGCCCATTACGCGGCCTCCACTTCGACCCCCGCCCCGGCGGGGGTTTTCTCAGTGGTGGAGGTGTCCGACGGCTCGGCCTGCTGCTTCGCCCGGCTTCTCATCGCATCGCCTCCTCCCGCGCGCCCATCGGGATCGGCGACTCGCCCGTCCGCTCCAGCACCGCGGGCCTGCCGGTGAAGCGCTGGTAGCGGTCGCAGATGGTGTCGCAGTACAGGGGGTCGATCTCCATGAGGTACGCGCGGCGTCCCTGCTGCTCGGCCGCGATCAGCGTGCTGCCCGAGCCGCCGAACAAGTCCAGCACGTTGTCGCCGGGCTTGGACGAGTACGCCATCGCCCGCGCGGCGAGTTCCGCTGGCTTAGCCGTCAAGTGTTCCATCTGGTTCGGCGGAATCTTCTTGATGTGCCACAGGTCGGGGATGTTGGCGGGGCCGTAGAACTTGTGCCCCGCGCCCTCCCTCCACCCATAGAACGCCCATTCATGGGCGCCCATGAAGTCCTTCCGCGTCAGCACCGGGTGCTGCTTGTCCCAGATGATCGACTGCGAGAAGTAGAGCCCCGCGGCCTTCAGGGCCGGCGGGTAGTTCCCGCAGTTGGCGTACCCGCCCCAGATGTAAAAGCCGCCCCCCGGAACGAGCACGCGTGAGATGTTGCCGAACCACGCCGCCAGAAGCCGGTCGAACTCGGCGTCGGAGACGAAGTCGTTCTCCAGCGGGCGGTCCTTGGCCCGCAGCTTCCGCTGCGTCGGCTTGGCCTTCTCGGGGTGACGAGCCACGTCCAGCTTCTGATGATGGGTGGCCTCGAACGACGACAGCCCCGCCGCGATGGCGTTGTTGCTCCGAGGCTCGACCTTCACGTTGTACGGGGGGTCTGTGTTGCACAGGTGAATTACCGAGCCCTCCAACAGCCGGTCCACGTCCTCGGCCTTGGCGCTGTCGCCGCACAAGAGCCGGTGGTTGCCCAGCACCCACAGGTCGCCCGGCTTGGTCGTCGCCTCGTCCGGGGGCGCGGGCACGTCGTCGGGATCGACGAGGCCGGGGTTGCCCTGCGGCGCAAGGATTTCGCCGAGCTCCTCGGTGGTGAAGCCGAGCATGGCGAGGTCGATCCCCAGGTCCTTCAGCTCGATCAACTCCCCCGGCAGCAGCTCGGCGTCCCAGGTGGCGATCTCGTTGAGCCGGTTGTCGGCGATGCGGTACGCCTTCGCCTGTTCGGGCGTCAGGTCGGCGACGTGGACCGGCACCTCGGCCAGCCCCAGCATCTTCGCGGCCTTCCACCTGGTGTGGCCGACGACGATCACGCCGTCCCTGTCCACCACCACGGGCTGGCGAAAGCCGTAGGCCCGGATGCTGTCGGCCACGGCGTGCACGGCGGCGTCGTTCTTGCGGGGGTTCTTGTCGTAGGGGCGGATCGTGTCGATCGGTCGATTCTCAATCAGCATGGGGGTCCTCCGGAAGGGTCTAAACACTTGCATTTCCGCGCATTCACCTGCACACCCGCTCCCCGGTGGCGGTTGCCCGGGGGTGAGTAGTGCTTTCTGACGTAAACGCTACTGGCGCGCCCGGCGCTGCAGGTCGCATCCAACGCCGACCCCGACATTGCCGGCGGTACCCGCTCGATCTCAAACCCGGCGCACGCATCGGTGTGCGACGCACGCTCGGAGCCCGGGGGCCAGAGGGGGGGTGACTCAGTGACTCCGATGACTCAGTTTCCACCCCGAACGACCTTTCTACTTTCTGTTCTATTCGTTCTCGCGCGAAGGAAGTGGAAAAGTGAGTCATAGAGTCACCGAGTCACGACCGTCAGCCCTGACCAGCCTCCAGCGCTTCCCCCCGCTGGTCTTCTGGGCATCGGCGACGAACATGCGGCCGTCCACGACACGCTCCCGGACCGCGCCCAGGCGATTGCCGATGGTCCGCGCCGTTGGCTGCTGCCCGCCCGGCCCCGGCGCGAACACCTCGAGCGCTGCTCGCAGGTCCAGGCTCGCCTGATCGGCGGGCGCAGCAACTCCCCGCTCGGGGAACAGCGTGTTCACCAGCGGCGCGAGCACTATCCCTTGGTTCCCGGCGTCGTACGCGCTCCAAGCGACCTGCAACTGCCGGATGGCTTCGAGCTCAGCGTCGGCCTCTTCCATGAGCGACTTCTGGCTCAGGCACGGGTCCGGCTGACCGGTCCACACCACGGCGCTGCGGATCAGGCCGCTCCAACCTTCGAACGACCCCATCGGCTTGAGCCCGACCGCCGGCTTCCCGGCACGTATGTACGCGGCGACGATCGTCAGCGCCGCCGTCACCAGCGTGGCCCGGTGCGCTTGCACAAAGCCGAGCAGGTCGGGGTGCTTGAAGTCATCCCGCTCCTCCGGTCGCTCCTCCAGCACTTTGAGCCGGATGTGGATCACCCTCCTGCCGGTGTCCGAGACGATCTTGATGTTGTTGCCGGTCGCGAACCAGACTGCCTTCAGCGGCAGCGACACCTCGCGGTTAGCGCCGAGCAGCCGGTCGCTCCAACTGCTGCCGGTCAGGGCGATGTCGAGCGAAGGGTTGCCGAACTTGCCCACGACGTTGTCCAGGATCACCATCGGCGTGCCCGTCAGCGCGTAGCAGGTGATGCGTTTCCGCATTTCCTGCTCTTCGTGCGCGTACGCCGTGACCGCCGTGTCGCGGCCGTGGGCGATCCTAGAGACGGTTTGGACCAGGAGCCCCTTGCCGGCCCCGCGGACATTGGCGTCTACAACGAAGATGGGCGACGGTCCATCGAACGCAGATCGACACACGCACGTCAGCACCGCCGCGATCCACGCCGCCCGGTGCTCGTCGTCGGCGAAGCGGAACCCCTCCACCACGTCGATGAGCGCGTCCACGGCCGCGAGAGCGTCGTCTAGCGTCGGGCTCTCCGGAATCGTCGGGAAGGCGCTAACCGGGCAGTAAAGAACGTGCGTGTGCGGGTCCCAGCCCGGCGTCTGCAAGACCGAACCGTCCGGGCGCAGGACCGGGATAGAAGAGACCCCCGCCAGTGGCCTGATGCCGTCCCAGTACCCGCGATCCGAGATGCCTGGAACGAGCCATTGCGGAGGGTGCGCCGGTTTTTCGTCGCCATTCTTGGTGACCCGCAGGATCGTGGCGGAAGCTGTGAGCTTCTCGCGGAGCGTTGCCGCCGCCATCGGCGCGATCTCCGCGCCGTCTTCACGCAGCACGACGCGCACCAGTGTGTTCCCGCGTTTGTAGATGTCCGGGTCGCGCGAGAGAGCGGCCACGGCCTCGTCGATCACCCGATGCTCATCGGTGCCCAGCAGGATGGTGGGCCGCGCGTCACCCGGGCCCCCACCATCGCTGTCACTGCCACCGCCCCCGGTGCCGCCATGATGCGATTCTCCTTGCCCCTTGTCGCGCAGCCACCCGAAGGGCCGCGTGTGCGGTTTGGTCGCCGCGTCGTCGATCTTGTGTCGCAGCTCCCTGTCCGTCCACGGCGGCTCGCAGCGCGGGTTGAACTCCTGCGAGAGCATCGAGAAGGCCTGGTCAGGAGGCAAACCGAACCCATGCACCAAGACGACGGCCGCGGCGTACGTCCGTCCGTGCCCGTTCTGCCCCGCGATGGCCGGGGGCATCTGGGCCAAATAGGCGCTGGCGCGCTTCAGCACTGCGACGCCCGCGCCGCGCCTGTCCACGACGTGGGGAACCGGCGCGCCCACGGGGGCAAGGGCAGCCGCCCCGTCGCTCCCCTCCTCCCGCAGAGGAGGCGGGCGGTCGGGGTAGCGCTTGTTCAAGACCTCCTGCGCCAAAGCGCGAGCGGCGGCGACCAGCGCTGCCGCGTCCGCGGCGGCGGGCTCACCTTTGAGAAGGTCGTACCGCTCGCCCTCGGGGTGGACGCTCGGACCGACAACGGTCTGGCAGCCCTCCCCGCGGACCTCGATGATCATCTCGTTGGTGACCGGGTCCCGGAACCTCGTGGTTTTCAGACCCGGCGCGGTGTACCACCGGTGCGAGCGCGGCGCGCTGGGCCTACCGGTTTCCGCGCCAGTTGCCGGGAAGTAGCGGTCGGCCAGCGTCAGCGCCTCCGGGCAGTCCAGATCAACATCGGCAAGGTCGCCGCTCGCGGGTCCGAGGATGATCCCGATGTTGCTCGCGTCGCCGAAATAGTCGGGCACCTGTTCCGCGGTGATCCTCAGCGTGGGCCAGCCCGTCAGGACAGCCTTCTTGGTCCGAGGTGGGATCGGCACGACGGCGAGACCGAGGCCGATGTACTCGGCGGCGGCCTCGCGGACTGATGGTGGAACCTCGCTCAGGCACATTTCAGGACCCTCATCGATGGTCCCGCTGGTGCGTCCTGCCATGGGCACCGTACGCGGGTCACCACGAACCCATCGGGACCGACGGACCGGCTCAGCAACCCGATGAACACCCGCGCCGCCGCTCGCCCGATCGGCGTGGAGCAGTCGATCGCGCACGCCCGCCGCGCCGTGTCCAGGGCGTAGCGGAGCTCAAGCCGTGCAGCGGCCAGTCCATGCAAGGACTCCGCGGCGTCGATTGACTGGTGGAGCAGCGGTTCAACCCGTCGCATTTCCACGGTCCCGTCGAACACGACCCTACACGCTGCTCGATCCATGCTGACCCCCTGGGATAGCACCGGTCGCCCCTCCGCCCGTTGCGGAGGGCTTCGTCTCTAGTAAGTGATGCGCTTTGCCGGACGATGCGCCAGCCGCATCGAGTTTTTCTGGCGCGAAGGCAGCGCACCGCTTCTTCAGCTCGCGGTTCAGCGTGGTAGCGGGCACACCGATCATCTCCGCCACCTTGCGCATGCTGACGCCTTGCCCGAGCAGTTGCCCGGCCCGTGCCATCGTCGGACTGTCATCCAGGCACCGCAACAGGCCGTCCCGATCCTCGTGGTACCACCGGACATGTTCGCTGGATGACCCGGGTTCGACCTGGACGTTGCTCAGGCTGACGGAAATACCGCCTCGCTTCTGAGCCATTGCCTTCCGCGCCATCAAGTTGACGTGGTTCGTGAGGCAAGCGGTGTAGTAGGCCGCGTGCTCGCGCGGGCTGCGGCCTGTCAGCCGCTGCACCTCCAGCAACTTGCAGAACAACTCGGACCGGAAGTCCTCCGCGCTCATGCTCGTCACAAAGCCGATACTCGTGAGACGCGTCGGCGCCGTAGTGAGCAACCACTCGACGGCAGGCGGAACGTTGAGGCTGGAGATCATGTCAGACATCAAGTCGGTCATTTCGGACCCCCTCGGAGTAGGTGTTCACGGGTTCTGGAAAGTCGATTGAGGCAAAAACGAAAGAGCCGGCGCGGGTCACGCTTCCATGCGTGGCCGGTGCCGGCTCTCTTTGCTTCCGTTTGTCTGGCTTTGAGGCTGGCCCGAAGACTCGACATCGACCTCGTGGACGCTCGGCTCTTCGCCAGACCCATCGCAGCTCTCCGTCGTTCTCGATGTCAGGCACGCTCATGACGCACACTCCTTCTGGGCGAGGCCGGGCACCTCCTGAAAGGAGGGCCGGCTCAGACCGATCGGTGACCGAAAAAGCAACTTAGGGAAGGCCAGGCCGATCAGGGCGGAGTTGTCATATCTTCCACAATTACTGCGCCTAAGGGTCTTTGGCGGATGCCCACAATCCGGGACCAAAGCTCGCGCTGTCGGCCCCAGTCCGGCAGAATGGCGATCGACCGGAGGTCGCGCTCGGTGATGTCATCTCGGCCTTCGACAACCGGCGGAAGATGAAGGACCGCACTCTGGAGGTCGGAGGCCAGGTTGAGCAGACCGGCGATCTGACTCATCCTGGCTCTTGTCACGCCGCCCAGCCTTGCCGCCTCGGCGTAGTCCCTGATCGCACCGGAGCGCACCTGGTCGTCCAGGCGCACCGCCAGCGACATCAACCGCGCGACGCGCGGAACCCGGCCAGCGGGCGTGCCGTCATCGGCCGGGCGGGGCTTTACCCCCTCGCGGAGCGCTCGCCGACCGTTCGGCCCTGTGCTGAACTGAACCTGGAACGCGACTGTGTCGCCGGCCATCACGCGGCCCTCCCTTTGATAGCAGCTTCGGGGGTGTCTGCGTGAAAAGTCATTCGGACCTCGCCCTTGCTCCCGTCGAACTCGACCCGCTGAACCAGCAAACCGATGACCTCGGCGCGCTCCCTTGGACTGAGCGACTCCCACACGGGCTCGAAGCGGGTCAGGGCGCCGGCGACTTCGTCGTGCGTCGCCATGCGGCTCCGTGCGGAGTCCAGTGCCAAGCGCGCCTCGCGCAGCCGTCCCTGCACATCCCGATCTCGGCCGGCCAGTTCCGCCACGCGTTCGCTTGACTCGGGGGCCGTACACCGCGCTGACTCCGACGCCAGCCAGGCGCATTCCTTCTCCATGGCGCGGACCGAGGACTCCAGGTCCTGCACCCGCTGGGCGTCCGCCTGCCGCGTGCACGCCAGCACCCGCGCGACAAGCTCCCGGTCGCGGCCGAGCCCTTTCAGCCGCTCGACCACGAACCGCTCGATCTCCTCCGCCGGCACCGACTTGGACGAGCACGCGTGCCAGCCCTTGGTCTGCGCAACCGAGCAACTGTAATACCGGTAACCCTTCCCGCCCGCTTTCGTCGTGAAGGTGTGCCCCATCGGGCGGCCGCACGGGCCGCAGAACAGCATTCCCTTGAGCAGCGCGCCGTACCGGTTGCGGACGGCGGTGCCGCCCGATCGGCCATTCACGCGCAGAATGGACTGCGCCCGCTCCCACGTGGCCTCATCCACGATGGGCGGATGTTCGCCCTTGTACGCCGCATCCTTGTGGCGGACTTGGCCCAGGAACGCGACGTTGGAGAGGAGCAGCGACAGCGCCGCCTTATCGAACGCTCGGCCTCCCATCACCTGCCCAGCTTTCGTGGTCCAGCGCTTGTTCGTAATGCCCCGGGCAGCCAGCGCCTCGACCGTGCGGTTGAGCGACTGCCGCTCGATGTACTCGGCGAAGACCGTCCTTACTTGCACCGCCTCGGTCTCGTTGACGACCAGCCGGCAGTTGCCCCGGTCGATGTCGTAGCCGAGCAGCGGCCTACCGCCGGCCCACTTCCCGCGCTTGCGGGCCAGAGCGATCTTGTCCCGGGTTCTCTCGCTGGCGAGCTCGCGCTCGAACTGCGCGAACGAAAGCAGCATGTGCAGCATCAACCGCCCGGAACTCGTCGAGGAGTCCAACTGCTGGGTGATCGACACGAAGCTCACGCCCCGCTTCTCGAACCGCTCGGCCAGGCGGCAGAAGTCCGCGAGGCTGCGGCTTAGCCTGTCGATCTTGTAGACCACGATCACATCAACACGGCCCGCCTCAATGTCTGCCAGCAGCCGCTGCAGCGCCGGGCGGTTGGTGGTGCCGCCGGAGTAACCGCCGTCGTCGTACCTCTCCGGCACGCAGACCCAGCCCTCATGCCGCCGGGAAGCGATGAACGACTCGGCGCTCTCACGCTGAGCGTCGAGGCTGTTGAAAGACTGGTCCAAGCCTTCGTCGCTGGACTTGCGTGTGTAGACGGCGCACCGGACGGTCTTCGCGGCCGCGGCGGCGGGCTCAGCGGTTCTGGTCCTGCTCATGCCGCACGCTCCCTGGAACGGAGACCGAAGAAGTGTGCGCCGCTCCAATGCGCGCCGGACACCGCCTTAGCCACCGCGCTCAGAGACCGGTAGACCGCGCCCTGGTACTCGAAGCCCTTCTCAAGCACACGCACACAGATGGTCCTGCCCTTGTACTCGCGGCGGAGCAGCGAGCCGGGCATCAGAGCGGCGGGCTTGCGCGTACTACCCAGCACTCCAACCACGACCGGCGCATCGGCGGCCACTCGGTCGAGGAAGCCGGCCGGCGCGCGGAACCGCAAGTCGGCGTCGTTGGCCAGCTCGGCAGCCCGGCGTCGAGCCCGCTCGGGCAGGTCGCCCTGCTCGTTGGCCTGAAGCCGCCACAGGATGCGCTTGATGAGGTACTGCCTGTGATTGGACCGAGTCGGCTCGCCGAACGCCTCCATGTACCTCGCCTTCAGACCGGGTAGCGGCGTCTGCTTCAGCGCCGCCAGTTCGACCATCACGTTCACGCTCATGGGTTGCCTCCATCGGGTTGCGAATCGGTCCGAGGAGGCCGACAGGCGGCGGGGTCGTCAAGGCGAGAGTCGGGAGATTCCGAGACGGTTTCGACGGCGCGAAGTGCCCCGGCCCGGAGGCGCACAACCGCTTTGGCCAGCACGCGTGCCAGGTGGTCGCGGCGGTCCTGCGGTGAGGCTGTCGAGCATCGCGTGGGCATAACAACGCCGGCACGCGGTCGTCAGACTGCGTGCGGACAGCTTGGTTACTGCTGCTGCTGCTGGAGCACCTCTGCCAGCCCCGGACGGGGAAGGCAGGGCACACTACTAATTGATGCGCTCTGGGTTCGAGTGCGCCAACGGACCCCGAAAAAAACTGTGGCGCTAACCAAGAATCTTCGTTAACCGGCTCTCCCGAGAGTTCGAGAGTCCGGGGCCGCCGGGCCGATCCGGAACGTCCACTGTTGGGATCGGGGCGGATCGGGGCGACGCGAACTGAGAGTCTGGCGTGGCACCAGCGCAGCGAGTTCGCTCGGGAAAACACGGACCTTCTCGCGCAGCTTGCCCGAGGCCATTCGGCGGGCCGCTAAACGAAAAACGCCCCCCGAACCGCGTTCGGAAGGCGTGAACTCCCCGAGCGAAGCCGTTTCGAACGCGCTCTCGGGTGTACTTGGGCTCGCCAAGACGAGAGATCCTGATCTCGCTGCAAAGGGCGTCCGGATCACGCCGAAAAATGAGCCGAATTGACCTGCCCAAACACCCGACGAACACCAGGCGGCCCAATGCAACTGGGTCGAATTGTCGATAGTGCGGGTGAACCCGATAGTCTGCCTGACAGGTATGATTCTCTGGATGGCTCTCGTCACCCGTCTCATTCTGGCGCTCATGCTCGTCGTGCAGTCCCTGCCCGGATTTGCCGTTGAGCGCTGCGCTGAGATGAAGGGTGGTGCCGAGACGACACTTGGTCAAGCGGCGATGGCGGATGAAGCTGCCTGCCCGTGCTGCTCGGGTGGGGCCGTCGAGAAGTCGGGTACGGCGTGCGGCAACCGAGATGCGGTCACGTTGTGCAAGTGCGGAACGCCGCGACCCGAGCAGCCAAAAGCACCGCCGTCAGAGCCCAAGGTCGAGCGCACGCAGCTCCTTGCTGTGGTGCTCCCAACGGTTTTGAGCTTTGCGCTCACGGAACCGGTGCCCGCGCAGTTCCATTGGGACCGCCTCGGCGGAGCTGCGAAGCGGCCGACGAACTCGATCCAGTCTGTCCTGTGCGTTTGGGTGGTGTAGCGAAGCGACGCCCTAGGTGCATTGCGCGCTCAGGGAATCGCTGAATCGCTTTTCACCGTCGTGCTGCTGCCTCATGAGGCGGCGGCGACCCTAATCAACGCAGTTCAGGACGCCACCCCATGAACGTCTCTTTCGCAGCGTCGCGCCCAGTGGGCGTTACGCAGTCCCTTGTCGGATTTGACCGGGTACGCGGGCCGGTCCGGCTTGTTCGCCGCTCCTCACTGCTCGCGAGTGTGCTCATGGCAGGCTTAATGCCGGGCTGCACCCTGACACCACAAGGCACGAAGCACGAGCAGGCGAAGCTCGCGGAGGCGGGAAGGCCGTACGAGCCCCCGGTCGAGCAGCGAACCCTGCCCGAGCTCCCGGCATCGCCGACCTGGCGGGACGTACTGAGCCGCGCGTTTCTCGCCAACGGCGACTTGGAAGCGTCGTACTTCGAGTGGAAGGCGGCGGTGGAGCGCATCGAGATGGCGTCGGCCTATCCGAACTCGAATGTGCAGGTCGGCTATTCGTACATGTTCTCGTCTGAGAAGATGAAGACGTTCGACCGGCAGACGTTTGCGTTCGGGTTCGATCCCTCGATGAACCTGTCGTTCCCCACCAAGGTCCAGCAGAAGGGAAAGGTGGCGCTCGACGAGGCTCGTGCCGCCGGAGAACGGTTCCGAACGGCGAAGTTCGATCTCCAGCGCCGAGTGCTCAGCCAGTGGGCCGACCTGCGGATGCTCGAGGCCAAGCAACGGGTTCAAGCCGAGCAGGTGTCGCTCAGCCGACTGGCGATCGACGCGATCCGGGCCAAGGCGCAGGCCGGGGGAGTCCAACGCGATCTGCTGCGGGCCGAGGCGTCGCTGCGAACCCAGGAGAACAACTTTCAGAACACCCAGGCGGAGCTTTCGGCGATGCGGGCGATGCTCAACGGCATGCTCGCACGCGATCCGAGCGCCGCGCTCGACACTTCGCAGGACGTGCCGCGGGAGATCGTGGCGTCCGACCCCGAGATCCTCGCGAGCGCCGTCGAGTTGAATCCCGAGATCGCGAGTCTTGCCCGGCAGGCCGAGGGTCGGAGCGATGCGCTGGAACTGGCCAGGATGCAGTGGATTCCCGACATCAACCCTTCCTTTATTTTCACCGGCAACGTGTCGCAGGCCCTGGGGGCAACCGTCATGCTGCCGACCACCATCGCCGAGATCCGCGGCGGCATCCGCGAGGCCGAGGCGATGCTCAGGGCTGGTGAGGCGATGCTTCGTCAGACCCGGAGCGATCGCGCCGCCACACTTGTGGCCACCCTTGTGGCGCTTCGCAACAGCGAGCGTCAGGCCACGCTCTTTGAGACCACGCTCGTTCCGTTGGCCGACCGCGTTCTGTCCAACACCCGGCAGACATACGCCGCGGGTTCGGCGATGTACCTCGACCTGCTCGAAGCCCAGGGAATGGTGCTGGACACGAGGTTTATGGCGATCGAGGCCCATGCCGCACGCGACAAGCGACTCGCTGAGCTGGAAGCGCTCATGGGAACGGACATCGAGACGCTCTCCACTTCGCCCGCAGCTGTACGCACAACTGCAGAGATGACAACTGCCCGAGAGGAGGCACGCCATGACCGCTGAGACCACGAACTCACCTTCATCCAATAACGCTCGTCCACTCCAGCCGCCCCGTGGACGCGTTCCGCTCCTCCTCGCGATCCTGGCTTTCACAACCGGCGGCGTTTATGTCGGTATGCGCTGGCACACGACTTTCGAGCGCTGGCTCGTGCCCGGCGCGGGGAGCGGTTCGACGTCTAGCTCCGACCGGGCCGACACCGAAGCCGGTGCGTCAAAGAAGCAGCTCTGGACGTGCGGAATGCACCCGCAAGTGATCCAGGATCACCCGGGCGACTGCCCGATCTGTCACATGAAGCTCACACCGCTGGTGACCGGGGATGGTCCCGCGACTGCCTCCGCTTCTCCGGCAGTCGGCGAAGCCAGCGCTCCGGCCAAGCGTGATCGGAAGGTGAAGTACTGGCACGACCCGATGATGAATCCTCCGTACATCTCGGATCGACCGGGCAAGAGCCCGATGGGCATGGAACTGGTGCCGGTGTATGAGGAGGAGCCTCAGCTCGCGGGCGCGGCGGTGCTCATTGACCCTGCCATCGTGCAGAACATGGGCGTCCGCACCGTCAATGCGGTGAGGGGCACGCTGAAGCAGCGCGTGCGGGCAACCGCCACCCTCGCTGAGCCTGAGTCGGCCCGCACCGACATCAACCTCCGGGTGTCGGGGTGGATTGAGAAGCTCTACGCAGACACCGACGGGATGAGCGTCCGAGAGGGCGACCCGCTGTTCGATCTGTACAGCCCGGACCTTCGGCTGGCGATCGAGGAACTGATCGCGGCCACGCGAGCGGGAACGCCGCACGCCGCAGATGGCGCAGCTTCACTCCGAGGAACGGGCGAGTCGCTCATGGCCGCTGCACGGCTGCGTCTGGAAACGCTCGGGCTGTCGCCTGAGCAGATCGATCACATGGCCAGCCTGGAGCACGCGCCGGCGACGGTGACGTTCACTTCGCCAATCGACGGCGTCGTGGTGGACAAAGCCAACGTCTACAAGGGCTCCTCGGTGATGTCGGGGCAACTGGTTCTGCGCCTTGCGGATCGATCCACCATGTGGGTTGAGAGCCGAGTGCCGGAAGGCCTGTTCAGCCGGGTTCGAGTCGGCCAGTCCGCGGCCATTACGGTTGACGGAATCCAAGGTCGCGAGATCACCGGCGATGTCGTGTTCATCCATCCCAACTTCGACGAGATGACGCGGACCGGAATGGTCCGCGTGGCGGTGCCGAACCCAGATGGAGCACTGCGTGCCGGGATGTTCGCCGTCGCCGCGATCGACTCGGCCAGCACCGACGAAGTCACGATCGTGCCGCGCGAAGCGGTGATTGATTCGGGTGAGTCGCAACTGGTCTTTGTCTCCACCGGCAAGGGCCGGTACGAGCCGCGCCGCGTCGTCGTCGGCGCGCCCGGCGATGGTGGCTTCGTGCAGATCGTGTCGGGCGTCGCACCCGGGGAGACTGTTGTTGCCAGCGGGCAGTTCCTGCTAGATTCCGAGAGCCGCCTCCGCGAAGCCATCGCCAAGTTCCTCGGGCAAGACGCCAGTTCGTCTTCTACCCCGCCAGCGCCGCCGGCTCAGCACACCGAGCATGCTTCGGCAACAGACTCGAAGGCCCCCGCTTCGCTGGTGGACCGGGTCGTCGCTGAATACCTGGCCATCGCGGAGCCCCTCGGCCAGGAACAACCGGACACTCCGCCCGCGAAGGTGGACGGGCTGCTCTCGGCCCTCGACCGGCTCATGGAGAAGGCCGAGGGCGCAGACGCCAAACGGCTCGGCACCGAAGCTCGCCGCGCGGTGGCCTCCATGCAATCCCAGAGCACGGACAAGCAACGTGAAGTCTTCAAGAGCGTAAGCGCCGCAGTGATCGCTCTGGTTGAATCGATGCCGCCGTCGGCGACGGTGGCAGCATCCCTCTATGTGGCGAACTGTCCGATGGCCAAGGCCGATTGGCTGCAGCGGTCACTGGACCTGGCAAACCCCTACTACGCCGAAGACATGAAGGAGTGCGGCACGATCGTGCGTCGCGTTGGCGAGAAGCCCGCGCCCGGCAAGCGGGGTGCGCCATGATTGCTCGCCTCATCGAACTCTCCATCCGGAATCGCTTCATGGTCCTTCTGCTGACGGCGGTGCTGGTCGGCTCGGGCCTGTGGTCGATCTTCCACATCCGCCTGGATGCGATCCCCGACCTGTCGGACGTGCAGGTCATCGTGACAACGGAGTACCCGGGGCAGAATCCGGAAGTGGTCGATCAGCAGGTGACCTACCCGCTCGCGAGCGCCATGCTCGCGGTACCGGGCTCAACGGTTGTGCGCGGCTACAGCATGTTCGAGCAGTCGTTCGTGTACGTCCTGTTCGAGGACGGCACCGACATCTACTGGGCGCGCAGCCGCGTGCTGGAGTATCTCAACTTCGCCCGTGATCGCCTGCCCAAGGGCGTCGAGCCCAAGCTCGGTCCGGACGCGACGGGCGTCGGCTGGGTCTACCAGTACGTGCTCTTTCCAGGCTACTACAGCCCCGATCATCCCAAGGGCCTCTGGCGTGATCCGGAGCGTGACCGTTGGTACGCCTCGGCCGAAGATGCGCCCAAAGACCGGAGGGAAGTACTCGTCAAGGTTCGAGCGTTTGAGAAGCCCGGCGTGGACCCGCTGACCGATACGCCTCTGGTCTCGGCTAATCAGGACCTCGCTCAGCTCCGCAGCCTCCAAGATTGGTATCTGCGCTATCCGCTCACCTCCGTCGAGGATGTGTCCGAGGTCGCCTCCATCGGCGGCTTCGTCCGCCAGTACCAGGTCGTGCTCGATCCGCTCAAGCTGCAGGCATACCGCCTTCCGCTCCGCGACGTGATGATGGCGGTGCAGCGGTCCAACAACGATGTGGGCGGTGCGGTCATCGAGCTCTCCGAGAACGAGTACATGGTCCGCAGCCGCGGATACCTCCGCGGGCTCGACGACCTGGCGAAGGTTCCTGTCGGCGTCGGCGAGAAGGGCACGCCGATCATGCTGGGCGACGTCGCCACCCTCCAGATCGGGGGCGAGATGCGCCGCGGTGTGGGGGAACTCGACGGCAAGGGGGAGGCCGTCGGCGGCGTGGTGGTTGCTCGCTTCGGTGCAAACGCCCACAAGGTGATCGCCGACGTGAAGGCCAAGCTGGCTTCGCTTGAGGATGGCCTGCCGCCCGGCGTGTTCATCAAGACTACCTACGACCGTTCCAACCTCATCAACCGCTCGGTGGCCACGCTGCGCAACACACTGGTCGAAGAGATCATCGTCGTCGGCCTCGTGTGCATTCTGTTCCTCCTGCACATGCGGAGTGAGCTGGTCGCCGTGTTCGTCGTGCCGTCGAGCGTCGTGGCCGCGCTGCTGGTCATGCACCTCTTGGGGATCAACGCGAACATCATGTCGCTGGGCGGGATCGCCATCTCCATCGGCGTGGTCGTCGATTCGGCGGTGATCATGGTCGAGAACGGCCACAAGCACCTCGACCGCGAAGAAGAGCGTCTGGCCGCCGGGCACCCGCCGACCCCTCGCATCGAGATCATGACCGCCGCGGCCAAGGAGGTCGGCCCGCAGCTCTTCTTCTCCCTGCTCATCATCACTGTTTCGTTCCTGCCGGTGTTCGTGCTCGGCGGGGAGGCGGGCCGGCTCTTCAAGCCGCTGGCGTTTACCAAGACCTTCGCGATGGCCGCAGCAGCGATCCTCTCGATCACCATCATCCCCGTGCTGATGCACTACTTCATCACCGGGCGTGTGCTCCCCAAGCGTTGGGGCTTTGTGACCAACACCGCAATCACGCTCTGCGCGGTCCTTCTCCCGGCAGCCGCTCTCTACATGATCGCGTCGAACCTTCCGAACCTGGAGCACTTCCGCTGGTGGATCGCCGGCGGCTGGGCGGTGTTGGCGCTGATGCTCCTGCTCCCGCAAAAGATCATCCACGAGCACCACAGCCCGATCAGTCGGGCGCTGCAGTGGGTGTACGAGCCGGTCTTCCGGGCCGCGATGGCCCGGCCATTCGTCGTTCTGTTCCTCGCCGCCGCCGCGCTGGCGTCAACCTGGTACCCGTTCTCCAAGATGGGCACGGAGTTCATGCCGCCGCTGGATGAGGGCGACCTGCTCTACATGCCCACCACGGACCCGTCGATCAGCATCACCAAGAGCAAGGAACTGCTCCAGCAAACCGACAAGCTCATCAAGACATTCCCCGAGGTGATGAGCGTGCACGGCAAGATCGGCCGTGCCGAGACCGCTACCGATCCGGCTCCGCTCTCGATGATCGAGACGGTCGTTCAGCTCAACCCCGACCACACCCAGTGGCGGACCCGCACGCCGGACTACTTCTTCAGTTCCTGGCCGTCGTGGCTCCAGAAGCCGTTCCACGCGACATTCTGGCCTGCGGAGAAGCCGATCACGACCGAGGAACTCAAGTTCGGCTGGTCCGACCCGGATGGCACGATGCACGCTGGCCTGAACTCTGTGGTTTCGTTCCCCGGCATGGCCAACGCCTGGCCGTTCCCGATCGAGAACCGGATCAACATGCTCGCAACCGGCATCAAGACGCCGGTGGGCATCAAGATCATGGGCCCGGACCTCAAGGTGCTGTCCAATCTCGCCGAGCGGGCTGCCTCCGCCGTGCGGACCATCGACGGCACGGTCTCCGCCTACGCCGAGCGCACCTTCGGCGGGAACTACCTGGACATCGACATCGACCGAGAGGCCGCGGCCCGGTACGGGCTCACCGTCTCCGACGTGCAGGACGTGATCCAGTCCGCCATCGGCGGCATGAACGTCACGACCACCGTCGAAGGGGTCGAACGCTATCCGCTTAACATCCGCTACCACCGCGACTATCGCGATGACATCCCGGCGCTGGAGCAGGTGCTGGTGACCAGCACCATGCCCGGTCCCAAGGGCGAGCGAGCACAGGTTCCACTCGGCCAGATCGCCAAGATCAAGCTGACGCCCGGAGCGCCGATGATCCGCTCGGAGAACGCCCAGCGCACCGCGTGGATCTTTGTGGACATCGCGGGGCGCGACCTCGGCGGGTACATCGCCGAGGCCCGCCGTGTCGTTGCGAAGGATGTGCCGCTACCCCCCGGTTACACGCTCGTGTTCTCCGGGCAGTTCGAGTTCTGGGAGAAGACTGTTCCACGGCTGGTCGCCGCCAGCGCGCTCGCGCTCGTGGCGATCGTCTTCCTGCTCTACGTCAGCAGCCGGTCGTGGTTACGGGTGGGCGTGGTCATGCTGGCCGTGCCGTTTAGCCTCGTCGGCGCGTTCTGGTTCATGCACGCCCTCGACTTCAACCTCTCGCTCGCGGTCGTCATCGGCATCATCGCCCTCGCGGGGCTGGACGCCGAGACCGGTATGGTCATGCTGCTCTACCTCGACAACAGCTTCGACCGCTTCCGCGAGCAAGGACGAATGGCCTCGCTCGCCGACCTGTACGCAGCCGTGCACGACGGTGCAGTCAAACGCATCCGCCCCAAGGCGATGACCGTCGCTGCTGCATTCATCGGCCTCGTGCCCCTGCTCTGGGCCCAGGGCACCGGCGCAGACACCATGCGCCGCATCGCTGCACCGATGATCGGTGGACTGCTCATCAGCTTCGTGATGGAGCTGCTGGTCTATCCCGTTGTGTTCTACCTCGCCAAGCGGTGGCAGCACCGCCACGAGTTCCGCCAGCATCAGCCCGCGCGTGTCGGGCTGCCGTGATCATTGAAAGGATTCGCCATGAAGAATCTCTCCCGCAGCGCTTTCCCCGTTCTATCCGGCCTGCTGCTCGCGTCCGTCCTCTCGGCGTGCGCCTCCGACAAGCACACCATGACCGCGTCCGCCGACGGCAAGGTCGCGGTCTGCCGCGCGTGCTACGACGAGATCTCGAAGGTGCGGAGCACCCAGCCCCGCACCGGCATCACGACGACCAGGACCATCACCACGCACATGTGCCCGGACTGCAAGTCGGAGCTGTCGGTCTTCACCGAGGGCTCGACGCTGAAGGCCAAGTGCGCCAAGTGCGCTCCCGACGGCGTGGACTGCGACCGCTGCGTCCCCAAGCCGGAAACCAAGTAACCGTTCAACGCCACTCACCGTTCCACGCTCACCGCACACTCATTCAAGGAGCCTCTCATGAAGACCCGTCCAACGTTCATCCACTCGTTCTCTGTCTCGTCCGCATTCTTCGCCGGTCTGGCCGCCGCCCCCGCACTTGCCCAGCCCGCGGACCACGACCACGGCCAGCACGCGCCGGCCAAGGCTGATGCGCCCCAGCCCGACTCCAAACCCGCAGCGAAGGACAAGCGCGTCGGCGACCCCTATCCCCTCGCCACCTGCCCGATTACCGGCGAGAAGCTCGGCTCGATGGGCGAGCCGGTCGTCAAGGTTTACGACGGCGTGGGGGGGCGTGAGGTGCGTTTCTGCTGCAAGTCCTGCCCGCCCAAGTTCGAGAAGGACCTCGCCGCCAGCTTCGCCAAGCTCGACGAGCAGATCATCAAGGACCAGAGTTCGATCTACCCGCTGAAGACCTCGGTCGTCACCGGGAAAGACCTTCCCGCCGCGCCGGCCAAGCCCTTCGAGTTCGTCTACGGCAACCGCCTCATCCGCCTCGGCGCCGAAACCGAGAAGACCGACTTCCTCAAGGACCCCAAGAGGTACCTCGCCGACCTCGACGCCGCCGTCATCAAGGCGCAGGGCAAGGACTACCCGCTCAAGACCTGCCCGGTGAGCAAGGAAGAGCTCGGCGGCATGGGCGAGCCGGTCAACGCCGTGGTCGCCGGACGCCTCGTGCGGCTGTGCTGCAACGGGTGCAGAAAAGACGTGCAGAAGGACCCGGCGGGAATCATCGCGGTGATCGATGCAGCCCGCAAGGGCAACCCTGTGAAGGACGGCAACGCTCATCCGGGCCGGAAGGGCGGCGGCTGAGCCGATGCGCCGCGTGGGATCGCGTCCGCGCGGCCTCAGCGCCGCCGCCAAGCTTCTACGAACTGTCCCGCAAAGCAGGTGAATCAACTCGGTGTTGACATCCTGGCCTCGTGCTCTTGGCCGAGCGGTGCCGTGCGATGCTTCCTCACGCGCACTGCTGCGTAGCCACCAATCGCCGCGACGGCCGGAGTATCGCCTTTGCGACGGAACGATACCGCCCCCCCCTGCGCTCAACGCCGCGCCGTATCTCTGGGCGTCCCCGCCGCCACCTGACCATCGATCGGCGTCTGAATCCCCGCCAATTCACCTGCCAGCAAGTGCGGGTCGCGGCATACGTGGAACCACCAGACTCCGTGCTCTCTGGCGTTGTTCACCGCGTCCACCCAGCGGCGGGCCGCGTGGTGTTTGGCCACAGTTTGCGGGTCCTCGTAACCCTTGATTTCCAGCAACAGCCGGACACCATTGCGCAGACGCACCAGATAGTCCGGCTGGTATGAATGCTGGATGTTCTGGAATTCGTACGGGATCATCAGCCCGAGGTGGTCGTTCCGGGCGTAGCAGTCAACGGCGTCAGAGGCCTCCAGCCAGAATGCCGCCGTGGACTCCCAAGTCTCGGTGTCAAGCACCACGCTGTTGATGTGGCTTCGCTGCGTGCCGTGCACGCGACGCTTGGTGGAGAACTCCACCTCGGCCGTTGTGCCGAACGGCTTGTAGCGGTTGAGCACTGGCAGCAGCGGTGGCTCGCCTTCGGAGTCATCCGGTTGGATGGCGTCGCACAAATAGCCCACCATGCGCGCCACGTACTTCTGCAATCCGATCTCACGCGGATCGGCCCCTCGCAGATTCACCTTGCGCCGAACATACTCCTCGACGAACCGCAGGACCTGCGGGAATAACTGGTGCCGCGACCGCAGTTTCATCACCCGCGCCTTCGCTGATGACACATGCCCAGTCTCGCCCACCAGGTGTGACACGACGAGTTGCGCGATCAGGAACCGAATCGCCTGAGGGTGCGTCTGGCGGTAGTACGCCTGGCGGTCTTGTTTGTGGAATCCAAACGACGCCGCCTGCGATGGCGTCCCCTCCTGGTATCCGACCGTCGCCGACAGGAACGTCGCCACCGGCTCTCGGTCGGGCTCGACGACCAGCACGTCCATCGCGCCCACATCGCACTTCACGAGGTTCCGATTCAGAGCGAACGCGTAACCCTCGACCACCGGGAACCGCATCTCCAACGCCGCACGCTCCGGCAGCGCCTTGACATGGTTCAGGGGTTTGTCGTCGGGCTCGGCCTTGTTGCTCGGCCGACCCTTGTAGGGCACCACGGTGAACGGAATGCCGTACACGTCCACGTACTCCTCCGGCAGGAGGCCCGTCTCCTTGTCTGGCGTGTAGTTCATGCGCCGCAGTCCGCGCCCGACCACCTGCTCGCACAAGAGCTGGCTGCCGAATGCGCGCAACCCCAGTATGTGCGTGACGTTGTTGGCGTCCCAGCCCTCGGTCAGCATCGCCACCGACACCACGCACCGCACGTGCTCACCCGGTTGCCCGGGCTTGCCGACCGTGGCGACCACCTGTCGCAACTGCTCCGCCACGTCTTTCCTGGATTTCGTCGGGTCCTCGCTCTCGGCCTTTGCCAGCAGGTCCGTGTCGATTCGAATCGTGTGCTTCACCGTCGGCGAGTTCTCGAAGTACTCCTTGAACACCTCGCCATGCCCGTAAGACACCCGAGACTTGGCCTTGGCTCCGCGACTCCGCGTCGGCGCCTCGGTTGCCTCCGCCTCATCTCCATCATCCTCGGCGTCCGCCTCAGCGATATCAGCCGCCGTCACGACGTCCACCGGCACTTCGCCGCTGATCTTTCGGTAGAACACCTCGGCGATGTCCACGTTGTCGCACACGATGATGAGCACCGGCGGCGCCTGGACTTGGTCCGGGCGCGCCTCCCTCATGTAATCGAACCGTTCTTTCCACTGCCCGGCGAGTTGGTTTAGCGCGGCCTGGGCCTCCCGGTAGACCACATCAGGCTTGGGCTTCCGCCCCTTGCCGGGCAGGAACTCCCCGGGCTCCAGCCGTCCCTTGATCGTCTCCCACAGCTTGAAGTACGCCGCCTCGGGCCGCCCGGTGGTATCGCTCACCGGCAGCCGCGGGATCTTCACGATCCCGCTCTCGATAGCGTCCACGAGTCCAAAGTCGCTCACCAGCCACGGGAAGGGGCTCCCCTCGGCGTGCCCGCTCCCGGCGATGTAAAACGGCGTTGCCGACAGATCCACGCACATCGCCACTCCGGGCTTCGTCTGCCCAGCTGCCGTGCCGCCCGCGGCATTGTTGAGCTTATCCAGCCCCTCGATCCAGACCGTCGCCTCCTCGGCATCCGTCTGTGCGACCTTCACTTCCTCCGCGCTCAGATGCTTGCGATCCTCATCGGTCAGCGGCTTGGGCCGGTAGCAGTGGTGCGCCTCATCGTTGAGAACCATAATCGGCATGCGGTCGCACATGTCGCCGAGCACGCGCCGCGCGAACGCATCGGGCGTCTCGGCGCCCTTGTTCACCACCGGGAAGCTCTTGCCCCCCTCGGCGTGCTCACTCTCGGGTGCAAACTTGTGCCAGTTCGCGACCAGCACCTTGCCGTTCTGCATCAGCGGGCGCAGTCGCGCCGGCACGATATCGAACGCCGCGTAGTAGTTGTCGGGTCGGTCCGGGCGGAGCACCTGGAGCCGCTCGTTCACCGTCAGGTTGGGGCAGCACACCAGCACGCCGCTGGGGAACCGCTCATCGCCCGCGTTGCGCCCACGATTGCAGAACGCCCACGCGATGAGCATCGCCATGACAACCGTCTTGCCCGACCCTGTCGCCATTTTGCAACCAAACCGCGTGAGCGGCTGCAATCCGGGATTCGCCGGGGCATCCACCAGGCGTGCGAGGCCCGACGCCGGGAACTGCGGGTTGAAGCGCGGCCGCTTGCCGCTCCGCAGGATCTCCGCCAAGTACACCACCGTTTCGACCGACTCCATCTGGCAGAAGAACAGCCGCCGCCCGCGATCCGGCGATTTCCAGTGATTCAGCAGCTCGCGCGTAACGGGTGTCACGCCCTCGTAGATGCTGTCGCGCCAGCGTGCCACATCCTCGCGAAGCTGGTTGACCATGGCAAGATCATCTTGGCCCTCGCTCAGTTCCAGCGCCAATTGGCCCGCAACGCTGTCCTTGGTCTTGTACCAATACCGCGCCGGGCGGCGACCGGCAGTCTTTGTCGCGGCGCCGGTGACTCGATCGTAGTGCCAGTGCAATCCCGGCGCAGCGTACGGGCTGCACAGAATCGGGTTCTCGACCGGCTGGATAGGAGTGTCAAGTCTCATCATTGTTTGGTACTACGGCGCCGCAACCAAGCACTGCATCTCCAGTCTCTACCCAGCAATCCCCCGAATCGTCGCTTCCAGTGCGATGCACCAGGGGGCGGCAGCAAGGTTTGTCAACCACCCCATCATCACGCTCCGAGTTTCCGACGGCATGCTCGCAATGGAGCGAGCGAGCCGATCAATGCTGTCCTGAGTTGCGCGCTCGGCTTGTGCTAGGCGGCGGATCTCCTCGGCCGCATCCATGACTGTCGCCGCGCGAGCCTCGCCGAGCATTTTCTGTTCCTTTAGATTTCGCTCTATGCCAACGGACAGCTCATAGATCTGGCGAACCACTTCGGCGGTCACCTCAAATTGTTGACCTCCAAGTTCGATGGACTTGCTGCTCAGCTGAAACGCATCCATCGCTTGGTCAAAGGTTAGCAAAGGGGCGGGAGAGAACAGATCTTGGTTTCGAAGTGGCATTTCGCGGGCAATTCGACCGACTGTTCGACGAAGTACGGGGGGGCACACGCACAACTGGCTCTTGCACTCCTTGCAACGCGATGGGTACTCTTCACCGAGCAGGTCAGCAAGCTTGTGCTCAGCATGGACACCGTAGAGCTGATGCTTGTCGCAGTAAACGCCGTAGTAGTGCATAAGCCATGCAAAAAAATCGGCCGCCTCACTGAAAAAGAACCCGGGTGCGATTTCGAATAGCCGCACAGCCTCAGCCAACTCGCACATTTCTTCGCACAGTCGTGGGAACACAGTGTCGTACCGCTCCTGCTGCTGGACCTCATAGATCGCCGAGAACATGCGATACCACTCGCCTATGTTTGGCGGTTTGGTTGCGACCCGTTCTATTGCAATCTGCGCCACGCGCGTCCAGTCGGGACTTCCTCGCGCCAACTTGATGGGCTTGCATGTGTTGTTGACATGCGGTCTTCCCGCGCAATACGGACAGACGCCCGGGAATTTTGACCAGAGCAATGACTCGACGCTGCGAATACGAAGTTTTCCACACAGAGCGAGCCACCATCCAATCGCCTTTGCAAAATAAGCTTCTGAGCTAACGCCAGGCTTGGATTTCTCGCTCGCGAGTAGACTGAGTCCGCCGACAATCTCAACAAGATGTGAATACACGGAATCTGGATCGCGGTAAAAATTGCGATCCAGATAGAGCCGATTGATCATGATGTACCAGTCGTCCAAGGATCGTGAACGAGATAGCCCGATGGGGGCGGATTCGGCGTCATGGGGCTGTTGTGTAGACATGTAGTACCTCTAGGCTAGAGATTCTCCACCGCCATCACCTCATTCCCCCGCGGATCGATCACCTTCACCGCAACGCACTTGTTCTTCCCCACCGGAAACGGCAGGCTCACCGTCCCGCTGAACGCCTCGAACCGCTCGGCGTCAATCGGCCCGTCCTTGCCGTTGAGCGCCTTGGCCAGTTTCTCCCACGCCCCCCGATCGGGGAAGAACGCTTGCGTGATGCAGAACGTCCGCCCGTCGTAGTCGCTGTCAAGGAACCACGCGGCCACCTTGTCGGCCCCGGACGACCGCGTCTCGTCGCGCGCCGGGTCGTAGATGTCCACGCCCTCCATCTCCACCTCCAGCAGACCCTCCTCGGCCTTGCTCTTGCGAACCGTGATGCGCGGCTGGCCGAACACGGTAAACAACTGCCCGCCGCCGGGCTGCGGCGACTCTTTCAACAGTCCGTTCATCCCCGGGTTGATGTCCGGGCGGATGTGGGCCAGGTGGACCCTCAGGAGCTTCCCACCCTTGCCCGGCACGCCGTCCTCGTTCTC
Source organism: uncultured Phycisphaeraceae bacterium (assembly GCA_964510955.1). Classification (GTDB taxonomy): domain Bacteria; phylum Planctomycetota; class Phycisphaerae; order Phycisphaerales; family UBA1924; genus JAFLCM01. The sequence continues at coordinate 23,019 of CAZEDW010000041.1, forward strand.
GCTGATGATCCCCGTCGCCGCGCCGTCGAACGAGAACCCCGCCACCACCACGGCGTCGTACCCCGCGCGGTTCCCCGCCCGAATGGATTCCTCGACCATCTTCGCCGTCACCGGGCCGTACTGCGGGCCGAATACCACGCCGACGTTGCACCCGCCTTCCGGGTCGGAGTCCTTCTCTCCCACCGGCGTCCAGCGCCCCTCGGCGTGAAAGCTCGCCCCACGCCCCGTGCCCTGCTCGAACAGCGGCTCCAGGCGGCTCCATTTCATCTGTTTGTTGTTCAGGAACCGCACGCCGTCGGCGTAGATGAACCGGAACATCTGGTCCAGGTACGCCCCGACGTTGTGAACCTCCAGCTCGTTCACCCGCTCGACCATCCGCATCTGGAACACCGGTCCCGTGCCGTCCGGGGGGTCGGGCGCGCCGGCGAACTCCGCCTCCGCGCCGTCCGCCGCCACGTCGCCCAGCGACATCTCCGGCGGCTGCACCGCCTCCACGGTGAACGGCCCACTCACCCGCGTGATCCCGCGCACCACCTCGGGCTGATCGACCAGTTCCTCCTGCTCGGCGCTGGCCGCGACGCACGCATTTACCTCGTCCATCTTGGCCCGCCACGCCGCCCGGTACGCCGTAACCGCTTCGGCGAGTGCCTTCGGCCAATCCGGATCGGTGTCGAACGGCGCTTCCCAGTGGTACCACCCACCGAACTTGGCGTCGACGGTCCACTTCACCTTTGGGTCACGATTCTCCGGCGGCAGCACCCAGCGGCGCCGGTCCGCATCCGTCACCGCCCGCTTGCCCTCGGCTTTCTCCTTGGCCGCGAGCTTGCCCGCCAGCTTAACCCGCAGCTCCGGCGTCACCTTTGCGAGCGAGGCGTTAACCGCCTTCAACGCTGCATCCAGCTTCGGCTCATGCCGGGTAAAGATCGGGTCCAGGGCCGCGTTTTGCGCAATACTCTTCAGCGCAATGTGCGGCACCGTTTTGTAGTGGAATCCATCGCGCGGATTCTCCGACCCCGACCGCCCATTGCCCACTCCCGACTCCCGCACCCTGTACTGCTCGAACTTCGCCGTCAGCAGGCGCTGGCGGGCGATGGCGATGGCGACGCGGCTGGTGTCGGTGGTGATCCAGCGGCGGCCCCATTGCTCGGCGACATACGCCGTCGTCCCCGATCCGCACGTCGGGTCGAGCACCAGATCGCCGGGGTCGGTGGTCATGAGCATGCAACGCTGGATGACCTTCGCATTCGTCTGGACAACATAAACCTTTGGATCGCCATACCCGCCTGACGCAGTGTCAGTCCAGGTGTCTGCGATCGGGAAGAAAGGAAAATCTTCCGTATACCGGCGATAACTCAGCGTGACTCCATAGGACTCGAGCCGCTCACAGGATCGAAGCCGACCAAACCCTGAAGCATTCGTCTTCCACCCGCCCCGACCCGGCTTGAACACTTGTCCGGCGAACTCCACCGGCACGAGCGTCGATTCGCTGGAAGAGGTGGAGGTAAGCGGCGACCGCCGATAGACCCGAGTGCCGTTCGGCCAACGAGAAGCATCCTCCGCTTCCCCATCGAGCATTCTCCTGTGTTCCCCGCTTGGCAACGCGAGATAGTCGTAGTTCACCCAGTCGTGGCCTTCGCGCTGTTGGAAGAGAGGCCGGAACCTGATCCGCGTTCGATCGCTGGCATACCAGAGAAGAAAGTCGTTGGTTGAGGGCAGAAGGTCGCCAGCCTGGGTCGTCGTCTTTCGGAACGCGATGAGTCCACAGAACTGCCCCGCGCCAAATACCTCGTCCATCACATCACGCACGCGATGCAGATTCTCATCGCTGATCTGCACAAAGATGCTCCCCGTGTCGGCGAGGAGTTCCCTGACCACGATCAGCCGGTCGCGGAGGTACGACAGGTACGAGTGGATGCCCAAGTGCCAGGTGTCGCGGTAGGCCCGGACCATCTCCGGCTCGCGGGTGAGGTCCTCCTGCTTGTCCTTCACGTCGCGCTTGCCCACCTCGGGTTGGAAGTTGCTGGCGAACTTGATGCCGTACGGCGGGTCCAAGTAGATCATCTGGACCTTTCCGGCGAGGTCCTCCCGGCGCGCCAGCGACGACATGACCTGGAGCGAGTCGCCCAGGATCAGCCGGTTCGACCAGTCGATGTCGTGCCGGTAGAACTGTACCGCCTCGCGGTACTCCTGCTCCGGGTCGGCGAAGAGGCTCTTGGACACGTCCTGTCGCGCCGCGACCTTCAGGATCGCCTGGGCGCTCACCCGCTCGTGGATGTGCAGGGCGACGGGGTCAACGCTGAAGGCGGGGCGTTCCCGCTTGCCCGTCCACTCCAGCCACGGCTCGTGCCGCCGCAGCGCTTCGGCGAGCAGGGCGGTCTCATCTTCTGTGAGCGGGCCCCGCCGGGCTTTCTCCAGCAGTGGTGGCAGCGCGTCCGACTGCCCGTGCTGGTCAAACCGCAACACAGGCGGCAGGTGCGGGTTGTAGGCGTACTGCGCCTTGGGGATGACCGGAACATCCCCCTCGGCGGCGATCTTGGCAGGCGGGTTGTTCTTGCGCCGCGCGCCGCCGGGGCCGCCGTGGCGATAGTCGGAGGCGGGGAGGGCGCCGTCGCCGCCATTGGCGACGCGACCGGACGTCGGAGAAGATGACTTGCCGCCGCCTCGCTTCGCCACGCCCATGCTCCGGAGTAACAATGACGGCGCGGCGAGCGCCGCGGCCGGGGGGCGCCAGTGTACGGAATGCAGGTCCGATTCGGGAGGCCGTGGAATGAGCAGGAAGGTCACATGGAAAATCGGCTGTGGCCCGGACGCCCCGCCGCCCGGCCGCGGGCTTGCCGGGATCGTGCGACACTACATCCAGCGTCACCGGCGGCGACGGCTCGACGAGCTGGCGTGGTACCGGGAGGCTCCCGACTTGGCCGAGGCGATCCGCCGGGCGGCGATGGCCGAGCGGGAGGACGGGAAGTGCGAGTCACACCAGCGCCGAGTCGGCCGGGTGGTGCTCCGGCGCTTCGCGGAACGTGTGCTGCGCTGCCGGGAGCAGATCGGGCGGGCCAAAGACTTTGACGCGCTGCACGAGACCGTGAGCGGGTGCGGGATCGATGGCATCGGGGCGCTGGCGGTCTACGACACGGCGGTGCGAATCGGGGCGTACCGTGGTCTCTCACCCCGCTGTGTGTACCTGCATACCGGGGCGCTCGTCGGCGCACGGCGGCTTGGGCTCGATGTGCGAGACGGTGTTGTCGAACCGCGCGAACTACCCAGAGAGTTCCGTTTGCTTGAGCCGGATGAGGCTGAGGACTGCCTTTGCATTTACAAGGATTGGTTCGGTCGAGAAGGCGGCCGCTCGTGAGTCAGCATTCGACAGGCCGAGCCCCCTCGGCGGAGTCGGCGAGCAGCAACCGCAGCCCCGCATCGACCGTTGTGGCCGGCGTCGATGTGGGCGGTAGGAAAAAAGGGTTCCATGCCGTCGCCCTGCGCGGCGGTACCTATCTGGATCAGACCAAGTCAACCGACGCGACAGAAATCGCGGCCTGGTGCCGCAGCATCGGGGCGAGTCTGATCGGCGTTGACGCGCCTTGCAGATGGAGCGAGACCGGACGCGCTCGGCCAGCCGAGCGGGAACTGATGAAAGAGGGTATCTGGTGCTTTTCAACGCCGAGCCAGCGCACGGCCCTTAACCACCCCCGAGGTCACTTCGATTGGATGCTGCGCGGGGAGGCATTGTTCGGCCAGCTTGAACGCCATTACCCCCTGCTCCTGGAAGTTTCCTTGAACACGCCGTCTCCTCGGTGCTTCGAGACCTTTCCTCAGGCGGTGGCTTGCGCGTTGGCCGGAAGCGTCGTCTCAGCGAAGCAGAAACGACACGTGCGTCGCTCCCTGCTTACTCGTGCGGGAGTTGACGCACGCAAGCTCACCAGCATCGATGCAGTGGATGCCGCTCTGTGCGCACTCTCGGCTCACTACCTTTTTCTCCGCCGAGTCAGGTGCTACGGCGATGGTGAGACCGGCTTGATCGTGGTGCCGAGCATTCGGCTCGCTAACTGACGGAAGGCGGAGGATTACCTCGTTGGTATTGGCTGGCGCCCAGTATCACCCTGGCCAAGATCGGGTTCTCATAGCGTCCACCACCGCCATCGGCTGGATGTGGTCCAGGTACCGCGCCGTCGTCACGATCGACCGGTGCCCCAGCTGCCGGGAGATGATCCCCACGTCCACGCCTTCCTCCCTCAGCTGGGCCGCGTGCGTGTGCCGCAGGCCGTGGGCGTGGACGCGCTTGTCGATGCCGGCCTTGCGGGCCAGCCGCCCCATCAGGATGCGGACGTAGCCGGTCTGGACGGGGCCGCCGGAGCGGGTGCAGAACACCGGCGAGACGCCGTTGACCCCGGCGGCGGCCCGGACGCCCAACCACTCCGCCACGACCGCCGCCGCGCCGGGGTCGATGCCGACGGTGCGGAACGTGTCGCCCTTGCCGTGCAGCACCCGGATGGCCCCCCCGGAGAGGTCCATGTCCTTGGGCCGCAGCGCCAAGGCCTCGGAGACCCGCAGGCCGGTGCGGTAGAGCAGGGCGATCAGGGCGCGGTTCCGGGCCGCGGCTAGCGACCTTGTGCCGCACGCCGCCATGAGCGTCCGCACCTCGGTGTCGGTCAGGACTTCCGGGGGGAACCGGCGGCGGGGCTTGGGCCGGGCCCCCCGGACGCGGGCCGTGCGGACCGTGCGGACCGTCGCGGCCCTACCCAATCCAACGGGCTCAACCGTGCCGGGCGACGTTGGGCCGTGGGCGGTCCCCCCGGAACCCCCGGGCCGGTGGTGCCCCGCCCCTCCCCCCGGGCCGCCGTCGGCCCGTTTGGGACGCCCGGCCGGGCCTTCCGGGGGGCCCGAAGGCTGGTATTTCCTTGCATTGACTGGCACGGCGGCCCTTGGGAGTGGGGCCTGGGGGCTTGGGGCGGGGGGCATTCCGGGGGTACCTCCGAGTAGCGTTCACGAGGAAAAGCGCTACTGAGGTACCTCCATGCGGCGCGGTGCTTCAACCGAGGCGAAGACGACTTTTGCCATATCCCACGACGTTGCAGCCCGCAGCCTGGTACCAGATGTCCCACGGCGCGACGGCCAGCGTACCGTTGCGATTGTAGTACAGCGCCAGGTTGCGCCAGCCGGCACCGCCGGAAGCGCCCTTCACCATTACGTTCGAGAGGTCGCCGGTTTGGTCGTAGGTGGAGCGGACGGTACCTCGAGCACGGCATCGCCAAGAAGACTTTACGATGCCACCCGTCGTGGGCAGCCTCGTCAAACAGCGTCGCGGTTGGCCAGGCCACCCGCCGCCCAGCCGCGCAGGCGGTTACCGGATGATTCGCCCACCCGCCTATTTCATCCTTCAAAGTCCGGGATGGGTCGGGTCATCTAGAGCCTGCATAGTTTTCCATTCAAATCGCTCGCGGAAATCGGCAAAACATTCATCGCAAATCCAACGATAACCGTCCAGCGTTGAATAGCCGATCACAAGATCTGGTGGTGAATGCGAAAATTTTTTCCAGCAGAACTCGCAGTGGTCGTGGTCCGAGGTTGAAGAACTCGGCTGGTAACGACGCCTGACAAGCGTTGTCCCCTTCAAAAAGCGTTCTTGCCCTTGTAGTCTCCAGTCACTCATCTCGGTGCTTCCAATTACTTTGGCCCAAACGTTCCATTCGGAAAAATGCGCCACCAGACGCCGTCTATGTCCCTGTAATCCCAGTGCGGACCAATTGGGTCCGGGTGACTCAGGTCCGGATGAAAAGACTCCCCAGTAATTGGATCATAGTAGTTACCGTTGGGTCCGCCGGGAGTACTTCCTGGCGCACCTCGCCACTCGGTGCCGGGCGGTCCAATGGCAGGGTCGTCCCCCAGCCCCGCGTACATTTCCTCAGCGTCTTCGGCTGCCGAAGCTCCCCCGGCGGCGACACCAATCTCTATGCACACGCCAATCGCAACCGGCACGCCAATACCCCAAGCGTACATCTCCGTGTCAGACATCTTTGCGAGGTGGTCCGTGCCGAAAAGTGGTGCCCACAAGTGATCGGCAATCCATTCGTGGACAAAATTTTCGCCATCCCAGAACCCATGTCCGCGAGGGTCGACGCGGTGAAGCGGATTACTGCCGCAGTACTCGTACACGTTCATCCCGCCCCTGATCCCAATCGGGTCCCTCTGGACAAACCTCCCAATGCTCGGCTGGTACCACCGCGCCCCCACATGAACAAGTCGAATCGGCTCGGTCCCCTCGGCCCCGTCAAGCTGCAGCAGCCCGCTCTCGTAAGCCCAGGCCCCCGCGTACTGGTACCGCGTGGCGATCGGCTCCTCATCCGTGGCGGAGAAGATGTTCTGATCGACGTACTCGCCGAACGCGGTATACGCCTGGTTGGACTTGGGCAGTGCGGCCACGCCATCATCGTCGGTTTGCTGCTGGGTTGAGCCGATCAGGTCGCCATGGTTGACGCGGAGGTAGCCCGGGTCGGTCGGGTGAGCCGGGTCGATATGTCGTTCGGCAGCTGTTCCGGTGTAACGCTTCTCGTGGACCGAATCGGACCGAATCGTGCCCGGCTCGAGCAGCGTGCTCGCGTTCACGTTGGAGCGGATCATCACGTCGTCGAGAGGCTGTCCGCCGGACCCGGCGCCCCCCAGCCCGCTGGTCCACTGCGCCTCGACGTACCCCGACTCGTTCCAGTTCGCCTCGACTATCTGGTTTTCGCCAACAACGGTGTACCGCTTGGCCTGCAGGAACCTCGGCCCCGACTGAATCGACAGCTCCCGCGTCATGTAGCGGTGGCGCGGATCGGCGGAGAATCGGAACTCCTTGGCGGCGATCATCGAGTACTCGGCAAGGTTGCAGTTCTCGTCGTATTTCCAGCTGTCCCACAGGGCGACTGCGAGGGTGCCGTTGCGATTGTAGTACAGCGCCAGGTCGCGCCAATCGGCGCTCCCCGCATCCTTCACGGCGATGTTCGACACGTCGCCGGTCTTGTAGTAGGTGTACCGGACCGTGCGCAGCAGGTTGGTGGGCTGGCTGCTGGCGCACGGGTCCAGGATCTCGCTCGTGAGCGTTGAGGGCGGGCCGCCTTCGCCGAACTCGGCGTATCCCAGCAAACGGTTGGCGCGAGTGGGGTACGTCGGGTCGAAATCGGGGTACTGAATGTCGTAGAAATACTGGGTGCTGCGCGCACCTACATGGTCGATCTTGCTCAGCCGGTTGCCGCCCAGATCGTAAGAGTACTCGTAGCTATAGACCGGGTCGTTGGAGGTCCCGAAGTTGCGCACCTCGGAGGTCAATCGCCCGAGGTTGTCGTAGGCGAAGTCCGTGGTGGCGTAGTCTCCGCCCGGAACGTTGAGTTCGACGCGCTGCGAAATCGTGTTGTCGAGGCTCCAGGAGTAGGTGGTGTAAGTGAGGAGCGGACGGCCGGACCCATCTACAGCCCCCTCCACGGCGATCATGGTGGGCCTGTCGGCGTCGTCGTACGAGCGCGTCTCACGGACGCCGTTGCCATAATCGGTCTGGATGAGCCGGCCCGCTGCGTCGTACTGCAGGGTCGCGGCGAGGCTTTGGGTGACGGACGTTCCAACGACGTTCGAGAATGCCATTGAAGCGGGGCGCCCGAGATCGTCGTAGGTCGCGATCACCTGGTTCCCTGGCGGCAGCTGGCTAGAGCTGCCGCCGTTGTAGAAATACGATGTGACGGCGGTGGTAGGGCGGCCGTCCTCGTCGTATGCGAAGGCGTCTTCCTGATGGATAATCTTGCCCGGAGTGGCCTCGTCCGACTCCGACATGACGACCCCGAGGCGGCCGTGCGCGTCGTATTCCAGACGGGTCGACCTCTCCCCGAAGTCGTCACACATCTCGCTGTAGGCAACAATAAGCCGCCCCTGGTCGTCGTAATCTTGGTGCCCGCCACATTGGCGACGGGGCACGTCCGCGACGCTCGGGCTGGGGACGTTGCCGAGTCGGAGCGGGTAACCGACGGCGAGCGAGGTTCCGCCGACGCCCTGGCACTTATTGACGGAAGGCGTACCGTCGGCGTTGTAATGCTGCGGCACGCTTGCACCGGGTGCGATTGAGTCGCAGTAGAAGTCTCTCCAGTTACCTCCCCCGTCACGCCCTCCGCCCTGGCCCGCAGGAATTGGAACGATGCTGCCCGTTTGCGGGCTGGCATCGCCGGTCTCGCCCTGAATCGCCACAATGAACCCATATTCGCGAGATTCCCAGTTGGACGAGGCGTAGTCGCTGTTGTACTCGTAGGCGGTGCGGACCCCGTTGGGGTCAACCACGCCGGTGAGCTGCGCAAACTCGCCGGGGTGCGAGGTGTTGGTGCCGTATTCGAGCGTGGTCTCGGGCTGGCCAGCACCTGTATAGGGCGCGGGCTGAGTGATCAGCGTGACGTTTTCCGGCTGGCCGTTGATGCCGTACGTCAGCGTGGTAGTCCGGCTGAGGGGGTCGGTTGTTGAAGTCAGGCGGTAGAAGTTGGTGGTGGAGTTCGTGAACAGCCCGTTGTCGTCAGAACGGAGCACGGGTTCCCAGGCGAGCGTGCTTGTCTGGCCCGAGATCGGGGTTGTGGTCGTGAGAACGTTGCCGACGGAGCCATAGGTAGCCGACCACGTCTTGCCCAACGGATTGGTCATCGAGGTGATGTTGTGCTGGGAGTCGGCGGCGGTCACCCACAGGTCGCCCAGCGGGGTGATGGAGTGCGTGCGGTCGGCGGTATCGGGGAAGGCCATCCACCACTTCTTGCCGCGTCGGTCCGTGACCTTTGTCCAGTTCCGCGCGATGCCGGACGAAGCCATTGAGTTCCACCAGGACTTGGTGTTCCAAGATGAGTTCTGAGACAGCATCGACGCGGTGGAGAGGCCGAACGCGTACGACGAGCTGTAAACGGGAGCACCCGAGTCTGTAAGCGAGGTCTGTGTGACGGACGCGAGCGAGTAATCGGTCGCGTAGGTGTATTCCCACTTGACGATGCTGCCCGACGTCACGGATCGGATGTTGTAGACGATGTGTGCCGGCGGCGAGGCGTCGTCGCAGTCGTAGGTAAAATCGATCCTGCGCTGCGAGGCGCTGCCCGAGTGCAGGTAGAAACTCCTCAGAATCTTGGTTGTGCTGTCCCGGCCGACGACCATCATGCGGTAGCCGTTCGGGTTGTCGGAGTCGTTGGTTGGGCCGCTGGCGAACGCCGGGCTCCCGATCTCCTCGATGATCTTGATGAGGCGCTTGCTCGAGTCGAACTTCAGGTGGATCTGGTTCAGCCGATTCGTGAGCGAACTGCTGGTCGGGTTGTGCGCCGCGGTCTGGATGTACCAATCCGTGTCCGACGTGCGCGCGATGGTGACGGCGCGCCCGTGCAGGTCGCGCTCTTCGAGCAGCTTGCCGGACGAGTCAAAGACCCGCTCGGTCTGGTCCGGGCGGCGGAGGTGCCAGTGGCTGTCGGTGTACCACAGGCGATCAAACACGCCCGCCGGCGGGGTGTAATGGGTCACGGTGGAGGTGACCGTGCCGATGGCGAAGTCGTTCCGGGTGCCGTCGTCCTCGATGACCGTAACGGTGCTGGCGCTGGAGGAGCCGTCGATCGTGCTGGAGTAACTGGTGCGCCAGCTGGGCGAGACGATGAGCTGGTTGCCGGCCGGCGGGTACCAAGCGGGGTCCGAAGGGGCCTCTTCCTCTTCGCCAGGGCCGAAGGCCGGCCCGGCGTAGCTGGAGTGGTAGAAGTTGAACGCGATGGCGGGGCCGAACGGGTCCCATCCGAACGTCGGCACGGCGGTGAACACCATGCCTGTGCGAGCGTTGACAACGCTCACGGGCGATACCTGCATCCCGCCCTCCCAGCCGCGCGGCGCGCCCTCGGCATGCGCCAGCGTGGGAGTCGTGGTGGTCCCGGCCGGCGGGTAAGTGCCCCCGCCGGACTGCGCGGGCACAAGAGCCCCCCAGCCCAGGGCGATGATGAGGAGCATGAGCGAACTCAGTGCGCGGAGCGACCACGGAGTGTGCATGTGGGCACCTGTCTGTTGCGTGTTGTGTCTTTGAGCCAGCCACTCGGGCCCGTCGCGGGCCCCGAACCGTCGGAAGTACTCGTCAGCAGATACTACTGATTAGATCAGCATTGAGCAAGTTGTTCCTGGAAGAACTCGTGCACCATGAAAATCGCGCGGCTTTTTGGCAGGAGCCGATGGTACTGGCGAGCTCGCGCTGGTTGCGCTTCAACATAAGGCTCGCTCACCTAACCAGGCTCGCCGATCCGCACTAATAATGTGGATACCTCTTCCGCGGCTGGCCTTGGAACTATTCCGAACTGGATGCGTGAATCAACTCGCTCTGCCGGAGCGTCTTCCCGCCTCAGTATCGCTCCGCTCTCAAGTCGCTACTCCCGGCGTGGTAACGGTTTATGGAGTTTGGCGTGGCTCGTTCGGCTCGTTCGCCCCCACCAACACCACCTTCATCACCCTCCCGCATTCCAAACACCCCGGGTGCGGCCTGGGGTCGTCGTCGCCGATGAACACCTCCAGCACCCCTCGGCCGTTGCAGGCCGGGCACGGGCCCTTTCCCTCCGCCTCGGCGGAGGCTCGCTCCAGACGCCGGAGCCGGTTGCGCAGCGTTGATGTGCTCATGCGGCCTCCCGCTCGGGGGCCTGGGGCCCGGCCGGCGGCGGGGCGGCCTCGGCGGCGGGGCCGCGGGCCGTCCGCAGCACGCGCCGGAACTCGCTGTCGTCCAGCTCTGAGGCGTCCGGCTCGCGGACCATCGGCTGGTCGTGGCGCTCCAGCTTCGCCACGCGCTCTTCGAGGTCGTCCAGCACCACGCCCTCGCGGCCGAACTTCAGCAGGCTCGTTGCGGCGGCCACCTTCGACGCGGTCGCGGCCGCCGGGTCGGCCATGATCTTCACCAGCGTCTGCACCGCCGCGCCGGCGTAGCGCTGCGTCAGGCCGACCGCCTGCCCGAACGATTCTGCTCGCGCGCGCTTGTACGCGCTGGCGAACGCCGGGTCGCGCAGCCACCGGTGCAGCGTGGACTCATCGACGCCCGCCGCCTCGGCGGCCCGCGCGATCGTCGGGTTGTTGAGCAGGGCCAGGATCGCCTTCTCGTGGCGCGGCGGCAGCCCGTCGCCCGGGCGCGGTTGTTCCTCGTCGCCCGCCCGCGGGACCTCCGCCGTTGTGCTTCCGGTGCTGTCCCCCGCGCTGTTCGCCATGTGCTAGCCCTCCCGGAGCGCCGCCCCCAAGCGGCCGCTTGAAGCATAGCGCCGCGGCGAGAATTCAGCCTGAATTCCTGCGATTCCGCCTTGCCTGGGGCGGGATGTCATGGCCATGTGTGAGTCACGCAACGCGGATTGCCGCCCCCCCCGGAAGTACCACCGGAACCAGCCCCCCGAACGGAGACCACTGTGATGAACACCACGAACGCCCAACCCACCGCCGCCCAGATGTACGAGGCGCGGATGAGCGACATCGCCCGTCTGATCGACCTGCTGCACATGGAGCTTGATACCCACGCCGGGGAGGCCAAAGCCGAACCAACGAACTGGGGGTACGCCGGTGACCTGGCCCGCGTGCGGGGCAAGCTCATGGACGCGATCACGAGCATCGCGCCGGTGGACCACGACGACCTCGAAGTGTTCCTGGCCGAGTGAGCGCCGCACGCAATGGAGACCACGACCATGACGACCCCCCGGAT
>CAZEDW010000042.1:0-33856 GCA_964510955.1 uncultured Phycisphaeraceae bacterium
TGCTCACTCATCTGCCTCAGAACCCTCAACAACGCATAGTGTTAGAGGCTCTAAGTGGGGACTCGCGGCAGTGTACTACAAGCTTATCCGGGCTGAGATCGAGCGCGCGCTGTCCGACCGCAACGGCTCGGCGGATCCTGCGGACAAGTTGATGTTCCGGCAGTGTTTCCACTTCCGTTACACGGATTCGACGCGGATGCTCACCGTTGGCGGCGTGCTTCTCAACGCTGCAGACGCATCAACGCTTGGGCCCGATCCCTTCGCAGGGCTGCCATTCATTCAAAAAGCTGAGGACGCCATCGAAATCAAACCGCCAGTGCTCACTGGGCGCGAGGTTCGACATTTGAGCCAACTCTTTCCCCACGAAGAAGAGAAGACCGAGGCGCTTGAATGGCTCGACGCTGAAGAGATTGAGAACTTCCGGCAGGTATATCGGTATTACCCGGTCTACGCCGAATCCGAGCTTTGACGAATTTGGTATCTTTCCCCGCGAAGCGGAGCGCGTGCGTCGCCACGTGACTCCATTCTACGCATCCTTTTCGTCCGGGTGTTGACCCAGCGGAGCATGTTGATCGCGGCCTTGCCCTGCCGACAGCACGGAAATACCTGAATAGCTTTAGATGACACACATTATCATCGCCCCTACTTCTTCAACAACCTCTCCAAGAAGTGAATGTCCACCCCCCCCTTCACAAACGCCGCGTTGTTCATCAGCTCCCGGTGCAGCCCGATCGTCGTCTTGATCGGCTCGATCCGAAACTCGCGCAGCGCCCTGTCCATCCGCCGGATGCACTGCTCCCGCGTGTCGGCGTGGGCGATCAGCTTGCCGATCATGCTGTCGTAGTTGGTCGGGACGCGGTAGCCCTGGCAGGCGTGTGAATCCAGGCGGATGCCCGGGCCGCCGGGGGCCTCATATTTCTCGATCAACCCCGCCGACGGGATGAACCCCTTCTCCCAGTCCTCGGCGTTGATACGGCACTCCATCGCGTGGCCGGTGATGGAAATGTCCTTCTGGTCGTACGGCAGCTTCTCGCCGGCGGCCACCCGGATCTGCGTCTTGACGATGTCCACCCCGGTGATCATCTCGGTGATCGGATGCTCCACCTGCACGCGCGTGTTCACCTCCAGCAGATAGAAGTTCTGCTTGGCGTCCATGAGAAACTCGACCGTGGCGGCGCCGTGGTAGTGGGCGGCCTTGATCAGCCGCGCGGCCGACCGGCACACCTCTTCGCGTTTCTTGGGGTCGATGTGCGGCCCCGGCGCTTCTTCGATCACCTTCTGGTGGCGGCGCTGGGTGGAGCAATCGCGTTCGTAGAGGTGGATGGCGTTGCCGTGCTTGTCGCCGATGCACTGGACCTCGACGTGCCGGGCCTGTTCGAGAAACTTCTCGATGTAGACGGCCCCGTTCCCGAACGCCGCCTTCGCTTCGGTGCTGGCCTGCTTGATGTTCGCCCGCAGCGCCACCTCGTTGTGGCAGACGCGCATGCCGCGCCCGCCGCCGCCGGCCGCCGCCTTGATGATGACGGGGTAGCCGATCTTCTTGGCCCACTCGACGGCCTTGATCTCGTCGTCGATGGGCTCTTCGGGGCCGGGGAAGGTGGGGACCTTCTCCTTGCGGGCCATGCGCTTGCAGTTGATCTTGTCGCCGAGCTTGCTCATGGCCTCGGGGGTGGGGCCGATGAACTCGATCTTGCAGTCGCGGCAGACCTCGGCGAAGTGGGCGTTCTCAGAGAGGAAGCCGTAGCCGGGGTGGATGGCGTCGCAGTTGGCGACCTCCGCCGCCGAGATGAGACGCGGGATGTTCAGGTACGACTGCGGCGCCGGGCCCGGACCGATGCAGATCGACTGGTCGGCCAGCCGCAGGTACGGCGCCCCCGCGTCGGCCTCGGAATAGACGCAGACAGTCTCGATGCCCAGCTCACGGCAGGCGCGGATGATCCGCAGCGCGATCTCGCCGCGGTTGGCGATCAGGACTCGGGAGAAGAGGCGGTTACGCATGGGGGAGGCACTGGGCACTGGGCACTGGGCACGAGGGGGGAGGGAAGTGGGGACCGGGCCTTACGGAACTTAGGCTGGGGGCGGCGGTTTGCTCGCGGCGTGCATTGCTGTGGACGCAATGCCGTTTCGTGTGCTCTCCCCTCCAGTGCCCGGTGCCCAGTGCCCAGTGCCTCTCACGATAGTCTCACGAGGAACAGCTTCTGGCCGTACTCGACCGGGTCGCCGTTCTTCACCAGCACCCGCTCGATGGTGCCGGAGCACTCGGCCTTGATCTCGCTGAAGACCTTCATGGCCTCGACGATGCAGACCACGCTGTCGGGGCCGACGTTGGTGCCGGCGGAGGCAAAGGGCGGGCTCTCGGGGTCGCTGGCGGCGTAGAAGGTGCCGACCATCGGCGAGACGATCGCGTGCAGACCGGATTCGTCGTCGGCTCCCCCCGGGGCGCCGGCGCCCGCGGGTGCGGCGGCGGGCGCGGCGTGGGCGTGATGCACCATCGGCGGGGCGTACGCCATCGGAGCGCCGGCGACCGGGGCGTAGCCGCGCTTGACCACGACCGTCTCTTGCTCGTCACGAAGGTCAAGCTCCGACAGGTCGTTCTCGACCATGAGCTTGACCAGTTCCTTGAGTTTGCGGATGTCGATCACGTCTTCGGTCCTCAGATTCACCGCGGAAGCGCGGAGGGCGCGGAGAGGGAGTTGTGTCGGGCGTCAGAGCGTGGCCCATTTCAGAGTCTTGGGTAAGGTACACAAACCCCGGGCACCGCGCTTGGTGATCAGGGCGTCGTCCTCGATGCGGACGCCGCCGAGGCCGGGGAGGTAGATCCCCGGCTCCACCGTCACCACCATGCCCTCCTGGAGCACCGTTCCGGTGGCGGTGTGGTGCAGGCGGGGATTCTCGTGGATGTGCAGCCCGATGCCGTGGCCCAGGCCGTGGCCGAACTGCTCGCCGTAGCCGGACTTCTTGATGATGTCGCGTGCGACCCCGTCGGCCTCGGCGCAGGTCTTGCCGGGGGCAAGGGCATCGAGGGCGGCGAGGTGGGCGTCGAGGACGATCTGATAGATCTCGGCCATGCGCGGGTGCCACTTGCCCAGGGTGAAGGTGCGGGTCATGTCAGAGCAGTACCCGGCGACGCGGGCGCCCCAGTCGATGAGCAGCGGCCTGCCCCTGGCGGTCTTGGCCGACGCCGGCGTGTAGTGGGGCTTGGAGCCGTTGGCCCCGGCGGCGACGATGGTGTCGAACGCGGGCTTGTGGCTGCCGCGCTGCTTCATCTCGAACTCGAGGCGCGCGGCGATGTGCGATTCGGACTGGCCCGGTCTGATCGTGGGCAGCGTGGCGAGCAGCGCGGCCTCCTGGATGGCGACGGCCTTCTCGATGAAGCCGACCTCGGCCTTGTCCTTGATCTGGCGGAGGGCGCTCAGAATGCCGGCGGTGCTCGTCAGGCGGCAGGGGGCCAGCAGCTTGCCGAGCCGGGCCTTGCCCGCGACGCTCATGTGCTCGCCCTGGAAGGCAAGCTCGCGGATCTTGAGCGACGCGACGAGACGGGCGACCTCCTCGGCGATGTCCCCCTTGCGCAGCGCCACCTTCGCGTAGCCCCTGAGGGTGCCGAGTTCCTCCTGGTAGCGGAAGTCGCTGATGACCCAGAGCTGGCTCTCGGTGACAAGGGCGTAGCTGTCGTCGCCGACGAACGGGGTGAGGTAGCGGACGTCCTGCGGGCAGGTGATAAGGAGAGCGCCGAGGCTCTGAAGGGCCATCTCGCGTCGGAGGCGCGACAAGCGGGAGCGGTAGACCGGAAGCGGTGCGAAGCTGGGGAGTGCGGGCATCGCGCGAGTATACGGTTGCCAGCGGGCACGCTATCGTGCGCCGGTCCGATGCCGGGGCGCAACCAGGAGCGTGTATGGCGATTCCGCGTGCGTATCTGCAGATGGCCCGCGAGCACCCCAAGCTCGTGAAGGCCTACGAGGCGCTGGGCGAAGCGTGCAAGGGCGCGGGCCCGCTCGATGCGCGGACCGTGGCGCTGGTGAAGCTCGGCGTGTCGCTCGGGGCGGCGATGGAAGGCGCCGCCCACTCGCACGCGCGCAAGGCCCTCGCCGCCGGGTGTACCCGCGAAGAGGTGCTGCACGTGGCGCACCTGTGCGCGCCCACCATCGGCTTCCCGGCGATGATGCGCGGCCGTGGATGGGTGATGGATGTGGTGGATGGCGCCGGGGCGGGCGCGGGACCAAGAAAGGCTGCCAAGCCCGCGAAACGCGCCGGGAAAGGGCGGGGATGAGCTGCGCGGCGGCTGGAGGCAGTTACGCGTTTGCGTCGCCCGGCGAGGCGGTGCGGGCGATGCGTGATCGGCTGTCGCCGGTGGGGGATGAATCGGTGCGACTGAGCGCGGCGCGGGGGCGGGTGCTGGCCCAGCGCCTCGTGACCGACCGCGATAGCCCGGCCGCGGATGTGAGCGCCATGGACGGCTGGGCGGTGCGGGCGGCGGAGGCGGGCGCCGCGCCATTGCGGGTGACGGGGGAATCGCGGGCCGGGTTTCCGCCGCCGACCATGGCGCCGGGTGAGGCTGTTCGGATCAACACCGGGGCGATCGTTCCGAACGGGGCCGACGCCGTGGTGCCGGTGGAGCACGCGCAGGAGCGCCAAGGGCTGCTCGATCTGCGCGGGGTGCGTGTCGAATCCGGGCAGCACGTGCGCCGGATGGGCGAGAACGCGCCGAGAGGCGCGCCGGTGCTGGAGTCCGGGTCGCTGCTGACGCCGGCGGCGGTGGCCGCGGTGGCGTCGTTTCAACCGGGTGACCTGCAGGTGCGACGGCGCGTGCGGGTCGAGATCGTGGTGACGGGCGACGAGGTCGTGCACGCCGGGGATTCCGGCGGCGCGGGCGAACTCCCCGCGTGGCGTCTGCGCGACAGCCACGGGCCGGCGCTGTCGGCCATGATGGGCTCCGCTCCGTGGGTGGAACTGGGAAGCGTGGCCCATGTGCGCGACGACGCATCCGAGCTCGAGCGGGCCTTGCGGGCGGCGCTGGAGCGGTGCGACATGCTCGTCGTCACTGGGGGCGTGTCGATGGGAGGTCACGACCTGGTGCCCGGAGCACTCGCGGCGTGCGGGGTGGAGACCGTGTTTCACCGGCTGCCGCAGCGCCCGGGCAAGCCGATGCTCGGCGGGGTGACGCGGCAGCGGCAGGCGGTGCTCGCCCTGCCGGGGAACCCCGTGTCGGCCATGGTGACGCTCCGACGGATCGGGCGCGAGGTGGCGGCTGGGCTGGCGGGCTTGAACCTCGCGCCGCCACCGATGGTGCGGCTCCCGAACGGCGGCGGAAAGACACTGGAGCTTTGGTGGCACCGGGCGGTGAGACTGGTTGAGGCGGGCATCGCCGAGCCCGGCGACGGGCGGGGCTCGGGCGACGTAGTGAGCGTGGCGGGGAGCGACGGGTTTGTGGAGATTCCGCCGCACCAGGGCGGCGAGGGGCCGTGGGCGTTTTATGCTTGGCAGTGGTAAGCCGCTCGGCCGGCGGTGGGCGCATGGGGAACGGTGACGGGGCCGACGCGACGGATGAAAGCAATGGTGAAGACCCATGGGTGATACGCGCGGAGTCAAGAAACGGCTGTCACACCTGGACGCGCGAGGCTCGGCGCGGATGGTGGACGTGGGGGACAAGCCGATCACCCATCGGGTAGCGGTGGCGGAGGTGTTCGTGCGGGTGTCGGCGGACCTTGCCCGGGCGATACGGGCCGATCGGCTGGCCAAGGGAAACGTGCTGGAGACGGCGCAGCTGGCGGGGGTTCAGGCGGCCAAGCGCACCGATGAGTTGATCCCGCTGTGCCACTCGCTGCCGCTGGATGTGGTGACGGTCGAGGCGCGACTCGTGGGGAGGCGGGTCCGCATCACCGCAACAGCCAAGACCCGGGCCCCGACAGGCGTCGAGATGGAGGCGCTGACGGCCTGCGCGGTCGCCGCGCTCACCGTGATCGACATGGGCAAGGCGCTTGATAAGGCGATGGTGATCGAGGGTCTGCGGCTGCTGGAGAAGCGGGGCGGTCGGAGCGGCGACTACCGGGCGCCGACGAAGGGGCGCGCCGGCGGCGGGGGGGGCAAACGATGACCGGCCAGATTCTCGCCGCCGTCCTGACCGTCAGCGACCGCTGCTCGCGGGGTGAGGCGGTGGACTCGTCCGGGCCGGCGGTGGAGCGTGTGCTGCGCGAAGGGATCGGCGCGACGATCGTGGCCCGCGCGTGCGTTCCCGATGAGCCGGTGAAGATCGCCGCGGCGGTGCAGGCGTGGGCGCGTCAGGCCGGCGGGATCGACCTGGTGGTGACGACGGGCGGGACCGGGCTTTCGCCGCGCGACGTGACGCCCGAGGCGGTGAAAGGGATTCTGGAGCGCGAAGCGCCGAGCCTGATGGAGCTGGCCCGTCACCGGTGCCTGGCGAAGACGCCAAAGACATTCCTTTCGCGCGGCGTGGCGGGGACGATCGGGCGGACGCTGGTGATCACGCTGCCGGGTTCGGTGCGGGGAGCGACGGAGCAGCTTGGGGCGCTCGTGGATGTTCTGGCGCACGCGATCGAGACGTTGCGCGGGGAGGTGAGGGACGGGTGAGGGGGAGGGGCGGAGCTCAAAGCTCAAATGGCAAATGGCAAATGGCAAATCGCAAATTGAAGAGGGTCATCGGCTTCTCTTGTCGGCCATGCGCTTGGCGACGCGGCACATGCGGTCGCTGAGGCCTACCCAGCCGGTGCTGAGCGCGGCGAGCCAGCGGATGCCGAAACCGGTGAAGCCGGGCCACACCTCGGCCCTGGGGCGGCGGAGGCAGCGCACGATCCGCTCGGCCACGAATTCGGCGCTCTGCATGAACATCTCGGGCGAGTTGGAACTCAGGCCGTTCCCGCCCTTCGCCGCGACTTCGAAGAACTCGGTCCGCGTTCCCACCGGATGGATGCTCGACACCGCGATCCCCATCGGCTCCAGCTCGGCGCGCATGGCGCGGGCGAGGTGGTGCTGGGCGGCCTTGGTGGCGGTGTAGGCGCCGTAGTAGGTCATGGGGAGGCGGGCCAGGCAGCTCGAGCACCAGAGGATGTGGCCGCGCTTTTCGCGCCGCATGATCTCCATCGCCGGGCGGATGATGTTCATCGAGCCGAACAGGTTGACCTCGAACATGCGGCGGAGCTCGTCCGGCGCCGTGTCGTGCACCGGCATTTCAACGCCATACCCGGCGTTGGCGAAAACCGCGTACACGCCGCCGAATCTTGAGAGGCACAGCTTCACCGCGCGTTCACAGGCCGCGGGGTCCGCCACGTCGCACTCGACGGCCTCGGCGTCGCCGCCGAAGCTCTTAATGTCACTGACGAGCTGCGCCAACCTATCGGCGCGGCGTGCACACGCCACAACGGGCATGCCGGTCCTGGCGCACGCGACGGCGGCGGCACGCCCGATTCCGCTGGACGCGCCCGTGATGACAATCGGGAGACCTCTGAGCGAGTTCGGGCCGCGCACGGCGCTCAATCACCACCTTCACGCATCGATCGGACACCCTCGGGGAACGGGTAGCTGGGGAACACCCCGACGTGCCCGATGTTCCACATCTGCGGCGCGGGGAAAACGTCGCCGCGGAAGCCGGCCTCGTACATGGTGCGGAGGACGGCCTCGAACGTGGGGGCGACCTGCCGCTTGTGGTCCTCGTAGAGCTTGTTCGAGCGTGCGCCCAGGAAGCTGACGCTGGCGACCGGGAGGCGGTCCTTGCGGCCGTTGAGCATCTTCGAGATGGTCTTGAAGCCCCGCGAGAGGTCGTCCATCGTGAAGTAGTCGCGCCCGTCGGGGCGGAGGATGCCCAGGATGAGGGCGCTGTCGAGGTCGAACTTGAGGATGTAGGGCTCTTTGTCCTGGGCGGCGTGGATATGGATCGCGTCGGCGAACATCTTGGCGAAGCTCGTCACGCTGCGGGCGGTCCACTGGCTGGTATCGACGAGGTCAACAAGCTGGGCGATGATGCCGTGGCTGTTGTCCTCGGTATTGACGCCGCAGATGACGGCGCGGTAGCGCCCGGCGAGCAGGTCCGGGAGCATCTGCTGCCCCCACATGATGCGGATGCGCCCCGCGCGGTCGTGGGTGATCGGGGCCTCGGGGAGGAGGGTGACCTTGTCGATGAACGCCGAGGCGACCATCAGGTCGTCGCCGTCGTCGTCGTAGAGGCGTGCGACGGGCTTGGGCGGCGGCGGGGGAGGGAGACGGGAGCCGTTATTGACTCTGGAGGACTTTGGAGCGGGTGCCATTGGGTGCTCCGTGGGGTTCGGGGAGGGACTCACTGGAGGATAGCCCGGCGGGCCGCGGTGTTCACCGCCGAGGCGCGGCGAGCACCGAGAGAATCATTACAAACGAGAGCGGGCGGAATCGGCATCGTCGCGGCCCGTGATCAGGCGGGACCCTGCTGGGCGCAGGTTCGTCTTCACCCGTGCCCGGCTCCCCTCCGCGCCCTTCGCGTCTCCGCGGTGAAAACCACGTCAATAGGTGAAGTGCTTGATGGCCTCGCCCTTGATCCCGATCTCGGTCATCGCTTCGATGCCCAGGTCGAGGTGGGTGTCGGTCCACTGCTTGGTGACCTGCGCGTCCATCTGCTCGGTCTTCACGCCCTCGGGGGTGAGGGGAACGTCGCTGACGAGGAGCAGGGCGCCGCGGGCGATCTCGTTGTGGTGGCCGACGATGAAGATCGTGGCGGTCTCCATGTCGATGGCGATGCAGGTGAGCGCTTTGAGGCGCTCCAGAAAGGCCTGGTCGTGCTCCCACACGCGCCGGTTGGTCGTGTAGACCACGCCGGTGCGGTACTCCATGTGGCGGGCGACGATCTTCTCGGAGACGAACTTGTGCAGCTTGA
The DNA here is from genome assembly GCA_964510955.1 of uncultured Phycisphaeraceae bacterium. Classification (GTDB taxonomy): domain Bacteria; phylum Planctomycetota; class Phycisphaerae; order Phycisphaerales; family UBA1924; genus JAFLCM01. The sequence continues at coordinate 8,855 of CAZEDW010000042.1, forward strand.
AACTCGGGAGGGCGGGGACCTCGGGGGGGAAGTAGTCGTTGCTGGTGCCCTCGCCGCGGATGGCGGCGATGGGCAGGATGAAGTGTCCGATTTCCGTGGAGTGCTTGAGGCCGCCGCACTTGCCCAGGAACAGCACCCCCTTGGGGCGCCGGGCGATGAGCAGGTCCATGACGATGGCTGCGTTGGGTGAGCCGATGCCGAAGTTGACGATGGAGAGGCCCGCCGAGTTGGTGGCGGCCTGCATGGGGCGGTTCTCGCCCTGGACGTTGCACTTGAACCGGGCCGCGAACTGCTCGACGTAGTACCGGAAGTTCGTGAGCAGGATGTAGTCACCCAGCGAGTCCACCGGGGCCCCGGTGTACCGGGGCAGCCAGGCCCGGGCGATCGACAGCTTGTCTTGCATGGGTGGTAGTGTACGTCGGGGGCGAGAGACTCACTACACTTGGCGGTTCGGATCGACGCCGGCGTGTGCGCCGGGGAGATGATCCGGAACCCCGCCGGGAACCGGCGGGGCCCCCAAGGCACCACCGTCTCGCAGTACATCAGCCATGCCCAAGAAAATCGCCCTCGCCTACTCCGGCGGACTCGACACCTCCTGCATCATCCCCTGGCTCGTGGAGACCTACGCCTGCGAGGTGGTGGCGGTAGTGGGGGACGTGGGCCAGGGTGAGTCCGAGCTAGAGGGCATCGAGGCCAAGGCGAAGAAGTCGGGCGCCTCGGCGTGCCACGTTGTCGATCTGAAGCGCGAGTTCATCGAGAAATACGTCTTCCCCACGGTCATCTCCGGGGCGGTGTACGAGGGGCGGTACCTGCTGGGCACGTCGATGGCGCGCCCGATCCTGGGCAAGGCGCAGGTGGACGTGGCGCTGAAGACCGGCTGTGATTCGCTGTGCCACGGCTGCACCGGCAAGGGCAACGACCAGGTGCGGTTCGAGAGCGCCTACGCGGCGCTGGCCCCGCACCTGGAGGTGATCGCGCCGTGGAGACTGTGGAATCTCCGCTCGCGCGAGGACATGCTCGACTACCTGGCCAAGCGCGACATCCCGTGCGCCGCCAGCCGCGAGAAGATCTACAGCCGCGACCGAAATCTCTGGCACATCAGCCACGAGGGGGGGGCGCTGGAAGACCCGTGGAACGCGCCGCCGGAGGACATCTGGGTGATGTCGTCGTCGCCCGAGAAGGCTCCGGACAAGGCCGAGGAGATCGTGCTGGGGTTCGTCAGCGGGCGCCCGCGCACGCTCAACGGCAAGGAGCTGCCGCCGGAGAAGATCGTCGGTGAGCTCAACGTCATCGGCGGGCGCCACGGCGTAGGGCGGATCGACCTGATCGAGAACCGTCTCGTCGGCATGAAGTCGCGCGGGTGCTACGAGACCCCGGGTGGAGCGATCATCATGGAGGCGCTGCGCGGGCTGGAAGAGATCGTGCTGGACCGTGACACGCGGGCGTACCGGCAGGACATCGGGGCCCAGTTCGCCTACGTCGTGTACGACGGCCGCTGGTTCACGCCGCTGCGGGAGGCGCTGTGGGCGGCGGCGGAGAAGATCGCCGAGCCGCTGACGGGTGACGTGGCGGTGAAGCTGTACAAGGGCAGCGCCACAACGGTGCGCCGGCGCAGCCCGAACATGCTCTACGCCGAGCAGTTCGCCACGTTCGGCAAGGACGAGGTCTACAACCAGAAGCACGCGGAGGGATTCATCAGGCTGTTCAGCCTCCCCAGCCGCATCCGCGCCATGAAGAAGCACACGGTTCCCGGGGGGGGGCTCAAGTAATGGCGCTGTGGGGCGGGCGGTTCGACCCCGCGTCGGGCGGGCCCGATGCGCTCTTCAGGGCGTTCAATGACTCGCTGGCGTTCGACCGGCGTTTGCTGCGCGAGGACGTCGAGGGCTCGATCGCCTGGGCCGCGGCGATCCGGCGCGCGGGCGTCATCACCGAGGACGAGCGGGCCAAGCTTGAAGAGGCCCTGCGCGGGATCGTCATCGAGGTGCAGACCAACCCCTCGCTCGTCGAGCGCGCGCAGGACGAGGACGTGCACTCGTTCGTCGAGCGCCTGCTGGTCGAGCGCGTGGGGCCCTTGGGCAAGAAGCTGCACACCGGGCGCAGCCGCAACGACCAGGTGGCGACCGACCTGCGGCTGTGGTCCGCGCGGTGCATCGGTGAGTCGCTGCTCCCGGCCCTGCGCGAGGCGAGGGCCTCGCTGCTGCGCCTGGCGCAGCGCGAGGTCGAGAGCGTCCTGCCCGGCTACACGCACCTGCAGCGTGCGCAGCCGGTGCTGTGGGGGCACTGGGCCCTGGCGTACGCCGAGATGCTGGAGCGCGACGCAGAGCGGCTGGCGCAGGCGAGGGCCCGGGCGCGCGTGTCGCCTCTGGGCTCGGGGGCGCTGGCGGGGACCGCCTACGCGGTCGACCGCGAGCAGCTCGCCCGCGACCTGGGTTTCGAGCGGGCCAGCCGCAACAGCCTCGACGCGGTGAGCGACCGCGACTTCGCCGTAGACATCGTGAACGCCTGCGTGCTGTGCGCGCTGCACCTGTCGCGCCTGGCCGAGGACCTCATCATCTATTCCAGCGGTGAGTTCGCCTTCGTCGAGATGAGCGACAAATGGTCGAGCGGCAGCTCGCTGATGCCGCAGAAGAAGAACCCCGACGCCCTGGAGCTGATCCGCGGCAAGGCCGGTCGGGTGGTCGGCGCCCAGGCGGCGCTCAACACGGTGCTCAAGGGCCTCCCGCTGGCCTACAACAAGGACCTCCAGGAAGACAAGGAGCCGCTCTTCGAGGCCACCGACTCGCTCGCCCTGTGCCTGCGCGCGCTCCCGGGCGTGCTCGACGGCATGACCGTGAACCGCGAGAACTGCCGGCGCGCCGCCGAGGGCGGGCACGCCAACGCGACCGACCTGGCCGATTACCTCGTCGAGAAGGGTGTCCCGTTCCGCGAGGCGCACGAGGTCGCGGGTCGGGTGGTGCGGCTGGCGCTGTCGCGCGGGGTGGCGATTGAGAAGCTCCCGCTCGACGACATCCGGGCGCTGGCGCCGCAGGCCGAGGGCGACCTGTTCCCGCGGCTGGCGCTCGACGCGATTATCGCCAAGCGTGATGTCGCCGGCGGCACCGCGCCGGGCCGGGTGCGCGATCAGCTCCGAGAGGCCCTGGCGCGACCGTTGCCTGGGTGATCGCCCGACTGAAGGGCCGGGGCCGACAAGCTGCCGGTCACATCGCCGTTGCCTACTGCTTCGCGACGCCCATGACGCCGATCAGCGCCTTGCCCGGCTCGTGCGACTTCAGCATGTCCGCCACCTTGCGCGGGAGCGGTCGGCCCTGGGCCTGCATCAGCACGCCGGCGGTGAACCACGCGTCGGCCTTGCCCGACTTCTGCGCGAACCCCACGGCCCTCACCACCAGCCGCGAGAGCTCGGCTTTGCCCGAAAGCAGCTCCGCGTCCAACGGGCGTTTCACCAGCGATGGATCAGAGGAGTAGGCGTCGATCATTGCGCGGACGCTCTCGGGCCCGCGCTTCTGCCCGATGAGCGCGACGGCCATCAGCCGCTGCAGCTCGGCCCTGGTCCAGGTGAACGCCGGCGGGTTCTGTGGGCTCTGAGCCGTCACGGGCGCGGGCGCCGAGCCGGGAGGCGCCGCGCCGGGGGTCGCGCCGGGGGTCGCACCGGGCGCGGCGTCGGGACCCGGGGGCGTGTCACTGGGCAACTGGCTCATCAGCACCGCGATCGCCGTTGCGGCCTGCTCATAGTTGTGAGCGCGCAGCGTCAGCACCAGCCGCATCGCCGGCGTGACCACTGGCGTCGGCGGCGCCGGCGGGAGCAACTGCGGATCAAGCCGGCGCGCCGTCTGTTGCAGCGTTTCGTTGGGATAACCCAGGCGCCACGCGTAACGGGTCTGGTTGCCCCAGAAAATACCGACGCCGCCGTTGTTCCAGTAGTACGGCCATTCGAGCACATAGACGACGCCGGGCGGGCAGTTCACGGGCGGCTGCGGGCACGGCGTGGTCGGGCCGGGGGCCGGGGGCGGGACGGAGGGCAGCGCCGGGGGTTGGCCCGGTTGCGGCGCCGTTGCGCTGGGGGCCGGACTAAGCGGTTGGGTGCCCGGGCCGGTGTCGCCGCCGGGGGTCGCGGGGGGAGCGGCCCCGCCCGGCACGGGATTGAACGGGAACCCCGGGACGGTCGGGTTGGCCCCGTTGGGAGTCGGCTGCGGTTGCCCCGGAGCGGACTGCTGGGGCGAGCCGGATTGGTCGCCGGGGGCGGGGGGCGCCGGCGGTACGCCGATGGGGCGGTCGGCGCCACAGGCCACGCATGCCCCGAGCAGCAGGCTTGCCCAGTGGATGGTGGTCCGTAGCCCGGTGTTCATTCGCGGTCTCCGCCTCAATGGTATTCGCCGACCACTTCCAGACGCCCGGACCGCCGCGCGGTTCCAGAAGGGTTCCAATGTGGGCGGCTGATTTCATCCGCGAATGCGGCAAGGCAGGCTATCATCGCGGCCCATGGAACCCCGGATCAATCGACGCGGCGCACTGTTGGGGCTGGCGGTCTGCGGCCTGGCGGTTCTGCCGTCGTGCGGGTGGGTCGCGGGGCTGGGCGGTTCATCGAACCTGCGGCTGGACGCCCGCAACGGCGCCGCCCAGATGAGCCCCGCCTTCACCACCTCGGTCTACGCATTCGAGGACGACAACACGGTTGACGTCGTGATGACCGACCTGCCGATCGACCGGCTCCTGCAGGCGGCCGACGGCGAGCTGGCCGAGCCCCTGCCCGCGGGCAGCCTGGTGCGCGTCCACATGTTCATGAACCCCCGCGCCGGGTACACCCCGATCGACTACACCGCCGCCAACGCGACCGTGACGTACGCCGTGGTCGCCGGCGAGGTCTACGGCGTCTACAGCGGCGCCGGGTTCCTTCTGCCCAGTTCCACGCCCGGAGAGGCCTCGTTTTCCGGGCAGACCAGCGGCGCCAACCTCAAGCTCGCGTCGGCGATGCCCGGCTTCGACGACAAGCTCGGCCCGTGTGAAGTCTCCGGCCGGGTGGCGGCCACCCGCGACGACGACCGGGCGCGGAAGCTGAGCGGCCTGTTGAGCGCGATGGCGCGGTACGCCGTCGCCACCGCCGACTCCAAAGCACCAGCGCCCGACGCTGCCCACCCCCAATGAGGCGTCCTCACCCGTGAGTTCACCCAACATCCATCCCGAGGCCCGTGTCGATCCGCTGGCGCGGGTGCACCCCACGTCGCGCGTCGGCGCCGGCGCCGTGATCGAGGCCAACGCCGTCGTCGGGCCACAGTGCGTCATCGGCGCGGGGACCAGGCTGCGCACGGGCAGCGTGATCGTCGAGCACACCACGCTCGGCGAGGGCAACGACGTCCACCCCACCTGCGTCCTGGGCGGCGACCCGCAGGACCGCGCGTTCACCGGCGAGATCAGGGGCGAGCTGATCATCGGCGACCGCAACATCTTCCGCGAGGGGGTCACGTTCAACCGCGGCACCGGCAACGGCCCGCCCACGCGTGTCGGCTCGGGCTGCATGTTCATGGCCGCCTCCCACGCCGGCCACAACTGCCAGATCGGCGACAACTGCACCTTCGCCAACGGCGCCCTCCTGGCCGGCCACGTGCGGATGGGCGCCGGCGTCGTGATGGCGGGGGGCACGGCGGTCCACCAGTTCACCAACATCGGCGACGGCGTGATGTTCCAGGGCGGCGCCATGGTCGGGATGCACGTGCCGCCATACATGGTGCTCACCGGGGTCAACCGCATCGCCGGGATCAACCGCGTCGGGCTGCGGCGCAACCCCGCGATGGCGCCGCGCGACCGCGAAGAGATCAAGGAACTCTACAAGGCGGTCTTCCGGCACCGCGGGGCGGCCCCGCTGCTTGCCCTGGCCGAGGAGCTGCTCGCCAAGCGCGACTGGGGGCTGGCCGGGACCACGTTCCTGCGGTTCATCGTGGACGCGCTGAATGAGAAGCCGCCGCGGGCACGCGGCGTCTGCGGCGCGAGGGTGCGCCCAGGCGATGCGCAGGCGGGCGACGCGGACTGATCGCCGGGCGTTAGACTGGCCGGCAATGACCCGCGCCGCGCCCACGCCCGCCACCCCGTCTTCGAACGCCATCAACCAGCTCCGCGCGCTCAACGAGGAGTACCAGGCTATCGAGCGCGAGCTGAAGCTCGGCGGCGGCCTCAAGGCCATCGACCGCCAGCACGAAAAAGGCCGCCTCACCGCCCGCGAGCGCGTCGAAAAGCTGCTGGACGATCCCAAGCAGTTCCAGGAGCTGGGGCTGTGGGCGGCTTACGGCATGTACAAGGAGCACGGCGGGGCGCCGGGCGCGGGGGTGGTCACCGGTATCGGGGCCGTTCAGGGCCGAGAGTGCATGATCATCGCCAACGACGCGACGGTCAAAGCCGGCGCGTTCTTCCCGATGACGTGCAAGAAGATCATCCGGGCCCAGCACATCGCGATGATGGCGCGCCTGCCGCTGATCTACCTCGTGGACAGCGCCGGCGTGTTCCTTCCCCTGCAGGAAGATGTGTTCCCCGACACCGACGATTTCGGGCGCATCTTCCGTAACAACGCCGTCATCAGCGCCATGGGCATCCCGCAGGTGGCCGCGATCATGGGCTACTGCGTCGCCGGCGGCGGGTACCTGCCGGTTTTGTGCGACACGCTGCTGATGACCGAGGGCTCGGGCCTGTACCTGGCCGGCCCGGCGCTGGTGAAAGCCGCGATCGGGCAGGAAATCACCGACGAGGAACTCGGCGGGGCGTCGATGCACGCGAGCATCTCGGGCACCATCGACTTCAAGGAGAAGGACGACGAGGCGTGCATCGCGCGGCTGCGGGGCCTGATGGAGAGGCACCACGCCGTCGGGGCATCAAGGCAGACCGGTGATTCCAGGAAGCCGGCGCGGGCGCCCGATGAGGTCTACAGCGTGTTCACCGACAAGGCCGGGGCCCAATACGACGCGCGTGACGTGATCGCGTGCCTCGTCGACCCCGGTTTCGATGAGTACAAAGCTGACTTCGGCCAGGCCATCGTCTGCGGTTACGCGTGCATCGGCGGGCATCCCTGCGGCATTGTGGCCAATCAGAAGAAGGTCACGCAGCGTTCGCTGCCGGGCAACCGGGCACCCGGAACCGGTCCGGTCAAGGCGGTGTCCATGCCGGGGGTCATCTACGACGACTCCGCCGACAAGGCCGCGCGGTTCATCATGGACTGCAACCAACGAAAGATCCCGCTGGTGTTCCTGCACGACACCACGGGGTTCATGGTCGGGCGCGACAGCGAGCAATCCGGCATCATCCGCTCGGGCGCCAAGATGGTGAACGCCATGAGCAACAGCATCGTGCCCAAGATCGTGGTGATCCTCGGCGGCAGCTACGGGGCGGGCAACTACGCCATGTGCGGGCGCGCCTTCGACCCGTTCCTCAGCCTCGCGTGGCCGTGCGCCAAGTGCGCCGTCATGGGAGCGGCCCAGGCCTCGGGTGTGCTCGCGACCATCGAAGAAGCGAGCCGCAAGCGCAAAGGCGAGACGATCGACGAGGAAACGCACAGGGCCATCCTGGCTGCCGTGCGCGAGAGCTACAACGAGCAGCAGGACATCCGGCACGGCGCCGCACGCGGGTGGCTCGACCGCATCATCCAGCCGCACGACACCCGAAACGAGCTCATCGCCGCGATCCGCTCAACCTCAGGATGGGATTACTCGCGCGAGTTCAAGACGGGTGTGTTGCAGGTATAAGCAAGGCGGAGAGTTCGCGAGCCACCTGAGCCGCCTGCACCCGAAGCTCCGGCACCGCGGTGCTCTCCCACAGGGTTCCTCGACGCAGGGGTCCGATCACCCAGATGTCGCGCCGTGCGGCCCCGCCGGGCGCGACGGCGCGGCCGTCTGCATCGGTCTGGACGCCCAGCCCGATGCGTTCGGGCTGGATGAAGCCGCCCTCGGCCAGCGAGGTGAGGAAAGGCGAAGCGTCGATGGATGTTCTGGCGCCCGTGCAGTTGATCACCCGGTCGAAGACTCCCGCCTCGGTCGCCGGCGCGCCGCGGGGCTGCCACGTCACGGTCGCGGAGTCGCCCTGCCCGCGCATCTCGCGCAGGCGTCCGGTGACGATCCGCAGCGCTCGCCGCTGCTGAAGCTCGACCAGCCGCGCCACCACCTCCGCAGGCACCCGGTGCCGGTGCACGTCCCAGTGCGTGCGCAGACGCTGAACGAACCGCTTGTGCTCCGCGTCGCTCAGGCTCGCCCACAGCGCGGGGGTGAGTGGGCGGAGACAATCCACCGCCGCCCGCCAGTCGCCACCCTCGCGCATGATCCGACGCGCCTCGGAGCGCACGTGCCGAACCATTCTCCGAAGCGGCCACCCCGGCTGGGGCGCCGTCGCCGCCACAGCTTTCAGCCCCGGCGGCGAGTGAACGCAGGGCAACAGCCCGTTCCTCGACAGCACCGTCAGCCTCGGGCGCGCCCCGCCGCTCGTCAGCGAGATGCACACGTCGACCATCGTCAGCCCCGTGCCGATCACCAGCACGCGCTCGCCGTCACGGCAGCGCCGGTGGGCCTTCGCGTCCCACGGGTCGGGGCACCACCAGGGACCGGACTCTCTGAGCGCGACGCCCGGCGGCGTCCCCGGGCGCAGATTCCCCATCGCAAGCACGAGCGACCCGGCGGAGATTCGCTGGCCATCTGACAGGCCGATGTCCCATCCCCAGGCGGATCGGGCCGCTGACTCAGCGCTGCCGTGAACCAGGCGGAGCCGTCCGTTGGCCTTCGCCACGCCCTCGGCGAGGCGTGCCCGGAGATACTCGCCGTACCAATGCCGAGGGAGAAACGCCGAAGGATCAAACTGCCGCTTCGTGGTTCCCAGCCAGGAGACGAAGTCACCGGGATCGTCGGCCCAGGCGCCCATGTTCTTGGCGGGCACGTTGAGCAGCAGCAGCTCGCTCGGCGTGGCATAGGCCACGCCCGGGCCGGGAGTTCCGGTTCGCTCCACAAGCGCGATGCGCCCCGGGAACCCCTGGCGCACCAGGTTGGCGGCCACCATGGCGCCGCTGTAGCCGGCGCCGACAATACACACGTCAACTGTTTGGCTCACTTGACCCCTACCTCCTCCGGAACGGGCTCGGCCTGGTATGTGTTCATCAGCGCCAGCGGCGGCGAATAGACGTGCAGGGTGACGAGCATCTCGGACTGCTCGTCGATGTTCTCGACCCGGTGAATGTCCGCGTCGAACGAGGCGGTGACCTCGCCGCGATGGAGCGCCGATGATTCGCCGCGGCGAACGAGCTCGGAGCCTTCGACACGGGTGAAAACCGTCTCGGTGGCGACGCCGTTGATGATCCGAACGCCGCACGCCGAGTGGGGATGATCGTGGATCCGGCTGCGTTGCCCTGGCAGCCAGCAGAACACCATCACCTCGAAGTCCGCGTTGCGCTCCACGACGTTGCGGGTGTAGGTCTTGCAATCCACGAGGAGGAAGTCACGCACATCGTCGAGGGAGAGAGGCGTGGACTGCAAGACCTCCCGCAACGTCGTGGGCGCCACGCGTCCCCCTGCCCGGCGCAACCGGTTGACGAGCTGCGCCAGGGGCGTGCCAGGGGTCGGGGCACGCCGCGGGGGGTTCGAGGGAGGCACAAAGGGAGGCGGAGACATTCGGTTAGCCAGATTGCAATGCCCGTGCCACCCCTCCGGACGCCCTTGGGGGGCTCGGAAAGCCGCGGGGTGCGGCTTGGAGCGTGGCACTGAAGAGTTTTTCGCTTCAATACCCAGAATTATGAGGACTTCAGCTAAAAAATCTGTGATATTTCACGGATGCCACGACCGCTTCCCAAAGCTGTTCCCGCTGCCGCGGAGCTTCCGCCCCGGTTGCGGCGGGCTGCGGAGGCTGTCGGCGCGCACCTGCGCTCGGCGGCCTCCAAAGCCGCCCTGTCGGCGATTCTTGAAGAGGTCGCACGCCACGTGCGACCCGCCGACGCGCTGGCTGCTTCCGAGGTGGGCCCGATTTCTCCCTCGGCGAAGGTCCGGCACGAAGCGATGCACGACCCCATCGTGGGGGCCGGCCCGGGCGGCGGGCTCGACCACGTCATGCAGCGCGTCAATATGGTGGCGCGCCAATCGGTCCCCGTGCTCCTGCTGGGTGAAACCGGCAGCGGCAAGGAGGTTATCGCCCGCGCAATCCACTCCGGCTCGCGCCGAGCCACTCGACCGTTTGTCCGCGTCAACTGCGGCGCGATCCCGCGCGACCTCATCGATTCGGAGCTCTTCGGGCATGAGAAGGGCGCGTTCACCGGCGCCACCGACCGGCGGCGCGGCTGGTTTGAGCAGGCCGACGCGGGGACGCTGCTTCTGGACGAGATCGGGGAGTTGCCGCTCGAAGCCCAGGTGCGACTGCTCCGCATTCTGCAGGACGGGACGTTCAAGCGCGTGGGCGGGCACGAGACCATCACGGTGGACGTGCGGATTGTCGCCGCGACGCACCGCGACCTGCCCGCGATGGTGGATCGCGGGCAGTTCCGCGAGGACCTCTGGTACCGCATCGCCACGTTCCCGATCCGGGTGCCTCCCTTGCGTGAGCGGCCCGGCGACGTGCCGGAGCTGGCCCGTCAGTTCATCCGTAAGGCGTCGATCCGGTTCGGGCTGGCCGAGGCGCCTCTCGATGCCCGCTCGCTTGAGCTTCTGCAGAGCTACGCGTGGCCGGGGAACGTGCGCGAGCTCGGCGCGGTGCTCGACCGCGCGGTGATCCTGGGCGACGGGCATCGGCTCGAGGTGGCCGCCGCCCTGGGGCAGGGGTTGCGAGCGCCAGCGACGACCCAGCTCCCCGAGACGATCTCAGCGGGTTCACCGATCGCGGCCGACGCGGGGCGAGTCGCTCCCCGCCCCGATCGTGCCGCACCCGGCAAGCCGGGAAACACACTGGACGATGCCATGCGACGGCACATCGAGTCGGCGTTGGAAGCCTCGTTCGGGCGGGTTGACGGCCCCTTCGGCGCCGCCGCGGCGCTGGGCATCAACCCGCACACGCTCCGGTCTCGGATGCGCAAGCTCGCGGTGGACTGGAAGCGGTTTCGGCGCAGCGACCAAGCCTAGCCAAGCGTGCGCGAGGCGGCCCTTGCATTGCCCGGAACCGCCAAAGGCCGAGGTGGGATTCGAACCCACGAATAACGGATTTGCAATCCGTCCCCTTGGACCACTTGGGTACTCGGCCGGGGAATCGCGGATTGTCCCCGGCTGGGGCGTGGATGTCCAGCCGACGCAGGGCCTTCCCGACCCGATCGGCGTTCCTTGACAGCATCGGCGTTGGGGCTACACTCTCTCCCCCTTCGGACGCTGATCCCGGGGCCCCAAAGGGCCCGATGGGCGGTCCGGACAGGGCGGATCGTCGCGTCGTCGGTTCAGCATCGGTGGAGCATCGGTCGAGCATGGGCTCAGGGCCGGCGGAAGCACGCGAAGCTCCGGACAACTTGGGGCGGTAGCTCAATTGGTTAGAGTACCGGACTGTCGATCCGGTGGTTGCGGGTTCGAGTCCCGTCCGCCTCGCTTGCAAGACCCCGCTGAGAAGCGGGGTTTTTCTTCGCCCGGGGTTACTCGCACGCGCCGTCCGCGTTCTGCTTCCCGAACTGAATCAACAGGATCGTCAGGTCCGCGGTGTTCACAGCGCCGTCGAGGTTGAAGTCGCCGTCGATGTAGCCGCCTGGGCAGCGGGGGGGCGCGCCGGGCGGCGCCTGGGGGTCGAGCCCGGTGCAGGACCTGCCGAAGCGGCTCAGGAATACGGCGAGGTCGGCGGTGGTCACGCGGCAGAGGTCGGCGGGTGGGTTGTCTACGAGGTTCGTCGTGCAGGGGCACGCGGCGAATCGGCCCTCGACGCGGATCTGGTAGGGGCGGGTGGGCTCGGTGGGGACGCTGGGCGGGTTCAGGCTCGCGAAGGGCTGGAGGCGGTAGGTGATGATGTACTGGCCCTCGGGGATGTTTTCCCAGGGGGCGTCGCGGGGCCAGACCCAGGTGGAGTCCTTGGCGCCGTCGGGGAGCGATGTGATCGCGGGGTTGTTGCGAACCACCGGCGTGTAGCCGAACTCGGCGGGGACGGGCTGCGAGCCGGTCCAGCAGCCGTTGATGGTGCCGGGGTTGGGGAAGTTCTTGTTGCAGAGCAGGCCGGCCTCGAAGTTCTGGGCGCCGGTGACGTAGAGACGGAAGTTGTCGATGCCGCCGGGGGGAATGTTGACCAGGATGTAGTCCTGGTCGCGCTGGCTTGCGACGCTCGCGGCGTTGGCGGAGCAGGCGTTGGGGGTGACGGGGGTGGAGATCTCGGGTCCGCCCGGGGGGACGGCGGACATGGGTATGGTGAGGTCGTTGGGCGCGGCAAAGTTGCCGCAGGTGCCGCAGACCTTGAACGACGGGAGCTGGGCCGTGTAGTCAAAGCTCGCGGGGAGAGTGAGCCCGTACGCGGCGTTGGTGGCGCCGAAGCAGCCGATGATGGTGAAGCAGCCCTGGTCGCGGAGCCAGTTGCCGGCGATGGAGTCTGGGCGGCTCGCGAAGGCGTCGGCGAATTCGGTCCAGGAGGCGGGCAGGGGGCTCTCGCGGGCGGCGGGGGCATCAACATCGCAGGTGCAGCAGGCTGTGGCGCGCTCGATGTCGTTGGCGTGGGCGGTGTCAGGGCTTGGCGCGGCAGGGCCGAGCGCCGAGCCACGGAAGTTCCCGGTGGCGAGCTCTTCGGGCGCGGGGGGGAGGAAAAGCAGCCCGACCGCGTCGCGGTGTGGGGCATCCCGCGTCGCGATCGCGCGGGCCTTCTCGGGCACGCTTCGGATCGAGTTGTCGGGAGCAGTATCGGGGCGGGCTTGGGCGGCGATCGGGAGCGCCGCGGCGAGCGAAAGACAGACCGCAGCGCGAGCCGCCACGGAAGGCGCGGGGTTCGCAGCAGGAAAGCGAGATCGCATGGGTCACCTCACGGTGGGGCGGGTGTGCGATGAGATGCTAGCCGCGGCTGATATGGGTTCGGGAGGTGTTAGAACGGTTCTATTGGCAGACGCCGTTGATGTTCTGCTTGCCGAAAGCGCCGAGCACCCAGGAAAGGTCTGCGGTGTTGACGATTCCGTCGAAGTCGAAGTCCCCGACCAGGTAACCGGTCGGGCAGCGTCCGGGGCTGGCGAGTGGTTGGCCGGTGTCGCGTCCAGGGCACTGTTTTCCGAAGTTTGCCAGTACGATGGTGAGGTCCGGTGTGTTCACGCGGCACTGGTCGGTCGGCGAAGTGTCGACCAGGTTGGCCTGGCACGGGCAGTGGGGGCCGCACTCGACTCGGAGCGTGTATGTCGCTCCGCACGCAACCGTCCGGGGGCCGCGCGGATCGGGCGTTACAACGACGTAATAGTCGGACGGCGGCAAGGCGGGAATTTCAAGCGTGCGGGGCTGATTCGGGCGGACAAACGCGAGGGTGCCCACCGTGACGAGGTCGCCGCAGCCTTGCGGCCCGGTGTTGCCGCGTGCGTGGACCGCGAGGGATCCGAAGAACTGGCAGTTGAGCGTGACATTCAGGGCGCCCCCCGCGTGGGTGAACGCAAACCAGTCTGTATCGGGCGTGCCGGACTGCAGGTCAACCGTGCCGCACGCCGTCTGGGCACACGCGAGCGAGACGAACGAACCCGCCGACGGTGACATCGAGTTACAACCTTCGTTGGAAGCGGTCAGGTGACAGCCGGGCTCCGATTCGGGGGTATTGCCAACCGTGCAGCCGACCGGGGCGCCGAGGCAGACATCGTTGATCGGCGCAAGAACGTACGAGGCCTCGCAAGGGATGTCGGCGGTTCCCGGTGTGGGTCTCACCTGCACGAAATAGGTGCCGGCCGGCAGGCAGTCGCCGACCACGCCGACATCCGCGCAGCCGTGTGTCGAATCTGTAGCGATCTGTTGAAGCGGCAACCGTGCGGGATCGACTGGGCACGAGAACCCCGGCGACTCCTGGCGGTACATCGTGATGGTCATGGGCGCCTGGCAGCCGCCGATCGAGAACCCGATGTACGAGGGCGCCCCGGCCACCGTGGTTTCATACCAATCCGCGTCTGGCACACCGGCGAACTGGCTGGTCCTTCCACAAACTCGGTCCCCGATCACGACCGTCGAGAAACCGTGCGAAGCATGGTCGCAGCCGGAGTTGAACAGATCTCGGTTCGGGTCCGCGGTGTTTGCCAGGGTGACGCAGTTGCCGGAGGGTTCGCCCTCGGCGCGGTTGCTGCCGGTGCACGCGGACAACTGCGAACAACAAGGCGCGCTCGCGCAGGTCGTACCCGCTCCGAGGAACACGCCGCCTGAGGCGTAGCAAGTGCCGCTGTCGGAACTCGCGCACGCGCCGCTCGACAGATTGCAGCAAGCGCCTTCTGCGCCCTTGAGGTCGCCCGGCTCCGCGCCTTGGGCACTGGGCCCGGCCACGGCGACAATGCAGGGCCCCGCGGTGCAGAGCGCCGAGAGCAGCGACTTGAAGCGCGTCCGAAATACTGCTCTCGTGGACATCGGGTATCTCCGGTGATGGCAGGCCTGCTTGACTTATTGAGAGGACGTGCTGCTTCTTCTCGTTTGCTACTCAGAAGTGCCCAGCTCGCGCCGCCGGGCCCCTTCGCCGGGCGTCTCCGGAGAGCCAGCGCAGTTGACCAAATGTCACCCAGACATTGTCGCCTCGGCCCAATGTGTCCGGCGCGAGAAACCGGACACTGGCCCAATGATCTTTGGCCGATACGAGCCAATAACATGGGGTGTTGCAGGTAATCTCCAGGCATGGAACGGTTCTCGGCAAAAAGAGCCTACCGAACGGGGTTGTTCGTGCTCCAGATGCCAGGGCACGGGCTCGCTCCGCGGCGGCGCAACCGCTCAACCACCAGTCCAACCCGCCCGACACGTATGCGCAGCCCGCACCGCCCGATCCCCCCCTTCACCCCAAGCCGTTCGTACCGCCCCGTCCACCGCGGGCCCGAGCCGCCACCGTCAGCCTCGTTTCCGCCGCACGCGTAAAGTGCCCCATCCCCACCCGCGCACCTCTCCCCCTCCCCGGGATCATGCCCACCTACGTCTATCAAGCCTTCGACCCCGCCCACCCCGACGATGACTCGGGTGATGTGTTCGAGCTGTTCCAGAAGATGACCGACCCGGCGCTCACCAAGCACCCCGAAACGGGTCAGCCCGTGCGGCGCATCCCCCAACGCCCGATGATCGGCGGCGCCCACTCCACCGCAAGCGACAAGCGCAAGCTCAGCGATTCAAACCTCGACCGCCTCGGGTTCACCAAGTACGTCAAGAGCGGGAACGGCTACGACAAGGTCGCGGGCAAGGGGCCGGACCTGAGAAACATCCGTAAGACGACGGGGGGGTGACCTCGGCGGGCACCGTTGGCGATCGAGGTGTTGTCTATCAGTGTTTGGCGCGCGGCCGCGTTTGCTTGAGGGAGAGCACGGCCAGCAGCAAGCCGATCAATGCTCCAGTCCAGTTGGTTGTCCAGTATCCAAGGTCCCAGGGTCTGACCGCCGGCGCGGGATAGGGTGGGAAGCGCGGTTGAACGAACCAGCCGCCCAGAATGAACCCCAGCCCGAAAACGACCAGGGCCGACAGCCACTTCATCACGGCGCTGCTTCCGCCCTGCGCACGCGGCATCAATCCGCCTCCAGCATCTCCGCCAAGAGCCTCACGCCCCAGCCCGTCGCCGATTCCTTGACGAACGGCCCGCTGTCGCCCTCGACGGCGTGAACGCCCGCGATGTCCAGGTGGCACCACGGGATGCCCGCCTGAACGAAGTAGCTCAGGAACGCCGCGCCCTGGATCGGGTGCGCCTTGCGGTTGGGGTTGCTGTTGAGGATGTCCGCGACGGTGGACTTCATCATGTCGCGGTATTCCTGGTGCATGGGGAGGCGCCACACGCGCTCGCCGCTCACCCCGGCGGCGGCCTCGACCTTGGCCCGCAGCCCATCGTCCTCGCAGAACATGCCCGCGTACGTCGAGCCCAGCGCCGTCACCACGCCCCCCGTCAGCGTCGCGAGGTCGATGACGCACGCCGGGTCCTCCTTTTCGCACGCCCAGCACAGCGCATCGGCGAGCACCAGCCGCCCCTCGGCGTCGGTATTCGTCACCTCGACGGTCACGCCGTTGCGGTAGGTCAGCACGTCGTCGGGCCGGTAGGCCTCTTCAGAAATCGAGTTCTCGGCGACCGCCAGCAGCGCCACCACCGGCCTGCGCGGCTGGATCACCGTGGCGATGGCGTGCATGGCGCCGAGCACGGCACAGCCGCCGTCCTTGTCGCGCTTCATGCCCCGCATGCCGTTGTTGATCTTCAGCGACAGCCCGCCCGAGTCATAGGTCATCGTCTTGCCGACCAGCACCACCGGCTTCGCCGAGCGCGACGAGCCGGCCCGAGCGCGGGGCTTGTACTCCAGGCGGATCATGCACGGCTTGAACTCCGACGCCTTGCCCACGTTGATCAGCCCCTCGAAGCGTTCGCGGACCAGCTCTTCCCCCTTCCAGACCTTGCACTTCAGACCCGCCTTGCGGGCCATCGCCGCCGCCTGCTGCGCGACATACGCCGGCGTGCAGATGTTCGGCGGGGTGTGCGAGAGCGCCCGCGCCATGTTGGCGCTGTCGGCGAGCGCCAGCCCCCGCGCCAGGCCCGACGCGAAGGGGGCGTTCGATGAGCCCACCGACAGCGGGCCTCGCTTGGGCGCGCCGCCGTTGCCGGTGCCGCGGAAGTGGTCAAAGGGGTAGCCGACGAGCCCCAGGCCTTCGCCGAACGCCGAGCCGCAGGCGGCGAGATCGACCCGCTTGCCGGTGCCGCTGAGCGCCGGGGCCAGCTCGACCTGAACCTGTGCGTCCTTGGTGGTGGCGAGGCGCCGCCCCACGGCGGCGGCGGCGTTGCGGAGGTCGCCGGCCTGAAACGAGTCCTTCTTTCCCAGCCCCACGAGAATGACACGCGAGACGACGCCGCGCTTGCCGCCCGCGGCATCGGCGGGGAACGCCTCGACGATCCGCCCGGTTTCGCCGGTCGCCTCGCCGCGCTTGCCCGCCGCCGCCAGAGCGCCCGACGGGTCCAGCCCGAGCGTTGCCTTGGACGGCTGCTCGCCCGCGAAATGGCCGACGACAATGCACGAGGGGCGGGAGAGGCGGGCGACCTTGATCGAATCGAACATGGTGAACTCCGGAGTGGGGGCCCTGTCCGCCGGCGATTCCGGGCGCTAGTTACAGGGGGAACCAGTGTACCGGCGCTCGCTTCCGGCGTTTCCAGAGAGGTGCTCGTGCCGGCGCCGCGCCCGCCCGGCGCCTCCGAACTACCGTTCCACCGATGCCCGAGCCTCGCCAACCCACCGACCCGTCGCCGCAGAACCTCCACGCGCCGTGGCGGAGCTCGTACATGGAGCAGTTGAGCGAGGCTGACCGCGCGGCCCACGGCGGCGGGGCCGGGGCGACCGCCAATGCGAAACCGCCCAGGCCCAAGCCCGCGTCGTTCTTCCGCGAGTACTTCCTCGACCCCGCCGGAGATCAGAAAAACCACGTCATCGTGCGCACCGGACCGGGCGGCTTGGACGTCTCCCCATCGCCGGCTGGGATTCCCGCGGCGCACCAGCCGACCGACTCGCTCTCCGGCCTGATCCTGCTGAACAAGTTCCCCTACGCCAACGGCCACCTGCTCATCGCCCTGGGCGAACCGCGCCCGAGGCTGCTGGACTATTCACCCCGTCAGCGCGCGGAGTTGTGGCGCCTGACCGACCTGGCGGTGGACCTGTGCGAGCGGGCCCTGATGCCGCAGGGGGTGAACGTGGGGCTGAACCAGGGTCACGCCGCCGGCGCCGGCGTGCCGGAGCATGTGCACGTCCACGTCGTGCCGCGCTGGCTGGGCGACGTGAACTTCATCAGCGTGGTGGGGCAGGTGCGGGTGATACCGGGGGCGCTGGAAGCGATGGCGGGGAGGTATCGGGAGGTGTGGGGGCGGGTGAGATTAGCGAGATGACCAACGCTGGGGGCCGAGGCTTGGAGGAACTGATTACGGGCGGCGGGCCGCTCACGGCGCGCCTTCGGCCGGCTGTCCGGCCGCTCATTCGTTCATTCAAGGCGCGGGCGCGACTCGACGCCGCAGAAATTGTTCCGGACAAGCAACTTGGCAACGAGCTGAGCGGTCTGCGTGTTCCTTGGCATTCGCTGCACTGGCGGACATGGCGCAAGGCGCTGATTGTCAGGCCCGATGGTCGGACGGTTTGTTGGCGCGGCACTCCGCTCATCGTGCGATTCCGGTCAGGCCGCGAGTGCAAGCTCGCAAGACGCCTGGTTCGTCGCGCGATGATGCGTGCGATCAAGTCGGGAGCGACTGATATTACCGATTACTTCACGGCTTCCAGGGTCGCGAGCCTTAGTTCCCTCGCGATTCTATGGTTGATGGCCGGCGTCGTGGCGGGCTTGCTCGTGAAGTTCGCGGTCGTTGTGTGGAGCCAAGTGCCTTCCGGTCCGCCGGCCGTCGTCTACATAACGGCGTTGATTGCCGGAGGTCCGCTCCTGGCAGCGTGCTTCATTGTCTGGGCGAAGCCCGCCATCGCGGCCGATGCCCGATCAATCTACCCGCGATCGGTCACAGTCTCGCGGGAAGGGTTCGCTTGCGTTCTCTCTGATGGAGACGAACGGCGGTTTTCCTGGGTCGACTTCGTTGGCTTCGTACCCTCGGCGACCGGCAGGCGCTTGGAGTTTTCCGACGGAACGCGGGTCTGCATCCATCCGATATCGCGGATCGGCGAACTGTTGAAAGAGATCGAGAGGCGCACTCGGAACCTCAGCGCGTCGACGCGGGTTGCACGCGGGCGTCAATTCGTGATCTGTGTTCTCGCAGCGTTTTTTGGAGCGACCGGCGTCTACGCCGCAGGGCAAGTGGCACCCGCTCCGATCACGCTGTCGTTCTCCAACATGATTGCGCTCTTCGCGTTTCTGCTTGTGCTGGGAGTAGTCATCGTCTCCTTGGCGGGGAACAAGCGTCCAAGGGACTGATGAACTCCGCGGATTACCCCAGCACAAAGCTCCGCTCCCGATACAGCTTCTCCATCCGGTCGATCAGCGGCTCCGCGCTCGCCAGCCCCGTCGCACAAGCCACCAAGAGGTCCACCAGCCCCTCAAAGTCGCTGACGGCGACCTCCTCACGGGCCGCCCGCGCGTTGTGCACGGCGTCGGCCTCTTCGGCCTGAACGCGGGCCAGGTCTCCCATGTTGTGGTAGTTGCCCAGCGGCAGGCAGATGCAGGTGGCGTCGTAGCCATACGCCTGGTAAGCACTGGCCTCGCACGCGCCGCCCGGCATCAGCTTGCGCTGCCAGCGGAACGGATCGCCGGTCTTCTCGCGGTCCTTGGCCAGTTGCTCGCACACCTTGGCGACGGCGGCGGTGAGGGTCGGGCTGAAGGTGCTGATGCGGTCGCCCACGCGCACGATCGGCCCGGCCCCGATGGGCGAGTCATGCGGGAAGCTGCGCGAGTTCTCGAGGGCCAGCACCCGCGACCCCGCGGGCATCGTGCCCAGCTTGCACGCCGCGATGGCGCCGATAAAGCCGATCTCCTCCGCGCGGGTCAGCAGCACCCTCGCGTGAGCGCCCCCGGGCGTCGGCCGCAAGGTGTCGAGCGCCGCAAGCGCCGCCGCCACCGCCGCCAGGTCGTCGCACGCGTCGGTGCGGACCATGCCGTCTTCGACGCTGGCCGGCGGCAGCGTCCACCGCCCGATGTCGCCCAGCTTCAGGCCGGAACCGTCTACGGTGGCGTCGTCGTCGAGCTCCACCACGCACTGGCGGTACGGCTCCTGGGCTTCGGTCTGCACCACTTTGCCGGTCACGGTCGAGTCGGCGCGGGCCTCGGCGAACAACGTGACCGGCGCCTCGCGGAAGTACGGCGTCAGCACCCCGCCGCGGAACCCCACGCCCAGCGTGCCGGGCCCGATGATGCGCTCGATGACAAACGCCGGGTGGTCGAGGTGCGCGGTGATGAACAGCGCCGGCCGCGACCCCGGCGCCGGCGCATCGGACCGCTCGATCACAAGGTTGCCCGCGCTGTCAGCTGCCAGGCGCAGGTCCGGACGCTCGTTCACCCACCGCCGCACCCACGCGACCACCCGCTGCTCCCGCCCGGCGGCGGTGGGGGTGGAGGTGAGCTCAAGCAGCCAGCGGAGGTGGGTCGCGCGGTCGGAGAGGTTCATGCCGGAGGGTAGCGAGGCGCCCGGTCGCCCCCTGTGCCCGCGGATTCGGCCCAAGGCGTGCGCCGATCCCGCCCCCGCGCGCCTCACCATCGCGGCTCATCGTGCCGATAACATCCATCCGATGCCGCAGGGTCTCCTTGCTCCCGTGATGAGGGCGATGCACGCGCCGGTGTACGCGGCGCGGCTGCGCGCGCTGGTCGCCGCCATCACGCCTCACCTCAAGCCCGGCGACCGGGTCCTCGACGTCGGCTGCGGCAACGGCACCCTCGCCCGCGCCCTCCTGGACAACCCCGGCGCGCCCGCCGGGCTCGTCGCCGAGGGCCTCGAGCGTTACAAGCGCGGAGGCGAGCCCATCACCGTCCACGCCTACGACGGCGTCAAGATGCCCCTCGCCGACCGCTCCTACGACTGCGTCATCGTCGCCGATGTCCTGCACCACGAGGAAGACCCCGACCGCCTGCTCCGCGAGTGCGCCCGCGTCTCGCGCCGGCTCGTCATCATCAAGGACCATTCGGTCGCGGGCCCGCTCGCCCAGCAGCGCATCAGCTTCATCGACTGGGCTGCCAACGCGCCGTACGGCGTCAAGTGCCTCTACCGCTACAACACTCCCGCCGGCTGGGCCGGCGTCCGCTCACGCCTGGGCTTGGGGCTGGTCGAAGAACGCCTCGCCATGGACCTCTACCCCCCGGGGTTCAACGCACTGTTCGGCCGGCGACTCCAGTATTTCGCCGTGCTGAGCGTCCCCGCGCCCGCCCAGCACGCCGCGATCACTCCCCAGTGATGCCCGAACGCCCCAGCCTCATCATCAGCCTTGTCAAGCTCGCCCGTCCGTGGCAGTGGGGCAAGAGCGCGTTCGTGCTGGTCGGCCCGTTCTACGGCTACCAGCGCATGGTCGCCCACGGGCGCCAGCCGCGCGAGATCATCGTCGAAGCCCTGCTGGCCGCCGCGTCGTTCGCGCTGGCCTCGTCGGCCTGCTACGTCGCCAACGACGCCCTCGACGCAGAGGCCGATCGCCTCCACCCGCGGAAGAAGTCCCGCCCCATCGCCGCCGGCGACGTCCCGACAACCACCGCCTGGGCCTTTGCAGGCGCTCTCGCCGCCGCGGCCGGCGCCCTGCTCCTGACCCTGCCCGCGGAAGTCCGCCCGGCCACCGGCGTCTGTGTCGGCCTCTACACCCTCAACGTGCTCGCCTACAGCAGCTTCCTCAAGCACCGCGTCATCGCCGACGTGATGAGCCTCTCGCTGGGCTTCGTGCTGCGCATGATCGGCGGCTGCGCGGCCGTCGCCATCAGCCCCACCACCTGGCTGCTCAACGTCACGCTGTTCCTCTCGATGTTCCTCGCCTTCGGCAAGCGCCTGGGAGAGCGACGCACCATGAGCGAGGCGTCCGGCTCGGCCGCCGCCCACCGCCCCGTGCAGGCCCTGTACACCGACACCCTGCTCCAGATGATGGTCGTTGTCACCGCCGTCATCACGCTGATGACCTACGCCCTGTACGTCAAGGATCAGTCCCCCGGCGGCCAGCCCGGCGAACCGCTGCCGTTGCTGTGGCTCACGGTCCTCCCGGCTACCTACGCCATGCTCCGCTGCATCGTGCTGCTGGAAAAGGGAGTCTTCGACGACCCCACCGAGGTCGCTTTCAAGGACCGCGGGATCAAGGTCGCGGCCCTTGCGTTCGTCGCCCTCACGGTCTGGGCCCTGGTCTCCCACGCCGCGGTCCCCGCCGACGCGGCTCATCCGCTCCCCTGATTCCTCTCGGCCCCGAAGGCTTCCCCCTCATTCCATCCGCTTGCTCGCCGAGAGACTCCGTCCTTCCGGCAGCGTCCAGCGCGCCTCCAGCCTCCAGGCGCCTTGGTTCCGCTCCATCGGAAGCCCCACCAGCGTGAGCCGGTAGGTGCGCGTCACGCGGTCGTAGGCCTTGACGTTGGCTTCGGGGTCGTTGAGGTCAACCCGCCAGCGCTTGAGCTGCTCGTTGCCCGCCGGCCCGTTCGCCACCGGCGGGGCGTCGCGGTGCAGTTCCAGCACCACCTCGCCGAGCCACTTGGCGCTGTCGTCCCAGCGGTCGCGGAGCTCCAGGTGCAGCTCGATGCGCTCCTCGCCCGTCGCGGGGTCCTTTACGACGCGTGAGAGCGGGTGAATCACCAGCTGCGCCGGCGCGAACGGATTCTCACCCGGCGCCACCTGCGACACCGGCCCCCGCCCGGCGCCGCTCTTGCGGTCCATGCTGCAACCCGACGGCGCGACGCCGATGCAACAAACCAGCAGAACAATCCCGAAGATGCGGCTCGGACGGCTCATGCGCCCCAGCGTAGCACCTCGCGCGACTTCCATCCGCCCTCGCCAACGGCCACCCCAACAGTTCGGCTCTCGCCCCCGGGCGGGCCTGAAACACGCGCCGGCCGATTTCGCGACCGGCGCGCGGCAGTGGTGTTACGCGGCAAGGCGGAGCTCGCGCCCCGCCACCATCCGCGTCCCCTTCGGCACTTTGTGAGTCCTCACCCGCCGCGACGGTTGTGCCCGGGCCGCCTCGATGAGCGCGCCCGCGACCACGGCCCCGAGCGCCACCACGGGCACCGCCCACAGCGTCCAGATCAGCGACAGCCCCGCCTCGGTGGTCAGCTCCTCGCTGGCGCCGGGCGCGCGCGGCAGCAGCACGTTCCCGGCCACCGCGACAACCCCCATCGCCAGCAGCGCAACCGCACCCCGCAAGAGATGCGATTCGCGCGACGGCCGGGTGATGAACTTGACGTGAGACATGGTCCGAGTCCTTTCTGAGCGCCGATCCGCCGGCGTCCACCAAGAGAGAACGCAGGACCCAACGCGTGCGCAGACCGGACAAACAACTCATCCTTGTTCGTTCGGATCGTGTCTGGGTCCGGGCCGTGGGCCGCCGCCGACGCCGGTCTGCAACTCCACCCGTGCTCCCGCCAATAACTGGTCCCCGAGTCCATGCTGGAGGAACCAAGACCATGGCCATCGCCGTCACGTCCTGTGCGCTGCTCTCAGGCGTCCTGATGCTTGCAGAGCCCGCGCCCCCGCCCAGCCCGACCGTCGCCGGCGCGCCGGCCGCACAGCCCACCGCACCCCTCGACCTTTCGACACCCGGCGGACTCTTCGACGCCCTGACCAGCGACGGCGACGCTCCATCGCTCACCGGCGACCAACTCCAGTCCGCGCGCGATACGCTCGCGCGAGCCGCCGACCGCGAGCCCAGCGAAGCGCGCTGGCTCACAGCGCTGGCAATCCTCTCGCTGCGCTCAGGCGACCCTCAGAAAGCCGTGGAGCTTGCCGAAAAGGCGGCCAGGCTCGCCCCCGACAACCCCCGCGTGCAGTTCTGGCACGGCAGCGCCGTCTTTGAGAACATGAGCAACCTCGGCATGTTCTCCAAGATGAGCGCCGCCGGCACCGGGCGCGACGCCTTTGAGAAAGCCGTCAAGCTCGACCCCGCCTACATCGCCCCGCGCATGGGCCTCGTGAAGTTCTACACCGAGGCCCCCGGCATCGCCGGCGGCAGCATGAAGAAAGCCCGCCAGCACGCCCAGGCGGTTGTCGAGCTCGGCGGGCGCGGCACGGTCCTCGGGCACATCGCCCTGGCCCAGATCGCCGCCAAGGACGAGGACTGGGCCGAGGCCGAAAGGCAGTACCGTGCCGCCGCCGAGCAGCCCGCGGCCACGCCGCAAGCCCGCTCGCAGTCACTGGTCGCCCTCGCGCTCATGAAGCTCAAGCAGCGCTCGGACCCGCAGGGGGCTCTCGCCGTCGCTGACGAAGCCCGCGCGTTCAACGCCCCCAACGACACGGGCCCCGACTTTGTCGCCGGTCAGGCGCACCAGGCGCTCAAGCACTGGACCGACGCCATCGAGAAGTTCCGCGCCGTGCTCCAGCTCAACGCCAAGGCCGTCAACACAAGGTTCTTCCTCGCCGAGTGCCTCGCTGAAAACGCCGACCCCGCCGGCGCGGCGACGATGTACCAGCAGTTCATCGACCTGGCCCCCAAAGACCCGCGCGCCGACGAGGCCGCCTCACGCATCAAGAAGCTGAGAAGCAAGCTCCCCCGGTGACGCCCCTGGTGACGCCCCCGGGCCGCGCGCCCACCCCACCGGCTCGGCGTCATCCCGCGCCCGCCCCGCGGGCTGAGGGCTTCAACTTGTGGGCCCGCAGCCCCGACCATACGATCCGCGCCGACGCGTCATGCCAATCCGTGTCGGCGGAACAAACCCCCTCGTCTTGCCCTCCGGGCGCGCCGCCGCGGTGCGTCTGGTCATCGCGCTCGCCGGCACGATCCTCGGCGGCCTGCCCGCGCTCGCCCAGCCCGCGCCGCCCCCCGCCGGCGGCGACTTGATGGTGTTCACCGGGCGTGATTTCGGCGGCGTGGACCTCCCGGTCTCGCCGCGCACCCTGCCGATGACCATCAACGCCGCCCGCGGCTACAGCTGGCGCGAGGGAGCCACCAACCGCTGGCTGCTGGAGCGCGACGTCCGCATCGTCATCGGCCCGTACCGTTTCACCGCCGACGCCGCCGTCTTCTGGCTCGAGCCCGTCACGGTCGCCGGGCGCGCGGTCGATCAGGTGGCGATGTACCTGGTGAACGCCCGTGATCCCTCCGGACCGGTCGACAGCGGGCAGGGCCCGGCATCGAGCGACCGCCTCGCCGGCGGCTGGCTCTCTCAGGCCGCGCCCCGCTTGCTCGTGACGGCGCAGGCATTCTCAGACCCCGCCTCGCCCCCCGCGATCAGCACCGACATCCCGCTGCACGACGAGCGTCCCTCGCTGCCCTTGGCCGCCGAGGCCGAGGCCCGACTCGCGCGCCACCTCGCCGGCCTCACGGCCGGCCCGGCCGGCGAAGCGGCC
>CAZEDW010000043.1:0-31526 GCA_964510955.1 uncultured Phycisphaeraceae bacterium
GCTGCTTTCGCAACCGGCCCGGCAATAGCGGGGGTAGGATTTGAACCTACGACCTCCGGGTTATGAGCCCGACGAGCTACCAGGCTGCTCTACCCCGCAGTTTAGGGTCGGGAGTGTATCCGTTCGCCCGCCCTCGGGCAATCCACGGGTGTTGGTTCACCCGCGGCCGGAAAACAAACGAGCCTGACAAGCCAGGCTCCACTTCCAATGCCCCCCGAAGGACTCGAACCTTCGACCCGCTGATTAAGAGTCAGCTGCTCTACCAACTGAGCTAGGGAGGCGCTGCCGCGACGAACTCGGTCGTCACGGCGTCTTTGATTTGGGGGAAACAGTATACCGCACCGCGCCCCGATCGACCAGCGAGCGTGCCGCGACATCTTCAGGATACGCTCTGAGCATGTCTCGTCGGCGCCGGCCCCGGCAGCCGCCGTGCCGGATCTCGCCGCTCTCAGAGAATTTTGATCGCCCCAGCGGGGGGCGACAGGCAATGCGTCCGAGCCCGACACGACTCGATCAGCAGCACGGCGTTGACCCCCACCCAAAGAGCCATTCTGCGAGACCGTTGAATCGCCTGCGAGTCGCCAGAAACCAGGCCCGCGGCGCCACCCAAGCGTGCCGTCGCCCGAACAATACCCTGATGAAGAGTGTCAAAACCGTTGACACCAGCCCGCAAAGAGACTATCGTCCCCGCCTAGTTTTGCCGGCGGGCCTCCGGGCAGGAGCAGCCGGGATGCCGCTCGGGCGGCCCACATGGTCATGATTGCTCGGCCCCGCGGCGTCGCCGTCGGCGTCGGGTTGATGTTCACGAGAGGTACCCACAATGAACCCTACCCATCGAGTCAGCCCCGGCCGCACCCGTCGCCGCCGCGCCCACGAGGCCATCGAGATGACCAAGCCCACCCTGTGCCCCCTGACCGGGCGCCCCAAGATGCACCACCGCGTGTGCGATGAGTCGGGCTACGTCCGCCCCGGCCTGGTAATCCGGGTTCCCAAGCT
Organism: uncultured Phycisphaeraceae bacterium; assembly: GCA_964510955.1. Taxonomy (GTDB): domain Bacteria; phylum Planctomycetota; class Phycisphaerae; order Phycisphaerales; family UBA1924; genus JAFLCM01. The sequence goes on from CAZEDW010000043.1 coordinate 997, forward strand.
CGGCATCGGCGTCGATCAGGGCTGATCGCGTGGCGTGCCCGCGCACCCGCCGGGCTCGCCGGATTCGGACCACCGACCTTTGAGCTCGATTCATGGGGCCGGATTGACCCGGACCCCGGACCGACCGCACAATCCCTCGCTATGCGCATCGCCGTAGACGTGATGGGGGGCGACCACGCGCCGGACGCCATCGTCACAGGCTGTCTCGACGCGTTGGACATTCTCCAGCCCGGTGACAAGCTCGTGCTGGTGGGCGACCGCGCGGTGATCACCGACATCGCGCTGGAGCGGGGCATCAGCGGCGGCGACCCGCGGCTGGAGCTGGTCGACGCGCCGCAGAACATCGAGATGCACGAGTCGCCGGTGGAGGCCGTCCGGTCCAAGCCCGATTCGTCGCTGGTCAAGATGGCCCTCTTGGGCTCGGCCCGCAAGACCGCGAACCCCGTCGACGTCGTCATTTCCGCCGGCAACACCGGCGCCTGCGTGTCGGCGGCCACCATGTACATGAAACGCCTGCGCGGCGTCCACCGCCCCGGCATCGCCTGCACCATCCCCGCGCTCCACGGGCCGGTCGTCGTCAGCGATGTCGGCGCCAACCCCGAGCCGCGGCCCATGCACCTGGCCCAGTACGGCATCATGGCCTCGGTCTACGCCCAGCACATGCTGGGCATCCAGCGCCCGCGCGTCGCCCAGATGAACATCGGCAGCGAAGAGGGCAAGGGCACCGGCATGATCAAGCAGGTGCGCGAGCTCCTGCTGAAAGTGCCCGACCTGAACTACGTCGGGTTCATCGAGGGCCGCGACCTCTTCGACGGCGCCGCCGACGTGGTCGTCACCGACGGCTTCGTGGGCAACACCATGCTCAAGCTCACCGAGGGGCTCTCCAAGAGCCTCTTCAAGGCCATCGTCCACGAGGTGCTCCGCGTCGACGCCGACCTTGCCATGCACATGCAGCAGGCGCTCTCGGGGCTGATCAAGAAGAACGACTACCACGAGTACGGCGGCGCACCGCTCCTGGGCGTGAACGGCAACTGCTTCATCTGCCACGGCTCCAGCGAGGCCAGGACCATGAAGGCCGCCGTCCGCGTCGCCCGTGATCACGCCGCCAGGAACGTCAACGCGGCCATTCTCGCGCGCCTCGAAGCACTCCGGGTGGCGGGCTTCGAGACCTCCGCCGCCGAGGAGCTCGAAGCCGCGTGAGCACCGCGCACATCCAACCCGCGCCGATGCCCAACGTGGGGGTCCGCATCGCCGGCACCGGGCACGCGGTGCCCGAGCGGGTGGTGACCAACAACGACCTGTCCAGGTGCATGGAGACCAGCGACGAGTGGATCGTCCAGCGCACCGGCATCCACCAGCGCCGGATGTGCGACCCGTCCAAGGGCGAGAACGGGACATGGCTTGCGTCGCGGGCCCTGAGGGCGGCCCTGAGCGACGCCGGCATGGTCGGCACCGACCTCGACGCCCTGGTGCTGGGCACCGTCACCGGCGACATGCCCTGCCCGTCGACCGCCTGCCGCGTCGCGGCCAACGTGGGCCTGGGGACCGCCGCCGCCTACGACGTCGCCGCCGCGTGCTGCGGGTTTGTCTACGGCTTGAACCAGGCCCACGCCCTCATCAAGTCCGGGCAGTTCCGAAACGTCGCCGTCGTCGGCTGCGACCTGATGAGCACTGTGCTCGACTACGAGAACCGCGCCGTCGCGGTCCTGTTCGGCGATTCGTCCGGCGCGGCCATCCTCAGGGCCACAGACGACACCAGCCGCGGCATCATCGCCAGCGCCATGCACGCCGACGGCTCGCGCTGGCACGACCTCTACATCCCCCGCTCGCAGCACGACTTCCCCCCCGACGCCGACCGCTCGGTCGTCAAGCTCAACACGCTGCAGATGAACGGCCGCGAGGTCTACAAGTTCGCCGTCGGCACCTTCAGCCGCATCATCGAGCAGACCCTCGAAAAGGCCGGCGTCAAGCCCGACCAGGTCGACATGTACGTTTGCCACCAGTCCAACGCGCGCATGCTCGAGAGCGCCCGCGAGCGGTTCGGCCTTCCCCCCGACAAGTTCTACGTCAACATCGACCGCTTCGGAAACTGCTCCGCCGGCAGCGTCCCCGTGTGCCTCGACGAGCTGCGCAAGCAGGGCAAGTGCAAGGAGGGCGACATCGTCATGTTCGTCGCCTTCGGCGGCGGGCTCACGTGGGCCAGCAGCCTGTGGCGGGTGTAGGTCGGCGCGAATCAACGGACCGGCAGCGCATCATTGGCGCCCGCCTATCGGGGGCCTGATTCCAGCGTGGCCAGCGCTTCCCCGGCCCGCTTGGCGACACCGGCAAAGCCCGCCCCGGCGTCCTTCAGCACCGGCACCACGCGGCGCAGCAGCGTCAGGGCTTCATCCTTCTTCCCGCCCGCGGCCAGCGCGATACCGATATTCGCCTCCGTCGCCGCGACCGCCGCTGCCGTTGCGCCGTGCGCCCGCTGCCACTCGAGCGCCCTGTTCAGCCAGGCGACCGATTGCTCGTGGCGGCCCTGGGCGGTCAGGGCCTGCGACAATGACGTGATCGCCGCGACGCGCCCGGCGTGCTCGGGGCCGAAAGCCCGGTCCCACGCCTCGGCGCTGGCGGTGAGGTTCACCACCGCGTCGTCGGGCTTGCCCGCCCGAAGCTGCGCCAGGCCCAGGTTGGACTGGCAACGCACGATCATCGGGTGGTCGGCACGCAGCAGGGCCTTGCGGGTGTCGAGTGATCTCTGGAACTCGCCGATCGCGCCCGCCAGGTCGCCGGTCTGGAACAGGGCCGAAGCGAGGTTGTTGCGCGACTCGGCAACCTGCAGCGATTTCTCGCCGTGCACCGCCGCGCGGGCCGTGATCGCGTCCCTCTGCACCTGCGCGGCGTCGCCGGCGCGGTCCTGCAGTCGCAAACTCCCGCCCAGGTCGTTGAGGAGCAGCCCCTCGCGCTCGGTGTGCACGCCCGCGCCCACTCGGGCACGCTCATCGGCGAGCAACCTCCGGAACACCGCCTCCGCCTCGGTGTGCTTGCCCTCGTGGAAAAGCAGTTCGCCCAGCGCCACCTCGGCGTCCACGCGGGCGTCGGCCTGATCGGGCAGCGCCGCGAAGCCCCTGGCCGAGCTTTCCAGAAGCTCCCGAGCTTTGGGCAACATCCCCAGCGACATCACGGCCCGCCCGAGGGCTTGCTCCGACGCGGCCCGTGTAAGGGGATCATGGGGCGGGGTGTCCTTGAGCGACTGGGCCGCCTGCTGGAGCAGTTCACCCAGCTTGGCGTCGGGCCCCATGTTGCCGGTGTCGCCGCCGCCCAGCACGTCCACCAGGTATCGGCGGGCCTCTTCAAGGCTCCGATTGGCCGCGAGCAGCTCGTCGCGGCGCTGGGCAAGGCTGACGCCCTGGCGATAGAGCACCACCGTTGCGGTGGCCAGCAGGATGACCGCCGCGGCGCTGAGTGTCACCCCAAGCGCGTGCCGGCGCACAAACTTGTTGGCCCGGTACGCCAGCGTGTCACGCCGCGCCTGCACGGGCATGCCCGACAGGTACCGCCCGATATCCGCCGAGAGCTGCTCGACCGACGCGTACCGCCGCTGCGGCTCCTTGCGGAGCGCGAGCATGACGATGTTGTCCAGGTCGCCGCGCAGCACGCCCCGCAGGCGCGTCGACGACAGCCCGCGGGTCTTGGGCATGTCCGTCACCGGCCGTGTCGGGGCGATCCGCGGGGTGATCGGGGGGACGGCGCCCCCGCCCGTCGGCCCAGCGCCGGCGCCCGTGGCGCCCCCGGAGGTCTTCGTGCGAAGGCGCGTCGGGCGCACCGTCACCGCCTCGCTCGGCGACGGCGGCACCAGCTCACACACCACGCGCTTCAGTTCCTCGCTGGTGCGCAGCGAGAAGTGATACGGGCGCGTGCCGGTGAGCAGCTCGTACAGCACCACCCCCAGCGAGTACACATCCGTCGCCGTGGTGACCGGTCGCCCCTCCACCTGCTCCGGGCTGGCGTACTCGGGCGTCAGCCGTCGATCGGTGTCGGCGGTGACGGCCTGGTCGGTATCGCCGCCCTTGAGCAGCTTGGCGATGCCGAAGTCCAGCAGCTTGGGCACCCCCTGCGGTGTCACGAGGATGTTGCTGGGCTTGATGTCCCGGTGGATCACGAGGTTCTGGTGCGCGTGGTGCACGCCGTCGCACACCTGGCGGAACAGGGTGAGCCGCTCGGGCACCTTCAACCCCTTGGCGTCGCAGTACGCGTCGATGGGGACGCCGTCGACAAACTCCATCACCAGGAACGGCCGCCCGTCCGTTGTCACGCCGCCGTCGATGAGCCGGGCGATGTTGGGATGATCCAGCGCGGCGAGCGTCTGCCGCTCATCCTTGAACCGGCGCAGGATCTCCTCAGAGTCCATCCCGCGCTTCACCACTTTCACCGCCACCTTGAGCTGGTACTGCCCGTCGCTGCGCTCGCCCAGGTAGACCGTGCCCATCCCGCCCGACGCCAGCCGGCTGACAACCTTGAACGCCCCCAGCGTCGCCCCGATCAGCTCATCCACCGGCTCCCGCGTCGAGGCCCGCGCAAGCTGCTCGGCGTCCATCCCCAGCGCCGGACGCTCAAGAAACGCACCGACCTTGTCCGCCGAGGCCAGCAGCGACCGCACCTCCTGCTCGGCGTGGGTGTCCCCCGCGCACAGCCGCTTGATCGCAGCCTCGCGGTCCACCGGCGCCAGCATGGCGACCTCAAAGAAGATCGCCTCGATCCGGCGCAGCGTGCGCGGCGACCCGGGCGTCGCGCCGGGTTGGTCGCCTGATCCGCTTTGGCCTTCGGGGTTCATCACGGCAGCGGTTTCTCGGCCCGAATGGTCACGCCTCCTGCCTCTCCAGTTCGCGGCTCAGCCACACCCGCGCAAACTGCCAGTCGCGTGCCACCGTGCTGGGCGAAACGCCCAAGGCCATCGCGGTCTGCTCGACGCTCAGTCCCGCGAAGAACCGCAGCTCGACCACGCGGGCCTTCTGCTGGTCCATCTCCGCCAGCTTGGTGAGGGCCTCATCCAGCCCGACGAAATCCAGCGCCGGCTCGGCGCACACCGCGAGTGCTTCGTCGAGCGGCGCCCGCTGCAGCGCGCCGCCGCGCTTGACACGCCCGCGCAGCCGGGCGTGGTCGATCAGGATGCGCCGGATGGCCTTGGCCGCCGCCCCGAAAAAGTGCGCCCGGCTGTCCCACGAGGCCCCCTCGTCGCCGATCAGCCGCAGGTACGCCTCGTGCACCAGGGCCGTGGCCTGCATCGTCTGGGCCTTGCTCTCGTTCTGCAGGAACTTGGCCGCGATGGAGCGCAGCTCGTCGTACACGATCGGGAACAGCTCGTTGGTCGCGTGCGAGTCGCCGCGCCCGGCGCGGACAAGCAGTTCCGTGACGGCGGCTCGCTGCGGGCTGGTTGGGGGCTGAGCGGACATTTGGGTCATGAACGGTAGCGGTAAGCGGCGGTGGGGGGTGCATCCGGCCTGTTTTCGGATCGGCTGCCACGGCACAGGGGGCATCGGCCCATCAGACTTGCACGAAGCACGCAACAGTGAGGCCGAAACGCCTTCATCGCCAAGCGTCTTGGCCGAACGACGCCGAGTTCCGGCTCTGACCTCCCGTGGCCCGCTTCGCAACACCGATCGGCATCCGCCCCGGCGCTGGGAGGCACGCCACGGACGTGTACGCCGATGGCAGCTTCGCTGCCATGCCCAGTGATTCCGGCGTACCCGACCAATGGACATGCCCCCCAACGCGGGAGCGGGGTAGAGACGAGGCGCCCGCCCAGCTACTGGGCAGGAACGGGCGGTCTGGGTACATGCGTCGGATGTGGCTGAGAACGGTCAAATGCGCGGAAAGTTGAATTTGCCGCGCCACCCGGCATGCTCGACGCATCCCGGCGCGAAACCGAGCTAGCCGGTTCGAGCGTGAGGCGAGCCGACCGATGATGGGCTCTGGAACTCGCGACAGCCCACCCGGAACGTGTTTTGTAGGACCACGTCAACGCGGCGGCGCCAGAATGGTGATATCAGCAACCCGGTCGTGCTCACGGTACGCCACTCGTCACCAGTTCTAACCTGCATGACCCACCGTACCTCGGTCAGTCCTCGACGGGTAACCAGCAACCTCCCAGCATCCGAGAGTCCGAGGAGAAACCGGTGAACTGCTGCGTCTTCATCAGCGAGGTGTTCATGACCGACACCCCAGGCGACAATGACTTCGTCGCCGTAGTCCCATAGGCAGACGTCGTAGCCCGTTGGAACGGCTTGCTCAACAATGAGTTCTCGCGCGTCGGTGTGCAGGGGGACAATGGCGCACTCCCGGAGCGCCGTCTCGAGACGGGACCGCACTCGATCAAATAGGCGTTGGCCCACTGACAAGATTGAAGTCGCTCCTCACGCGTTCGCCGCCGCTCCCACGCTCACCGTCACCGGCACCAAGGTCGGCCGCACCCGCGCCTCGAACTCCTCGCGGTACTTGTTCACGATCGTGCGCACCGCCCAGTTATTCCCATCCGCCAGCCCGCAGATCGTCGTCCCCGGCATCGCGCCCATGCTGACGGCGATCTCCAGCACCAAATCCAGGTCCTTGGTCCGCCCGTCGCCCTTCTCGATGCGAGAGAGCAACTGGTACATCCAGCCCGACCCCTCGCGGCACGGCGTGCACTGGCCGCAGCTCTCGTGCTTGAAGAACCGGGCGATGTTGCGCGCCACCGCCACCATGTCGGTGTCTTCGTCAAAGATCGTCGGGCACGCGGTGCCCAGGCCCAGCACGTTGTAGTTGCGCCCGATGTCGAAATCCATGGGGGCATCGAACTGATCGGGCCCGAGAACGCCGGTGGAGACGCCGCCGGCGATCGCGCCCTTGAACTTCTTCCCCTTGCGCATCCCGCCGCAGTGGGTCTCGACGATGGTCCGAAGCGGGATGCCCAGCTCAAACTCGAAGACACCGGGCTTGTTCACATGCCCCGACACGCCCATCAGCTTGGTCCCGTAGCTCGGCGGCCCGCCGAACTTGCTCGCCACCCCCTGCGCCATGAACCACGCCTTGCCGTTGAAGATCATGCTCGGCAGGTGCGCCAGCGTCTCGACGTTGTTGATGATGGTGGGGCGACCGAACAGCCCCTTGACCGCCGGGAACGGCGGCTTGATGCGCGGCCAGCCGCGCTTGCCTTCCAGCGACTCAAGCAGCGCGGTTTCCTCGCCGCAGATGTACGCCCCCGCGCCGCGGTGGACGTAGCACTCGACCGCCCACTTGTCGCCCGCGGCGGTCTGCGTCCCTTTCAGCAGGCCCTGCGGCCCGAACACGCCGCTCGCGTACGCCTCCTTCAGCGCGTTCTCCAGCACCATCGCCTGGTGGTGATACTCGCCTCGGATGTAGATGTACGCCTTGCTCAGCCGGCACGCGTAGCAGCAGATCGCGATGCCTTCGAGCACCATGTGCGGGTCGAAGTCCATCAGCAACCGGTCCTTGAACGTGCCCGGCTCGGACTCGTCGGCGTTGATCGCCAGGTACCGCGGCTGCTCGGCGGCGGGCTTGGCGGGGTCATACTTGGGCAGGAACGTCCATTTCAGCCCCGTCGGAAAGCCCGCCCCGCCCCGACCCCGCAGCATGGCGTCCTTCACCTCGGCCACCACCGCGTCGGGGGCCATCGAAAGCGCCTTGCGCAGGCCCTCATAGCCCCCCGTCTTGACGTACTCTTCATACGGAATGGTTCGGCGGTTCTTCGGGTCGCCAAACGGCGCCGTCGGGATGCGCTGGGTCAAAACCGGCTTGTCGGGGAGGAAGGTCGGGGAGGCCATTGGAGGGGATTGTAGATGAACCGGTCAGCCTCGTGCGCCGGGACCGTCTCCCCGCCGGACCGGCCACCCCACCCACCGGCGGCCCTCATACCGTTCCTCGAATGCCCGCTCAGCCACATCCCGACGGCTGGGACCAGCGCCTCCGAGCCCGCGGCCTGCGTGTCACGCGCGCGAGGCTCGACGTGCTGAAGGTGCTCGGCGGATCGCCCGTGCCCATGCCGGCCCAGGAGGTCCTGGATTCGCTCGCCGGCGCCAAGGCCGATCGGGTCACCGTTTATCGCACACTCAACGCCCTCGTCGAGTCAGGCCTGGCCCACCGTGTTGACCCCGGCGACAGGGTCTGGCGATACGGCATCCTGAGCCACGAATCCGACCCGCCCCACGCCGGCCACGCCCACTTCGTCTGCGACGCCTGCGGCACCGTCCGCTGCCTGCAGGACGCCACCATCCGCGTGCAGTTCAAAGGTCGGCCCGAGGGCGAAAAGTTCACCGTCACCCAGCGCGACGTCTACCTGCACGGCACCTGCGAGAAGTGTCTTGAGGGTGAATAGCACCGCGGCGTCGCTTCACAGCTTGCCGCAACTCGCGGCAATGCGATTCCTCAGACTTCAGCCTTCATGCCTCAGTCCTGAGTTGAATCCCCGCCGCCCGCAGATCCAACGACAGGACCCTCGGACTCAGGACAACAGGGCATCAGCAGGAGGAATCGTCGCCCGTGATTCTTGGAGGAGCGCCCGCGCCCCGCCTGCTCCCTCTCACGCCGCCAGTGGCCTGGTCTCGTTCGGGTCGGTCGCACCGATCCGTGCCAGGGGGAACACATAGGGGTCGTTCAGCTCGGTCTCCAGCTCGTTGAGCTGCGACTGCATGCGATCGAGGGTGCGCTCGATGCCCCGCGCGGCCTCCAGCGCCGTCTCAACCCGGTGCGACACGTTGCTCGCCACCAGCGCGAACACCCCGCCCTGGGGGAACGGCAGCACGTCGCGCGAGCGGCTGCTGGAGCGGTTGTTCTTGGTCGGGCGATCGGCCTTCTTGGAGCGCCCCTTGGCGCCCGAAGTGGTGCTCTGCTTGGAATCGCCCTGATGCAGTTGGAGACGGTCCATCGTGCTCGCTCCGCAAGAGTTCCCGGCGGCCCGAGGGAAACCCCCCTCGCCCGCGTCCGGCGGTGAGGCATCGGCACGAATCCAGCCCGCATTCAGCCCGACCAGCCGATGACCGGGCCCGGCCCGATAAGACCGCGCAACCGTCAAACTCAATCTCAAATCCCCCTCACACGGCGGGCCCGCAAACCTCGGCGTGGTCCGCTATGCCCGCGCCGAACCGGCGGCGTTCCTGCGCCCCACACGCGGCTCCGTCCCCGCCCTCAGCCTCCCGATGTTCGCCCGGTGCTTCCAAACCACCAGCGCCGTCAGCACCAGCGCGACCGCCAAGTACGGCAGCACCGGCCCCCACCCGTTTGCCACCGGCGCCGGCCAGCCCATGATTCGCAGCACCACCAGCGATACCGGCAGGCTGCACGCCGCCACGCACGAGGAAAGGCTGACGTACCGCGTCGCCGCCAGCACGCCGAGCCACAGCGCCAGCGCAAGAACTGCCGGAACGGTCACGCCCGGATACGTCGCCAGCATCACCCCAAACCCCGTGGCCACGCCCTTGCCGCCCTTGAACTTCAGGTACAGCGGGAACATGTGCCCCAGCAGCGCCGCGACCGCCACCCCGAGCCACAGGCTCGCTTCTGCCGCGCTCAACGCCCGAACCCCCAGCACCCCCTGCAACCACCCGGCCGCCAACACCGGCGCCGCCCCCTTGCCAAAGTCCAGCCCGAAGCACAGAAACCCCCAGGGCTTCCCCAACACCCGCCCCACGTTGGTCGCGCCGATGTTCCTTGACCCCGCCTGGCGGACATCCACGCCGCGGGCCTTGCCGATCAGCAGGCCGAACGGGACCGATCCGATCAAGTACGCGCCGAGCGCAAGCAGGGCCCAGGAAAGGGTGGGGCTCATGATCGCGCCAGCCTATCAAAGCCGCTGGTCCAAAAAAGGAATCCGTCCGACGCGCTACTCGCGCATCGGACGGGCGTGGGAAAGAAGGGTGTTCACAGTTGAGAGCCCGCCGGAAGCCGCCAGATACTGCGGCACAAGACGGGACTCAGAACTCAATGCGACGTCAGGCTTGCCTATGGCCAGCTCGATCAGCATTTTCGAGAAAAGCCACCCAAACATAACGCTTACTGGCAGGGCGCCCCGAACACTGCCAGGAACAGCACCAGGTCCGCAGTGTTGACCACCCCGTTGTGGTCCAGGTCCTGGGGGATCGTGATGGGTGATGAGCTGCTGAAGGCGGAGAGGAACAGCGTCAGGTCAGAGGTGTTGCGTTGCCCGTCGTTATTGAAGTCGCCCACGCAGGGCGGCGGGACGAACTCGTACGCGCCGCGATCGACGTAGGGTGCGATCCCTTCACCGCTGTCCGCCGCCGACCACACCTGGAGCCTCCGCGGGTTCATGTCGAGGTCCAGCGAGATGTACTCAAACCTGTCGCCGTCGTTGTCGATGTCCCCGCCGTCGGTTCCCAGTCGTGAGTTCATGCCCGCGTCAATGGCCGGCGACCCGGGCGACAGCCGCAGGTTGTCGTCGGGGGTGCCGACGATGTTGTCCGGACCGTCGGCGTCGACGAACATCGGGTCCGCCGACCCCCCGCCCTGGATCGTCGTGAAGTTCAGCGTGTACCAGCTGTCGGGCGAGTTGAGCAGCTGGGCGTCGGCCAGGTTCGTTGAGGCGCTGAGGTCGGTGTTGCCCCAGAGGATGCAGTTGTAAATGTAAAGCCGCGCGTTGCTCTGAACGTTGATGCCGCCGCACTGATCCCCGGCGCTGTTGCGGCTGAGACTGCAGTTGGACATGGAGAGCTGCACGTTCTCGCCCTGCGAGTACACCGCGCCCCCATCCTGCCCGGCGGCGTTGCCGGAGAAGACCGAGTCGTTGATCGCGCACAGCGTGTCGCCGACGTACGCCGCCCCGCCGTTGCCCTGCGACGAGTTGCCCACAAACACGCAGTGGCTGTAGTAGCCGTCGCTGGAGGTGTACACCGCCCCGCCGTCCTTGGAACCAAAGCCGCCCCCGGAGACCGAGTTGGCGCTGAAGAGCACCCGGGTGAAGCGGGCGAAGCTCAGGTTGTCCACCCACACCGCCCCGCCCCGCCCCGCCGCGTTGTTGCCGATAAACCTGCAGTTGCGGATTCGGGGATACCCCCACGTGACCACCAGCCCACCGCCGCGGTCATAGCCCTGCGCAGGGTCGCCGTCGGCGCGCCCCTTGGTCACCGTGAATCCATCGAAGATGGTCTGATCGCCGCACTGCGGCATCGACACCACGTGGAACGAGTTGTCGCCGTCGGTCGCCGCGCCGATGGCGCCGCTGAGGATGGTGGGGTTCAACGCGGGATCGGCCCGCTGGGCCAGCGTGGACTCGGTCCCGGCGAACCCGCCGTAGAGGTAGAGGTCGGTTGGAACGACGAACGATGCCGCGCGCGAAGCGCCGGTCGTGGGCTTGTACGTGCCCGCCGCGACCCAGACTTCAACGTTCGCCCCGCCGAAGAACGACGCGAACGCCAGCGCGTCCTGCAGGCTCGTGTACGCGTTGGCCCAGCTCGTCCCGTCGTTGGCGCCGACGGCGTTCTGTTTCACATACACCCTGCCCCGGGCGGCCAGGCAGTCAGAAGTGGCGGCGCCCGCGGCGAGCAGGGCTGCAATCAGGATCGGAGTTTTCACGGTCGGGTCCTTTCAGAATGAAGTTGTCGGGCGCTCGTCGCTGCCGGCGCTCGTCACGCCGCAGCAGCCACCGACGCCCAGTGCGTAGAGGGCCCATGCGACGCGGCGCCCAGGCGCGGCCGGAAATACGCGCACCGGCAAAGAAAAAAACCCCGGCGAGTTTGTCGCCGGGGTCGGGGTGGATCGCACGAACAGGTTTTCGGGGCCGCCTACGGGCAGGGCTGACCGAACACCGCCAGGAACGCCGTCAGGTCGGGCGTGCTGACGAACCCGTCGCCGTTCATGTCGCCGGTCGAGCCGGGCGCGACGCTCTGGCCGAACACCACCAGCAGCAGCACCAGGTCGTTGGTGTTCCGCTGCCCGTCGGCGTTGAAGTCGCCGGGGCAGGGCGGGACGGGGGTCTCGTACGCGCCGCGGTCGGGCTGCGGGGCGGCGCCGGCGCCGGTGTCCGACACCGAGCTGATGTCAACCCGCCGGGCGTTCATGTCAAGGTCGCGGGGCGTGGACTCGAGGGTGATGCCGTCGGCGTCAAGGTCCGCGTAGTCAAAGCCCGTGCCGCCGCTGTCGCCGGCGTCGATGCACGGGCTGGTGATCTGCAGGCGGAGGTTGTCGTCGGTGGTGCCGAAGGTGTTGTCGCCTCCGTTGGCGTCCACGAACAGCGGGTTCTGGCCGTTCACGCCGGCCAGCCCTTGAACGGTGGTGAAGCTGGTGGTGTAGGTCGAGCCCTGGGCGGCAGCGACCTCGATGTTGTCATTCACACTGCCGGGGCCGTCGAAGTTGGCGTTGTCCCAGAGAATGCAGTTGGTGAAGGTGATGTCGGTGCCCAGCACGGCCTCGACGCCGCCCGTGCCGCCGCCGCACAGGTTGTGCGACATCGTGCACCCGCGGAAGTTCACGGTCCCGCCGTCGCCGCGGCACATCGCCGCCCCGCCCTTGGACAGGCTCGAACCCGCGGTGTTGCCGGAGAAGATGGTGTTGATGACCTCGCCGCCCTGGGCCTCGGCGACGAAGCCGCCGCCGTCGCCGATAGCGTAGTTGCCCATGAACTGGCAGTTGATGATGCGGAAGGCGCCGGTGGTGCCGCGGGTGTAGAGGCCGCCGCCAGTGGCGTTGTTGCAGCTGTTGTCGTAGAACAGGCAGTTGATGAACCACGGTGCGGTGGCGCCGGTGACATAGACGCCGCCGCCGTCGGATTGCGCGGTGTTGGACAGGAACTTGCAGTTGCGGAACACCGGGGTCGAGTCAGCGGTGACGACCACGCCGCCGCCGTGAGACTGGACCCCGACGCCGTTCGCGTAGCCACGGGCGATGCTGAACCCGTCGATCACAGGGCTGCCGCCGTCGTCGATGGTGACGACGTTGTAGCAGTTGTCGGTGTCGGCGCCGGTGCCGATGCCGCCGCTCATCGCTGTGATGAACACGGCCGGTGAGGTCCGCTGGGCCAGCGAAGTCTCGGTGCCCTGGAAGCCGCCGTACAGCTGCGTGTCGGCGGGGATGTGGAACGAGCTGCTCCGGGAAGTGCCGGGGTAGTAGAAGCCCTGCGCCGTCCAGATCTCGGTGTTGGTTCCGCCCGCGAGCAGAACCGAGCCCAGGGCCATCTGCAGGTCGGTGTAAGCGTCGGTCCACGAGCCGCCGGCGTCGATGCCCGCGGCGTTGTCGTTCACATAGAAACGGAACCGCGAGCCGGTGGGGATCTTCACCAGCTGCAGGCCGTTGCAGCAGGCGAAGCCGTGCAGCGAGTCCGCGAGGATGTTGACCGTGATCGAGCCGCCCGCCGCGACGGAGCGCTTCACGTGGATCGCGTGCGTCGTGCCGGGGATCCAGAAGTTTCCGGTGATCGCGCCGCCCACGGTCTGCGTCGGGAGGCTCGATGAGCCCGGAACGCTCACCAGCGCATCGCTGCTGGCGTCATCGGGGTTGGCCGCGTACGTGAACAGCACGTAATCACCGGCCTGAAGATTGTTGAACGTGTACACCAGCGTCCCCTGCGGAGAGAGCTTCTGGTAGTCGTCGAACAGCGACGAGAAGTTGCCGCTCGTGAACAGGTTGGAGGTGTTGACGAACGACCCGTTGGTGGCGCGGGTCAGGGTCACGCTCGACGCCGAGCCGTCCAGGTTCACCAGCGCGACGTTCGTCGGGCTGGCGCTGCCGACGCTGTTCCACGTCCCGGGCTGCGCGGCGGCGCCGGCGTAGGTGCTCGAAGGCACCGCCGCGCCGAATCCCGGCGAGCTGTGGATATCGATGTTGAACGACTGGGCGGTCGCCGCGCCGGCCAGGGCCAGCACGCCGGGGACGATCAGGGCGATAGCGGTACGGGGGCTCATCTTCTGGGGTCTCCGTAGACAGATACGGGTTTGGAGGGGACAGACCTCGGGAACCCGGAGTGGGTTCCCGGACAGTCATGCGACAGCCCCGCCCCGACCGGCTAGAGAATCTCCACCCGACCAACAAGAACGGCCCCGGCGTTCGCGCCGGGGCCTCAAGGGTGGTCCGAATCCGCCGCGGATTACCGGCACTGACGCCCGAACAAAGCCAGGAACTGCACCAGATCGTTGGTGTCCACGATCGTGTCCCCGTTCATCTCGCCCACCGAGTATGGGGCGACGTTCTGCCCGAACTTAGCCAGGAGCAGGACCAGGTCGTTGGTGTTGATGACGCCGTCGTGGTTGAAGTCGCCCGGGCACGCCGGGGGCGGAGTGAATCGGACGACGGCTTCGCGCCCGTCGGCCAGGTACACCCGGAACGAGCACTGCCCGGCGTCGTTGATCGAGGTCTGCTCTGGCAGGTCGATGGTGAACGTGGACGTGATCAGCGTGACGGTCGACCCGAGCATGGGCGTCCCGTTCCGCGCGATCTCCAGCAGCGGCTGCCCAGGGCGGTAGAAATAGAGGGCGTTCTCATAGTTGCCGCCGGCCTGGGTGTTGGCGAGTTCGGTGTGGATGCACATTTCCCCGCCGGCGTTGACCGCCCAGTTGGTGAAACCTCCGTCCTTGATCGTGCCATCCCCGCTGGGGGTGGGCTGGCCCTCGCGGAGGATGGTGGTGAGCGCGCCGCCGGAACCCGAGAGAAGGGCCTTGTCGTCGGCCGTGCCGCCGGAGGTCCCCGCGAGGTCCACGGAAAAGACCGCGGCGCCCGAGTCGGAGATGTCTGGGATGTACACCCTGCTGATTGTGCCGTTGCCGTCTGGCGCGGGCTGGCCCTTGCGGGCGATCAGCGTAAGAGGGCCGCCGGAGCCGCGGAAGATGGCCTCGTTGTCGCTCGCGCCGCCGTTGGTGCCCAGCAGGTCGCTGCGGAAGGCGACCTTGTTGTTGTTGCTGACGCGGGCGACGCGGATGAACTGGAAGTCGTCCCAGAGCTGGCCGTTGCCGTCCGGGGAGAGGTCGCCCTCCCTGGCGATCGTGGAGGTCGTGACCCCGTTGAACAGGTAGACGCGCCCGTCGTGCAGGTTGTCGCCCGCGCCGGTCAGCTCGGCGCGGAAGGCGACGGCACCGGAAGGGTTGATATCAAGGTCGGGCGCGATGTTGTCGTAGACGCCGACCCCGCCGGGCGCGGGCTGGCCGCTCCGAATCAGCGTGGAGACGGGCCCGCCGCTGCCGCGGTAGATCCCGTTGACGAAGCTGGGGATCGAGTCAAGGGAATAGGCGTAGAACGTGACGGCGCCCGATTCGTCCATGTGGACGCTCGCGATGTCGAAGATGGTGCCGTTGCCGTCGGGCATGGGCCCGCCCTGTCGCGCCACATGAACCAGCGCGCCGCCCGAGCCCATCACGATCCCTGAGTCGTCATCGGCGCCCTGCGCGGTCCCGGCGAAGAACGAGTCCCCCGCCAGAACCCCGGCGGAGTTGATGCTCGGCATATGCGGGGCGGACATGATCCCATTACCGTCGGGCAGGGGCGCGCCCTCGCGCGAAATCTCAGTGATCGAGCCGGGAGCGCCGCGGAACTGGGCGAAATCGTTGCGATCACCGAGCGTGGACCCCGTGGTCCAGGCGGCCCAGACAAGCTGGCCCGTCCCGCTGATGCACGGCGATCCGCTAAAGGAAGAGATGGTCCCGTTGCCCGTCGGTGTCCCGGTCTGGGCCACCACCTCCACGCCGGGCGGCAGAGCCAGAGCAGGCATGCACCCGCCGGCGGTGAGAAGCAGCGGAACGATCAGGCGCGAGCGGAGACTGCAAGTCGGAGTGATCATGGCGGGATCCTTTGGGGTACGAGGGTGCGGGAAGGCGGATGTGTGTCCACAGCCCTGAGTGCCACGCGCGAAGATGTGTGACAGTTCCAAAACAAAAAACCCGGCTCGGAGCCAGGCGAGGGGACGATCAGGGTGGTGAAGTCGGGTTCAGCGGCAGGCCTGACCAAACACGGCAAGGAACGCGGTCAGGTCATTGGTGTTGACCACGCCGTCGCCGTTCATGTCGCCGATGCCCCACAGGCTGACGTTGTGGCCGAACTGCGAAAGGAAGAGCGTGAGGTCGTTGGTGTTGCGCTGGCCGTCGCTGTTGAAATCACCGGGGCAGGCGGGCGGCGGCGTGTACCGGGCGACGGCGGATCGACCGTCAGCAAGCTGCACGCGGAACACCACCTGGCCGGAGTCGTTGATCGCGTGGCTCTCCGGACCGGTTCCCTGGCCGGCGATATCGAGCTCCGCCACCGTGCCACCAAGGAAGCTGTCGCCCTCGCGGATGATCTCGACCCACGGCTGATTCTGGCGCTTGGTGTAAACGGCGTCCGGAAGGGTGCCGGGAGGTGCGTTGCGG
Source organism: uncultured Phycisphaeraceae bacterium (assembly GCA_964510955.1). Classification (GTDB taxonomy): domain Bacteria; phylum Planctomycetota; class Phycisphaerae; order Phycisphaerales; family UBA1924; genus JAFLCM01. The sequence goes on from CAZEDW010000043.1 coordinate 17,313, forward strand.
ATTTCCACAAGCATGGCCATGTCGTCATGGCTGTTGAGGTCGACGAGCGTCCAGCCGCCGGCCGCGAGCGTGCCCGCACCGCTCGCAGCGGGGGCGCCGTTGCGGAAAACCGTGGAAACGGTGGTGCCGTCGCAGATGTACAGGCCGCCGTCGTCGGTGCCGGGATTCGCCGAGCCGTAGATATCCGCACCGAGAATCACCCGCCCATCGCTCAGCACGCTGGGGAAGCCGGGCGTGCCAAAGCGGCCGTTGCCGTCCGGAGCGGGCTGGTACGAACGCAGGGCGAGCTTGAGCGCGCCGCCGTTCCCGAACACCACGGCGTACTCGTCCGCGGGATACGCCAACGTGCCGAGCGTGTCCGTGAAGAAGGCGACGGTGCCGTCAAGACCGATCGTCGGGGTGTGGCCCGCGCCGAGCGCACTGTAGATCTGCCCGTTGCCGTCCGGCATGATCTGCCCCTCGCGGGCGATGGCGATCGTGCTCACGCCGTCGGTGCGGAAGTGCCCGGAGTCGGTGTACTGATCGAGGGCGCCGTCGAGCGAAGACGCGAACGCGATCTGGCCCGACGGGTTGACGTCCATGCCGTATCCGAGGCTCTTATACGTCCCCGGGCCTCCGGGCGCGAGCTGCCCGGTGCGGGCGATGGTGAGATTCACGCCCGAGACGTTGCGGAAGATCCCCGTCTGCGACTCGGGCACGCCGTTCTCGATGGAGCTCCAGAAGATGATCGAGTTGTCGGGCATCGGCGTGGAAAACTGCGGCTGGAAGAAGACGCCGTTGCCACCGGGAACCGGCTGGCCCCGCCGGGCGATCTGCGACGGAGCGCCGCCGGACCCCGAGAGTGCGCCGAAGTCGGCGTTGTTCGCCGCGGCACTGAAGAACCAGCTCCCGCACACCAGCCCGCTGTCGTTCAGCCCATACCCCAGGGGAGTCTGCAGAAAGCCGTTGGCGTCCGGCGCGACGGAACCGGAGCGGGCAATCTCCACATGCGCGCCCGGCACACCGCGGAACACCAGTTGATTGTCACGATCACCGTTCGCCGTCCCGGTGCAGATCGTGTACGACGCGACCAACCCCGAGCTGTTAATGGTCGAGTGGTAGCCCATCTCGCCCATCACGCCGTTCGCGGTGGGTGTGCCGGTCATGCCCACGATCTCGATTCCGGGAGCGACCACGCCCAGAGCGGGCGTGCAGCAGCCCGCAAGGGCGGCGAGGGCGAGAGCGGAGACTTTCACGGGGTTGACAGTGTCGATGCGGTTCATGGTTCGGTCCTTTTGGGTAGGGGCGTGGTGTGTACGTGTGAACCGTTCGCTCGACGACGCCGGCGTCGGTCCAAAGAGCCGAGTGCGCCCCTAGGCCCCGTGTGACCGAACCCTTGAAAACAAACAGCCCCGGGCGCGGAGCCCAGGGCTGGGAGGGGTTTGGTTGGGGAGCCGAAGGGTCAGTTACGGGCAGGGCACGCCGAACACCGAGAGGAACTGCGTCAGGTCCGGGGTGTTGACGAACCCGTTGCCGTCCATATCGCCGGCCGAGCCTGGGGCCACGAACTGCCCGAAAACCGCCAGCATCAGCACCAGATCGCCGGTGTTGCGGACGCCGTCGTGGTTGAAGTCGCCGGGGCACGGCGGGACGGGGGTCTCATAGGCCCCGCGGTCCACGATGGGAGACCCGCCGGTGCCGGTGTCCGCGATCGAGCCGATGTCCACGCGCCGGGCGTTGCCGTCCAGGTCCGTGCCGATCTGCTCGGCCACGTTGCTGTCCTGATCCGCGTCGGTGATGTCGTTGGAGATTTGGGCGTTGTCCCCCGCGTCGATGGCGGGGCTGGTGACCTGCAGGCGGCAGTTGTCGTCGCTGGTGCCCAGCACGTTATCAGCGCCGTCGGCGTCAACAAACTTCGGATCCGCTCCCGCCGAGCCGGCCAGCCCCTGGAGCGTGCAGAACGACGAGGTGTAGGTCGAGCCGGCGTTGAGGTCGTTGTACACGTTCTCGTTGGTGGGGTTGTTCACGATCGGGTCGGTGTTGCCCCAGAAGATGCAGTTGCGGGCAGTCAGATCGGCCCCGTTCCGCACCGCGACGCCGCCGCCGGTGCCGTTGCAGTTGTTGCCCGAGACGGTGCAGTTCCGCATGATCAGGTCGGCCAGCTCGTTGTCGCCATAGACCGCGCCGCCGTACGACAGGCTGGAGTTGCACGAGTTGCCCGAGAACAGGCAGTTCACCAGCTCGCCCGGCCCGTTGCCGAAGAAGGCGCCGCCGCCGTTGCCGACCGCGTCGTTGCCGATGAACTCGCAGTTCACCAGCCGCTGGTTCAGGCCGCTCTGAGAGGCGAAGCCGCCGCCCTCGCCGTTATAGCAGTTGTTCTGGTAGAACAGGCAATCGGTGAACGTGGGGATCCCGCCGGACACATACACGCCGCCGCCGTACATCGACGCCTGGTTGGAGATGAACTTGCAGCGACGGAACTGCGGCGAGCCGTTGAGGATGCGGACGCCGCCGCCCACGTTCTGGTTGTTCGCCGACAGGCCGTTCGCGTATCCGCGCACGATGCTGAAGCCGTCCACCAGCGTCGAGGTGCTGGTGGCGTCGGCGACGACGACGTTGTACGAGTTGTCGGTCTGCGCCGAGCCGTTGATCGAGCCGCTCATCGCCGTGATGCGCAGCGCCGGGTCGCCGCGCTCCGCGAGCGTGGTCTCGGTGCCCGCGAAGCCGCCGTAGATCTTCAGCCCGCTGGGGATCACGAACGCCGCGTCCCGGTCCGTGCTGCTCTGGTACTTGGGCGGGTAGTAGAAGCCCTGGGCAACCCAGATCTCGCAGTTCGACCCGCCCACCATCGACGCGAAGTTCAGCGCGTCGGTGAGGTACTGGTACGGCTCGGTCCACGAATCGCCGCTGTAGAACGAGGTCGTCGCGCTGTCGTCCACGTACTTACGAACGGGGAACGCGCCCGTCAGCTTGACGAGCTGGAACCCGTTCAGCACGCCGGCGAACCCGCTGTTGGAGCGGATCTTCACCGTGATGCTGCCGCCCGCCGACACGGTCTTGGAATGGATGATGTGCGAAATGCCAAACTCGCTGAACGAAATGGCGCTGAGGAAACCGCCGCACTGGACAATGTCAGGCCCGCCCGCGCCGACGACCTCAACGTCGGTCAGATGCCCGACACCGTTGCCGGTGTTGTGGGCGTAGGTGTAAAGCAGATAGTCGCCGGCCTGCAGGTTGTTGAAGCTGTAGACCAGGTCGCCGCCGCCCGAGGGGATCTGCTGCCAGTCGTTGTAGAGCAGGGCGAAGTCGCCGATCATGAGGCTGCCGCCGCTGAAGCTCCCGTTCGTGGCACGGGTGAACGTGGCGGCCGAGTTCGTCCCGTTGAGGTTCTTCAGCGTGCTCGTCGTCACGCTCGCGGGGCTGATCGAGTTCCACGTGCCCGCCTGGTTGGCCTCGGCGCCGTACGACGACGGCGGCACGCCCGTGCCGGGGTTGCCGGCGAGCGAGTCGATATCCACGTTGAACGATTGGGCGTTGACACTCGCGGCAAACGCGACAGCGCACGCCGCGGACAGACTGATCCTGCGGTCCATTGAAATCTCCTTCTGGGTGTCTGGAGGGCGACACCGTCGCCTCCGCTCACCATGCGACAGACGCCGGCGCCCCGGCTAACTCAAGGTCTGAAAACGCTCTCATCCATCCCGCGCGCCGGAGGCAGCAGCCCAGCCGCACTCGCGCGCACGCAGCAGCCGCAGGACCTCGCCAGCCTGCAGAGCCTCCTCATGTATCACCACCCCGGCCACCCGGAACCCCGGCTTGAATCCGTGATGGCCCATGTCGCCACCGTCAGGCGTTGATCCCGCGATGGCCCCAGAAGGGCCATCGCCCCGCCGCACGCCGCCCCGCAACCGTGCCGATAGCATCCCGCCCGATGTCGAACCTGTCCCTTGTGCTCGCCTCGCTCTGGCTTATCTGGGTCGCGCTGGTGCGCTGGGCCCATGCCGCCCGCCTCCGCCCGCGCGACACCCTCACCGGCGCGATCCGCCGGCTGTTCCAGCTCTATGCGACGGCCGTGCACCACCTGGCCAAGGAGGGCACGCACAACATCCCCGCCCGCCCGCGCTGGGCCGAGCCGGGCCAGGCCGCGTCCCAAGGCTTGGTGATCGTCGCCAACCACACCTCCTTCATGGACCCGCTCCTCATCCAGGCGGCCCTTCCCTTCGAGGTCCGCTGGATCATGGGCGCCGACATGGCGGGCCCGGCCTTGAAGAAGTTCTGGGACTACGCCCGCATCATCATGGTCGATCGGCGCACCAGCGAATCCGCACCGCTCCGCGAGGCCATCAAACACCTCAAGTCCGGCGGTGTCATCGGCGTCTTCCCCGAGGGCTTTCTCGAACGTCCGCCCCGTCACCTCCTCCCTTTCCAGGACGGCGTCGGCCTCATCATCTCGCGTGCCGGCTCAATGGTCCTCCCCGTCGTCATCGACGGCACCCCCCAGACCGAGCCCCGGCACCGCGCCATGCTCACCCCCAGCCGCTCGCGGATCACGTTCCTCCCGCTCATCGACTACGCACACCGCAAGCTTTCCCCCGCCGAGATCGCCGCCGATCTGCGCCGGGTCTTCGCCGACGCCACCGGCTGGGCCAGCAGCAACCGCGTCCCCAAATGGGAGAACGGGCGGTGGATCGAGCTTGACATGCACGGTAACCACGTGGAATGACGACGCCCGCCACCGTGCCCGGCAAGCCGGCGACCCGTGCAATACCCGCGACCGGCGTACCCGGACCGCGCAGCCGGTGCGACGGTTACCGCGGGCCGTTGGCCTTGCCCAGCTCGAGCTGCTTCGCGAGCGATCGCTTCAGCGTCGCCGAAGCCGCGTCGATCGCCGAGTAGAAACCCGATGCCACCTCCTCGACGCGCAGCGGGCTCAGCCCCGGCGCTCTGGCCACGATGGAGCACAGCTTGTCCACGCCGCCCTTCGGCCCGTTGAGGTCGCTCAGCCGCACCTCGATCGTGGGTGACTGGTCCTTCAGTCTTCCGGCGGCGGCCCCGACCTTGGTCAGAACGTAACGGTGCTGTGCGTCGCTGGTCTTGATCGGTCCGTCGAAGAGCCTGATGTCCATGGGCGAACTCCCTTGATGGTCCTCCACCAGTTGTTCGCCGCGACCAGCGCCGTGTTCGCCCGAATCGACCCGTGCCCCCCCTCGGACAACAACCCGGCTCCGCGCCGCCCACGGTTCCCCGCCGAAGCCCGCGGGGACATCTGAGGCTCCGCGGGCCGTCCGCCTCAGCGCGGATCGCCCTCGATCACGTCGCCCTCCTCATACGCTCGCACCAGTTTCTCAAGGTCGCCGATGTGGCGCCGGATCCGCTCGCCCTGCTCCAGGTCGCCGATCGTCCGCGCCCGGGGATAGGCCTTGATCGTGGAGATCGACGGCACGATGTCCGCGCCCTTGCTGATGACGTCGTCAACCGACTCGAACCGCGAATGCTCCGCCAGCACCACCCGCTCGGGCGCCAGGATGAGCGTGTAGCCCCGGTCGCCGTACGCCTCGCTGAACGCCCCGTCGATCGTCACCGCGTTGCCCCCGTTCTTCACCGGTGTCTCGCCCTTCTCCACCTTGACCGGGACGTGCCCGTTGACGACCAGCACGTCGTCGCCGCAGCCGAACAGCCGGCCGATCTTCCGCGTGAAGCCCGCGTCGTGGATCAGCTCGAAGTACGGGTTCTTGTGCTCCTCGCGCGCGTGTTTGTCGCCCACGAAGTACGTCTCAAACGTCGCCAGCTTGTCCTTGCCGAAGAGCGGCGACCGTGGCCCGCCCCACATGTACCACAGCCAGTCCGCGTCCCCGTCGCGCCTCTCGGCGCCCTTGCGGAAGGCCCGGCGCACCACGCTCTCCAGCGCCTCCATCAGCTCGCGCCCCGCGTACTCCACGCCGCCCACCTTCAGCGCCTGCGGCGTGCCGTCCTTCTCAACCGGGACGCACGCGTGGAAGATCAGCACGTCGTCGCGCCGCGTCCACATCCCGCCCCGCTTGACGATCCAGCTCATGTGCTCCCACAGCTTCTGGCTCGCGGTGAAGCTGGTGCGGATGCGGTCCATGCACTCGCGCTCCTGCGCCGAGTACTCGTACGGGTTCTTTGGATCAACGGTCGGCAGCCGTGTGTCCAGCATGGGATGGGCCGTGCCGTCGATCGTCACCGTGCCCCGCGACGGGTCGATCCGATGCAGCAGCCTCCGGTGATCGAGGCCCCACTCCGGGTGCCGCTCGATGATCCGCCCCTCGGCCTTGAACTGCATGACCGCGATGGCTTTCTGCATCCGCGCCACCACCAGCGCGTCGCGCCAACCGTCGCCCTTGGGCTTGAACTGCTCGCACGGGTCGTCCGCGTAGCAGTCCCTGACGAGCTTCTCCAGCGGCGTCGTCATGATGCCGTAGCCCTCCTCGAGCTGCGCCGCCCGCCGGTACCGCGCGCTGAAGCGCAGCACCGTCAGGATCGAGGCGTCCTCGCCCAGGCACGCGCCCATCCACGCCGCGTCGTGGTTGCCCCACAAGAGCGACACCTTCGGCTGCAGCTTGAGGTAGTCGATCACCTTGTCGATACGCGGGCCCCGGTCGCCCAGGTCGCCGGCCACGATGATCTCGGCGACCGACAGGTGCCGGATCAGCCGCGACGCCGCCCGCACCGCCAGCCAGTCGCGCCCGTGCGCCGCCAGCGCGTCCACGATCGCCTGGAGGTAGTCGCGCCCCCGCCCGCTCCCTCCCCCGGACCGCGGCTCGCCCCACAGCTCGAGAAACAGCTCGCGGAACTCCGCCGGCATCAGGTCGCGCACCTCCGCGCGCCGATACCCCCGCGCCAGCGCCCGCACGATCTCAAACTGCATCTCCAGCGTCTTGAGCACCCACGCCCGCCGCTGCCCGCCCGCCTCCAGCGCCGCGTGCCGCGCCGCGATGTACTCGCGCGGGTAGTACAGCGCCGCCAGGAACTCCTGCAGCTCACCAGCACCCAGCCGGTCGCGGAACAACTCGTCCACCAGCGGCCTCAGCGAGCCCGACGCGTTGTTGATCACGTGCCGAAGCTTCGCGTGCTCGCCGTGAACATCGCTGATGACGTGCACCGTCCCCATCGGCAGCCCAAGCACCGCCCGCAGGCCCGCCATCTCACTCACCGCCGCGTCCGCCGTCGGGTACTGGCGGGCCATCGAGCGCAGCAGCGACATCTCACTCTCGGTGAACGTAGTGGTCATTCCAGGCTCCGCGGCAAAGGGACGATCGGGTCGCCGCTCAGCCTACCACCGCGCCGGGCTCGCGCGGCGGACCATCCCCCGTCAGCATCGCCTGCCAGAACCCCACGTCGTGCCACGCACCGAACTTCCACCCCGCGTGCCGGACATGCCCCACCTTCACAAAGCCGACCCTTTCGTGCAGCCGCACCGACGCCTCGTTCGGCAGCGTGATCCCCCCGATCACCGAGTGAAACCCGCGCCCACGCAGCTCGTCCAGCAGCGCCCGGTACAGCGCCGTCCCCACGCCCCGCCCCTGCGTCCAGGTCTCCACGTAAATCCCCGCCTCCGGCGTCCACTGATACGCCGCCCGGTCCCTCCAGACCCCCGCCTTGGCGTACCCCCCGAACCGCCCATCCAACTCCACCACCAGAAACGGATAGCGCCCCGCGTACTTCTCCCACCCGGCCCGCAACTCCCCCGGTGTCACCGGCTCGGTGCCGAAGTGAATCGCCGTGGTCTCGATGTAGTGGTTCGTGAGCCGGGCGACCGCTTCAAAGTCCCCGGCCCCGACGGGTCGAATGCGCATGGCGTGCTCCACCGCGCGGGCCACGGACGTGGCGGCGCGGGACAAGCGTACGCACGAGTTCACCCGCGCGCTACGGCGCCACGCAGCCGAACCGCGAGAGCAGCAGCACCAGGTCGCCCGTGTCCACGTCGCCGTCATAGTCCAGGTCACCCTGGACTCCGAACGACTGTGAAGCCCCAAAGTGGACCAGCAGCAGCACCAGGTCCCCCGTATCGGTCGTCCCGTCACGGTTGATGTCCCCCGTGCACGCCGGCAGGTCGGGGTAGATGCTCACCGAATCGGTGGCGAACAGCCCGTGCGCGTCGGTCACCGTGTGCAGGAACTCGAAGAAGAAAACCTCCGCGTTGGCCCCGTGCGCGCCGGAAATCACGGCGCTGCTCGTGCAGTTGGTGTCCGGCGGCTCGGGATGGATATGGGCGTTGTGGTGCAGGATCACCTGCCACACGCACGAGAGCTGCGACGCCGGGTGCTCCGTGTCGCCCACATCCGAGGTCATCGGGATCACCGAGTTGGCGCCCGGCGGGAACAGCCCGCCGTCGATCGGGCTGGTGATGTGCACCCTCGGCGGCGTGTTGTTGGGCGAGATGATCAGCGACCGCGTCGCCTGCAGCCCGCCCGAGTCGGTTACCGTCAGCGTCACGTCGAAGCGCGCCGGCCCGGCGTCAGGCGCCGTGAACGTGTGCGACGGGTTCGCCGACGTGCCGACGGGCGAGCCGTCGCCAAAGTCCCATTCGTACTGCAGCGGCAGCCCCTCGGGGTCCAGCGTGCCGGCGCTCGAAAACTGGATGTTCAGCGGCGAGGGCCCGTAGTTGTTGCCGACCACCGCCGCGGCGGCGGTGGGGGGCAGGTTGCTCGAATACACAATCTTGCGCACCGTCGCGTTGCCGGTGAAGTCGAACTTGATGTAGTACAACAGCGTGTCCACCGGGTTCACCCCCAGCGCGACGATCCCCGGCACCGACCCCGCCAGCGCGAACTGCCGCACCTCCGTCAGCGTGTCGTTCGCATCGAACACAAACGCCTTGATCCACCCCGCCACGTAGTCCGCGTGGAAGTACACCCCGCCGTACGAACCCGGGTACGCCCCCGACGCCGGGTACCACGCCCCGCCGATCGACGAGTTGCCCCCGAACGAAGCGCCGACCACCGGGCACCCCGCATCACCCAGCGAAACCGTGTCGGCCACGCCCGCGTTGAACACCGGCACCCGCGCCGGACCGCCGTCGTGCTGCCAGTCCAGGGCCGGACGGTGGTGCGTGAACAGGTTCAGCGACCCGGGCAGTTGCACCCCGGCGTTGCACGGGTTCGGGAAGCTCGGCGAAAGCGTGTCCTGGATGCACAGGTTGTTGAACGCCACAAACGCCGGGCACGCCCCCCCCGCCAGCGGGTTCGGCGCCATCGGGTTCGGCTGACCGATCTCCTGATAGAGCGGCTGCGGATCATGCCCTTCAAACAGCGGCCACCCGCAGTTGGCGCCGCCCTCGTCCACCACGAACAGGCTCTCCCACGTGTTCCAGCCGTTGTCGCCGATGTACAGCGTGCCCACCCCGTTGTGCCGCTCGCTTGGTGCCCCCCTCGCCGTCTCGGGGCGCACGCTCATCCGGAACGGGTTCCGCAGCCCAAGCGCGTAGACGCGCGACCGCGGCGCTCGAGGGTTCGACGCGTCATAGAAAGGATTATCCGGCAGCCCGTCTCCGGTCTCCGGGCTGATGCGGATCACCTTCCCGCTCAGCGAGTTCGCCTGCTGCGCGCGGAACGCCCCCACGTCCTCCTCCGGCGTGATGATCCCATCCGCCAGCGCCGTGTTCGACGACCCTGAGATCGGCCCCCCGTGGTCCGCCACCGAATAGCTCGCCCCGTCCCCGCAGCTCGCCAGGAGCGACCCATCATGACCGAACGCCAGCGTGCCCGGCCCGTGCGAGTGGTGCGTGATCGGGAACCCCGTGGTCATGCTCTCGCCCACCAGCACCACCCGCGACGCCGGATTCACCGAGTGAAACCCGTCGCCCGCGTTGGCCGTGTACCGCGTGATCCGCACGATCGTGTCGTGGTTGTACTCGTTGAACGTCGGGCTGTACTGCGGCGTGCCGTAATGCGCCAGGTGGTGATAGTCCACCACATACATGAGGTAGATCCGCCCGTTCACCAGGAACTGCGGGTCCAGCGCCACCCCCAGCAGCCCGAAGTCACTCCAGTCGCCCACTTCCTCCACGATGTCGATCAAGGGCGTCGGGAGCTTCACCCCGTTCTCCACCGTCCACACCCGCCCGCCCTTCTCCCACACCAGCATCCGCCCGTCGGCCGCAAAGGTCAGCCCCACCGCCTGCTGCCACGTGGCGTTGACGGGTACGTCGGCGAAACCCACCGGCAGCACGACGTCGGCCCCCGCCCACCGCCCGCACGCCAGCAGCACGCCCAGGCACACCGCGTTTATCCAACGAATGCTGCGCTTCATAGCCGGCACCTCTCTCGCACGCACAATAGGAACCGCGCCCGCCGACCCACGCCCGCCCGACCGCGCGCTCGCCCCCTGAGCCTTGCCCATTATCGGCACATCCGCCGACCCCCATGCCCGCCCGCTCCCAAATACCCGCCGATCCGTCGCGTGGATGTGCTGATAACAACCAGGCGCCCCCTTCGGCTGTGGCGCACAATCCACCCCGCGCCCGCCCGCGCTCACTTCGCGAAGCTCTCGGGCACCGTCCGAGACTTGTGGTGATACCGGTTCGGCGGCCTCGTCATCCGCCGATACGTGTAAACCCCGCCCGCGTTCTCAAAGCACGTGATCACCTTCGGCAGCCACCGCTTCAGCATCGTGCCCCAGCCAAAGCCCATCGAGAGCCGGATGAAAAACGGCAGCGCATCCACCCGCGACTGCGTCAGCTTCAGCCGCGTGCCCCCCTCGTGCGCCGCCAGCTCCCAGGTGATCTCGGTCACGAGCTCTTTCCCCTTGCGCGAGCACATCACCCACGACCACACCATCCGCCGCGGACGGTCCATCTCAAGCACCCGGCACCGGATGACCCCATCGGAAAACGGCATCGGGTCCACCCGGAACTCAAACTCCCGCCCCACCTCCGGGCAAAAGTTGTTCGGCATCAGCCACTGCGCCAGCGCGTCAGGGTCTGTCAGCGCGGCCCAGACCGCCTCAGGCGGGTGCGGGTAATACGCCTGCTTCACAAGGTCGCTCATCTCGCGGACTCCGTTGCGCCCCGGCCCGCCCTGCGCCCCGCGCGCGCCGCGGCGGCGGTGGGGGCCGCGGCCTTGCCGCCGTCGAGATACGCCGACAGCGACCGGAGCTTGTCCATCCAGAACCTGTCAAAGAACCCCACCCAGTCCGCCACCTCGCGCAGCGGCCCCGGCTCAAAGCGGTACACCCGCCGCCGCCCCTCGGCCCGCGAGTGCACCAGCCCCGCCCCCCGCAAAACCCCGAGGTGCTGGCTCAGCCCCGACTGCGTCGGCACCGCCACGCCGCGTCCGCGCCGCCCCGGCGCGCGCCCCAGAGTCTCCAGCATCTGCGTCACGTCCAGCTCCCGCTGCGCCAGCAGCTCCAGCACCACCCGCCGCGTCGGGTCGGCGATGGCGTGAAAAACCGAGGCGTCAGCGCTGGGGCGGGGCATGCCATTCAATATATCACCGATATCTGATATGTCAAGCCCCGCCCGCCGAAACCGGCCCGGCCCGCCTCCCCGCCACGCGCCGCGCCGCCGACGCCCGCCACCGTCTCCGCGCCCCGTACCATCGCCCCCGATGATCATCCGACGACGACCCGAGGACTTCCAGGTCACCGAGCAACCATCCGAAACCCTGCGCGCCGCCCTCGCCCCCCGCTGGTCCTCCGCCAACACCCACGCCGCCTACGAGCTCCGCAAGACCTCGCTCACCACCCCCGAGGCCATCGCCCGCCTCGCCAAGTCTCTGGGCATCCGCCCCGGCGTCATCAGCTACGCCGGCCTCAAAGACAAGCACGCCGTCACCGCCCAGTGGGTCACCCTCCCGGTCCCGACGATCTCCGCCGCCGCCGCACTCCCCCCGCAGGCCGGCGCCGCCACCTGGTCCGCGAGCCTCATCGGCTTCGCCCCACAGCCCCTCGCCGCCGCGCACATCGACGCCAACCAGTTCACCATTGTCATCCGCCGCATGCAGCGCCGCGACTTCGGCCTGATGCAGGACCGCGCCCGGCTTCTCACCGCTCCCGACGAGCCCGGCCGGCCCGCCTCTCTCCTCATCGTCAACTACTTCGGCGAGCAGCGCTTCGGCTCGGCCCGCCACGCCCCTCCGGGGGCCGGGGCCGGGGGCGAGGGCGGGGCCGGGGGCGAAGGGGGGGGCGAGGGCGGGGGCGAGGGGGCAGCGGGCTTCGCCGCTGCGCACCTCGTCCGCGCCGAGTTCGAGCAGGCCCTCAAGCTCCTCATCGCCACCCCCGCGCGCAAAGACTCCGGCCCCTGGCGCACCTTTACGCGCCTCTGCGCTACCCACTGGGGCGACTGGAAACTCCTCCTGGAAAAACTCCCCCGCCGCGCCGAGCGCGCCCCCATCGAGGCCCTCGCCGCCGGCCGCTCCATGCGCGACGCCTTCGCCGCCCTCCCCTTCTTCACCCAGACCATGTGCGTCGAGGCCTTCCAGTCCCACCTCTGGAACCGCACGGCGTACGCCCTCGCCCACCAGATCACCCCCAAGCCCTTCGAGACCAACACCGACGCCGGCCCCGCCGCCTTCCCGCCCGCACGTGACGTCGATCCCGCCTGGGAATCGCTCCGCGTCCCCATGCTCGCGCCCGACACCCGCCTGCACGAGCCCTGGGCCCGCCACGCAACCCAAGCCCTCGCCAGCGAGGGCCTGACCCAGCAGCAACTCGTCATCCCCGGACTCCGCCGCCCCACGTTCGGCGAGGCCGACCGCCCCCTCTTCATCCGCGCCGAGTCCTTCGAGCTCGCCGCCCCCGAACCCGACGAACTCTCCACCGGCTCGGCACTCTTCAAAAGAACCGCGCGTTTCGCCCTCCCCCGCGGCGCCTACGCCACGGTGGTGCTCCACGCGCTCGGCGTCTGACCCGCGTGCGCTGCTCACACCGGGTACGCCACAATCGCCGCGCTCCGGCGCCCGGCGACTCACCACATTTCCTATCATCCCACATGGACCGCCCGCGCACCGCCGCCGTCGGATTGTGGATGTGGCTCGCGACGTGCCCTCCCGCCTTGGCGCAGCCCGCCGCTCCCGCACCTACCCCGCCCTCCAAAAGCGATCAGCCGGAGCAGCCCTCCAAGCCCGCGTTGCTCGCGACGGTGCTCGGCAAGACGATCACGCTCGACGACCTCCGGCCGCCGACAGAAGAGCTTGAACTGATGGCCCGGCAAGAACAGCTTGACGGTCCCAAGCAATGGCTCGCCAACCACCGAGGCGAGCTGCTCCGCGACGCGATCCTCTCAGAGCTCGCCCGGAAGTTCGCCCGCGACCATCACCTCGAAGCCACCGATGCCGAGATCGACGCATTCGAGCGCCGCATGGCCCGCACCTCCGCGGTGACGGATGCGATGGCACAACGCCTCCGGGAGCTCCGCGCCGAGTTGGCGAACCCCGGGCTCTCCCCGGAAGAGCGGGCCAAGCTCAACCAGCAAATCGCGGATACAGAGGACGCGATCAAGAGCATCAACGCCTCGCAGGCGGACGAGGACTGGCCCCGCCAGGCCGAACGCGAGCAGATGCTCGTGCGCACCGCCCAGCTCCAGACGCTGCTCAAGGAGGCCGGCATCTCCCGAGCCGACCGTGCCGCCTACGAACACGAACTCGCGTTCAATCTCCGCTTCCAAAGCCTGACCGACGAGCAGATGCCCGCCGAGTGGAAGAAGTTCAAGGCCGAAGAGCGCCGGCTCTCAACCGCACCGATCATCATCAACTGGAAGATCAACCGCGAGCTCTTCAAGCAGTACGCTGGCCGGATTCTCTGGCAACAAGCCGGCATCGAACCAATCGACGCCGTCCGCCAGTGGCTCGAAGAGCGGGAGAAAGCAGGCGACTTCGTCATCCACGATCCGGCGCTCAAGGAGCCCTTCTGGCATTACTACAAGCAGGACCACGGCCCCTTCCTGACCGACAAGGTCACAGGCCATGAGTTCGATGAGCCGTGGTGGCTCAGGCCCGAAGGCAAGTAAGAGAACGCGACCTGCCCAATCATCCACCCCGCGTCGCACCGCCACACTTCGGCGCAGGAATCCGACCGCTTCAAATCAATCTCGCGCGCATCGCCCCTCCCGTGCGCAATCTTGTGGACCTGCGCGCACCGTGCCTTGCCCGCCCCCAGTTCACGCGCACACTCCCATGAGCGCGCTCACCCGCGAGCGCCAATCGCCACCCTTCCGGGAGAACCCCCATGACCGTCGCCGCCCAACTCCGCGCCCAAGCCGGCGCCACCCGCTCCAGC
>CAZEDW010000044.1:0-31152 GCA_964510955.1 uncultured Phycisphaeraceae bacterium
CCGCCGGCGCCGGGCCCAGCGGATCGGCGCCGCACCGCGCGATGCACGCCGGGACCGGCGCGGCCTGGGTCTTCAGCGCCCCAAGCAGCTCGCCCTCGGTCGGCGCCGGTTCCCCGGCGGGCGTGATCGCCACCACGCACGTGCGCGCCGGATCAAACATCGACCGCGCCGCCGCCGACACCATCTCGCCCGTCACCGTCCGCGCCAGCCGCTCGGTCAGCTCCAGTTCCTGGGCCGCCGACAGCAGGGCCCGCTTCATGCTGATGCTCTCGGCGTACTGCTCCGCCAGCGCGTCGGGAGGCAGCGCGGGCTCGCCCTGCGCCCGCCTGCGCGCCTCGGCGATGATCCCCTCGCGCGCCGCGTCGACCTCCGCCTCGGTCAGGCCGTTCTCGCTCACCCCGCGAAGCTGGCCCACCACGCAGCGCAGCATCGCCAGCGCCTCGCCCGGCTTGCCCGACGCCGTCAGCGCCGACAGCGTCAGCGTCCGCAGCAGCCGCGCCGACAGCGCCCGTGTGTTCGTGCCCGCGCCCCCCGCCTCGGCCTGAGCGCCGGCCACCCGCTGGCGCAGCGCCTCCACCGCGATGCGCCGGGTCAGTTCTTCCGCAAACGCGGACCGCGTCGTGACCGCCGGGCCCGGCGCCCGGGTGGTCGACACCTGGATCATGTCAAGGCTCACCCCGCGATCCGGGAAAACCAGCGCGATCGGCCCCGGCGATTCGACGTCGCCCGGGTCTGCCTCCGCCGGGCGCGGCCCCCCCGGCAGCCGCCCGAACGCCTCGCGCACCACCCGCTCGGCCCCGCGCTCATCCACGTCCCCCGCGATCACCACCGCCAGATTCGACGCCCGGTACATCCGGCGGTGAAACGCGCGGACCGTCTCGGCGTTGATGCGCTCGTCCACCGCGCCGGGACCGAACGGCAGCCGCCGCGCCACCCGCGAGCCGGGCATCATCCTCGGCAGCAGCTCGCCGTTGGCCCGCATCGACACGCTCATCGACGAGCGCTCCTGCTCACGCAGCTGCGCCGCCATCTTCGGCACCTGCGCGTCGTCGGCGCTGGGGCTGCCCACGATCTCGGCCATCACGCCGACAACCCCCGCCAACAGCGCCGGGTCCGAAGCCGGCACCGTGATCCCCAGCGACGTCGACTCGAACCCGGTGAACACGCGGAAGTCCTGGTCCGCGCGCACGCCCGCCTTCGCCAGCGCGCCCGCGAGCGGGCCGTCGCCCGACGCCTCCTCGCGGAACCGAGCCCGGGCAAAGAGCTCCGTCAGCCGCGCCGCCCCGCGCTCCCCGTCGCTCTCGTCCATCGTCCCGGCGTCAACACGCACGCTCACCGCCACCCGCGCGGGCGCGCCCGCGGGCGAGGGCTGACGCACCACCACATACCGCGCCCCGTTCCCCAGAACCCCCTGCACCAGCGCCGGGTTGTCCGCCAGAGGCTGCCGTGCCACCGCCGGGCCCGCGATGAAAACCCACAACGCCGCCGCGATCACGACCAGGAACCCCCCGCGCCGCCCGACCGCGCCGCCCGCCCCGCTCGGGCGGACCCCGTCACCCCGGGCCGCACCCCGTAGCCCCCCAGCCAGCCGTGCAATCAGCCCCCGTCCCCGACCGGGGCCCTTCAACGGCGCACCGCCGGCGATCAGACCAAACCAGACTCCAAGATTTCTCCACATCGCAACGACCATTCTCGCCTCATACCGCTCCAGGCCCTCGGGGTTGCCGCAGCGTAGCGCACCTGATAACCCTTTGCATCCCCGGCCCGTCGCCTCCCGATCCGGTCCCCGCACCCAAGCCATGACCCCAGCCCACGCAGCCCCCGCGGATCAGAGCCGCGACACATACAGCACCAAGGCGCTCCTCGCCTGCGCGCTGGCTGTCGGCAGCACCCTCGTCTGCCTTGCTTCGATCGTCCTGACCGCCCTCGGCGCGGGCTGGGCGGCGCTGGTCATCATCGCCCTGCCCGTCGCCGGAGGCCTCGCCGTGACGCTCGCGTGGCGGGCCATGCGCGAGATCCGCGCCTCGGCGGGCCGGCTGCAGGGCCGCGCCCCCGCGCTCGTCGGCATGTTCCTGGGCCTGCTGAGCGCCGTCATGCAGGGCTCGTTCGGCGTCGGCGCGCTCCTGGTCTACTCGGCCTACCCCGGCACGCTCCGCCCCGTCGCCGCCCGCCTCTTCGTGGCCCTCGACCGCGACGAGCCCGCCTCGGCGGCCATGTTCATCTCCACCTCCACCCAGGCGCCCGGCGTCGACCGCCAGAAGCGCATCGCCGCCGCGCTCCGCGACCGGTTCGGCAAGTGCCTGGGAGCGGAGTTCGACCTGTCGCTCGTCCTCGAGAGCCGCCGCTTCGCCTCCGCCATCAAGGTCACCGGCGCCGTCCCCACGGCGGAGAACCTCCGCCCTGTGCGCCTGGTCTACGAGCGCCGCAAGGTGCTCGCCTTGCTCTGGCTCGACAACGTCGCGCTCTCCAACGACACTGTCCGCGTTCTGGACGCCCTCATCGTCACCGACCCCGGAGGTCCGGCCACCCCGCCGGAGGTCATCGCGTTCGCCCCCGACGGGCCCGCAACCAGGTTCGCCGCCGCAACCCAGTTCCGGCTCGTCGAGCCCTAGCAAGCCCTCCCGCCGCCGCGGCTCCGTTCTCCTTCGCCACGCTCCCACCCGAGTTCCACCTCACGCGTGCCCCTCTCCCGCCGCCTCAACCCCTTCGCCTCGCTGCCCAACGCCAAGCAGGTCTGGGCGTGGGGCATGTACGACCTGGCCCACCAGTCGTTCACGTTGCTCATCACCACCATCTTCTACGCACCCTACTTCCAGAAAATCGTGGTCGAGAACAACGAAGCGCGCGGCACCGAGTTGTGGGGCTACGCCTTCGGCATCACCAGCGTGATCACGGTGTTCACCAGCCCGCTGCTGGGCGCGATGGCGGATTTCTCCGGGAAGAAGAAGCAGTTCTTGATCGCCACGGGCCTGGGCTGCTCGTTGTTCACCTGCGCCCTGGCGTTCACCGGCCCGGGCACGGTGGTGCTGGCGATGGCGCTCTACGTCGCGGCCTGCTGGTTCTACATGGCGGGCGACAACTTCGTCGCCGCTTTCCTGCCCGAGCTGTCCACCCGTGAGACCGTCGGGCGCGTCAGCGCCATCGGATGGACGATGGGCTACATCGGCGCGCTGCTGTGCGTGCCGCTCGGGGCCGTGATCCTCTGGCTCTTCGCCGACGCCGGCGGCGCGCCGACGCGCACGGGATTGAAGGCCGTCTTCGTCTTCGCCGGCCTGTGGTTCCTGGCCAACATGGTCCCCACCATGCTGCTCATCAAGGAGCGCAAACGCCCCGAGCCCCTCCCGCCGGGGCACTCGCTGCTGGGCATCGGTTTCTCGCGCCTTTGGCAGACGGCCAAAGAGATCAGCCATTTCCGCCAGATCGCCGTGTTTTTCGCGGTCTTCCTGGTCTACTCCTGCGGCGTTCAGACCTTTATCGTGTTCGCGGGCGTGCTGGCGAAGAAGTACATCGAGGACACCGCCAGCTTTCTGCTGCTCATCTGGGGCCTGGCCGCCGTCTCGGGCGTGGCGGCGTTCGGCGCCGGCGCCGTGCAGGATCGCATCGGCCACCGCGCCACCGTATGCATCGCCCTGGGCGTGTGGCTGGCCACCTCCCTCGGCGCCGCCGCCCTCCCCGCCGAGGTCCAGCCCGGCGCCGCCCCGCCGTGGTACCTCTGGCCCGTGGGCATCGGCATCGGCATCGGCCTGGGCGCCATCGGCACCGCCAGCCGCGCCCTGGTGGGCATCATGACCCCCGAGTCCAAGACCGCCGAGTTCTTCGGCATGTGGGGCCTCTCCCTCAAAGGCGCCGGCGCCATCGGCCCGCCCATCTACGGCCTCGCCGCCCACCACCTCGGCCAGCAGCCCGCGCTGCTGCTGGTCGCCGGCTTCTTCGTTCTCGGGCTGCTCGGAATGCTGATGGTCAACCCCAAGGCGGGCCAGGAAGCCGCCGAAGCGTTCGAGCGCCGCTGAAGATCGCCTGCTGGACGGGCGGAATCGTGAACAGTGGACGGTGGACCTCTGGATCACAGTTCCGGATGCCCACTGCCCACCGCCCACCGCCCACCGCCCCAGCCTCGTGGTGATCGCTCCGTCTGAGAACCCGCAACCGCGCCGACGCGCCCGTGTCGCCCAACAGAATTCCGGCGTTTCGCGTCCCGCCCGCCAAAGTCACCCGCTCAGGGGGTCGATGCACCACACCCACGGCGGACGCCGCGCCCCCGCGACGGGGCACGCCGGTCGCCGTCCCAACCCATGGCACCCAGAGCGTGCGCCCGGCCCCGCCGTGCGGTGTTGTGCGCGCCCGCCGCAAATGACTGCCCCGCAGTCGAAAGAGCAAGCTCCATGAACAACACCTTCCCCTTCACCAACACCTGCAACACCTTCAACCCCACCACCAGCTGGTTCAACCCGTTCAATCAGAGCACGCCCTTCTACGGCTACAACCCCTTCACCGGCTACACCCCCGGCGCCTTCAGCCCCTTCGCCTACTCCAACACCTTCAACCCCTACCAGAACTTCACCCAGCCCTCCGCTTGGTACAACAACTCCTACGCCAACACCGTCAACCCCTGGTTCAACAACAACGTCACCAACCCCTACAACACCTGGTTCACCAACTGGACCAACACCTACGGCATGAACACCGCTTGGCAGCCGTTCAACGCCAACAGCTTCTACCAGCCCACCAGCTTCTGGGGCTACCAGAACACCAGCCCGCTCAACTGGTTCACCGGCAATACCTACGCCAACACGCCGTGGAACGGCTTCGTCCCGACCACGCCGTGGTCGTTCTTCAACCCCTTCTCGGGCCAGAACTTCGCTCAGCCGCCCTTCTCGGGGACCCAGGGCAACACCAACGGCGCGTACCCCTTCAACGGCTACGCCCCCTCGGTCGGACCCAACTTCGCCAACACCAACGGCCGCGTGCAGGGCCAGCCCGGCGTGAACCCCGTGACCGGCTACGCCGGCCCGCAGGTCTGCCGCGACGCGGCGTAACCCGCCGCTGGTTGCACGCCTGATCTCGCCCGCGCTCCGGCTTCTCCGGCGCACGGGGTCAGCCGCAACCGCAACCGTCCACCACCACCGGCGATGGCCCGCCCTTCACGGGTGGGCCGTTGCTGTTTTTGCCTTCAATCCCGGGCGGGCTGATACGCTGCCGACGTGCCCCCGCTCCAGGACATGTTCCGCACCGCCCGCGCGCACCTCGAGCGCGGAAACCACGCCGCGGCGGTGGCCGTCGCCCGCGAGATCGTGCGTCTGCAGCCGTCCGGTCCCGAGGGCCTGCTGCTGCTGGGCGCCGTGCTTCAGGAGAGCGGCCAGCCCGCCGAGGCCGAGCGGACGCTTCGCCGATTGGCTGAACTGGCCCCCGGTTCGCCCGAGGTCCACTACAACCTCGGCAACGCGCTGGTCGATCTGAACCGGCTGACCGATGCCGAGGCCGCCTACCGCAAGGCCGTCGACCTCGCTCCCCGCTTCGCCCCCGGGCACTACAACCTCGCCGACTGCCTGCGCCGCCAGAACCGCCTCGACGAGGCCGCCCGCTCGCTCGAGACCGCCATCGCCTGCGATCCCCGCCTGGCCCGCGCCCACTACAACCTCGGCAACGCGCGCCGCGACCAGGGCCGCGTGCCCGAGGCCGTGCTCAGCTTCGAGCGCGCCATCGCGCTGGAGCCCGCCAGCAGCGCCGCCAACACCAACCGGCTGATGGCCCTCAACTACCTCGACACCGACCCCGCCCAGGTCACCGCCGCCCACCGCGCCTGGGGCGACAAGGTGCAGGCCGCCGCGGGGCCGATCAAGCCGCACAGGAACACCCGCGATCTCAACCGGCGGCTCCGCGTCGGCATCCTTTCCCCCGACCTGCGCCAGCACTCCTGCTCGTTCTTCCTCGAACCGCTGCTGGCGAACCTCGACCGCGAGCGCTTCGAGCTCTGCTGCTACCACACCCACCCCACGGAGGACGGAGTCTCCGAGCGATTCAAGGGCTACGCCAAGCTCTGGCGCAACCTCGCGAGTGTCCCCGATCAGCAGGCCGACGCCGCCATCCGCGCCGACGTCGTTGACATTCTCGTCGAGTGCGCCGGTCTGACCGACGGCAACCGCCTGGCCCTCCTCGCCCGCAAGCCTGCCCCCGTCGTCATCACATGGCTCGGCTACCCCAACACCACCGGCCTCACCCGCGTGGACTGGCGCATCGTCGACGCCCTGAGCGACCCCCCCGGCAGCGAGAGCCTGTGCACCGAGAGGCTGCTCAGAGTCGAAGCGTGCAACTGGTGCTACCGCCCCTTCGACGCCGCCCCCGAGCCCGCGCCCGCCCCCATCCTCACCCGCGGGCACATCACCTTCGGATCGTTCAACAACCTGTCCAAGATCTCAGACCGCTGCGTCGCCCTGTGGGCCCGGGTTCTGCGCGAGGTCCCCGGCTCGCGGCTGCTGGTCAAGAACAGTTGGATGGGCGACCCCGGCACCCGCGAACACCTGCGATCGCGTTTCGGGGCCGCGGGGGTCGATCCCGCCCGCCTCGACACCCCCTCCTTTGTCCCAGGGTTCGCCCCCCACCTGGCCTCGTACGCGCAGATCGATGTCCAGCTCGACACCTTCCCCTACCACGGCACCACGACGACCTGCGAGTCGCTCTGGCAGGGGGTCCCGGTCTTGACCCTGCTCGGGCGTTGCCACGCCGCCCGGGTGGGCGCCAGTCTGCTCAACGCCGTGGGGCTGCCGGAGTTCGCCCGCGGCTCGGAGGACGAGCTCGTCAAGCTCGCCCAGTCGCTGGCGAGTTCCCCCGAGCGTCTGGCCACGGTGCGCTCGGGCCTTCGGGGTCGGATGGTCACCTCGCCTCTTCGCGATGAAAAGGGATTCGCCGGGCGTTTTGCCCAAGCCCTTTCCCACGCGTGGCGGGCCTGGTGTGAACGCCCGGGGGCGTGAACGGTTCGGCGAGGCGCCCGCCAGCCAATCCGTGTCGAGTCCGAGCCCGATCAGACCGATAATCAAATCGGAAGACCGCGGTGGTCGCGCGCCCACGGGACAGGTGAAAACCCGCGCGATCCCCCGTAACTCCTTGTGCGTAAAGCACATACCATTCGCCCCCCGTCCTCCCCCAGAATCGCCCTCGGAGTCCCCGATGCCCCGTCCGTCCAGCCCCCACGGTTCCACTGCCCGTCACGCCCGCCGGCGCCAGGCCCAGCCGCCGCTCATGGAGGGTCTGGAGCCGCGTCTGCTCCTGTCGGGAGACCTGCCTTCGATCAGCAAGATCGAAGCGGACAACCGGGGCCTGGTGGTGATGACCGCCACCCGCGACCTGGACCCCACGACGATCACCACGGCGTCGTTCCGGGCGACCACCGCCGGCGCGGACCTGCTGTTCAACACCGGCGACGACACCGCCGCCGCCATCAGCGGCCCGACCTACGACGCCGCCACGCGCACCATCCGCTTCACCGTCAACGTCAGCGCCAACCAGCGCTACAAGGTGACGCTCGACTCGTCCATCATCAAGGGCGCCAACGGCGTGGCGCTCGACGGCGAGTTCCACAGCGCCACCTCCATCTCCGGCGACGCGGTGGCCGGCGGCGACCTGGTCTTCTACACCAAGAAGCCCGCCAGCGAGGTCGCCCGCATCACCACCTTCGCCGGCAGCATCGACGTCGACCTGCTCCGCAGCCGGGCCCCGATCACCGTCGCCAACTACCTCCGCTACGCCGACGAGGGCGCCTACGACAACACCTTCTTCCACCGCAACGCCGTCAGCGGCGGAAACAAGTTCGTCGTCCAGGGCGGCGGCTTCCAGGCCACCACCGGCTTCCCGACCATCCCCACCCACGCCGCCATCCAGAACGAGTTCGGCGTGTCCAACACCCGCGGCACCATCGCCATGGCCAAGCTGGGGAGCAACCCCAACTCCGCCACCGACCAGTTCTTCTTCAACCTCGGCGACAACTCCGCGAATCTCGATAACCAGAACGGCGGCTTCACCGTCTTCGCGCGCGTGAAGAACAACGAGGGCCTCGCCGTCATGGACGCCCTCTCGAACTTCCAGAACTTCAACGCCTCCTCGCAGAACGGCGCGTTCGACACCCTCCCGGTCCGTGATCTTCCGACGGTGCAGGCCCGGGGCAGCGTCACCCCGGGAGACCTCATCACCGTCAGCCGCGTCGCTCTGCTTGTCGACCTCAGCGCCCAGCCCACCGGCCAGCTCAACCTCGCCGGGCAGCAGGTGTTCTCCAGCGGGACGGTCACCGTCACCGTCTCTGACCTGGGCGGGACCGGCCTGGGCGGCACCGACTTCATCGATGTCCGCTTCGGCACCGGCAACGTCGTCCGCTCGATCAACATCAAGAGCGGCTTCACCGGCGTCGCCGGCATCACCATCACCGGCGCCTCGCGCGTCGACTCCATCACCGATTCGCGGCGCGACCTCTCCGGCGACATCGGCTTCATCGCCTCGCAGGACGCGCCAATCGGCTCGATCTCTCTCAAGACCTCCATCACCGGATTCGACATCAACGGCGTCACCCTCTCGCCGGGCTTCGGCGCCGCCGCCGACGTGGACGGCGACGGCAAGACCGACGATCCCACCGCGATCCTGGTGACCGGCTCGGGCCCGACGGCCTCGATCAAGATCGCCGGCGACCTCGGCGGCTCGATCATCCTCCCCGGGGCCCTGGCATCGCTCGACGTGGGCGGCACCACCACGAACGCCGACATTAAGACCGGCGGGCAGGACACCGACCGCCTGACGCTGAAGTTCCACAGCGTGAAGGTCTCCTCGCTCAGCACGCCGATGGGCATCGACTCGCTGACCGCCACCGAGTGGATCAACGACAACCAGCCCACCACCACCGTCGCCGCGCTGAACATCCGCCGGATGCAGATCACCGGCGACAGGGCCCTGGGGATCACCGGCCACTTCGAGCCCAAGCTCAGCCTCACCGGGACCTCGCAGGCCAACACCGTCCCCGCGCTGAACAACGTCCGCGTCGCCGGCGGCGTGTTCAACACATGGGCCATCACCGGCAGCGTCGGGACCATCAACATCCTCGGCGAGCCGGCCGGGTGGACCATGACCGTCACCGGCGACGCCGCCGATATCTCGGTCCGCCGAACCAGCGGCAGCAGCATCACCGTCAACGGCAACGTCAAGCGCTTCACCGCCGCCGACTGGCAGGGCGGCGGCTTCACCGCCGGCACCATCGACCTCTTCCGCACCGTGAAGGACCGCTCCATCGAGGCCAACGGCGATTTCCGCGGCAACCTCACCGTCAACACCACCACGGGCGTCGCCCTCAAGCGGGTGTCGATGGCGGGGGGGTTCCAGCAGTCGAACCTGGACATCAAGGGCCCGGCCGACAACGTGGTGGTCAACGGCGCCTCGTCCGGCACCGCGTTCACCTTCCGCGCCACCGTCAACAAGCTCACCACCGGCGACCTGGTCCAGTCCAACGTCAACGTCAACACCACCGCCCAGAACATCAAGGTCAAGAGCTGGGACGGCGGCGTGGTCTCCGGCGGCAACTTCAACCGCATCACCGTCACCGGCAACGCCCGCTTCAACATCAACAACACCAGCTCGGTGCTCCACACCGTCATCGGCGGCAACTGGGAAACCACGACCACGACCCGGGGCGGCTTCGACATCCGCGTCGCAGGCGACCTCACGAACTCCAAGATCAGCCTCACCGAGACCAACGTGCTCGAATCGATCCGCTCGCTGATCGTCGGCAAGTCGATGATTAACTCTGAGTTCCGCGCCGTCCGCAACGTGCCGACAATTTCGCTGGGCCGGATGGAGAACGCCGGGGTCTACGTCGGGGCGCCGACCAACCAGGTGGGCCTGCCGGCCAACGCCGCCAACACCAACGACTCGGTGAAGATCAACAGCTTCACCGTCACCGGCGCCGGCTCGGGCAAGGCGTTTGTCAACAGCTTCCTCGTGACCGGGCGGCTCGGCACCGTCAGCCTCGCGCGCGTCCAGACCGACAACGCCGGCACCGTGCACGGCATCGCCGCCAACCGCATCGCCTCGATCAAGCTCACCGGCAACCCCAACGCCTCGTTCAGCAACCCCGGTCAGACCATCAGCCGCTTCGGCGACTTCCGCATCCAGTTGAACCCCGCGGCGACGTCCTGATCCGGATGGCGTATCGTTCGCCCCCATGGGTTCGCCGGCTTCGGTCATCACGATCGGCAACTTCGACGGCGTGCACCTCGGCCACGCGGCGCTCATCGGGCGCGCCCGCGAGCTGGCCGCGGGCGGGCGGCGCGTCGTCGCGCTGGCGTTCGATCCTCACCCCGCGGCCGTGCTGGCGCCCGGATCGGAGCCGGCCCGCCTGACGACGTTCGACCGGCGCGCCGAGCTGCTGCGGGCCGCCGGCGCCGACGAGGTCGTGAAGCTCACGCCCACCGCAGACCTGCTGGCGCTCGAGCCCCGCGCGTTCCTGGACCGGGTGATCGACCAGCACAGGGCCGCGGCGATCGTCGAGGGCCACGACTTCCATTTCGGCAAGGCCCGCGCCGGGACCCCCGAGCTGCTGGCGGCCCACGCGGCCGCGCGGGGCGTGGACGCGTCGATCGTGGACGAGTTCATGGTCGAGTTGCTGGACCAGACCCTGGTCCGCGCCAGCAGCACCGTCGTGCGCTGGCTGATCAGCCACGGGCGCGTGACCGACGCGGCGCGGGTGCTCGGGCGAGCGTACGAAGTCCGTGGCACGGTCGTGCGCGGCGACCGGCGCGGGCGCACCATCGGGTTCCCTACGGCCAATCTCGACCCCGCCTCGCTGGGCGGCGTGATGACCCCGCGGGCCGGCGTGTACGGCGCGTGGGCAGAGCTGGCCGACGCCCGCGTGTTCCCGGCGGCGGTGCACATCGGCCCGCGCGCCACCTTCGGTGACGGTGCCCCGCGCATCGAGGCCCACCTGATCGGCTGGAGTGGGCCCGAGGCCGAAGGCTCCCCGGAATACGGCTGGGGCCTGGCGCTGCGGTTCGCGGCGTACCTGCGTGACCCGATGAAGTTCGACGGCGTGCCGGCGCTCAAGGACCAGATCGGGCGCGACTGCGAACGGGCCGTTGCGCTCGCCGGTCCCGGCGCCCCGGCGCCGATGCGTGTCATGGAGGGCGTGGTTTGAACAAGGTGCAGAGCAAGGAAGTCTGGGGATCGACGGCGACCGTCGAACAGATCGCGGGTCGCCTGCGCGGGCTGGGGCGCGTGGCGATCCTGACGCACTCCAAGCCCGACGGCGACGCGGTCGGCTCGACGCTCGGCGTGGCGCGGGCGCTGAAGAAGATCGGCGTCGAGGCGTGGCCGGTGTACCTGGGCCTGTGGAGCAGGCGGTTCGACGCGGTGGTGGGGGAGACGCCCGTCGTCCACGAGAAGCACGGTGTGTTCGCGCACGCGCCGCTGTCGGAGATCCCCCACTCGCTGATTCTCGATACCGGGTCGTGGAACCAGCTCGCCGACGCGAAGGACTGGTTGAAGCAGCGCCACGCGGGCGCGATGGTGATCGACCACCACTCGCACGGCGACCCGGACGTGGCCCCGGTGCGGTACGTCGAAACCTCGGCCGCCGCGGCGTGCCAGATCGCGGCCCGCCTGTGCGTGAGCCTGCTGGGCGTGCGCTCGCCGTCGGCGCTGCCGACGGACGTGGCCGAGCCGCTGCTGCTGGGGCTGGCGACCGACACCGGCTGGTTCCGGCACTCGAACACGACGGCGGAGGTGATGCGTCTGGCGGGCGAGCTGATCGACGCCGGGGCACGCCACAACTGGCTGTACCAGACGGTCGAGCAGGGCGACGAGCCCTCGCGCCTGAAGCTGATCGGCTGCGCGCTGAGCAGCCTGGAGTATCTCGCGGGTTCGCGAGCGGCGCTGATGCACGTCACCAAGGCTGACATCGAGCGGAGCGGCGCCACTCTGGACGACACCGGCGGGCTGACCGACCTGCCGCAGACCGTCGGCACGGTGCGGGTCGCCGCGGTGCTGGTGGAGCTCGAGCCGGCGCTCACCAAGCTGAGCCTGCGCAGCAAGGCCGACGGTGAACTGGACGTGGACGTAAACCTGCTGGCGCAGAAGCTCAATGGCGGCGGGCACAAGCACGCGGCCGGCGCCAAGCTGCACGTGCCGATGATCGAGGCGCTGCCGCGGGTTCGCGCGCTGCTCGAGGAGGCGCTGAAGTGAAGCCGCACGGACCTGCCCGATTCCGGCGTGAAGGCGGCGGCCCGAGCGGGGCGCGACCCGGTGCGCGTCCGGCGCGCGGCCCCGGGCAGGGACCGCCCAAGGGGCAGCGTCCCGCGCTGAGCCTGCAGGTCACGACGCTGTGGGAATACCCGAGCCAGCATTACGGCCCGGGTTTCGCGATGCAGGGCGACCGGGCGTATGTGGGCGCGACGCCGAGCTGGGTGATCTGGCAACTGCTTCAACGCTACACCAAGGAGAAGGACCTGGTCGTCGACCCGATGTGCGGCAGCGGGACGACGATCGACGTGGCCCGCGACCTGGGCCGGCGGGCGCTGGGGTATGACCTGTCGCCCCCCCCGTCGCGCCCGGACATCTTCCGGGCCGATGCGCGGAAGATCCCGGTCGAGGACGCCAAGGTGGACTTCGTGTTCATCGATCCGCCGTACTCGACGCACGTGGACTACTCGGACGACCCGCGCTGCATCGGCAAGCTGAACGCCGGGGGCGACGACGGCGGTGCGGCGTACTACGAGGCGATGGAGAAGGTGATCAGGGAATGCCACCGCGTCCTGCGCCCGGGGCGACACATGGGGCTGTATGTCAGCGACTCGTTCAAGAAGACCAAATCGGGGGGCCGGTTCATGGCGATCGGGTTCGAGCTGTTCGCGATGATGACGCGGCTGTTTGAGCCGGTGGACATCGTGTGCGTGGTGCGCCACAACGCGAAGCTGGAGATGGGGAACTACCGCAAGGCGGCGGAAGAGGGGAACTTCTTCCTGCGGGGGTTCAACTACCTGTTCATCGTGCGGAAGCCGGGCGGGAAGTAGGAGGGGCACGGGTGACCCGGATGGGCCCAGATGAGAAGCAGAGGTTGCCACGGATAGGACGGATGGATACCGATGGGGGTTGAATCGGCATACGTGTCCGGCTCTCGTCTCCAATCTGAATCCGGGCTTGATCTGGGTCATCCGTGGCCAGTTCAGTCCGAGACGCCGAGGCGGAGCGCGGGTACGATCTCGTTCACCACCTTTGAAGGAGCCCGTATGCCCCGCGCCGAAGCCAGCCACATTCTTGTCAAGACCGAGCAACAGGCCAGCGACCTGAAGAAGCAGATCGAGGCGGGCGAAGCGACGTTCGCCGACCTCGCGAAGAAGCACTCGTCGTGCCCGTCGGGCAAGGGCGGCGGCAGCCTGGGGCTGTTCAGCAAGGGCGATATGGTCCCGGAGTTCGACAAGGTGGTGTTCTCCGACTTGCCGCTGGGGCAGGTGTCGGCGCCGGTGAAGACGCAGTTCGGGTGGCACATTCTGCAGGTGCAGAAGCGGATGGCGTGAGGGCGAGAGTCCTCGGTCCTGTGGTCGTGTTGTCCTGAAGTCCTGGTGTCCTTTGGTCCTGAGGTCCTGAGGGGTTGTGGTGTTGCGCCGGCACCTTGTTGAGATTGGCGGGCGGGGGTTTGTGCTGGAGGGGCCGGATGATCCGGATGCTCTGGTGCGCCTGGGTGAATCGGTGGGCGAGGCGAGCCCCGGGTATTGGGCGCACCTGTGGGATTCTTCGGTGGCGCTGGCGGAGCATGTGGCGGGGTCGGGGATGGTGGGGCCGGGCGTGCGGGTGCTGGAGATCGGGTGCGGGCTGGGGCTGGTGGGGATCGTGTGCGCGTGGCGCGGCGCGGATGTTCTGATGACGGATTTCAATCCGCTGGCGGTGGAGGCGGCGCGGCGGAACTGCGCGTTGAACGGCGTGGGGGCGCGGTGCGAGGTGATGGACTGGAACTCGCCGTCGATGGGCTTGGAGTGCGACGTGCTGCTGGCAGCGGACGTGCTGTACGACGGGGTGAGTGTGGCGCCGATCGCGGCGCTGGTCGGCGGGCTCGGGTGCGTGGGGCTGGTGGCCGACCCGCTGCGCCCTGCGTCGGCGGGAGCGGAGGAGGAGTTTCGGCGCGCGGGGCTGCGGGTGTGGTCGGCGCCGCTGCGGGCTGGGCGGCTGATGGTGGTGCAGAGGTAGCGCGAGCGGGAGGCCGTCAGCCGAGGCCCATCGTGGTCAGCAGGCGGGCCGCGAGCACGACGCAGGTGGCGAACAGGAACACGCCGGCGAGCCAGCGGAAGACGGGCGGTTTCCAGGTCTGCTTGAGGAGCGTTCTAAACGCCGGACGGCTGATGATGACCACTGCCATCGCCAGCAGACACACGATCTGCACCAGCCACGCGACCTGGACCACGGCGTGTTTCATCGGAGCGGGTATTTCGGTCGGATGCGGGGGTGGGGGTTTGGGATTTGCGGCTTAAGGATTGGGTGGTCGGTGAGGGCGCGGGAGGATCGGTGGGTTGGGGACACTGACTTGGCGAGGACGCCAAGTCAGTGGCACGACGGGCGGTGGGGCTTGGTGAACTCCGACCCGCGGACGGGTCGGTGGCACGGGCTCCGATGCGCAGCAGCGTGGTGGCGGCGCGGCGGGAGGTTTCCTTGCTGGTGGCGTCGAGGGCGCGGACCAGGGTGCGGACGGCGGCGGGCTGGGCGGCGGCGAGGATGTGCTCGGCGCGCGTGGACTCGGCGGCGCGGAAACGCTCGATCGTGCGCTGGGTGTCGGGCTGCTGGATCCAGGCGTCGAGCTGGTCGAACTTGACCGCGTGCCTGGCGAGCACCTGGAAGATCGTCAGCGCGGGGTTGAGGTAGTCGAGAAGAAGGCCTGCGGCGTCGGCGACGCCCGGGGGCGAAACGGGGGGAGCGTCGGTGGTCGGCACCGAAGGCGCAGGGCTGACGATGGTGGCACGGGGGGCGGGGAGCGGGCGCGGGGGTGAGGCTGATGATGGGGGTGATGGGGGAGTGGGGGTGAGGCGGAGCGGGGGGGCGGTCGGCGCGGGCGGAGGGGGCGCGGCGAAGGCGGCGGTGCGGAGGGCGGCGATGGATGTCATGAGCGGGTCCCCTTGAAGAAGTTTGCGGCGCTCCGGGATGAGGCACGCGTGATGATGTGATTGTGCGCGGGGTTGGGTGGTGGGCAAGAGCGGCGGAGTGATGGGCGCGAGAATTGTGCAGGTCTTTGGGGGCATCACCGCGTTGGTGCGCACAGGAGTGGTGATGCGCGCGAGAGTCTTCGAGCGCGCGGCGTGCCGGACCTCCGGGCCTTGCGCGCTCGCCTGGCTTCCCGTGGGCTGACGCCCACGGCAACTCACCTCGGCCCCGCTGGGGCCAAGAACGGCGTCCCATTCCTGGGGGATGCCGTTGCGGTCGGGGATCACGCCCGTTGACGGCGCGAGGCTTCTGCGATGAGCCGTTGCGTCTAAACTCCGCCCCTATGACTGGTTCGCCCGTGAACGGCAGTGATCCTCTTTCGGTTCTGAACGAGCGGTTCATGGCGGCGCTGCGCGCTGTGATGGGGGATGCGCTGCCGGCGAACGCGTCGGCGATGCTGACGCCGGCGAAGGACCCCAGGCACGGGGACTTTCAGTCGAACTGCGCGATGTCCCTGGCGAAGGCGGCCCCCGGAGGGATGAACCCGCGGGCGCTGGCGGAGAAGATCATCGCCGCGCTTGACCTGAGCGGCGTGGCGGAGAAGCCCGAGCCCCCGGCGGGGCCGGGGTTCATCAACATCCGGTTGAGCGCGGCGGCGCTGTCGGGGGCGCTGGCGGGGATGGATACGCCGGAGATGGGTATTTCGGCGATCTCGCCGCGGCGGACGGTGGTGGTCGATCTGTGCGGCGTCAACCTCGCCAAGCAGATGCACGTGGGGCACATCCGGGCGACGGTGATCGGGGACGCGCTGGCGCGCCTGCACGAGCGGCTGGGGTGGAAGGTAATCCGGCAGAATCACTTCGGCGACTGGGGGCTGCCGATCGCGATGGTGACCGAGGCGGTGAAGCGGGGGGTCGAGTCGGGGGCGATCGACCTGAAGTCGATCGCGCTGGATCAGCTCGAGAAGCTGTACAAGCAAGCGCAGCGCGACTGCGAGGCGGACGAGGCGGGTCTGGCGGCGGTGAAGCGGTTCGGGCTGGGGCCCAAGGCCGAGGCGGAGCTGTCGGCGCAGGTGAGCGGGGCGAACGAGCACCTGGCGCGGGCCAAGGCGGCGCTGGTGGCGCTGCAGTCGCACGACCCGGCGTACTACAAGGTGTGGCAGGAGATCAGCCGGGTGACGCTGGCGGCGTGCTTCGCGGCGGTGGGCAGGATGGGCGCGAACGTGACCGACGAGGCGACGGCGGGGGAGAGCAGTTACGCCGAGGAGCTGGCGCCGCTTGTCGACGATCTCGTGAAGCGGGGGGTGGCCACGGAGTCTGACGGGGCGCTGGTGGTGCGGGTGGACGAGCTCGGGATCAAGGAGCCGTGCATCATCCGCAAGTCCCCGGCGGGGGGCGGGGGGTTCTTGTATGCGACGACGGACCTTGCGGCGATCCGGCGCCGGGTGCAGAAGTTCGGCGCGTGCAAGGTGGTGTACGCGGTGGACGGGCGGCAGGCGCTGCACTTCAAGCAGGTGTTCGCGGCGGCGAAGAAGGCCGGCTATGCGAGGCTTCCCGATGGGAGCGACGCGGAGCTGTTCCACGCGTGGTTCGGGACGATCCTGGGCGAGGATGGCAGGCCGTTCAAGACGCGGTCGGGGGAGAACGTGAAGCTGGCGGACCTGCTGGAGGAGGCCTTCCAGGGGGCGCTGAGCGCGGTGAAGGAGAAGAACCCGTCGCTGAGCGAGGCGGAGCGGCATGACGTGGCGGAGGCGGTGGCGATGGGGGCGATCAAGTACGCGGACCTGTCGAGCGACCGGATCAAGGACTATGTGTTCAGCTTCGACCGGATGCTGGCGTTTGAGGGGAACACGGGGCCGTACCTGCAGTACGCGCTGGTGCGGGTGAAGTCGATTTTCCGCAAGGCGGCGGAGCAGTTCGGGGCGGGGGAGGCGGGTGCGGCGGGGGCGGCGGCGATCACGCTGGGGGCGCCGGAGGAGAAGGCGATCGCGCTGGAGCTATTGAAATATCCGGGCGTGGTGAGGGCGGCGGCGGAGGCGTGCGAGCCGCACCGGTTGTGCGGGTACATGTACGACCTGGCGCAGGCGTTCAGCACGTTTTTCGCGGCGTGCCCGGTTTTGCAGGCACCGGACGAGGCGTCGCGCCGGTCGCGGCTGCGGCTGTGCGCGCTGACGGGGCGGGTGCTGGAGGACGGGCTGCGGACGCTGGGGATCCGGGCGCTGGAACGGATGTGACCGCGTTTGTGCGCCGGGGACACGTCGATGCGCTGCGGGGGCGGGTTATTTTGGCGCGACGGGAGGGAATTGCCTTGTGCGGGGCTTGATCGTCAGGTAGGAATATGGGCGGATGCGGCGCGGGGGACCGGGCCGCGCGGGAGAAATGACCTTGAACGGCGCCAGGCGTTGCTTGTTGTGTGCGGTGGGGGTTGCGCTGTGCGCACTCG
This sequence comes from uncultured Phycisphaeraceae bacterium, assembly GCA_964510955.1. Taxonomy (GTDB): domain Bacteria; phylum Planctomycetota; class Phycisphaerae; order Phycisphaerales; family UBA1924; genus JAFLCM01. The sequence continues at coordinate 17,596 of CAZEDW010000044.1, forward strand.
AAGCGGTCGCGGGCGGCGTCGGCCCGGGGGCGTGCTGTTTTCCGAACGGGGTGTGCCAGGAGATCGACGGCGTCTCGTGCCGGGTGGCGGGGGGGTCTTTCCTGGGGTCGGGGACCGTGTGCGCGGGAACGGATTGCCGCGGCGGGTGCTGCCTGGGGGACTTCGGCGGGTGCGTGCGCCTGACGGAGAACGGGTGCGCCGAGGCGGGCGGAAAGTTCAACGGGGTCGGGTCGGCGTGCGACGGGTTCTTCTGCCCGACGGCGTGCTGCCTGCCGTTCGGGGTGTGCGTGGAGATGACGGCGTATGACTGCTCGATCGCGGGCGGTGAGAGCCGCGGAGGGCCGTGCGCCACGGCGGGCTGCCCGGGCACCGGGGCGTGCTGCAACCTCAACGGCGTCACGTGCACCGACGGGGTGGGCTTCAGCGATTGCGTCGAGTTCGGCGGGACGTACAACGGGCAGGGTTCGGTCTGCTCGCAGGTGACGTGCCCGTCGGTGGGGGCGTGCTGCTACACGTTCAATCAGTGCGGGTCGGGCGTGACGCGGAGCGCCTGCGAGAACGCGGGGGGCGTGTACCAGGGGGACGGCACGACCTGCGCCGAGGCGGGGTGCCAGAACGTCGGGGCGTGCTGCGTCGCGGGCAACGGGTGTGTGATGGTGGTGGGGCTGAACGAGTGCACGTTCCGCGGCGGGACGTACAAAGGCGACGGCTCGGTGTGCACGCCCCGGACGTGCTGCCCCGGCGACCTGAACGCCGACGGGGTGGTGAACACGGCGGACCTGACGCTGCTGCTGGTGAAGTTCGGGCGTGAGTTCCCGGCGGGGGACGAACCGGCGGACATCAACTCCGACGGGCATGTCAATACCCAGGACCTCACGCTGCTGCTGGTGCAGTTCGGAAGGGCGTGCTGAACGCGAGTGGAGCGGGAATCCCGCTTGGTGACGACGGGCTTGGAGCAACACGATGAATACGAGTCAACGGTTCATGGCGCTTGCGGCGGTGGTGACCGGCTTGTTCGCGGTCGCGGGCGGCGCCGCGGCGCAGAGCGAGAGCGGGGTGGCGACCGGGGCGTGCTGCTTCCAGTCCTTCTGCGAGGACGGCTATTCTGCCGGCGCCTGCCAGAGCGCCGGAGGCACGTACGCCGGCGACGGGACTTCCTGTTCGGGCGGGAGCTGCGGGCCGGTGGGCGGGTGCTGCTTTGTGGGGAACTACTGCGCGGACTCGTACACCGCCGGCGGGTGCGCGGCGGCGCGTGGGACGTACCTGGGTGACGGCGTGACGTGTGCCCAGGGTTCGTGCTCGAGCGTGATGGGGCCTTGCTGCTTCGGCAGCTACTGCTACGACGGGTACCCGGCGTCGTACTGCGCGTTCTTTGGCGGCGTGTTTGGGACGCCGGGGCAGACGTGCGCCTCGTCGCAGCCGTGCGGGCCGACCGGCGCGTGCTGCTTCTCCACCTTCTGCTCCGACGGGTACCCGGAGGGGGATTGCGTGGGCCAGGGTGGGACGTGGATGGGCGCGAGCACCGAGTGCGCGACGGCCAACTGTGTGTTCCACATCGGCGCGTGCTGCATTTATGACCGGTGCATCGAGGGGTACCCGGCGCAGAACTGCGAGCCCGACGGGGGTGTTTACCAGGGGGACGGCTCGACGTGCGCGTCCATGCCGTGCGGGCCGACGGGGGCATGCTGCCTGCATGTGAAGGGCGTGGTGTGCCAGGACTATGTCTCCGAGGCGGGGTGCCTGGCCTCGGGCGGCGCGTACCTGGGGGTGGGGAGCCTGTGCTCCGAGAGTTCGTGCAGCATCGGGGCGTGCTGCTTCTACGGCCAGGGTTGCACGGAGAACATGGACGAGCTGACGTGCACCAAGGCCGGAGGCTCGTACCAGGGCGACGCGACGAACTGCTCCCACCTTCCCTTTGAAGAATGCAGCTATCCGGGCGCGTGCTGCCTGCCCAACGGGGTGTGCATGGATTCGTCGACGCGCGACTGCCACTACTACGGTGGGGTGTTCCAGGGGTACCAATCGACGTGCGGCGAGGCGCAGTGCACCGCGTTCGCCGGCGCGTGCTGCACGGACTTCGGCTGCTACGACAACTTCGAGCACGACTTCTGCGTGCTGGAGTTCCACGGCCGGTACCTGGGCGACGGCTCGATCTGCGGCGTGGACACCTGCCCGGCGCCGGGGGGCTGCTGCCTCTCCAATAACCTGTGCATCAGCTCGCAGGGGCCCGAGGCGTGCGCGGCCCGGAACGGGGTGTACCGGGGCGATGGGGTGCCGTGCAATCCGACGCCGTGCTGCCCGGCGGACATCAACCATGACGGGGCGATCAACACGGCGGACCTCACGCTTCTGCTGGTGAAGTTCGGGCGGAGCTTCCCGCCGGGGACCGAGCCGGCGGACATCAACGCCGACGGGACGGTGAACACCCAGGACCTGACGCTGCTGCTGGTGCAGTTCGGGCGCAACTGCCCGTAGATTCGGGGGGGAAGCGGTCGTAGTTTGTCAGGGATGGGAATGGCGCCGGGCGCTCGGGCCCGGATTTCAGGCGAATTTCCAACTCCGTGGTTGCTTCTTCGGTTGAAGGGTTCCAAACTTGGGGGTACGGGAATGCCGCGGGCGGCGAGGGCGCCTGTCGGTAGCGCAGTGCCCGTCGCGACGGCGTTCCCGCGCAGTGGTGCTGAATCGTTTGTTCGCCGCGCTGAGATAGAAGAGAAGAGACCGAGCGGATGAGCAGATCGATGATCTCGATGGTTGCCGCGCTGGCGGCGTGGGGTGTCGGCGTAGCACGCGCCGGCGAGCTGTGCATCGACGCCCACGGCGTTGCGTGTTACCCCCAGAACCTGACGCCCGAGCAGGCGCGGCAGATCGCGCTGGACGGGGCGCGTCCGGCGACGATGCCGTACGCCGGTGAGCGGTTCATCGTTGACGGTGTGTGCTGGGCGGGCGAAGGCGGGATCGGCCCGTCGGGCCAGAGCGCGCCGGCGCACCTGACGTATAGCTTCCCCAAGGAGAACACCTTGTGGGGGCTGGCGGTGGTGCAGGGCGTGGGGCCCAACGACCTGAACTCCAAGCTGATCGCGGCGTTCGGCTCGGGCAACCTCGACCTCGGCCGCGAGTACATGCGGGCGGGGTTGGCGGCGTGGCGGCGCTGGGCCGGCGTGAGCTACACCGAGGTGAACGACGACAACTCGCCGATGGACCAGGGAACGGCGCGGGTCCCGACGCGGGGGGACATCCGCATCGGGGGGTACGCGAGCGGCATCCAGTTCGCGCTGGCGTACAACGCCTTCCCGGCGATCGATGCCGGCGCGGTCGTGGGCGGGGGCGACATGGTGGTCAACACCTCGTTTTTCCTGGCGGCGTATTTCACCGACCCCGCGCACAACTACCGGTTCTTCCGCAACACCATCAGCCACGAGCACGGCCACGGGCTGGGGCTGTACCACACGATCCCCTGCAACCACACCAAGCTGATGGAGCCGTACCTCACGGCCGACTTCGACATGGTGCAGGTGGACGAGATGCGCGGGGCGCAGCGGAACTACGGCGACCGGTTCGCGGGCAACACCGGGCCCGGCACGGCGCGTGATTTCGGCGACCTCGCGCCGTCGTCGGGCGGCGGCCCGCGGTCGGTTCGCGAGCCGTTTCTCTCGGTCAACGGTGTGAACGGGCCGGGCGGGTCGGGCGAGGACTGGTTCAGGTTCTCGCTGGGCACCGCGAGCCCCGTGACCATCGGCGCCGCGCCGGTGGGGGGGGTGTACGACGAGGGGCCGCAGCTCACGCAGTGCGACGGGCTTTCGGTCACCACGATCAACGCGAGCGTGGCGGGGAACCTGCTGCTGGAACTGCGGAGCGCCGACGGTTCGACGGTGCTCTTCTCTTCCAACAACGGCCCGGGGATCGCCGAGAGCATCACGGCGAACCTCGGCGCAGGGGCTTACAGCGTGCGGGTGGTCGACGCCGGCCCGGACGCGATCGGGGCGCAGACGCTCCAGCTTTATGATTTCTCTATCCGCGTGGCGGGGCAGCCGTTCGGGCCGGGGGCCGTCGCGGGGGTGAACAAGCGGAGCTGGGCGGGGTCCAAGTGCTATTTCCTGGGCGACGCGAACGCGTGGGCCAACGAGCCGGGGGCGACGGTCAACGGTTACGCGTGGGACCTCGACGGCGACGGCTCGTTCGAGGCGTCGGGCGCGACGGCGTTCCGCACCTATCCGTCGAACGGCGACATCCCGGTGACGCTGCGCGTGACCGACAGCAACGGCCTGACCGCGACCGACACGGTGACGGTGACGGTGTTCAACGCGGTGACGACGGTAACGGCGGTCTCACCATCCACGGCCGCGCAGGGCGCGACGATGCCGGTGACGATCATCGGGACGAACTTCAAGGGCGTGGTGTCGGCGGGCCAGTTCTCGCTGCCGTCGGTGCCCGGCGCGGTGTTCACGGGCACGCCGAGCGTGAACCCGCTGGGTACGCAGGTGAGCGGGCTGGCGTTGTTTGTCCCCGCGGGCGCCGCGGCGGGGTTGACGCAGGTCCGGGTGACCAACGCCGACGGGCTGGGGCTGGCGTCGTCCGACGCCACCAGCGCCGGGGTGTTGAACATCGTCCCGCCCAGCGCGCCGCCCGCGGCGTTTGCGCTGCAGTCGCCTGCGAACGGCGCGACGGCCCAGCCGCTGACGCCGGTGCTGGCGTGGGCGCCGTCGAACGGGGCGTTCAGTTACGGCATAACGGTTGCCAACGACGGCGCGCTCACCGACGTGGTGGCGCAGCAGTCGGGGCTGACGGGCACGACCTTCGCGGTCGCGCCGGGGCTCTTGCAGGCGGGGCGCACGTACTACTGGGGCGTGACCGCCACCAACCCGGTCGGGTCGGTGGCTTCGGCGCCCGCGGCCTGGTCGTTCGCCACGGCGCCGCCCTCGCTGTGCACGGGCGACATCAACCACGACGGCATCCGGAACACCGGTGATCTTGTTCTCATGCTCGTGCGGTTTGGCAACGAGGTGCTTCCGGGCGAACCCGCCGACCTGAACGGAGATGGGATGGTCAACACCGGCGACCTGACGGTCCTGCTGGCGGTGTTCGGGCAAGGGTGCTGATAACGTGCGGGCCGGCGCCTGGAAACGGCATCCGGGCCTACAGGCGGCACGAATATCCCCGTGGAAAGCCGGCTTCGCTTGGTTCCCCCCTCGGGCGGGCTATCTTGTTGGGGTCGGGAAAGCGGGCCTTGAATACCAGGAACCGAGTCATCACGGCGGCGGGCGGTGCGGGGCTGCTGGTCCTGCTGCTGTGGATTCCGCGCTGCGCCGATGAGGCGCCCGACGCGGGGCTTGCCTCGCGCGGCGGGCGCGGGCTGGTGGCCCCCAACCTCCCGGCGGGGACGGGCGCGCGTGGTCCGGGTGGGGCGGGCTTTGTCGCGGGCAGCAACTCGCTGCGCAACGGGCCGACGCTGGACCAACTGATCGCCGAGGGGCAGCGGAGGCAGGCGAGCGTGCCGACGGCCGCCCCGGCGGCTGCGAACCTGACCGCGCCACCGAGCTCGGCGGCGGCGCTGTTCGCCGGGGAGAAGGTGCCGCCGAGGATCGAGTCGCCGGCGCCGAGCAAGACGCCTTCGCGCCCTGGCAGAGCGGGCCCGGCGGCGCGGGGCGGGGCACCGCTCACGCAGCCGGCGCCGGCGCAGACGATCATCACCCAGCCGCAGGGGTTCAGTCCGCAGCAGGCGGCGGCGATGGCGCAGTCGATCGTGCAGTCGAGCCAGGCGCAGTTTCAGCAAGCGGCCGCTGGCGCGGGGCGCGGCGCAACGCCGTCGCAGACGCCGGGAACACCCACGAGCGGCGGCGGCCAGGCCACGCCCGGCGGCGGCGCGACGGGCGGCGGCTCGGGCCTGTTCGGGGGCGTTCCGTCCAACGGCACCGGCGGGCTGTTCACCGGCGTCAGCGTGCCGACTTCGACGGGCACCACGGGCGGAACCACCGGCGGCACGTCCGGGGGCACATCTGGTGGGACGACCGGCGGCGGTACTTCGGGCGGAGGAAGTTCCGGGGGCGGTACTGGTGGTGGGTCCGGGAGCGGGGGTGGTGGTGGGACTGGTGGAGGGTCCGGGGGGGGATCCGGGGGTGGGTCCGGGGGAGGTTCCGGGGGAGGTTCCGGGGGAGGGACGACGACCAACGGTGTGCCGACCGTCGCGTCGCTGAGCGCGGGGCCGACGCTGCTGCTGTCCGGAGCGGCAGTCTCGCTCAACGCCGTTGGGGTGGCGGACCCCGATGTGTCCACGGGCGGGCGGGTGACGCGGGTGCAGTTTTTCCGGGATTCGAACAACAGCGGCGCGCTGGACGCGGCGGACGAGCTGCTGGCGACGCTGACCGACGGGACCAACGGGTTCGGCGCGATCGTGACTTCGCAGGCGTCGTGGGGCAACGGGACGGTGCGGTTCTTCGCGCAGGCGCAGGACGACAAGGGCGCGCTGTCGGTCGCGGCGTCGGCCAGCGTGATCATCGACCGACCGCCGAGCGTGGGGGCGCTGGGCGCCAGCCCGGCGATCGCGGTGACGGGCGGGACGGTCACGCTGACGGCGACGCTGGTGACGGACCCCGATCCGCCGGGGGGCGCGGCGTCGAGCGTCGAGTTCTTCGTTGATTCGAACGGCAACGGCGTGTTCGACGCCGCGGACGCGCAGATCGGCGCCGCGTCGGTGAACGCAGGCGTCGCGTCGCTCGGCGTGGCGTTCCCCAGCCTGCTGCCGGGCGCCGCGGTGACGTACTTCGCACGGGCGCGGGATGAGCTGGGGGTGGTGGGCACGGCGCTGAGCGCGACGGTCCGGGGCGACAGCCTGCCGGTGATCGGCGCGGTGAACGCGTCGTCGCAGGTGGCCAACGCGGGCGCATCGGTCACGCTGACGGCGACCGGCGTCAGTGACGCCGATGGCGCCGGCAGCGGCGCGGGGCTGGCGCGGGTCGAGTTCTTCAGCGATTCGAACCTGAGCGGGAGCTTTGAGCAGGGGGCCGACACCCTGCTGGCCTCGGTGGCGCTGGGCGGTTCGACGGCGTTCACGGTGGTCAACATCCCGGCGAACGCCGCGGGCACGCTGACGTACTTCGCGCGGGGCGTGGACCAGTTGAACGTGCCGGGCGTGGCGCAGGTGTGCAGCGTTCGGATCAACTTGGCGCCAGTGGTGGCGTCGCTGGGGGTCACGCCGGCGCTGGTCGAGCCGGGGGACACGCTGACGCTGAACGCCACGGGCGTTTCGGACACGGACCCCGCTCCGGGGGCGCTGGCCAAGGTCGAGTTCTTCCTCGACGGCAATGACGACGGCGTGCTGGACGCGAGCGACACGCTGGTGGGGACGGTGACGGGGGCCGGGGCGACGGCGTCGGTCTCGGTGCAGGCGCCGGCGGGCGCGTCGGGGACGACGCGGTATTTCGCCCGGGCGACCGATGGGCTGGCGCTGCTGAGCCCGGCCGCCGCCGCGACGACGGTTGTGAACCGACCGCCCTCGGTGACGGGCCTGACGGCCTCTGCTGCGCCGCGGGTGCTGGCGCCGATCACGCTGAACGCGACGGCGACCGATGGCGACGTCGCGCCGGATCAGGTTGCCCAGGTCGAGTTCTTCAGGGACGTGGACAACGACGGGGTCGTGACGCCGGGGACGGACGAGGCGCTGGGGACCGATACCGACGGGAGCGACGGGTTCTCGCTGACGATCGGCGAGGCGCCGGCGAGCTTTTCTCCCACGCTGCGGGCGCTGGCGCGGGCCACCGACACGCGGGGGGTCGTGAGCACGGTGTTCGCCGCGGCGATCGCGGTGGGGCCCTTCCCCGACAGCGTGCTGCGCGTGCGTGCCTCGGCCCCGGCGGGTGGCGACGGGCTGAGTTTCGCAGGGGCCTTCAACAGTCTGTCGGCGGCGCTGGGCGTGGCGCCGCGGACTGGCGGGGTGGTTCAGGAGATATGGATGACCGGCGGCACCTACGCGGGCGGGGTGGTGCTGCCCTCGTCGCTGAAAGTTCTGGGCGGGTTCGCGGGCACCGAGAGCGCGGCGTCGCAGCGCGATTGGGCGGCGAACGTGACGGTCATTGATGGGGGCGGCGCGGGGCGGGTTCTTGACATCCCGGCCGGCGCGCCGGGTGCCGTGATCGACGGGGTGGTGATCCAGGGCGGCGCGGCGGATTCGGGGGCGGGCGTCCGGAGCGCGGCGATCGCGCCGGTCATCGCCAACGTGATCTTCCGCAACAACGCCGGGGCCGCGGGCGCCGGGGCTCTGACGGTGCTGAATGCATCGAGCGGCGCGGCGCGGGTGGTGAACTGCCTGTTCACCAGCAACACAAGCTCGGGCGGCGCCGGGGCGGTTGTGCTGGACAACTCGGCGGGCGTGCTGTTCGCGAACAACACCGTGGCGGGGAACACGTCGGCGGCGGGGTTCGGGGCGGTCCACGTGAGCAACGCGTCGGCGAGCGTGAGCAACGCGATCATCGCGTTTAACGTCGGGGGCGGCGGGCTGTCGGCTTCGGGCGGCGCGGCGCCGGCGCTGGTGAGCAACAATGTGTTCTCCAACGCCGCCTTCGCGTATCAGGGCGTGGCGCAGGGCGCGACGGACATCACGACCGACCCGAGGTTCGTGAACCGGCCGGGCGGCGACTTCCGGCTCGGGGCCGGGTCGCCGTGCATTGATTCAGGGGCCAACAGCGTGCCGGCACCGGCCGAGTTCGCGTTTGACCTGGCCCACAAGCCGCGCCGGTCGGTGGGGTCGCCGGGCGGCTCGGCGGTGATTGATCGCGGGGCGTTCGAGGCGGCGTGCACGGCGCCGGCGTGCTCGGGGGACCTGAACGGCGACGCGAGGGTTGACACGGCCGACCTGGTGTCGCTGCTGGGCCGGTTTGGGCAGAGCGTGGCTCCCGGGTCGACGGGCGACTTGAACGCCGACGGGTTGGTCAACACGGCGGACCTGGTGCTGCTCCTGGGGCGGTTCGGGCAGACCTGCCCGGTGTGTCCATAAGCCGCCGGGGGCAGCAGCCCGGGGTCGGGAAGACGTTGGAGGCCGGGGAATGGGGTTAGGGGTTTGTCTCCCGAAAAAGGTTTCACCGGATGGGAACACGGGGGTTCCCAAGGGGACCAACAAGCCTCACAATGCGTAGAGCAGATCAGGGACTTTTGTCTGACAGTTCGGACCCAGCAGGAGAGACGACCGCCATGCCGACCGCCCGTGCTATCGCCGCCGTTGTTGTGACCGCCTCGGGGCTGACGTCCGCGGCGCTGGGTGCCTCGCCGGTGACGCGGTTCGCGGGGCGTGAGGCGCCGATGCACGAGGCCCCCGTGGTGGCGGGCGTGCTGAAGCCGGACGCGGCGCGGGGGTCGTATGGGGGGGCGGCGGCGGTCGGGATTGACGCGGCGGCGTACGCGGCGCTGCGGAACGCCGAGCTGGCGGTTGTTCCCGGCGTGACGCTGGACGCGGCGCGGGGGATCAGGGCCGACCTGGAGCTGGAGCGGTTCGAGGTGTTCACGCCCGACGCGAGGCTGGTGGTGGTGACGCCCCAGGGGGAGATCGAGACGCCCCGGCCGGACATGCAGTTGTGGCGCGGCGCGGTGACGGGCGACGCGGATTCGCGGGTGTTCCTGGCGATCACGCCCGAGCGGGTGGACGGGTACATCGTCAGGGGCGGCGAGACGTTCGTGGTTTCGAGCGGGCCGGCGGGCGCGCCGGGCGCGTTCATCACCGGGGCGCGGAGCGCCGCGGGGGCGGCGCTGCAGTTCGCGCCGACGGTGTGCGACGGGGCGGTGTTGCCGCCGGGCATCCAGGCGCCGGCACCGAACGCGCGCGCGGCGAACAGCGGCGAGCGGGCCAACTGGACGTGCAAGCAGTTCCGGGTTGCGGTCGATACCGACAACGAGTTCCAGGCCCGCCTGGGGACGGTGACGGCGGCGCAGAACTACGCGACGCTCATCATCGCCGCGGAATCGGAGATCTATCAGCGCGACGTCAACATCGCGCTGAAGCTGAGCTACCTTCGCATCTGGACGACGCCCGACCCGTGGACGGGGGCGGACAACCCCTCGCAGCTCAACGAGTTCCTGAACTACTGGAACGCGAACATGAGCGGCGTGCAGCGCGAGGTGGCCCACCTGATGTCCACGCGGAACCTCGGGGGCGGCATCGCCTACCTGCAGGCCATCTGCACCGGCGCGGGCTACGGCGTGTCGGCGAACCTCAACGGCTTCTTCCCGTACCCGCTGGTGGACCACAACGGCAGCAACTGGGACATCAACGTCGTCAGCCACGAGATGGGGCACAACTTCGGCACCGGGCACACCCACGAGAGCAACTGGTACAACCCGATCATCGACGGCTGCGGGCTGGCGTACGTGGGCGGTGTGCAGGACTGCTCGCAGGCGTTCGCGCTGGGGTCGATCATGTCGTACTGCCACATCTGCCCCGGGGGCATGAGCAACCTCACGCTCGACTTCGGTCCGCGCGTCGAGACCGTCATCCGCAACTGGGTGGACGGCGGGGCGTCGTTCTGCGGTTCGGCGCTGCCGTCGGTCGCGAGCAATCCCTCGGCGGCGAGCGTTGACGAGGGCGACCCGGTGACGCTGACCGCCTCGTTCAACACCTTCGGCACGGTGGCCTATCAGTGGCGGCGCAACGGGCAGAACCTGAGCAACGGCGGGCGGTTCAGCGGCGTCAACACGGCCTCGCTGACGATCACGCCGACGCAGACGGGCGACACCGGCAACTATGACCTTGTCGTGACCGGCACGTGCGGGCAGGGGGTGACGCAGAGCGCGCCGGTGAGCGTGAACCCGACGTGCCCGCAGGGCCAGGATCGTCCGACGATTACGCAGAATCCGTCGGGCGCGTCGCGCGTCGAGGGGCAGAGCGTGTCGTTCAACGTCGCCGCCACCGGGACGGGTCAACTGACATTCCGCTGGCGCAAGGGCGTGACCGACCTGAACGACGGCGGGGCGATCAGCGGTGCAACCACGCAGACGCTCACGATCAACCCCGTGGTCGTCGGCGATACGGGCCTGTACAACTGCGTGGTGCAGGGGCCGCAGTGCCGGACGACCTCGGCCTCGGCGACGCTGACCGTGACGCCGCCGCCCCCGGGCGGCTTTGCGCTGCTCAGCCCGGCGCCGGGCGCGGTGCAGGTGCCGACGAACTCGTCGTTTGACTGGGACGACGCCGCGGGGGCGGTGTACTACCGCTTCGTGCTCGACAACAACAGTGATTTCTCCAGCCCGCTGATCGACATCTCCAACCTCACCCAGAGCACCGCGAACGTGTCGCCCGGCACGCTGCAGGGCTCGACGACGTACTACTGGAAGGTGGAGGCGACCAACGACTTCGGCCTGACGCAGTCGAGCCCGGCGAGCGCGAGCTTCACGACGTACGTGCCGCCGCCGGCGTGCACGGCGGACTTTGACGGCAACCACGCGGTGAACACGACCGACCTGGCGCTGATGCTGGGGGTGTTCGGTCACACGGTGCAGCCGTTCTCGCTGGGTGACCTGAACGGCGATGGGGTCGTGAGCACGCCCGATCTGATCGCGATGCTGGCGCAGTTCGGGCGGACGGATTGCCCGTAACCTCTCGCGCAACTTCCGAGCCGTCGGGGTGAGGTTGGGGCGGCTTTAATGCGCCCGCCACGATGCCAAAGCCCCGCCTCACCTACGTCTGCCGTTCGTGCGGCTCGGTCCAGTCTCGCTGGATGGGCAAGTGCCCGGCGTGCGGGTCGTGGGATTCGCTGGAAGAGTTCCGGGTGAGCAAGGCGGCATCCGCCGACACGCACAAGGGGCTGGCGGTCGAGGCATGGGCGGTGTACTCGCCTTCCGGGGGGGAGGGGGGCGAGCCGCCCGAGACGCTGCTGGAGCCGCCGACGGCCAGGCCGATCAGCGAGGCGAGCGGCGAGGCGCTGCCGGGGCGGGTTTCCACTGGAATCGGCGAGTTTGATCGCGTGCTGGGAGGCGGGATCGTGCCTGGCTCGGCGATCCTGCTCGGCGGCGATCCCGGCATCGGCAAGTCCACGCTGATGCTCCAGGCGCTCGGCGCCATGTCGTCGCCGGGGAGGACACTGCAGCAGAACCTGGGGCACAAAGACGGGATCCGCACGCTGTATGTGACCAGCGAGGAGTCGGCGGACCAGGTGCGCCTGCGGGCGCACCGCCTGGGGGTGCGTGAGAGCGAGCACTTGTACGTGCTGGCGGACACGAATCTGGCCCGCATCGTCGAGCAGGCGCGGCGGGTGCGCCCGGCGGTGATCGCCATCGACTCGATCCAGATGGTCTACAAGGGAGACCTGGACGCGTCGCCGGGGACGATCCCGCAACTGAGGCGGTGCTGCACGGACCTGGTGTACCTGGCCAAGGCCACCGGGACGGCGGTGGTCCTGGTGGGGCATGTGACCAAGGACGGCCAGCTCGCCGGGCCGCGCTTGCTGGAACACCTGGTGGACGTGGTGCTGTATTTCGAGGGAGACCGCTACCACGCGCACCGGGTGGTTCGGGCCATCAAGAACCGGTTCGGGACGACGCTGGAGATCGGCCTCTTCGAGATGTCGGGCGGCGGGCTGGTGGAGGTGCCCGACGGGGCGAGCGTGGCGGCGGGTGCGCTGGGCGCGGGGCCGCGGCCGGGGAGCGTGGTGTGCCCGGCGCTCACGGGCAGCCGGTGCGTGCTGGTGGAGATGCAGGCGCTGACGGCGATGGGCTTCCCTGGCGCCGTCAAACGAAAGACCAGCGGCGTCGACGCCGGGCGGGTGGCGATGATCCTGGCGGTGCTGGAGCAACACGCGGGCCTCAGGCTGTACGACCGCGACGTGTTCGCCAGCAGCGTGGGCGGGATCCGCGTGACCGAGCCGGCGGCGGACCTGGCGCTGGCGCTGGCGGTGGCGGGGGCGTTTCACAAGCGGTCGCTGGGCGATGTACCGACGGCGGCGGTGGGAGAGGTGGGGCTGGGCGGCGAGATCAGGCCGGTGAATCAGATGGAGGCGCGGGTGCGGGAGGCGGCGCGGCTGGGGTACAAGAGGCTGCTGGTGCCGACGGGGGCGGGCGCGAAGGCTCGGGCGCCCGAGGGAATGGAAATCGTGGCGTGCGACACGCTGAACAAAGCGGTGGCGTGGCTCGCGTGATGCCGGAAGGGAAAACGGAGTCGAAGCCATGGCGACCTATCTCTTCAAGACTGAACCCGGCGAGTACAGCTTTGACGACCTCGTGCGCGACAAGCGCACGGCGTGGACGGGCGTGACCAACGCGCAGGCACTGATCGCGCTGCGCCAGTGCGCGAAGGGCGATGAGGTGCTGATCTACCACACCGGCGATGTGAAGGCGGTGGTGGGGTTGGCGAAGGTGGTGAAGGGGGCGTACCCGGACCCGGGCGCGGGTGATCCGAAGCTGGTGGCGGTGGACATCGCGCCTGTGCGGGCGGCGGGCACGCCGGTCACGCTGGCGGCGATCAAGGGTGACGCGCGGTTCAAGGACTTTCTCCTGGTGCGGAACTCGCGGCTGAGCGTGATGGCGGTGCCGGCGGGGGTGGACGCGGCGATTCGGGGGATGGCCGGGCTCTAGGACGGGATT
>CAZEDW010000045.1:0-30972 GCA_964510955.1 uncultured Phycisphaeraceae bacterium
GGGCGCGGCGGCCCGGGCGGCGGGCGTGGCCCCGGCGGTCCACGCGGTCGCGCTTGAGCGACGCGTCCGTCGCGACCAATGAACTGATTTCAGATCTTCAGCCCTCGGCTCGGCGCACCGCGCAGGACCGGGGGCTGTTCCGTTTCCGGAGCCGTTCGCGGCGCTTCCACCGGGTTCATTCCCGCGAGATGGGCAGGAAGTCGCTCGACCGCCCCTTGGCCCATGCCTCAAACCTCGGCCACAGCACTTCCTTGATGACGATCTTCACGCACGCCGCGGTCGGGATCGCCACCATCACGCCGTAGATGCCCGCCAGCGTGGCCCCCGCCAGGACCGCGAACAGGATGGTGGGCGTGTCCATGCCGGTGGCCTTGCCCTGGATGAGGGGCGTCCACACATAGTCATCGCTCGCCTGCACCAGCCAGGTCGCCACCACCGGCGCGAGGATGACCCACCACGCGGTGGTCTGCCACTCGAGCGGGCCGGGGTTCAGCCACAGAAGCCCGATGCACACCGGGACGCCCACCAGCGCCATGTAGGGCACCAGCGACAGCACCCCCACCGCGATGCCGACCAGCAGCGGCGCCGAGACGCCGATCAGCCAATACACCACGGAAAACTCGATCATCAGGACGGCGGAGATGATGAGGCGCCCGCGGATGAACGCGGCGATGACGGCGTCCATCTTGCCGATCACTTCGCCGAAGCGCTTGCGGTTGCGCTCGGGCACGAACGAGCCGATGTGCTCCTTGACGCTCCCCCAGGCGGTGCAGGTAAAGAAGAAGAAGAACAGCGTCAGAAAGAGCGTGAAGCCCAGGTAGAACACGCTCAGCAGCACGCTCCACACCGCGGTGAACGCGTCGCGCCCGGAACCGACAAGGCTGGTCGAGAGCCACCGCTGGATGGCGGGCATGTTCACCTGCACCCAGTCGTACGCGTAGTCGGCCCAGCGCTCGGCGGCGGTGGGCTCACGCGCTTCGGGCGGGGCGGAGGAGTCGGCGGGCGGCTTCGCACCCGGCCCTCCCGGGGAGGCTTCGGGATTGACCGGCGCGCCTTGCGGAGCGCCCGGGGCAATCGCGAGTTCCGGGTGCCGATTGCGCAGGTCAACGAGGAAGTCCCGCGCCCAGCGCCACGCCCCCGCCGGCAGGCGACCCCGGGCCGCCTGGTCCTCAGGGGCACGCACCGAATCGTTGAGGCGCGAAAGGTTGATGCTCACCGCATCGGCGAACCGCGCGCCCTGGGCGACGGCGAATCCGCCCCCCACCACGATCGGCGTCACGACGGCCAGCGCGATCACCACGATCACGCAACCCGCGACGAACGGGCGCGTGAGCCGCCCCGACCGCGTCAGCCGCGCCACCACCGGTTCGACCAGGTACGCCAGCGCGAGCGCGAGCAGCAGCGGCACCGTGACGGGGCGCAGGAGGTAACCCAGGTACAGCACCCCGAGAATCACCGCGACCACGAGAATGTCGCGCACCGGCTGGATCTGCCACAGGCGCAGGCGACGCAAGTCGGGCGGCGGCGCGCTGTCGGAAGCGTCGGCGGGCTTTTGGAAGGCGGCCATGTGACGCCAAGCGTACCAACACTCTGGTGTTCCGATCTCAAAAAGAAACCAAGGCCCGCATCGGAGCGGGCCTTGAAGCGATCCGGGGGTTCCGGCCTCCGAATCTACAGTGCGCGCCGGCGACGCCAGCTCAGCACGCATCCCAGGCCCATCGCGGCCACCGCGCCCGGGGCCGGGACTGGCGTGCCGTTCACAATGGTGCCCGGCGCGCTGCCGTAGGTGTAGCCGGTCTGCCAGTCGGGTCCGGAGGCAAAGTCGATGTTGCCCGACAGAACAGGGAACGAGTTGCTGCCCCAGGCCCACACGGGGTCAACAAAGGGCTGCTCGCTCGACTCGGCGACGACCCAGTAGCGGCTTCCCCCCAGCAGCGTCGGATGGAGCGCCGAAGAAGCCACCTCGAGCACCGGCTCCCACCCGATGGCGGTCGTCGACATCAACCAGGTTTCGAGGACCGTGCCGCTGGGAGCGCCCGGGGAGCTTCCGTCGTCGGTGCGGAGCGTGAGCGTGAAGGTCCGCCCGGGGCTGTCGAAGTCGTTGCTCATGAACCACACGCCGATGTCGTCCAGGGCGTAGGTCTGATCCGGAACAAACGACACGCCGACGGACTGACCGACGAACACGTCGTAGCCGATCGGGCCGAAAAACCCGAAATCCGGGGCGCCGGTGTCAAAGACAACCGCGGCGGGGCAAGCGGACGCGAACGTGGCGATCACGAGCGCAAGGGGTGAACTGTGACGGAGATTCATGGCGGTTCCTTCCTGGGGTTTGGCCTGGCGTCGATCCGACTCGTGAACAATACCCCCGATGGCGGGCATTGCAAGGAAGTTTCCTAGAAACTTCCCAGAATTTTCAGAAATGCACTCGACTGAGGGGTCGTTTCATGGCATGATTTCAAGGGTGACAGCGAACATAACCCAATCAACCAGCGAACCCCCGCCCACCCGGGCGTCTGGAAAAGGCGACGAGCTTGAGATTCGAATCGTCCGCACGGGCGATGAGTTGCTCCGATCGCTGGGAGCGGCACTGAAGGCTCTGCCGGAGCACGGAGAAGGCCCGCAGGCACTGGCGGTGCGGCTGAACATCGACAAGGTGCTGGCAAGCCGTGTCCTCAAGGCCGTCCGCGCCTCGGACCCGATTTCCGCGGTGCACCGGATGCCGGGGCCCGAGCCGCTGCGCCGGGTGCTCCGGGCCCTGAGCGCGTGCGGCGTGAACGACGCGGTGGTGCGGAGCGCGGCGGACGCGGTGGACCGCTACGACCGCCTGATCCGCCACGAGCTCGGTGACCGAGGGTCACTGGACGTGATCGTGAGCGCGTGGGTTCCCGAGGCGCGCCGGGAGTTTGAGCTGCGGAGGAAGCAGGCGGCGTTCCGGGCGATCAGCCAGCTCAAGGGGGCGCAGGCCGGCGCCATCCTCGCGACGGTGCTGCTGCATCCGTCGTCGGACCCCGGCAGGCTGGACGTGGTGTGGCTCAACGGGCTGTTCGGGCTGGAACGGCTGCGTCCGGGCGCCGGGGTCAAGCTCGCGACCCGGAAGATGGACCCCGCGGCCGACCGTGCCCCCACATCGCTGGACGGACGCGGCATCGACGACCCGCACGCGATGCTCCTGCCGGAGTTCTGCTCTTCGCCGCTGCCGGAGCTGCGGGTTCACCGCGCAGGCGGGGTCGTCCATTACAGCCTGGCGTCGGAGAGCTTCGGCCCGGGGTCGGGCGTCGACCTGGTGTTCGCGGAGGTCAACCGCGCCGAGATCAACCGTTATGCGCAGCCGGGTCCGGCCCGCAAGGGCTTTGTGTTCGCCGAGACCGCGGTGGCCGCGGGTCTGCTGCAGTTCGACGCGTTGCTCCACGAGGACGTATTCCGCGGGTCGGATGCCTCGCTGCGGATCTATGACACCGCGTTCGAGGGCGTCGCCAACGTGAACGACCCGGCGCGGGACATCGACACGCTCGACCTGATGGAGAACGTCGAGCCGCTGGGCGTGGGCATGTCGCGGTTCCGCTCGGGGGACGTGCCGAGGTACGCCGAGCTGCTGCGGAGCGTGTGCTCGGCGATGTCGTGGGACGAGCGGCGGTTCCGGGGATATCGGTGCCGGATCAGCTATCCGATCTACGGCTCCCAGGTGGCGATGGCGTTTGACCTTCCGCCGGCGCCCGAGCGCTGAGGCCTCGGGAGGCGGTGGATCGGAGCGCGTCGACCGCGCACGCCGCGATCATGGGGCCTTCGCGCCCGGCTGTTTGCCCGATCCGACACCGGACCCGTTCTCCATTGAATCGATCAGCTTGGTGTCCACGAGCGATTTCACGTTGGCCACGCCCTTGGCGAAGCCCATGTCCGCCGCCCATTTGGCGAACGTCTCCATGCTCTCGACGCCGGGTTTGTTGGTGAACTTGACCCGTTTCAGGGCCGACTCGATGACCGGCTCGGCGAGCTTCTTGCCGGTGAGCTTCTCGAGCGCCTGACCCAGCGGGCCGGCCTGCTTCAGCGGCTCGTCATTGAGGCGCCGGGTCCAGGCGCAGTGGGTCTTCAGAACGGCTTCAACGGATTCGGGGTGCTCGGCCAGGAACTCCGGACGCACGACGATGACCGTGAGCGTGAACTCGCCGCCCGGCCAGAGGTCTTTCTCCTGGGCGATCACCTTGGCGTGGTTCTCGATCTCCAGCCGCGAGCCCCACGGCTCAACGGCCCACGAGGCGTCGATCTGGCCACGCTCCATCATGGCGCTCTGCTCGGCGTTGGGGATCGGGATCACGTTGTCGACGTTGGGCGCGCCGAGCACCTTGAGCAGGTAGTGGCGGGCGGACATGTCCTGGGTGTTGCCGAGCTGCGGGGTGGCGATGCGCTTGCCGCGCAGGTCTTCCATCTTCTCGATGCCCGAGCCGGGGCGGGCGACAATGACAACGCCGTTGGCCGCCGCGCCGGCGACAACGCGGATGCCTTTGCCCTTGCTCTGCAGGTGGGCGCTGATGGCGGGGCTGGGGCCGACATAGCCGATGTCGATCTCGCCGGCGTTGAGGGCCTCGATGAGCGAGGGGCCGGCGTTGAAGACCTTGGTGCTGAACGCCGCCGGCGCGACGGCTCTTTCGAAGTCGCCGGTGGAGACTCCGAGCACGGCCTGGGCGTGAGTGACGTTGGCGAAGTAGCCCAGACGGATTTTTTCAGCGGGAGCCGCCTGAGTATGACGGGCCGAGAAAACCACGGCGGCGACCGCGATCAGGGGAAGCAACACGCGCGACATGCGAATCATGCTTGGCCTCGGAGGGGGGTGCGGGTTCGGGCGCGACCGGCCATCCGCGATCGGGCGGTGACGGGGCGGCATGGGATGCTATTCCGTGTGGTGCTTGGCGGTCGGTCGGTGTCCTCCGTGGGTGAAGGCCGCAGTTGAGGAGTTCGCCCCGTCACCCCGCCGGGCAGATCCTTGAGCTGGATTCGTCCGGCTCATGTCAAAGCGGAGCACCTTTTCCTGATTGCCACACTCGGCGCGTGTCACCACCACAAATCGCTCAGCCCTTCGACGTGTTGTTAGGCCCGGAGGGCCGGGAGTCCTTTGCGGTGGGCGTGAGCCCACGGGGTCGGTTGCCAAGTTCTGGAGGCCCGAAGGGCCGGCACTCAACAGGTGCGGTGCCGGCCCTTGGGGCCTTCCCAAGCGATGGCCGCGCTCCGTGGGCTGACGCCCACGGCAACGCACTGGGGCCCTTCCAGGGCCTGGGACCAAAGTCGAGAACACCACGACTGTCGACTTCTCCGTGAACCGGGGGCTGGGTGACGAGGCCTCTTCCGTCCTCGGATGTCCATGGTCGGGGGCCGCTCAGGCATTGACGTCGATTATTTTCGCGGGCTTCTCCACGGGAGTCTCCGAAGACGGAGAAGCCCGTGGCACGCGGGGTATTCATCCGCGCCGGCGCAACAGTCCAGCGGGTGCCGAGGTACGCCGCGTTGGGCATAACCCGCTTGCGGACGCAACTGCCAAAGACGGGGTACGCCGAAGACGCCGTACCCCGGCACCCGGCACCCGGCACCCGACTGGACACGCTCGACAAGCTGGAAGAACGGATCATCCGCAAGGGGAAAGGTCACCTTTGACCTTTCCGCAGGGGGGCTGTTCTCACAATCGTGCAAAGTGGATCAGCATCCATGTGCAACGCCACACTCGGGGCACGCCCCAACCGAGCCCCGAAGATCGTATCCACAAGTGCCACATTGCCACGGCAATGGGGCGAGCCTCGGGACTATCGTACTCAGCAGAACATAAGACACCACAGTAGTTCCGCATAAGACCGATACGGACAAGGCGCCATATACAATAGTTGCCGTGATACAACAACCAACAATAACAATACTTGCAAGCATATTTTTCATACAGACACCACCGGCCAGCACGCGATAGGTCAATGTTGTTGCAATCATCAACAGCAAGCCGCAGGTCAAGCCAAGACCAAACAAATCGGATTCCATATGAAGAAACACAAGAACATGATTACACCATTGAAGCATGAATCGCTCAAGCAGCAAAGCGGCATAGTAAGCGATAATTGGCCACAGCACCCAAATAGACACTAAGACAGTAAACCACAGTGTTGTGACTAGTTTTCGTCGAACAACCATGCAAACGACCGCAATTGGAAAAACGCACCAGCCGATCCCCAACGGGCCTGCGAACATACAGCACATTGTGCCCCAAATAACACTGCATATAGACACAGCAAGGTGCTTAATAATGTGTGTTCTTCTTGATCTCATCGCCCGCCTAGCCTTTGACTCCGCTTCCTCCGCACGACGACGGCTCAGAATGGAACCATTCGTAGACATCGGCGGGTGGCATCGAAGTGGTTCCCCATCATCAAGGGGCGACTGCTCGTGCCACCGAAGTCGGCTTTGCGACTTCGGTGGCCTGTTCGTTGCTCGCGACTGACTCGGGGCTGCTGCGGCTTCTGCTCAACGACGGCAACTGGAGATTGCTGCCTGCTCGGCGGGCATCCGCCCGGGCCCGTCTGGGACTGGGTCTGTTTGCCTGGGTCTTCATGCCGGAGCATGTTGACATTCTATGTCGGAAGCCACCGATGTCGCGGGGCCGATTTGGTGGCACGCGGGGTGCTCATCCGCGCCTTCGCACCGCTCCCACCGCCGCGGCGGCGGCGTAGATCGCCACCAGCGCCATCACGACACAGGCCCCCGGCGGCCAGTCCATCTCGAAGCTGGCGACCAGCCCCGAGCCGACTCCCAGCAGCCCCGCGGCGGCCGCGATGACGACGACGCGGTTCAGGCGTTCGCTCAGGCGCACCGCCGCGGCGCCGGGCAGGACCAAGAGCGCCGTGGCCAGCACGGCGCCGGCGAGCTTCATGGCGGTGACGGTGGCGACGCCCAGGAGCGTGAGCAGCAGGTAGCGCTGGGCGCCGGTGCGGACGCCGAACGCGGCGGCGGCGGGCTCATCGAACATCCAGAAGACCAGGGCACGGCGCTGGTGCACCAGCACCACGGTCGCGATCGCAAGCACGGTCCACGCCAGGAGCGCGTCGGCCCAGCCGACATCGAGCAGCGAGCCGAACAGGAGCGCCTCGGCGTTGGGGGCGGGAACGCCGGCGGGGGCGTGGCGCCGGTGCCAGCTCGTGAGCAGCGCGCCTAAGGCCATGGACGCCACGAGGAAGACGCCGATGACGGTGTCCTCGGCGTCGGCGCTGCGCGAGCCCGTCGAGCGGGAGGAGACCCAGGCGACGCCGATCGCGGTGGCGACGCAGAACGCGCCGACGACGCCGAGGTATCCCATCGAGGCGGCGGCGCTGGTTCCGACCAGCCCGAGCACCAGGGCGATCCCCGCCCCGCCGAACGCGGCGTGCGAGACGCCCTGGCCGATGAAGGCGAGCCGCTTGAGCACGACAGGGACGCTCAGCAGCCCGCCGAGCAGGGCGATCGCCACCGACGCCGCGATGCTGGGCCACCAAAGCTCGGCGCCGGGGCCGGTGAGGTAGTCGAGCGTTTTCATGGGCGCGGCTCCGAGTCCGTGGGGGAGGGTGGGACGGCGGAGGTCGGGGCGTGGGGGTGATCGGGGTGAGGGGGGTGATGATGGTGGTGATCGGGGCCGCCGTCGCACTCGGCGGCTTTGTGGGCATCGACGTGGACCGCGCCGAAGATGTCGGCGAGGTCGTGCTCGAAGACCTGGGCGAGGATCTGGGGGGTGACGCCGCGCGGGGCGTCGTGGAAGTGCAGCCGTCGGCGCAGGCAGGCCACGCGGTCGCAGGTGCCGGCGCCGCCGGCGATCTTTCCCAGGTCGTGGCTCACCAGGAGGATCGTCATGCCCAGGTCTTTGTGGAGCTTGCGGATCAGCGCGCCGAACTGGCGCTGGCCGACGGCGTCGATGCCGACGGTCGGCTCGTCGAGGGCGAGCACCCTGGCGCCGCTGGCGAGCGCGCGGGCGATCAGGACCCGCTGCAACTGACCGCCGCTCAGCCGGCCCGCGGGGCGGTCGGCGAACTCGGCGGCCCCCACCACTTCGAGCGCGCGGTCCACGCTGGCGCGGATCTCCGGGGAGACGCTGCGCCAGCCGCTCACCCGCCACGACGCCCCCATCTCGACCACTTCACGGGCCGACACGGGAAACCTCGGAGCGGCCTCGGACTTCTGCGGCACCCAGCCGACCAGGCTGCGGCGTCGCGCTTCGGCGGGCGACAGCCCCATCACGCTCACGGCTCCCTCGTACCCCGAGAGCAGCCCCAGCATGAGCTTCAGGAGCGTTGATTTGCCGCCGCCGTTGGGCCCGACGATGGCGAGAAGCTCGCCTTCGTGAACATCGATCGACACACCCTCCAGCGCGGGCGGGGCGCCGGGGCTGTAGCGGTAGGAGACGTTCTGGAAGGAGACGGCGGGCATGGTTCAATGTGGGATGTGGGATGTGGGATTTGATGTGGGATGCGGGGGTTTGAGTGGGGGGTCGGAACATCCGACATTCAGCATCCGACATCCCACATCATCCTCCCAGCCCCTCCACCAGCGCCGCCAGGTTTTTCCGCATCATCGCGGGCCAGTCGCCGTCGCCGAGGGGGTCGAGGGTGAGCAGCTTGACGCCGGCGGACTCGGCGATGCGCTTGGCGGCGCCGCTGGGGAACTGCGGCTCGACGAAGACGGCCTTGGCGCCTTGTTCCTTGATCGCGTTCACCGCGCGCATGACCTCGCCGGGGGTGGGGTCGGCGGTCTCAACGGGGCGGATCACCGCGGCGACGCGGAGCCTGTAGCGGGCGCAGAGGTAGGCGTAGGCGTTGTGGTGGGTGACGATGACGCGGCGGGACTCGGGCAGGCCCAGCAGGGCGTCGTCGTAGGCGCGGGCGATGCGGTCGCATTCGTGCTCGGCTTCGAGCAATCGGTCCTCGATCCGCGCCACCAGCTCTTTCTTCCTCTCGTCTGAGAGCCCGGACCGTTCGAAATACTCCCGGATCGCGGCCCCGACGCGCCCGGCGTACTGCTTCATCAGCGGCGGGTCGAGCCACGCGTGGGGGTCGACGGCGCCGTGGGCGTGGTCGTCGTGGTCGGCGCCGTGGGCATGGGGTTCAGCGTGGTCGTGCTGATGGTCCTGGGTGTGCGCCTCGGACGATTCAACCGCCGGCGCCCAGCCCTCGAAGCTCACCACGCTGGGGCGGCGCCCCTCGGGGAACTGGTCGATCAGTTTCTGCACCCGTGGCTCGAGCCCGTTGCCGGCCATGACCACCACGTCCGCCGAGCGGACGGCCTGAACCTGGGCGGGCGTGAGTTCAAAGCCGTGCTCGCTCTGACCGGGCGCGAGCAACGAGGTGACCTCCAGAGGCAGGCGTTCCGTGCCTGAGCCCTCGATCGCGCGAACGGGCCAGAGCAGCGGCGGGATGGTCACGACCACGCGGACCGGTTCGGGCGCGACCTTGGCGTCGTCCGCAGAGGCGGCCTGCGGCGCGAAGAGGGTGATCAAGACGACGAGGAGGGCCCAGACACGGGCGCATGCCGGGGATGGCTGGTTCGTGCGGTTCAAGGCGGTGCCTCTCCGGGGATTCACAGATGCAACTCAGTGGCATTTATGATACTCTGATCCCGCTCAGAGGTTCACCTGACGGGGCCGACCGCGTATACTCCCGCCCCCCATCCGGTCCCGGGCCACCCCGGGACGCCCAATCGCGGCTTTCGCCGTGGAAAGGGTGGTCGGCGGACCCATCCCAAGGGCCGGCAAGCCGATACGGGGCGGGAGACATCTTGGGGCGATAGCTCAATTGGGAGAGCGCCTCGGTCGCATCGAGGAGGTTGTGAGTTCGAATCTCATTCGCTCCACTGGCAGGGCCCCGGCACACGCCGGGGTCTGTGCTTTTTGGGGAAGTGCCGGCGCCCAGAACTACACTGCTCCCCCTTGTCCCCCCCCAAGCGCGAAACCCCTGCGATGCGGCAGTACGGGTTCTTCAAGAAGAAGTACCCCGACTGCGTGCTGTTCTTTCGGATGGGGGATTTCTACGAGATGTTCGACGAGGACGCGCTGCTGTGTCACCGCGTGCTGGGGATCACGCTCACCCAAAGGACCGAGGGCATCCCCATGGCGGGGGTGCCGTACCACTCGGTGGAGTCGTACCTGCGCCGGATGATCGAGCGCGGCTACCGCGTGGCGGTGTGCGACCAGGTGCAGGACCCCAAGGAGGTCAAGGCGGGGGCCATCGTGGAGCGCGCGGTGACGCGCGTGCTCACGCCGGGCACGCTGGTGGACGACACGCTGCTCAACGAGAACCTGCCGAATCACCTGGCGGCGCTGGCGTTTGTGGAATCGGGAGATGATCCCAGCGCGCGGGTGGGGGCGGCGATCGTGGAGCTGTCCACCGGGGCGTTCACGCTGTTCGACTGCCGGGCGGCGGACGTCGTGGACGAGCTTGTGCGCCGGCGCGTCAACGAGGTTCTGTTCTGCGCGAACGCCGACGGCTCGACGCCTCCCCGGGTGCAGCGGGTGCTGGACCTCCTGCGGGTACCGGGCACGGCGCGGGCGAGCTGGCACTTCCGGCCCGGCGAGGCGGTCGAGGCGCTGACGGGGCACTTCAAGGTGGCGACCCTGGCAGGGTTCGGGCTGGTGGGCGACGACCCCGCGGTGCCGGCCGCCGGCGCGATCATGCGCTACCTGCTCGACACGCAGGCGATGGACACCGCGGGGCTCGCCACGAGCGAGGGCTCGTCGAGCGGCTCGGCGAGCGCGATGCGGATGCGGGTCAAGACGCTGGGGCACCTGTTGCCGCCCAAGCGCGAGTCGGCGGAGGACGGGCGCCTTTTGATCGACGCGCCGGGGCTGCGGGCGCTGGAGGTGGAGCAGACCATCCGTGCCGCGGCGGGCGGCACGACCCGCGGCGCATGGGCCGAGGGGGCGCTGCTGGGCGTGTTCGCGCGTTCCGCCGGGACGGGCGGCGCCGAGCCGGCGTGCCGTGGGTGCTCGACGGCGATGGGGCGGCGGCTGCTGCGCGACTGGCTGTGCCGCCCGTCGGCGAAGCTGGGGGTGATCAACGACCGGCATGCGTGCGTCGGGGCGCTGGTCGAGGACCGGGCCCGCGCGATGACGCTGAGCGGGGCGCTCGACGGCGTCCAGGACGTGGCCCGCATCGGGGCGCGCGTCAATCTCGGGAGGGCGTCGCCGCGAGACCTGGTGGCGATGGCGCGGTCGCTGGCTCGGGCGGCGCAGATCGGCGAATCGCTCCGGGGCGCATCGGCGTTCGCGGCTCGCGCCGCGGGACTCGACCGGCTGGCGACGGTGCTCGGGCCCGTCGCCGAGAAGATCACCCGCGTGTGCGTGGACGAGCCGCCGGCGCACCTGCGCGAGGGCGGGCTGATCCGCGATGGGGTGGACACGGTCCTGGACGAGTGCCGCCTGCTGCAGCGCGATTCGGACACCTGGCTGGCCGAGTACCAGAAGTCGCTGATTGAGAAGTTCAACCTGCCCAGCCTGAAGGTGGGCTTCAACAAGGTCTTCAACTACTACATCGAGCTGCCCAGCGCCCAGGCCAAGCGGGCACCCGCGGAGTTCTCGAGGCGCCAGACGCTGACCAACGCGGAGCGTTTCATCACGCCCGAGCTCAAGGCGTTCGAAGACAAGGTTCTGAGCGCGACGGACCGGGCCGTGAAGCGCGAGGGCGAGCTGTTCTTTGAGCTGTGCTCGCTGGTCGCGGGGGTCGCCCGCGAGGTGTCCACGTTCGGGGATCTGATCGCGGAGATCGACGTGCTGGCGTGCTTCGCGAGCAAGGCGGCTCACAAGGGCTGGGTGCGTCCGGAAATGGTCGAAGAGCCGGTGCTGTTGATCAGCCAGGGACGTCACCCGGTGCTCGAATCGATCCTGGGCGACGCGTTCGTGCCCAATGATGTGGTTCTGGGGAGGCGTCGAGGCACCCACGGCGAGGCATCGAGGCATCAAGAAGAAGTTGGTACCGCGTCGCTGGCGCTGATCACCGGGCCGAACATGGCGGGCAAGAGCACCTTCATCCGGCAGGTGGCGCTGATCACGCTGCTGGCGCACGCGGGCTCGTTCGTGCCGGCCCAAGCCGCGACCATCGGGCTGACCGACCGCATCTTCACGCGGATCGGGGCCGACGACGCGCTGCACGCCGGGCAATCGACGTTCATGGTGGAAATGGTCGAGACCGCGTCGATCCTGCACCACGTCACGGATCGGTCGCTGGTGGTGCTCGATGAGATCGGGCGCGGCACCAGCACGCTGGACGGGCTGAGCCTGGCGTGGGCGATCGCCGAGCACCTTGCCGGACCGGCGGAGCTGGGACCGGCAGGACGGATAGGACCAGCAGGACTTCACGACTCAGGCTCCAAGATCCATCCCCGCACCCTCTTCGCCACCCACTACCACGAGCTGACCGACCTCGAGGAGCGACTCCCGGGACGGGTCGTCAACCTGCACGTGGCGGTGAAGGAATGGGGCGAGGAAATCGTGTTCCTGCACCGGATCGTGCCGGGGAGGTCCAGCCGCAGCTACGGCGTGCACGTGGCGCGCCTGGCGGGGCTGCCGAAGACCGTCGTGCAGCGGGCGGAGGAACTGCTGGAATCGCTGAGTGTTTCCCACGCCAGCGCCGGCGAGGCGGCCAAGGCGGCGGACCAGGCGGCGCAGCAGCGCAGGGGTGAATCGCGCCAGTTCTCGCTGTTCACCGAGTTCGTTCCCCACCCCGCCGTCGACGCTCTTCGCGACACGGCGCTGGAATCGCTGAGCCCCCTGCAGGCGTTCGACGCGCTGCGGGAGCTGAAGAAGCTGGCCGAGCAGCCGGCGCCGGAGGCTTGAGCCTTCGGCCTCATGCCTTGATGCCGCTTGCCTCATGCCTTCCCAAGAAAAACCCGTCGCTTCCTGGCGGAAGCAACGGGCTGCAGGTGTGCGGCTTTGGGTGGTGGTTCGGGCCGCGCCGTAGCGCAGGCCCAGCCGCAGGAGGTGGTGAATCGTCGCCCGGTCCTTTCGGATCAAGCGACGGGGCAAAGGAGGCGCCCCGCCCGCGGGAGGCCGGCGTGCCCGGCGGCCCGCGATCACTCGGGCCGACAGGCGTGGATTCCGCGTCCGTGCGGCTGATCCCGACGGGACGCGGGCGGGGGCTTGGATCGAATCCGTTCGATCGGCCTGTCGCGGCGGCGTGGGTGTTTCTCACACCCGGCGCTCGCCGCATGGTCTTTGCGTCTGCACAAGCTCGGACCTGTTCCGTGGTCCAATCCCGATGCCCGCCGTGTGTGGCGGACCTGGGAGCTCTCTCTCGTCTGGCGCCGATCGGGCGTACTCTCTCTGCTCGACCGTTCTCTCTCTCGATCCGTTCCCGCTCGACAGGCCGCCGTCCGTGGCGGGCGAGCCGGGAAGTGCGGGCAGGTTCCGGGCGTCCGGACGCCGGCCTGACCTGTTGTGAAACCGGTTCTGCCGCGTCGGCGGCAAGACCGGGGCTTTTCCTCTCGGCCCGTCCTTGGGCCCCCAGGTGAGCTGGGGCGGCTTTGGGGGCTCAACGCCCCGATCGTCCTTGAATCACTGGCCCGCGTGCTTGCGGGCGTTGACCTTGGCGGCCTGGGCCGCCATGTCTTCGAGACGCTGAATCTCCTGCTGTCGCCACTTGGCTCGGTCGCGGATCTCCAGGCAGTTGCCCGCGCCGATGATGATGACTTCCTTGTTCAGCCCGACGAGCCCCAGATAGTCCTCCGGGAAACGCACCCGTCCGGCGCTGTCGATCTCCATGCGGGCGGCGAACCCGAAGAGCGTGGCCCCGAGCTCCGCCTCGACCGGGTCGGGGATCAGGGATTGAGGCCAGTTGGCCGCGAGTTCGTCGAACGCTTGCTCCGTGTAGACCCGGAGCAGGTTTTCCTTCCGCCAGGGCAGGGCGTACCAGACCTCGCCCTCGCCGTGCTTCTTGACCAGGTCTCGGATTTCAGAAGGGACCGCCAAGCGGTTCTTGGCGTCGATCGTGTGCTCGTAGCGACCTGTGAACCGCACGATCTAGGCTCCAGGGTCGGTGTAGTGGGATCGGGTGTGGGGCGGGAACACACGGTCCCACAGTCCGCATCGAATATCGACACGGTACCCCACTACGCCCCACTTTGCAACACAACTGGCGTTGTCCACGGGATGTCCACCTCGGCGAACTTCGGGTCCCACAGAGTTATCCCGAACTCGGGGCGAACATATTGCCGGTTTTGCGCGGTCTGGCCCATCCACAGGGGACAGGTGGCCGAAAACCCATGTATGAAACAGCCGCCCCCGAGCCAGGGTGGGGCCGGCGGGCGCTCGAGTGCCCGCGGCTGTTCATCGGCCACCAACGGATCAAACCTGAACCAGGCAACGTCCAAGCCAACGCCGCGCAACGGAAACTCAAACGGTCACGCGTGTTGCCCCGGCGGGGGATGCGATTCGCCCCAGCGCGCGGCGATGAAGCGCCTCCCCAGCGGGCTGTACGTGCTGACCAGCGCCTTTGAAAACGCGCGCCTGGGGGTGGTGGTGCACAGGGTGGTGCAGTGCGCCGATGAGCCGATGAGCGTTTGCGTTGCGCTGCGGAAGGGGCACGCCATCTCGCCGATCATCCGCGACAGCCACGCGTTCGCGCTGTGCGCGATGGACGACCGCGACAAACTGCTGCTGCGGAAGTTCGAGTGGACCGGCGACGGCTCCGGCGCCCCCGGCCTGGGGGACACGGACCCGACGGCGATGTGCTCGCCGCTGGTGCGCGACGACCCGTTCATTTCGCTCGACACCGAGACGCTCAGCACGGGCTCGCCGCTTCTGAAACGGTGCCGGTTCGCGCTGGATTGCCGCGTCTCGATGCACCTGGATTTCGAGAGCGACCACGAGCTCTATCTGGCGCAGGTGGTGGGCGGGCGGGTGTACGAGTGACGCCCGCCTGCTCGCGCGGGCGCCGTACGATTCAGCATGGACGATGACCCCCGCGTCGAGCTGCACCTTCGCTGCCGGGTCGCAACGGAGCGGCGGGCAGAGTTCCTGGCGTTTCTGAGGGAGGCGATCCCGTTCTACGAGCGTCCCGGCGGCATCCGGGTGCGCCTTCTGCGAGACATCCGCGATGACTCCAGGTTCATCGAGCTGGTCGAGTACGCCGACGAGAACACGTACGAGCGCGATCAGCGGCGCGTGGAGCAGGATGCTGACATGAAGTCGTATCTGGCACGATGGCGGGCGCTGCTCGCGGAGCCGCCGGGGGTCGAGGTTTACCGGCGGGTCTTGTCGTGATGGATCGGCGTGCGCGGCTACTTTGACGGGCGCTCGAACCGCCCCACTTCCACGGGCACCACCTTGGGGACCGTTCGCCCCAGCAGCAGCTCGTGCAGGGTCTGCATCGTCAGCTCGCCGATTTTGCGGGGGTTCTGGATCACATCGGCGTAGATCGCGCCGGCCTGGATCTTGGCCCGCGCCTCGGGCGTGGCGTCGTAGCCGACGATTTTCACCTTGCCGGCCTTGCCGGCGCTCTCGATGGCGGCCAGCGCCCCCAGCGCCGAGTCGTCGTTGATGCCGAAGACCCCGGCGAGATCGGGGTGGGCCTGCAGGAGGTCCTCGGTCACCCTGACGGCCTTGTCGCGCTTGCCCTCGGAGGAAAGCTCCGCGACCACCTTCATCCCCGGCTGCTTGGCGATCTCCTCCTTGAATCCCTTTACCCGGTCCATGACGCTGGCGACCTCGGGGTGGGTGAGGATGGCGACCGAGCCCTGGCCACCGAGCGCTTCGGTCATGAGGCGGGCGGCCTCGCGTCCGCCGGCGATGTTGTCGCTGGCGATGTGCGACTCGACTTTTCCGATGGGGGAGAGGCAGGCGATATCGGCTGTCAGGACGGGGATCTTGGCGTCGTTGGCGGCCTTGATGCTGGCGCCCACGCTGCGCGAATCACAGGGGCTGACGATGATGGCCTTGACCTTCTGGACGATGAACTCGTCGATCTGGTTGGCCTGACGGGCCGATTCGAACTCGGCGCTGGTGACGATGAGCTTGTACCCGAGTTGCTTGGCCTCGGCCTCGAGGCCGGCGCGGAGGTCCTGGTAGAACTGGTGCTGCATCGTCAGGAGCGTGACGCCGATGGTGTCGCCGGCGTTCATCACCCTGCTGGAGCCTGGCTTGTCGGCGGGGGTCCGGGGGGTTGCGGGCGCCGTGCCGGGCTGATCGGGGGCGTGGGCGTCCGAGGGGCGGGGAGTGGAGGCCGGGGCTTTCTGCGCCTGGGCGATTTCCGCGGCGGGCGCTCCGGTTGACTCGGGGGCTCGGGCGGGCGATCGCTCGCACGCGAACAGCACGGCCGCGGCGGCGGCGACCGCCGTGACAACACTCCGACTAAACCTGATGATCATCGAGCGCATGCGGGATACTCCGGCGGGGGTGGGCGGCGCGACGACGCGGGCAGATCGAATGCTACCTCCCGGCGGCTCGCGCGGCTCGGCGATGAGCGGGGCTGCGTCCACCGGGACACCGGCGGCGCGCCGTGGGCCGGGTCAAACCGCGCGGCGGCGTCGCTGAGTTTCCGGCCCCGGGAGCGCGAACGGGCAGGGGGCGCCGGGAGCGGTGCCGTCGATGAAGTCGCTGATCTTCGACTCGTTCAGCATCCGGTCGACGACGGCCTGGGTCTCGGCGAGGCGGCGGTGGTAGCAGCACTGCCGGGCGGGGTCGTTCCCGCCCAGCGGGCAGACCGGGTCGCGCCGCGCGGGCTCGACGGCGGCGACGATATCGACGAGCCTGAGCTTGGTCGGGTCGTGCGCCAGCGTGAACCCGCCGTTGGGACCGCGGCGCGAGCTGACGAGACCGGCGTGCACGAGGTCCTGCAGGATTTTGGGGAGGTACCCGGCGGGCACCTTGGTGGCTTCGGCCACGTCGTGCGCCGCCACGGACTCGCGGGGGCGCGAAGCGAGGTGGATGACCGCGCGGATGGCGTACTCGGTGGTGCTGGAGATCATGGTGTGTTCCTCCGTGATGCGGGCGCGGTGGGAGCCGGGGCGGCGACGGGGCCTTGGCGCGAGACAGGGTCTTCGTCAAACAGGACGCGGACCGCGGGCGTGTCCAGGTCGTCCATGTCGCCGCGGCGCACGGACCAGACGAAGGCCCACACCGCGGCGCCGACGAGCAGGATGCCGAGCCCAACGAGCAGGTAGATCACGCTCATGGCCTGTCTCCGAAGGCGCGGGTGCGGGTGGACGAGAGCACGACGGTGAGCGAACTGAAAGGCATGACGACGGCAGCGATGAGCGGCGTGAGTACGCCCGTCGCCGCCAGCGTAATGAACAGGGCGTTGTAGAGCAGCGAGAACACCATGTTGCGCCGGATGACCGCGAGGGTGCGCCGCGCACCGGTGGTGAGTTCGACAAGCGGCGCCAGCCCCGGGCGTGCGAGATACACGCCGGCGGCGTCCATGCTGGCCTCGGCCCCACCGTGAACCGCAACGCCGACGGTCGCGGCGGCGAGGGCGGCGGCGTCGTTCACGCCGTCGCCCACCATCACGATGGTCCGACCAGGGTTTTCCTCGACCAGCCGCCGGATCTCGGCGAGTTTGGCTTCCGGCGAGACGGCGCCCCGGCAATCCTCGGCGCCGATACCGACCTGCGCCCCCACCGCCGCCGTCACGCTCGGGTGGTCGCCCGACAGCAGGCAGACGCGCCAGCCCTGAGACCTGAGCATCGCGATCGCGTGGCGTGAGTCTTCGCGGACCCGGTCGCCCATCGCCGCGACTGCGCACGGTTCGGCGTCGAGAGCGATGACGACCGGCGACAGGCCCAGACGCTCGGCCTCGTCGAGCGCTTCACGGAGCATCGGGGGGAGCTCGGCGCGGTCGTCCAGGATGAAACTTGGCGACCCCACGCTCACACGTCGCCCATCGACGGTGCCGCTGATCCCCGCCCCGAGCCGGTGCGACACGTCCGCCACGGTGTGATCCGCGGGCCCGCCCGCCGCACGCACGATGGCCCGCGCCACGGCGTGAGACGTTCTGGACTCCAGCGCGGCAGCGAGCGTGAGGGCTTCATCGGGGCCGGTGAAGCGCACGACTTCAACGCCGCCGTGGGTGATGGTGCCGGTTTTGTCGAGCACCATGACGCCGGCGCGGGAGCGTGCGAGTGCCTCCAGGGTATCGCCCCCCTTCACCAGCACGCCGCGCCGTGCGCCCTTGCCGATGCCCACGATCACCGCGAGAGGTGTGGCGAGCCCCAGGGCGCACGGGCAGGTGGTGATGA
The DNA here is from genome assembly GCA_964510955.1 of uncultured Phycisphaeraceae bacterium. Lineage (GTDB taxonomy): Bacteria > Planctomycetota > Phycisphaerae > Phycisphaerales > UBA1924 > JAFLCM01. The sequence goes on from CAZEDW010000045.1 coordinate 18,220, forward strand.
GGAGCGCCGCGGCGTTATCGAAGGCCGCTTCGGGCCGGATGAACCACCAGGTGGCCGCCACACCCGCGGCGAGCGCGAGGATCACCGGCACGAACACCGCGGCGACGCGGTCGGCAAGACGGACGATCGGGGCCCGCCGCTGGGCCGCGTCCTCGACCAGCCGCATCAGCCTGGCCACGCGGGTCGCCTCGCCCGCCGCCCGGACCTGCACCCGAAGAACGCCCGTCAGGTTGATCGCGCCGGCGTGCACATCCACCCCCGGGGCGACGGGGACCGGGCGTGATTCGCCCGTCAGCAGCGACACGTCAACATCGCTGGCGCCGCGGAGCACGACGCCGTCGACCGGGACCGCCTCCCCGGCGAGCACTTCCACAACAGCACCGGGGCCCGCCAGCGATTCCACCGGGACGACCCTCACCTGCTCATCGGCACCCTCGCCCTCAACCAGGCGGGCCGTGCCGGGCGTCAGCGAGAACAGCAGCTCCACGGCGTCGGCGGCCTTGTGCTGCTGCGTGGACTGGATCCAGCGTCCCAGCAGGAGCAGGAACACGAGTGTGGTGATGGTGTCGAAGTAGATCTCGCCCGTGCCGCGCACGGCGTTGAACACGCCCCACGCGCCTCCGAGGGTCAGGCCCACGGCGATGGGCACGTCCATGCTGGCGGTGCGGGTGCGCAGAGCGGCCCAGGCGCCCTTGAAGAAGACCGAGCCGGGCCACGCCATCGAGACCAGGCCGAAGCCCATGCTGACCCGCCGGAAAAACGCGCTGATGGCAGGGTCCATGCCTCCCGCGCCGTCGAAGACACCGGAGTACAGGGCCAAGGCCACCAGCATGACGTTGCCCATGATGGCGCCCGCCACGCCGATGCGGGCGAGCTGGGCGCGGGACTCCTTGCGCCGGGCCTCACGGGCGCTGAGCCCGCGCGGGGGGTGGAGCGGGTAGCCCAGCGCGTGGGCGGCGGATGCGATGCGGGAGAGCTGGATGCGGCTGGGGTCCCACGTGACGGTCAGCATCGACCGGCGCATGTCGAGGCGGGATTCGACAACGCCGGCGCCGGCCACGCGCCCCAGGCGCTCCAGCAACCACACGCACGCGGCGCAGTGGACGCCCTCGGCCCGCAGCTCGGCCCGCGATAGCCCCGGGCCGGCGCTGCCCACGTGGATGCGCTGGAAGGCCGGGTCATCGAAGCTTGCGTACCGGTCTGCGGTCGGCGACGCGGCGGAGGCGGGAACGGCGGCGCTCGATGGGCGCGACAGCTCGTAGAACTTCTCAAGCCCGCACGCGTGGATCACGTCCCACGCGGTGCGGCACCCGTGGCAGCAGAACTGCCGCTCGGCGGCGGGCTCGACCAGCCCGGCGGGGACCGGCAGGCCGCAGTGGTCGCACGCGCTGACGGCGCGGGGCCGCGCGGCGTCACCGGCGCCCAGCGCCCGGCTCGCGACCAGGGGAGATGACGAGTCAATCGTCGCCATGACAGCACGGCATCTCCTGTGAGTTCAGCGAGCGAACCCGATCCTCGGCGGAGCCGGTGACAGCGGCCGGTGAGGCGAGCATCCGTCCAGTCAGTGAACTCAGCTCGGCCCGGTGCACCACCGTGAACAGCCCCACCGCAACGACGGTCAGCGCGGTCACGAACGGGAGCCGCCTGCCCAGGGGCCCGGAGAGCCGCTGGGCGGCGATGCCCAGCGAGAGCAGCACCGGGAGCGTGCCGACCCAGAACACCGCCATGGTGAGCGCTCCGGACAGAACGCCCGCGGTCCCCGCGGCGGTGATAACGAACGCGTAGAGCCAGCCGCACGGGAGCAGGGTGGTGAGAAGGCCGGTGATCGCGGCCCTGAGGACAGGGGAGCGCTCCGCCGCGGCGCGGTGCCCGGCCATCGCCAGCCGCTGCATGATCAGTGGGATCCGCGCCTGGGGGACGCGCACGCCGATGAGCCGCGCGAGGGTGATGAGCCCGACGCACGCCATCATGGCGCCGGCGAGCACGGCGGCGGCACGCTGCAGACCGACGAGCGAGGCGCTGAGGTCGACGGCGGCCCCCACGGCTCCCGCCGCCGCGCCCATCGCGGAGTAGACCGCCAGACGGCCGAGGTTGTACGCCGCGTGCAGGCGCCAGCGGAGGCCGGGCGTGGGGCGCCCGCCGGTGACGGCGAAGGCAACGAACGCTCCGCACATGCCCGCGCAGTGCAAGCTTCCCAGCAGCGACGCACAGAGCACGGCCACGATGAGCGGGATCACGGGCTCACCCCCCGCGTGTCGGCGCCCGCTTGCTGCGGACAAAACGCTGTCAATGCGGCGACGAATCGGTCTTCCCCATGCTGTGCGGTCAGGTTGACGCGCCAAAGGCCGGAGGGGCCGGTGGGCAACACGGTTCGGTACTCGCCGGGGACACTCTCGGTCAATGCCAGTTGCGTGCGAACGGCGGCACGGATGGATGCGAACACTTCCGCGCCGACGACCGCTCCGTGGACCGGGCGGGCCTCACGATCCGTCAGCGTCACGACCAGTTCCCCCCTCTGGATGCGCGGCACGGCGTTCCAGCCCAGGGCCCGGCTGCGCAGCGCGGCCTGGTGGTCACGGTCCCACGCGAGCGCTTTGGCGTAGTAGTTCGGTTCCACCGCGAAGGTGCGGTCGCGCTCGGCCATGTAGATCAGCGCGCCGGTGCTGGTGAGACACGCGGCCATGATCCCACCGACCAGCAGCGGCACCCGAAGGGTGGACAGTGTCCCCGGCTTGGAAGGTGCTCGGGGCGTCACGGCTTGCCTCCCGCGTCCGGCTGGGGGGAGCGCCGCCCGGCCGGGCCGAGCATGTGGTACTTCACGGTCCTGGTGAACGGCGGGGTGGCGCCCGCGAACGTTGACGTCACCGAGACTTCCACGTCGCACGAGCCGACGCCGGCCATCACCGCCCGGGGCACAACAACCTCGAGGCTCGCGCGGTCGCTCTGCTGCGGCTGGAGCTCGATCGTTTCACGGTCGGTGATGAGGTGAACACCTTCGGGGCCCTTCACGCTGAACGAGAGGGTCGCGGGTGTTTCGGCACGGTTCGCAAGACCCAGGCGCAACTGGTTCGCCACCTCGCCGCTGGGAAGTTCGTAGAACGGCGCGCCGATGCGGGGGAGCAGATCGACATCCAGCGGGGCGCGGGTCAGGAGCAGCGTGACGAACAGGCCCAGGGCGGCGGCGAGCAGCACCGGGTAGATCAGCGTGCGGGCGCGGAGCAGGGTCTTGGTCTTGCCCTCCATCATGGCCTGCGAGCTGTAGCGGATCAGGCCGCGCGGCTTGCGCACCTTGTCCATCACGTCGTCGCAGGCGTCGATGCACTGGGCGCAGCCGATGCATTCCATCTGCAGGCCGTCGCGGATGTCGATGCCGGTGGGGCATGTCGTGACGCACTTGAAGCAGTTGATGCAGTCGCCGAGGCTGAGCTGGGGCAGGGCGACGGCGGCTCCGGGGGCGCCGGGGGCTCCGGGGGCGCCGGGGGCGTTGGAGCGGAGGGGGCGGCGCGGCTCGCCGCGCTGCTTGTCGTAGCTGATGATCAACGAGTGGCGGTCGAGCAGGGCCGATTGGATGCGTCCGTAGGGGCAGGCCACGATGCACGTCTGCTCGCGGAAGAAGCAGAAGTCGAACATCATCAGGGCGGTCACGACCATGACCAGCAGGAAGGCGGCGGGGTGATTGAAGGGCGAGCCGAGCGTCCAATGGCTGACGTTTTCGACGCCGACGAAATACGACAGAAAGACGTTCGACAGGTGCAAAGACACCAGGAAGAACGCGAGGTACTTGGCCCCGATGCGCCAGCCGGTGCAGCGCCCCTGTTTGTCGCGGAGCAGCCGCTCGATCGGGCGATAGACGAACTCGAGGTACACGGTCTGGGGGCACGCCCACCCGCACCAGACGCGTCCGTACATCGCGGTTACCAGGAAAATGCCGAAGCCGATCGCCACCGCCAGCACCGCCATCAGCACGGTGTCGGTGGACAGCAGGGTCAGGCCGAAGAAGTGGAACTGCCGGCTGGCGAGGTCGAGCTGGATCGCGGGGTGCCCGCGGATGGGGATGAAGGGGATCGTGGCGTAGATCACGATCAGGGTCCACGCCACCACGCGCCGGGCACGGAGGAACCTGCCGATCGAGAGCCTGGGGTTCAGCCAGCGGCGCGTGCCGTCGGCGTTCAGCGTGGGCAGCACGCGCAGCTCGTCCGGTTGCGGCTGTTCGGGCGTCTTGGGCGGCGCGGGCGTGGGAGGATTGGGGGCCAGAGGCATCACGGAAACTGGGGGTGAGGAATCGGGGAAGGGAGCGGTTGATGTGCGGAAGGCCTACTTGGATTTGGGCGCGACGGCGGGCCACGGGGCGATTTTGTCGCCCTCGGCCGGCTTGCCGCCGGCGACGTTCTTGCCCCGAAGCGACGCGACGTACGCGGCAACGACCACGCGTTCGTTTTTCTGGAGCCGGTTGTTCCAGGTGGGCATGCCCTTGTCAACGACGCCGTTGGTCACGACGGTGAAGATGTCCGCGAGTTTCTTGACGTTCTTGTAGGAGTCGTCGGTCAGGTTGACGCCGTTGATGCCTCCGCCCTCGGCGCCGTGGCACTGGGTGCAGTTGCGTGCGAAAACCGACTGACCGACCTTGAGCCACTTCTCCTCGCCCATGAGCTTGAGGATGGAGGCCTCGTCGCCTTCGAGGTTGCCGATCTCGCCGAAGAGCCTGGTGTAGTACGCGTCCTGGTCGCTGGCGAGGGTTGACTTCTCGTCCCATGCGAGCTCGGAGAAGTGGAAGAACGCGCCGTAGAACGCGGAGAACAAGATGGTGACCCAGAAGATCAGGTGCCACCATCCCGGGGTCGGGTTGTCGTATTCCTGGATGCCGTCGAAGTTGTGGTCGAGGAGGGAGCCGTGGGAGGTGCTCATGGTTGCTCCTTCGTGGGGATGCCGAGGGGGGTTTCGTCGTTGAGGGGGAGGCGGGACTGGCGCTGATGGACGGCTCGCTGCGACGGGGTGAAGAGCCGGGCGAGAACGCCGGCGAACACGCACACGAAGATCACCAGCGCGATGGATGGCAGGAGTGCCGTGCCCGAGCCGCTGACGAAGTCTGTGAGCGTCATGGCGCGACCTCCTTGCGGGGCGACGCGTCGGTGGTCTTTGCCGGCGCGGCGGGCGCCGGAGCTCCGGGGGCGGGGGCGGGGGCGTCGGCGTCCGGTGACTTGGAGATGTCGGCGCCAAGCCGCTGCAGGTACGCCGCCAGCGCGATCACCTTGGTGTCGCCCACCCAGTCGTACCCCTGCTGGGTGAGCAGGTCCTTCTGGACCTGTGCCGCCTGGGCCCTGGCGCTCTCGGCGGCGTGATCCAGATCGGCGTCGGTGTAGGGCACGCCGGCGAATCTCAGGGCGCCCAGGTGCGACTTGAGTGCGTCGTAGTTGATCTTCTGTTTCAGCAGGTGCGCGTAGGTGGGCATGATCGAGCCCTGCACGATCTGACGCGGGTTTTCGAGGTGCCGGACGTGCCAGTCGTAGGAATACTTGCCGCCGACGCGGTGCAGGTCCGGGCCGATGCGCCGGCTGCCCCACTGGAAGGGGTGGTCGTAGACAAACTCGCCGGGCTTGCTGTATTCGCCGTAGCGCTGCGTCTCGGCCCAGATGGGGCGGATCATCTGCGAGTGGCAGTTGTAGCAGCCCTCGGCGATGTACACATCCCGCCCGGCGACTTCAAGCGCCGTGTAGGGCTTGACCGTGGCGATGGTCGGGACGTTCGAGCGGATGAGGAACATCGGCAGCCACTCGAACAGCGACGCGGTGATGACGGCGAGCGCGGTCCACACGGTGAAGGTGAGCGGCAGCCGCTCCCAGCGGCGGTGCCACGAGAGCTCCATGAACTCGTCGGCTCGCTTGCCGGCATCCACGACGCTGGTGAGGTCCGAGCGGTAGGGCTCGGGGTCTTCGTAGACGGGGCTGAGCGCCGGGGCGGAGTAGACGGGGACCTCGTATTTGGCCGGGCGGGCCTTCCATGTCATCAGGATGTTGAACGCGCCCATGAGCACGCCCAGCAGGTAGATCGCGCCGCCGCCGGCACGGATGAAGTACATGGGGAAGAGCTTGGTGACGGTCTGGACAAAGTCGGGGTAGGCCAGGGTGCCGTCGGCGTTGAAGGCCCGCCACATGAGGCCCTGGGTGATGCCGGCCCACTGCATGCTGAGCCAGTACATGAGGATGCCCAGCGTGCCGAGCCAGAAGTGCCACTCACAGAGCTTCCTGCTGTACAGCCCCGAGGTCTGGAAGAGCCGCGGGGCGAGCCAGTAGACCATGGCGAAGCCGATGAACCCGTTCCAGCCCAGGGCCCCGCCGTGGACGTGGCCGATGGTCCAGTCGGTGTAGTGCGAGAGGCTGTTGACGCTCTTGACCGAGAGCATCGGCCCCTCGAAGGTGGACATGCCGTAGAAAGTGATGCCGACGACGAAGAACTTAAGGACCGGGTCCTGGGCGACCTTTTGCCATGCGCCGCGGAGCGTGAGCAGCCCGTTGATCATGCCGCCCCAGCTGGGCATCCAGAGCATGACGCTGAAGAGCATGCCCAGCGTGCTGGCCCAGCCCGGCAGCGACGTGTAGTGCAGGTGGTGCGGCCCGGCCCAGATGTACATGAACACCAGCGACCAGAAGTGCACGATGCTCAGCTTGTAGCTGAACACCGGCTTCTCTGCGGCCTTGGGGAGGAAGTAGTACATCAGCCCCAGGAACGGCGTGGTGAGGAAGAAGGCCACGGCGTTGTGCCCGTACCACCACTGCACCAGCGCGTCCTGCGCGCCGGCGTAGATCGAGTAGCTCTTGAGCGGCTCGGCGACGGCGCACAGGCTGTTGAAGATGTGCAGCACCGCGACCGTCACGATCGAGGCGATGTAAAACCACAGCGCCACGTACATGTGGCGCTCGCGCCGCCTGGCGATGGTGCCGAAAAAGTTGACCCCGAAGAACCCGGCCCACACCAGGGCGATGGCGATGTCGATGGGCCACTCCAGCTCGGCGTACTCCTTGCCCTGCGTGAAGCCCAGCGGCAGCGTCAGGGCCGCGGACACGATGATCGCCTGCCAGCCCCAGAAGTGGAGGTTGCTGAGGAGGTCGCTGAACATCCGCGCCTTGCACAGCCGCTGCGTCGAGTAGTAGATGCCGGCGAAGATGGCGTTGCCGGCGAAGGCGAAGATCACGGCGTTGGTGTGCAGCGGGCGGAGGCGCCCGAACCCGAGCCACTCCTGCCCGAAGTTCCACTGGGGGAACACCAGCTGAAGGGCGATGAACAGCCCGGCGGCCATGCCGACGACGGCCCACAGGAGCGTGGCGAACACGAACTTGCGGACGATGGCGTCGTCGTAGCTGTAGGTTTCGAGGGGGCCGGGGGTTCCGGAGGGACCGGACGCTTGATCTTGATGCATGACAGGGGGCTCCGTCTGGGGGGGCCGCGCCGGGGCAGGTCCGGCGACAGTCGAAATCTAGACAAACATATCGTCATTGGCAAGGGAATCGGACAAAAAAGGTCCGCATTATGTGGATATTTCACTCTTGATTTCCGATGAGCACCCCGGTACGCTTGGCGTTCGCGGCCCGGATGGGTCCGGAGGGTTGTGTTGCGCCCATGCTCCGTTCCTTCCGACGGCGACCGCGCCCAGTCCCGGCGGACACCGCCCCACGCACGAGGTTTTCATGTACGGACGACAGACCGAGACCGCCATCGCCGCCATGAGCCGACTCGCCGAGGTTTATGACGGCGGGACGACCCGGCTGTCGGCCGCGGACATCGCCAAGTCCCGCCAGCTCCAGGGGCCGTTCGTCGCGAAAATCCTCACCAACCTCTCCCAAGCGGGCCTCATCACCGGTTCACCGGGCCCCGGCGGCGGCTACACCCTGGCGCGCCACCCCAAGCAGATCACGCTCTTCCAGGTGTTCGAGCTGTACGAACGCGAGAACGAGAGCCTGGCGTGCCCGTTCGGCGGCGGCGTGTGCGGCCAGGGCGATCCCTGCCCGCTGCACCACAAGCTGGTCGCGGTCAAGGAGGCGATGGACGAGCTGCTGCGGCGGACGTCGTTCGACGTTTTCCGAGAGGCGTACCAGGACAAGGGCATCCGACCCACCGTCGCCAAGACGACGGCGCGGCGCAAGCGCGAATCGTTCCGCGCGTCGCAGGGACGCCGGGCGCGCTGACGTTCGCGGGGCACCGTCATGGGGCACCGTCCTGGGGCAACCGGGCCGGGGGGCAACCGGACCGGGCTGCGTGCGGCTCAGAACTTGTCGGCGGCGACGAGCTTGTTGTACTCGTCGACCGAGATGTCCGACACCTTGGCGCGGGCCAGGATGGCGTCCATGGCCTTGTGCTCACGCACCTGCTGGACCACCATCCCGATCTGGTTGGACTGGATGAGCTCGCTGCGGAGCTTGTCGGGGCGGACGCGCCGCTCGGCGGCGATCTGCATGATGCGACCGTTCACCTCGTCCTCGGTCACCTGCACGTCGTAATGCTGGGCGGCCTTCATCATGATGAAGAACAGCTTGAGCTCGTCCACCGCCTTGTCCATCGTCCCCGAGCGCATTTCGGCAATCCGGCGCTCGATCTCGTTCGCGTCCACGCCGCGGTAGGCGAGTTCCATGCGGGCCCGGGCAAGGCTGCGCTCGGCCTGGCGGGCTGAAACGGTCTTGGGCATATCGAAACGGACCATCTCCAGCAGCTTGCGCGCGACCTGCTGACGCATCGCGGACTGCTGCTCGACCGCCGCCCGCTGCTCGAGCTGGTTGCGGACGCGCTCCTTGAGCTGGCCCTCGTCCATCCCGGTCTTGGCGAGGATTTCCTCGAGCTTGGCGGGGATGATCCGCTCGACGCGCTCGACCTTGAACTTGATGACCAGCTTCTTCCCGCGGACGTCCAGCCGCTCGTGGACGTCCGGGCCGGTGCACTTAATGGTCAAGTCGTCGCCGGGCTTGGGAAGGCCGACCTGCTTGCTGAAGTCGTCGACGATCACGCCCAGCGCCGCGCCCTTGGGCCCCTTGTCCTTCTCGGGGATCTGGATGACGGCGCCCTCCAGGTCGAGCAGCACGGTGCCCGAATCGGCGTCGGTCATCACGCCCTTGCCGATGCAGTAGTCGCCGTGCGAGCTCTTCTCCTGCGATTCGAGCGTGCCCTCGTTGGTGAGCAGCTTCTCGATCTGCTCGCTGACCTGCTCGTCACCGACGTTGATGACGGGTTTCTTGACCTCCATGCCCTCGACGCTCGGCAGCTCGAATTCCGGCGCGATCTCGACCTCCAGGGAGAAGCTGAGGTCGCGGGCGGGGTCGATCTCGAGATTGGCGAGCTCCTCATTGCCCTCGGGCTCGACCAGCACCGCGAGTTTGTTGTCCTGGACCGCCTGCGAGTACGCCGACGACACGAGCTGGTTCTTGCACTCGCGCTTGACCGCGTCGCCGAACTTCTTCTCGATCAACCGGCGCGGCACGCGCCCGGGCCGGAAGCCCGGCAGCGCCGCCTCGACGCACAGGGTCGCCATCTGCGTCTCGTACTGCTCGGCGACGCTGGAGGCGGGGATCGTGATCGAGATCTTCTTGCGGCACGGGCCCGCGTCCTCGATCTTGATGGAGTTGGTACCCGGAGCGGCGGCGGCGGTCGTCATGGCGCGACTCGATCTTCTGCCCGCCCATCGCCCGATACCGGACCCAAACCCACACGGGCTGACCATCCGAACGGCGCGAGGCGGGGGAGGGGATGGTAGCCGCTTGCGCAACCGTCCGCCCGCGGCCCGTACCATCCGCATCGGCCCCGTGGCGGAACGGCAGACGCAGCGGACATAAAATCCGCTTCTCGGCAACGGGAGTGTGGGTTCGATTCCCACCGGGGCCACTGCCCACACCAAGTCCTGCGGATCGACCCGCCAAGCAGAGAAAATGCGGAAGCCGTGGGATTAGCGGACGGGAATGCCTCCTTTAACTCAATGACGCTCACGGCATAACCGATGGACATTCCGGCATGCCCGCCCCGCTTCCAACCCCTCCCGAGGGCGGATGGAACCGTCCGCGGTCTTTGCGCGCGCCGGCCAGTTTGCCGCGGGTCGGCATGCAGCACGCCTATCTAGCTATCGTGGTGGTTTCGGTACTGACCGTCGCCGCCTGCGTGCTTCTGACCAACCGGATCGCCCGGACGCACGCCGACTCGATCGCCGAGGCCAAGCTCTGGACAGAGCGCGTCAACAAGTACGTCGGTCTGAGGTCGATGGCATCGGCAATCTCGAGCCCCACCACCGCCGCCGCGACGAGGGCTGTGACCTCGGCGGATCAGGCGGCAGTCGCTAAGGCCGCTGGCGAGTTTGACCAGTCGATTCAGTCCTTGATAGGTGAGCTCCGCGTTGGCGAGCGCCGTGGGACACGCGAGGCGCTGATCGCCGACGATCTCTCGGCCGTTGCCTCTAGTGCTGAGCGGCTGAAGTCGCACGCCGCCGACGCTGTGCGGTTGGCGATCAACGGGCAGGGGATGGAACCGGATTGCACCCCCGCGGCGATCGACGGCGACCTGAAGGCGGTCAACGCCGCCATCACGACGGTGACGACGAAGGTAAGGAAACAACAAATCGAGGACGCGGAGCACGCGCTGGAAACCGGCGTGCGCCTGACATTCTGGCAGCGTGCGATCGCGCTCGCCGTGATGCCGATTCTCGTCGCGCTCGGGGTTGCCGGCTGGCGCGTGACGCGACGCATCGGGAGGTTGATTGATCAACTGCGGCTCGCGGAGCGCGAAGCCGAAGGGGCGAACACCGCCAAGAGCCGGTTCCTCGCCAATATGAGCCACGAGATCCGGACTCCACTTACGGCAATTCTGGGCTACGCCGATGCGCTGCGCGATGAACCGGACCATACCGCGGCCGGGGAGCGCCGCGGCGCGATGATCGAGACCATCAACACGGCGGGGCAGCACCTGCTCGCGGTGATCAACGACATCCTGGACATTTCGAAGATCGAGGCGGACCAGATGGTGGTCGAACGGGTCGAGACTCCGGTCACCCGGATTCTCAGCCAAGTGGAAGGGATGATTCGACCAAAGGCGGTCGCGAAGGGGCTCGGATTCAGCGTGTCGCTGAGCTCTCCGCTGCCGGAGCGAATCATGAGCGATCCGACTCGGCTGCGGCAAATTCTCTTGAATCTGGTCAGCAACGCCGTGAAGTTCACCGAGGGTGGATCGGTTGCCGTCACCGCCGGATCGGAGACGCGCGGCACCGCTGCATGGCTGGTCGTCGATGTGACGGATACCGGCGCGGGCCTGACCGCCGAGCACGCCGGGAGGTTGTTCCGGGCGTTCTCTCAGGCGGACGCTTCAGTAACACGCAAGCACGGGGGCTCGGGGCTCGGACTGGTGATTTCTCGAAAGCTCGCCGAGATGATGGGGGGCGATGTCACGATTCATCGCACCGAGCCCGGCAGGGGGTCGACTTTTCGGCTGGAACTGCCGCTGTCGATGTCGCCTGGCGCCGCCGTCATCGAGCGACTTGACACGGAAATAGTCCGGACGGGCACACCGGGCCTGCGGCGCACCAAACCGCTCGCTGGACGGATCCTGCTTGCTGAAGATTGCACGGTGAATCAGAGACTCATATCAATGATCCTGCAGAATGCGGGCGCAACCGTCGATGTCGCTGACAACGGGAAACTCGCGCTGGACGCTCTCCACCGAGCCGCGACGGCCGGAAGCCCTTACGACCTGCTGCTCACCGACATGCAGATGCCCGAGATGGACGGCACGACCCTGGCACAGACTCTGCGCGAGCAGGGAAACCAGATCACCATCATCGCCCTGACCGCCAACGCGATGGCGGAGGATCGGCTCAGGTGCCTGCAAGCAGGCTGCAACGACTATGCCACCAAACCGATCGAACGAGAGCGTCTGATCTCGGTCTGCTCGCAGTGGCTGCACGCCCCAGCAACGGCGCGGGCAGCGGCGTAAGCCGCGTTGTTGCTCGGCGGGAGCGGCGCGGGCGCCGGATCAGCGGCGCGGGGAGTGGCGCCGGGGGCGGCATCGGGGGTGGGCGCGAGGTCGGGCGTCAGATCGGCGATATTGGCGGCGGTGTGCGGTGTTTCCTGCGGTTCTTTCGTGCGCTGGTGGGGGTAGCGGAGCAGGGCGCCGGCGGCGCGGCGGGCGGTCTCGGGGTTGGGGGCTGCCAGGACACTCTCAAGCGTGGTGATGCACTTGGCGGCGCACGCCGAGGCGAGGTGGCGGGCGCGGCGGGCTTCGGCTGCGGTGATGAACTCGATGGCGCGGGCGACGTCCTGACGCTGAAGGAACTCGGCGAGCTGGACGAGGGTGAGCCTGTGGAGGTCGGCGACGTCGGCGAAGGTGAGGTTGGGGTTCAGGTAATCGCGGATGAGCGCGGCGGTGTCGGCGGGCTCGGGGGCTTGGGCCTGCGGTTTCGGAGCGGCTGCGAGCGGGGCGCTCGTCGGGCCGAGGCGCAGAGGCGCGGCGGGCGCGGACGGGACGGCGCGAGCGGCGGCGGGCTGATTTGATCCGGCAGAAGCGCGGAGGGTTGCAGCGGAGGACATGAGGTGGTTCCCCTTGTGGAAGCGTGCGCGGCGAACGTCGCCGGGATGAAGGGGAGTTTGCGCCGGGTTGGGGCGCAGGCAAGGGTGAGCCGGCGCATGACCATGATTTTGCGCGCGCCGCCGGTCAGTGCGCGCGAGATTTTTTTCCGTTAGGCCTTGCAATGGCTGGTCTTGTGCCCGCAAGGGTGGTGATGCGCGCGGGGGG
>CAZEDW010000046.1:0-30792 GCA_964510955.1 uncultured Phycisphaeraceae bacterium
GCGGTAGCTCAATTGGGAGAGCACTAGCTTTGCAAGCTAGGGGTTGCCGGTTCGAGCCCGGTCCGCTCCATTTGGATGGCACGAGTCACGCCGCCCCAACGCGCTTTGGCGGGCATGATCGCCGCGGGCGGGACGGCGGTGGGCGTTCTCGGACAGTTCTGGGGCGGGGGGTGCGCGTGCATATCACAACCGCCACCGCGAACGGTTGGGCTCGCACAAGGGGGCCGCTCGCCCGCAAAGATCGCCGAGTTCCGGGGCGAGTACCGGTTCCTGTCGAACTTCTGGCCCGCTGAGGTGTGGTTCGAAGGTCGGCGGTATCCCAGCGCCGAGCACGCCTACCAGGCGGCGAAGTCGCTCGACGACGCCGACCGTGCCCGCATCGCAGCCCTCTACACCGCGAGCGAGGCCAAGACAGCGGGGCGTGCGCTCAAGCTCCGCCCGGACTGGGACACCGCGAAGTTCGAAGTGATGGAAGCGTGCGTCCGCGACAAGTTCACGCGCAACGCTGAGCTGCGCGCCAAGCTGCTGGCGACAGCGGACGCATACCTCGAAGAAGGCAACGACTGGGGCGACCGCGTGTGGGGCGTGTCGGGAGGCGTGGGAGAGAATCGGCTGGGGTTGATCCTGATGAAGGTGCGCGACGAGATTCGGGCGGCGCGATGATGTGCCATCGACTTGTCCGCCATTCGGTGTTGCGCAATCGCTCATCCGACGGACACCGACTTGCGGACAAGTCGGTGGCACGTCACGGGCAAGCCTGGCCGAACTTCACGAGCAGGAGCGTGAGGTCGCTGGTATTGACGGTGCCGTCCCGGTTGATGTCGGCGGCAGCGCCGGGTGAACCGGGAGCGGGCGACTGGCCGAAGCGCAGCAGGAACTGGACAAGGTCTGCGGTGTTGGTGACGCGGTCGCCGGTCAGGTCCGTCGGGCACGGCGGCGGCAGCGGCCCGCACAGGATCGCCGCGGCGACGGGGTTGGCGGTGCGCTCGCCGCTGGACGTGCCGTCGGGGCGGGCAGCACTCGAAAGTGCTGTGACGGCAATCAGGTCGGCGCGCCCGTTGGCGTCCACGTCGGCGGCGCGGACGAGCTGGGGTCCGTCGCCGACGAACTGGTCGCCGAAGACGGTGTAGGTGAGCGTGGTGCCGGTGAGGTCGTTGCGGAACACGCGGACAACGCGCTGGCCGTTGCTGTTGGTCGTCACAACGGCGAGGTCCGGGTCGTGGTTCGGCACGTCGTCGTCAAGGTCACCCATCGTGACGCTCTCGGGATTGGTGCCGGCGGGTAACTCGGCGCCCGGGGTGAAGCCGCCGTTGCCGTCGTTGAGGAAGAAGCTGAGCGTGCCCGAGGCGCGGTTGGCGCAGACGAGGTCTTGCGGCTGCGTGGGCGACTGGTCCTTGCCGTTGTCGATCTGGCCGGGCTCGATGCTGCCGGGCTCGTTGCCGGCGAGGAGGCGGCGGTCCGGAGCGTTGTGGTAGGTGCCGCCCGGCTGGCGGTAGTAGACAGTGATGTTGTTCGAGTCGCGGTTGGCCGCAGCGATGTCGAGGCCGGGCTGAGCGTCGAGGTTCGCGAGGATGATGTCGGTGGGGGCCGAATCGGTGTTGAGCGTGGCCGACACCGCGAACCCCCCGGAGCCGTTGTTGTTGATCACACTGATGGAGTTGCTGAGTTGGTTTGCCACGGCGAGGTCGATCAGCCCGCCGCCGCGGATGTCGCCGGCGGCGATGGCGATGGGGCCGGCGCCGACGTTGATGGTCTGCGCCGTCGGCGGCAGCGTATCGGCGGCCGTGAACGCCCGCAGCACCTGCACCGTCCCATCGGCGAAGTTGCACACCGCCAGGTCGTTTGACGAGCCGGCGTCGAACCGGCCGAAGGCGAGCCCGCGCGGGTCGCGCCCGACGGTGATCGACTTCTGGCCTTGTGTGAACCCGGCCCAGGTGCCGCCGGGGCCGGTGTTGCCCGCATTGCGGAGGATCACGACCGAGCCGGGCGTGGCTGACGGGTTGGTCGGGTCGGGGACGCTGATCGCGAGGTCGAGGTCGCCGTCGTTGTCAAAGTCGGCGATGACGGCGCCGCGCGGCAGGCCGCTGACGGGTTGGCTGGGGGCGGGGTTGAGCGTGATGTCGCCGTTGAGCGAGGCGACGACCACGTTTACGCCGCCGCTGCGCTCGGTGCCGCCGGTGTATGTCGGGAGGAAGTACTTGAGGCCGGGCAGGCCGGGCATCTGGGAGACGGTGAAGGTGCCGGTGCGGGAGGTCGCGCTCAGGCAGTTGAACGAGTCGTTCAGGTTGGGCACATAGCCGGTGCTGGTATTGGAGAAGACGAGCGAGCCGCCGAGCGTCGCCGGGCCGTTCACCACGAGCCTGTCGGATGCGGGCGTCGCTCCGCCGCCCTGGCCCGAGGCCGAGCCGATGCGGACGCGCAAGCTCCCGATGTTCAGGCTCTTGCTGCTGGGATCGACGGCGACCTGGTTGTAGCTCCCGTTCACCGTGAGCGTGCCAAGACCCGAGCCGGATCGGTTGCCGGCGTCCACGGTCCCGAAGTTGATGATGTTCCCCAGCACCGTGCCGTCGCCGGCGAGCGTGCTGCCAGGGTCGAGGTACAGGGTGCCCGTTGAGGTGAGGTCGATGAGAGCGCCGCTCTCAACGTCGACGCGCCCCCACGCGACCTGGAAAGCCGTCGGAACGATGAGCTTTGAGCCCACGCCGTTGACCCGGACGAACCCGTGCTGGTCGAAAAGCCCGTCGCTTCCCGCGGTGTCGGCGGGCAGCTCGCCGACCGACAGCGAACGGGCGTAGCAGGTACCGCCGCCGGTCACGCCCAGGGTGCCCACTCCGGCCTGTCCGACGGCGAGCGACCCCGTCGGGAAGGTCAGCCGCGACCCCGGCCCGCTGACGTTGAGCTCGCCGCGCGTGCCCGGGCTCCGCGCCACATCGCCTACCAGGCCCTTCACGACTCCGCTCAAGACAGTCAACCGCGGCGAGTCGCTCGGCGTGCCCTGCACGCGCAGCGACGGCAGCGAAGGGTCGGGAGGGCTGGACGGGCACGCGCCCGAAGAGACGGGCGGGGCGAGGGTGAGGGTGCTGGCGGTGAGTTCGCCGGCGAGCGCTACGTCGCCGCGGGACTGGATGAGGCCGCGGGCGGCGTCGGCGTCGCGGAAGGTGATGGTGTAGGGGGCGCCGGCGACGGCGAGCGTTGAATAGACGCAGGGTGTGGGGAAACTGAAGGACCAGTTGAGGTCGTCTGACCATTCGCCGGTCTGAGCGCGGAACCACTGGCGATCGTCGGGGCAGTGGGCGCAGCGGTAGCCTTCGTAGCAGCCGCGGTCGACGCTGGGGAAACCCCCAAACCCAGTGTCCGGCGTGCCGGGGTCGTCCAGGACGCGTGGCACTCCCAAAAGATCAAGGGGGAGCGCCTCAGAGGTGTTGCCGTTGTCATCCAGATCGAAGATGTCCTGTGGCACCGACAGCGTGTCTCCAGAATCGATTGCCGGCGATCCGGCATGAACCTGCAGCGTCGCGTCATCCGAGGTTCCCCACAACCCATCATCGCCCGGCCCCGAGGGCGAGACGAACAAAGGGTCGGCGCCGTTCATGCCGGAGCCCCCCAGCGCGCCGGTCCAGCCCTGAATGATCGATCGCTCTAGCAGCACGTCGCCGCCGGCCACCTGGATCTGAGCGCTCTCGCCGCTGTTCGCCCCGGCCGTATTGGCCCACACAATTGAGTTGGTTACTTCCACCTTTGCGCCGGGGCCGTTCGGCCCTGTTACCACGGCCGCGGAGGCCTGCTGCGCCTGATTGCCGACCAGTGTGCAGTTCACCAGCACCGTCTTTGACAGACCGGATGGGCCCGTGAGTTCCAAGACCGCTGATCCGGCCGGCGCAGTATTCGCCTGCATGAGGCAGTTGTAGAGGTAGAGCGAGCCGGTGCCGATTGATCTCGCTCCGCCGCCAGCGCCGTTGATGGCGACGGCCCTGTTCGCGAGGAAACGGGCGTTCATGACCGTCGCGGAGCCGCCACCTTCGAGGCTGATAGCACCGCCATCACCGGCGGAGTTCTGAACGAAGTCAGTCCAAGACACGTACGCGGCCGCGGGACCAAAGCACGAGATCGCTCCCCCCAACCCATTCAGCGGCGCCGAGCCGCTCATGCTCGCGAGGTTCTCAGCAAACCTGCAGTGCTTGAACTGGGCGATGGCGCCCGCTCCGTTCGCCTCGCACGCGCCACCTCTGGCGAAGGCGCGATTGCCCGTGAACTCGCAGGTGTCGAAAAGCACATGAGACACGCCTGACACATAAGCACCTCCGCCGTAGGTTGATGCGCAGTTGAGTATGCGCAGGTTTCGCAGCGACGCTCGGCTGTTGTTGCATACCAAGGCACCGCCGACGGCCGCGGGGGATGTGGATGTGTCCTTTGCCGAAGTCAGAACAAAGCCGTCGAGAGCGGCTGTCGAATCAGCTTCGGAGGCGTTGACCAGCTGCTTGGAGTTATCACTGGCGTTGAGGTCTCCGTTATCGTCGGAGTTGAGATCGCCGGAAAGGATGGTGGGGTTGGCGGAGATGTTGCGCTGTGAGAGCGCGGCCTCGGTGCCGGCGAAGCCGCCGTAGATGGCGAGGTTGCTGCGGAGCTGGAAGGAGGCGGTGCGGTCGCCGTTGAAGCCGGCGGGCTTGTAGGTGCCCCTGGCGACCCAGATTTCCTCGACACAGGGCACGGTGGACGCGTAAAGAAGCGCGTCCTGCAGATCCGTAAACGCGTTGGCCCAGCCCCGACCGTTATTCGAGCCGTTGGCCTGCTGATCGACGTAGATGACTCGCACGGAAGCGGCGTCGGCGTTGATGAGGACCGAGACGTCGCCGGATGAGCGATTGACAGTCGCTACATCGGAGATCCCGTCTTCATTAAAATCCGCGACCGCAACCGAAATGGGACCAGTTCCCACCGGGAAGTCGTACGGGCCGCTGAAGCCCCCGCTCTCATTGCCGATGAGCACGGAGACGCGGTTGCTGTCAAACGCCGCCGTGACTACATCGGGCTTCCCGTCGAGGTTAAGGTCCGCCGCAGCGATACCGTTGGGCCTCCATGTGACCGGGTAGCTGCTGGCAAGCGAGTACTGCCCGCTCGCGCCCTGGAGCAGGATCGCTACCCGGGACTCGTGCACCAGATTGACGGCGAAGTCCATTCTGCCGTCCGCGTTGAAATCAGCGGCGGCCGCACCGCCGGGACCATTGCCGATGATTAATGGACTGGGTGAATCATCAAACGGCGCGAACGAGCCATTTCCGTTGTTGAGTAGTATGCGACAATCGCGCTGCTCGGGGTCCTCGGCAGTCGGGTCACATGTCACCACGATGTCGATTTTCCCATCGGCGTTCATGTCGTCGAGAAGCAAGTCGCTCGGGCGACCAAATGCGAAATAGTCCGCGCCCAGCTGCTCGAACGTAGCATCGCCATGCCCCTTGAAAACCTGAATCAGACGCGTATCGCCGTTCAGAGTGACGGCATCCGCGTTGCCGTCGGCGTCCAGATCAGCGATCGCAATTCGAAGAACCCCAAGCGCCTGCGCCAGGGGGGGCGGGTGCAGTTGAAATCGGCCGTCACGCTGGCCCAGCAGGACATCCCATGCGTAGCTCGTCGTGTCCGCGGAGATGAGATCGAGCGCTCCGTTGCGGTCAAAGTCTCCGGCTGCGATCGCCACTGGCCCGCTGCCGGTCGGTGATGTGACAGCAGGCCCAAACGACCCGTGACCGTCGCCCAGCAGCACGGCCACGCGGTTATCCGCAAACAGGCTGATCGCCAAGTCCACATGGCTGTCGCCGTTGAAATCACGGGCAATGATGGCGGTCGGCGTCCCCCCAGCGGGATATCTGGACTCGGGCAGGAACGCAACGGGACACGCAGCCGCGGCCTGACGTCCGATCATCAGGACACAAGCTGACGCCACGCCGATGATGACGCGCCGCAAAGTCAAGGCCTGGCGGCACACCCTCTGAGCGCTGAAGACGAGCGTGTCCCCAGGCGATTCCGCGCCTTGGGCAGTGGGCGACCCCCCAGACGTCCAGACCGAGTAGGATCTGATTAACTGAAACATACTTGTGCCGCTAGACAAACAGTTCATCCACCCCTCGAACATCTCCATTACATTCCCCTTTCGACTGCACCGCCCCATTGTGCCTCGATCCCGGGATGAATCCAAGCCCCTAGAGCCCTTTTCCTATCGATTCCGTAGAAAAGAGGCACATCAACCGCTCCCGTGCGCACAGATACGGTCGTCTACTCGGTTTGGAACTGCCCGGGCCGAAAACCAACAACCGCCGAGGGAGGAGCCTCGGCGGCGTTGTGCTTGTGAGAGCCTGAGAGCGGGAGAGAGAGTGAGTGAAGGATTGGACTTCGGGGCGTGCCGTGCGGCGGGCAAAGACCCATCGGCCGGTGCATTGTTCGGCTGCCCGCTCGGGTTAGCCGCCGGCGGTGGCGCCGTTCCACAGGGCGACGAAGACCTCCAGAAAAGCGGCGAACGCGGCGGCGGTGTGAGCGAAGGCTGGCATGATTCGGTCCTTTCTGAGTGTGGGTCGGTCGGGTGTTCCATGCCGCCGACCCCGTTGTTTGTGTCCCGCACGAGCGGGGTTTTCATGGCACCAGAGAGAACGACGGGCGGGCCGCGTGCGCTGCCGGAGAACGAATTTTCATCGCGGGGGCGCGGAGAACGCGGAGCGGGAGTGAGATGAGGGGCTTGGACGGGGGTCGCCTTGACGGCTGCCAAACCGCTGCCGATTCGTGTGCAAAGCGGTATCTCACTGGGGTACAGGCAGACCCTCGCGCCGACGATGAGCGAAGTCATTCCGGGGGGCGCAGAGAATCATCGCGCTACATGTCAGGATCAGGAGTCCGCCGGCCCACTGCCTACTGCTTGCCACTTCCGCTCGGTCCCCCTCCCCCGACACCCCCACACCCCGACTCCTTCACCCCCCCACCGGCGCCCGCAGCGCCCAGAGCCCGGCGCCGCGCTCGAACATCCGCGCGATCCGCAGCAGCTTCGCTTCCTCGAACGCCGGGCAGATGATCTGCAGGCCCAGCGGGAGTTGCTTGCCGTCCGCGACCGCAAACCCGCACGGCACACTCGCCGCGGGCAGGCCCGCGAGGTTGACAGCGACGGTGTAGATGTCTTCGAGGTACATCTGAATCGGGTCGCTGGTTTTCTCGGCGAGCTTGAACGCGGGCGACGGCGTCGTGGGCAGCAGGACCGCGTCGCAGCCCGGTCCCGTGGCCGCCGCGGAGAACACGCGGTCGAAGTCGCCCTTGATGACCCGACGGGCCTTGAGCGCCGTCAGGTAGTACGCGTCGTAGTACCCGCTGCTGAGCACGTAGGTGCCGAGCATGATGCGCCGCTGCACCTCGGGGCCGAAGCCTTCGGCGCGGCTCCTGGCGTACAAGTCCGCCAGCGTGTCGTCGGGTCCGAGCTCGGCGCGGCGACCGTAACGCACGCCGTCGAATCGGGCGAGGTTGCTCGAAGCCTCGGCGAGCGCAACGATGTAGTACGACCCGATCGCATGGTCGAGGTTGGGCAGATCGACATCGACGATCGCGGCCCCCGCGGCGCGGAATGTCTCGACGGCTTTGGCGAACGACTCGTTCACCGAGGGGTGATTGGCCGCGTTCCGCGCCTGGCGCGGCACTCCCAGCCGCAGGCCCTTCACCGGCGCGTCGAGGTCGGCCAGCAGGTCCGGCATCGGCACCTGGGCGCTGGTCGAGTCGAGCGGGTCGTGCCCGCAGATGGCGCCCAGCAGGCGGGCGGCGTCGTGGACGCTGGTGGTGAGCGTGCCGATCTGGTCGAGGCTCGACGCGTAGGCCACCAGCCCCCAGCGCGAGACACGCCCGTAGGTGGGCTTGACGCCGACCAGACCGCAGAACGCCGCGGGCTGGCGCACCGAGCCGCCAGTGTCCGAGCCGAGCGCGGCGGTGACCATTCCCGCGGCGACCGCCGCCGCGGAGCCACCGGACGAGCCGCCGGGCACGCGCGAGGGGTCCCAGGGGTTGCGCGTCACGCCGAGCGCCGAGTTTTCGGTGGACGAGCCCATGGCGAACTCGTCAAGGTTGGTCTTGCCGACGATAACCGCGCCGGCGTCGATCAGGCGCTGGGCCGCGGTGGCGGTGAAGGGCGAGCGGTAGTTCTCCAGCAGGCGGCAGGCGCAGGTGGTCCGACCGAACGAGGTGCAGATGTTGTCCTTGAGCGCGAGGGGAACGCCCGCCAGCGGGAGCGATGCGCCCTCGCCCGCCGCCACCCGCCGGTCAACGCGGGCGGCCTGGTCCAGCGCGTCATCCGAGAGCCGCTGCAGGAACGCGCCGATGGCCACGTCACGCTGCGCGATTGTTTCGAGCGACGCCCGAGCGACCTCGACGGCGGAAGCAGCGCGCGACGCGACGGAGTGGGCAAGGTCGGAGATGGGCCGCTGGTGGACGCTCACGCCGTAACTGTACCGAGTTGAAACAACAAGCCCGCGAGCGTGGGCCCGCGGGCTTCTGGAGGAGACCGTCCGCCCCGCCCCGGCTGACCCCGGAGAAACCCCGGTAGAGCCGCGCCGAGCGGACGAGTGGGTGTGGTGCCGTCTTGTACCGCGATTTTTGTTCGCGGTTGCACGCGTCGCGCTCGGATTCCGCCGCGGATCCGGGCCGTGCCGACGACGAATCCCCGCACCGCGGGCCCCGCCCCCAGCAACCCCCAAACCGCTGCCAAGCCGACGCCGCTACTCCCACGCCCCGCCACTGCGAACGCTCGGCAGCCTGGCGCCGAGGTTCTCCAACAGGGACTTGTCTTCGGGCGAGAGCGACTTGGGGGCGACGACCTTGGCGACCACGAACAGGTCGCCGGTGTTGCCGGCCTCATCGCGCACGCCGAGCCCCTTCAGCCGGAGCCTCTGCCCGCTCGAAGTGCCGGGCGGCACGGACAACTCGACCTTGCCGGTCAGCGTGGGGACGTTCACGCGTGTGCCCAGCGCGGCCTCGGCGATCGACAGCGGCAACTCCAGCTCCAGGTCGAGGTTCTGCCGCTTGAACCAGGGGTGGGCCGCGACTCGGACGGTGAGGATGAGGTCCCCTGCGGTTCCCCCCCGGGACGGCGCCGAACCAGCGCCGCGAACACGGAGCTTGCCGCCGTCGCTGAAGCCGCGCGGGATCTTCACGTCGATCTCGCGCGGGACCGCACCTTCGACTCGGATGGTGCGCTGCCCGCCCAACGCCGCGGTGGTGAAGTCCACCTCGATGGCGGCCTCGGTATCGCGTGCCCGCCCCGGGCGCGCCTTGCCGGCGGTCGAGGCTCTGGTTCCGGCGCGGGGATCGCCGAACGGGCCCGCCCCCCCACCACCACCGACGGCGCCGCCGAAGATCTGCTCGAAGACGTCCCCGATATCGCCCATGCCGCCCTCGCCGAAGGGCGAGCCCTCGGGGCCGACGTGGGACCAGCGGACGCGGGTTCCGCCGGCGCCTCCCCCGGGGTGAAATCCGCCGGAGCCCGGCGATGTGGTGCCGAACTGGTCGTACATGCGCCGCTTCTCGGGGTCGGAGAGCGCGTCATACGCCTCCTGCACCTGGGCGAACTTCGCGGCGGCGTCGGGGGCCTTGTTGCGGTCGGGGTGCAGCTCGCGCGCGAGCTTGCGGTAGGCCGACTTGATGGCCGCGTCATCGGCGTTGCGGGAGACGCCGAGCGTTTCGTAGTAGTCACGATTCGGAGGCATCGCGGGAGTGTAGGAATGGCGCGGCGGATGCGCGCGGTCCGAGGGGGGCCGTGCTCGACCACGGGCTTGGCACCGGAGCCCGGCGGACGCTCTGACCTATCTATGATTCCCCGATGACGCACGGCTGGGGTCATATCGGGGTTTGGGGGCGTGCGCGGCTGGCACGCCTCTTGGGGCTCGCGGTGCTGCTGCTGATCGCGGCGGCGCCGTCCGAAACGGCGCGCGGCGGCGACGCGCCCTCTGCTGCGACCGGCGCGCACGCAGCGGTCGCCCCGCCCGTCCCGGCGTTCCGACAGGCCAACAACCTGGCCGTCATCACGATCGAGGGAGAGATCAACGGCACCACCGCGCTGAGCGTTAAGCGTCGCATCAAGGAAGCGGTGGACGGCGGGGCCGACGGGATCGTCATCGAGTTGAACACGCCCGGCGGCGAGGTGTTCAGCGTCATTGAGATCTGCAAGGCGGTCAAGGCCTCGGGCAAGCACACCATCGCGTGGGTCCACCCGGACGCTTACTCGGGCGGGGCATTTATCGCGCTGGCGTGCAACGAGATCGTCGTGTCGCCCGGCGCCACGATGGGCGACGCGGCCCCGGTCGTGCCCGACCTTCTGAAGTACTTTCAAACTCTCGCCCGCCCGGAGCGGGCAAAGGCCATTTCGCCGCTCCTGGTGGAACTCGTCGACAACGCTCGCGCCAACGATTATGACGAGAACCTGGTCGTTAGCTTGGTGACGCTGGGCGTCGAACTTTGGATGGTCGAGAATACGCTGACCGGCAAGCGATACTTCCTGACCGAGCAGGAGTACAGAGACCTGTTCAATCGTGATCCTGCACGCACTCACCCCATCGTCGCGTCGGCGGGCGACGCCACGCATGACTCGCCAAAGGGAACGGCGAAAGAGGAGGTTGAGTTGAATCAGCCGCTTGACGGTCCCGCGGACTCGCGCACGGCGTTCAGGTCGCCCAGCAAGGACATCCCCAACAAGGTCATCAACGAACTGAACAACGAAGTGACCGGCCTTAGCGAGGTCTCTAAACGCCCGAACTTCAAGAGGCAGGATGCGTCGCAATACCGCGACCTCGGACGGGCGACCGACGGCAAGACACTCCTCACCATGAAGGAGACAACCATCAAAGAGTTCGGGCTGGCCGCCAAGACCATCGCGGATGATGAAGCGCTGCGGCAGTTCACCGGTTCACAGAACCTGCGGCGACTCGACATGAGCTGGGGCGAGTCGCTCGCCTGGCACGTTGACAGCTCGAGCATGGTCGGCCTCGCCTACCGCGGCCTGCTCATCATCGTCTTCCTCATCTGCCTCTTCCTCGAGCTCACCATGCCCGGCGCCACGGTGCCGGGCATCGTCGCCGTCGCGGCGCTTGCCGGCCTGATTCTGCCCTCGCTGCTTGTCGGCTCGGCGGCGTGGTGGGCCCTGGCGGCGATCGGCGGGGGCGTGATCCTGCTGCTCCTGGAGATTTTCGTGCTGCCGGGCTTCGGCGTCGCGGGTATCGCCGGGCTGCTGCTGCTGCTGGGCGGGCTGGTCGGGACGTTTGCCCAGGCGGGCGAGCTGTTCCCCGGCTCGGGCGGGCGCGGCGGCGATCTGTCGTGGGCGGTCAGCATCGTGCTGCTGGCCTTGTTCGCCGCGGGGGTCGGCATGTTCCTGTTCAGCAAGTACACCCGCAGCTTCCCCATCGCCGGGCGGCTGGTGCTCGCCGGCGCCAGGCCCAACGACGACGGCGAGGGGATGCTGGCCGCCATGGACCCGCTGCCCCCCGCGCCCCTGGGCGTGCGCGTGGGCGATGTGGGGAAGACCACCACGCCGCTGCGACCCGCCGGCACCGCCGAGTTTGACGGCAAGCTGATCGACGTCGTGGCGGAGTTCGGGTTTATTGATTCGGGCACCCCGGTGCGCGTGGTCAGCTCGTCGTTCCGTGTCGGCGTGGAGGCGATCAAGGACCCGTCGGGCGGCGCGCACGCCGCGGAGGGCGCGGCCTGATGGAACCTCTCCTGCTCTGGGGCCTGGCGCTCATGGGGGCGGGCCTGCTGCTGTTCGTCATCGAGATGTTCGTCCCCTCGGGCGGCGTGCTGGGGTTCATCGCCGGGGTGCTGGCTGTCGCCGGTGTCATCGCGTTCTGGCGGGCGGGCACCTGGTGGGGGGTCGGCTCGGCGCTGTTCGTGCTCACCGTCGTCCCGATCGGGATCAACTTCGCCCTCAGGGTCATGCCCAATACACCGGTAGGCCGCAGGCTGATCCTGCGCCACGAGGACGAGGAGCTCCAGCGCGCCCACGCGGAGCTGACCCGCGCGGCCGAGGAGATCCAGGCGATCATCGGGGCCAAGGGGGTGGCCGTGACCCCGCTGCGACCGATCGGGATCGCCGAAATCGAGGGCCAGCGCGTCGAGGTGCTCGCCGAGGGGGGGCCGATCGACGCAGGGACCGCGATCAAGGTGTCCAACGTGGTCGACAACCAGCTCCGCGTGCGGCCCGCCTGACGCGGCCGCGCCCGCGCGGGCACGGGTCAGTTCACCGCCTGCACCTCGGTCACCTCCGGCACGTACATGCGGAGGTTCCGCTCGATGCCCATCTTCAGGGTCATCGCCGAGGACGGGCAGCCGACGCACGCGCCGTGAAACTTCACCCGCACCAAGCCGGCCTGCGACACGTCGACGAGTTCCACGTCGCCGCCGTCGCTCTGAACCGCCGGGCGGATCGCGTCGATCACGCGCTGGACCTTCTCCGTGAGCGGGTGCGTGGCGGCGGGGGCTGGTCCGGTGCGGGGCTTCATGGTCTGCGCGGGAATGGTAGCGGCGTCCACTGCTCGGCGTAGACTGCGGGCATGGACACACCGATGCGCTCAAGGCGCCCATGGCTCCGGGCCGCGGCCACATCGCCCCGAGCACACTGTCTCTCGCTGACGCTGATCCTGGCGTCGGGGCTTTCCGGCTGCGCGGGTTCGGGGGCGCAGACCTCCGGGGCCGGCGCCGATGCGCCGCTCTCGGCGATCAACGATCCCAATGCTCACTCGGACCGGCGCATCCGCGCGATCCAGCATTCGAGCGAGGCGGTGGCCCGCGGCGAGGCCCCGGCCGCCGCCGTCCGCGAAAACCTTAAGCGCGTCGCGTGGTCGCGATCGACGTGGTGGCAGATCCGCGTGGCCGCCGTCGAGGAACTCCTCAAGAGCGAGCCCGACGCCGCCGACACCCGGAACATGCTGCGGCTCATGCTGCCCACCGAGGACTCGCCGGAGCTGGTGAAGCTCATCACCACCAAGGCCGCCGACGGCGGCTGGAAGGAACTCGCCCCGTCGATCGTCCGGCGCTGGTCGCGCCTGGATTCGCGCGTCGCCGACAAGGACCGCCCCGAGCGAGCGGCGCTGGCGGCGATCTTCCCGGGAAAGCCGGTCGAAGACACCGTGTTCGACGTGTTCGCGGCAAGGACCGAGGGGCCGGCCCCCGACGACCGCACACGCCAGGACGCCTGGGCGCTCCTGTGCCGCATCGATACCGCCGGGCGCGCCCGCGAGCTGCTGAGCGCCGGGGGGGATGCTCCCAGCGACCCGTTGCTTCAGACTCTCCGCAAGGCCGCCAGCGACCTGGGCTGCGTGCCCACCACCAGCGAGCAGCTCGCGTGGGTGCGGCGCCTTGGCGAGCCCGACCGCGCCGCGTTCTGTTCCGACTGCGCGGCGAGCGTCGCCCGCCTGTCCCGTGAGCAAGCCGCGGGCCTCAGCATCCGGCACCTCTCGGTCATCAGGTGGTGCGCGAAGAACCGTCCCGACTGGCTCTCGCTCGAGCGCCCCGAACTTCTGGCCGAGGTCACCAAACGGCTCGCGGGCCGCAGGCACCACTGGCGCAACGCCAGCTCCGCCGGTCGGAAGAACGGCGAAAGCCTGCACCAGTGGGGCGGCTCGCTGTGCTGGGGCGATTGCCTGACGCTGCTGGCGGCCGACGAGGCCATCAAGTCGCGTGCCCTCGCGGTCCAGCTCTTCGAGCAGGCGTCGCAGGACAAGCGCGACACCTCGACCGAACTGGGCGGCAACGTGGTCGCCTCCGCCGGCGGGACCGGCCCCGAGTTTGCCGCCGAGCTATTTGAGCCGCGGGCCACGCAGCGCTACAACGACCGCCAGTTCGTGCCGTCGGACGACATGATCAAGGCGGGCGACACGGCCCTGTTTCACTACCACTTCCACGCCACGCAATGGGCCAACTCGGACTACGCGGGCCCCAGCCAGGGCGACATGGACTCCGCCGCCGCCCTGGGCCGGGCGTGCCTGGTGTTCACCGCCGTCAGCGAGGGCGTGCTGAACGTGGACTACTATCAGGCCAACGGCGCGGTGATCGATCTGGGGGAGTTGAGGAAATGAGCAGAGCCAGGGCGAAGGCGAAAAACGAAAAGTGAAAAGTGAAACTGAAGAGAGAGACGCGCGGCACGAACGCCGCATCCAGTGTGTCCGTGTTTTCGCTTTTCGCTGTCCGTTTTTCGCTTCGACTCGCCCGCTCTGTCATCCATGATTCAAGTCCTGCTCATGCTCATGGTCGGCTCGCTGGTGGCCCACGATGCGCTGCCGAGCTCCGCGCGCCATCATCCTGAGCAGTGGTCATGGTGGGTCGCGGGCTTGACGCTGGCGCCCATGCTGGCCATGGCGCTCACCGCCCACGGCGCGCTCCGCCGCTGCGGCGCGGGCCTGGACCGCGATGGGATGGCCCGCCACCTGGTCGCCGCCGACCGCGTCATCACCCTGACGCGCATCGCGGCGGCGGGCTTTCACGCCTGGGCCGTGCTCTCGTTGGGTTGGCTGGACTGCGTCCGTGGCGTGGTCGGCGACATCCCCGCCGGCGATGAGCTGCTCGCCCTGGCCCCTGCGCTCGGGGTTATCGCCGCGGGCTGGGCCTCGTACTTCGACATCGACCGGCGGCTGCGCGAGGCCTCGTTCATCGGCTCGCTCGACGAGAGCCAGCCGGTGCGCACGATGCCCACGCGGTGGCAGTACGTCTCCGACCAGGTGCGCCACCACGTCCTGATCCTGCTGGTGCCGATCACCGGCATCTCCGCGTGGAGCGAGTCGGTTGACCTCGGCGCGCGCAGGTTTCTGGAATCGCGACCGGAGCTGGCCCACGCCGCGTGGGTGCCGTGGGCGCTGTCGGGCGTCCACTTCCTCGGGGTCGCGCTGGTGCTGCTGATGATGCCGTGGGGGCTGCGCCACCTGTGGAACACTTCGCGCCTGGCGTCGGGCCCGATCCGCGAGCGGCTGGCGCGCCTGTGCGAAGCGCAGAAAGTCCGCGTCCGAGACTACCTGGTCTGGCACACCCACACCGGGATGATCAACGGCGCGCTGGTCGGCCTGCTGCCGGGGATGCGGTACATCCTGCTCACCGACGCCCTGCTCGAACGCATGACCGAGGCGGAAGTCGAGGCTGTCATGGCCCACGAGGTGGCGCACGCGGCGCGGCGCCACATCCCGTGGCTCGGCGTCAGCATCGCCGCCACGGTCGGCCTTTCGGATGCCGTGCTGGCCTGGGCCGGGCCTAGGTTCCTGCCGGCGTGGTCGTACGTCCAGCTCGACGGTGGCGAGCGGGTCGGGCCCGAGTTCCTGCTGAGCCTGGCGCTTGGCATCGCCGCGTTCGGTTGGGTCAGCCGACGGTTCGAGCGGCAGGCCGACGCCTTTGCCGCCCAGCACCTCAGCGGCTGGTCACCCCGGCGCCGCCTGCCCGCCCCCGCCCCGGCGATCACCCCTGAGGCCGCCGGCGCCATGAGCGATGCGCTCGCCGCCGTCTCAAGGTTCGCTCACCTGCCGCAGCAGAAGTTCACCTTCCGGCACGGCAGCATCATCCAGCGTCGGCGCAACGTGATGGATCTCGTAGGTGTTCCGTCGGATCGGATCGCCATCGACCGCACCGTGCGCCGGATCAAGACCGCCTCGCTCATCGGGGTGGTCGCGCTGATCCTGATCGCGGTGTTCACCTGAGCGTCGTTCCCGAGCCGCTCCAAACGAAACGCGCCAGCAGTTCGACGGCGGCCTCCGGCGAAGCGCCAACCCGGAATGCCCCCCACCGAGCGAAACGGCTCTATCCTCTCTCATGCGCTTCGTGAAGCTCCACGGGCTGGGCAACGACTACCTGTTCCTCGACGCCGTCGAGGAGCCGGCAATCGCCCGGCGTCCCGACCTGGGCGAGCTCACCCTCGCCATGTGCCGGCGCCACGAGGGCGTCGGCGCCGACGGCGTCATCATCATCTCCCGCGCCGACATCCCCGGTGACGACGCCGTCGCGATGCGCATCCTCAACGCCGACGGGTCCGACGGCGGCATGTGCGGCAACGGCGCACGCTGCGCGTGCAAGCTCGCCGTCGAGCGCGGGTATGTGCGCCCAGGGCCCGAGGGCGAGATGAGGCTGTGCGTCAATGGGCGCGTGCTGCCGGCCCGAGTGCTGAGTCCAGGAGCCTCGGGGCGCATCGACCGCGTCAGTATCAACATGGGACGCCCACTGCTGGAACTGGCCGGCGTACCCGTGCTCGCGGCGCGTCTCGATCCCCCCACCGCGGGCGCTCGCCCCCACGAGCACCGCGTCGCCGGCGTGGCCGGCACCTTCGTCAACGTGGGGAACCCGCACTTCGTCGTCTTCACCGACGCCGATCCCGAGCCCCTCGTCGACCGCCTCGGCCCCGCCCTCGAGAAGCACCCCGCTTTCCCCGAGCGCATGAACATCCAGGTCGTCCGGCCCGAGCACACCCGTCTGGAGCTCCGCACGTGGGAGCGCGGCGCGGGCAGGACCAGGGCCTGCGGCACCGGCGCGTGCGCGGCCGGGGTCGCCGGAGTGCTGACCGGCAGGTGCGAGCCCCGCGTCGTGGTGTCGATGCTGGGCGGCGAGCTCGACATCGAGTGGGACCGGGCCACGGGCGACCTGCACATGACCGGGCCCGCCGAGGAAGCTTTCCACGGCGAGTGGGCGTGCTGAGCACCGCCCTCAGCGCGAGCGCAGGAATCGCTTCTCGAGCGATTCGACGTCGCCGAAACGCGCGCGGAACATCTCAAGGAGCTGCTTGGGCGCCACCCGTCCCGGCGGCCGCTTCTGAAAGTCTCTGAAGAACTCGGCCAGGTCGGCCCGCTCGTGGCGGTACAGGAACTTGAACAGCGCGCAGCTCTGGGCGTACATCACCTCCGCGGTTGCTTCGTCGTTGTCAGGGACCGCGGTGAACTGCACGAGCGTCTCGAGCGCCAGCAGCTTGCCGTCGTCGCGGAGTTTTTCAAAGTCGCGCCGCCGGGGCTCGAACTCGTGATCGGGCCCGAAGGCCTGGTTGGGCCGGTCGGTCTCGAAGGCGCAGGCGAGACCCTCGGTCAGCCAGAACGGGTACTGGCGGTCGCGCGTCTGCAGACCGCGGTTGAAAGCCAGCAGGTGGATGGCTTCGTGAATCGCCTTGGCCTCGCCGGTGGCTCGGGTCGATTTCTGCAGCCTTTGGCGCTCCGCCTTGAGCCTGGCGCTGAGGTCCGTGGCCCTGGCGTCGAGCGTCGCCGCCACGTCGGCGCGGTGCTCGGCGCGGGCCTTGGAGGCCATTTCACGCGCCTGCTGGGCGAGCCGGTCGAACTCCTCGAGCTTGTCACCCGCCTCCTGGGCCGCGGGGTTCGTGGCGTCGTTGTAGAAGACGATCCGGTTGGACAGCGAAGCGTAATAGCCGGCGATCCAGCCCGCCTCGACGCCGTCGTTCCGCTGCGCGAACTCCCGATAGGCGTCGTGGTCGTTCACCAGCACGCACAAGAGCCGCGAAGCCCCCGCCGGCGCATCGTCATCAAGGTCGATCCCCAGCTTGTCGGCGAAACGTCCGAACTGGTGCACCGCCCGCTCCAGCAGGCCGATCCGCCCCAGCGTCCACTGCTGGTCGCAGTCCGACACCACAACAAACCGCTCGGCCTTGGTTACCGTCGCGCTGATCCCGATCTCCGAGAGCTGGCGCACGGCCAGCTCCGCGCCCTGCTCCACGGTGTGCGGCGCCAGGTACAAGTCGGCGTCGGCCGGAGTGGCGCGCACGGGTTCGCCGGCCGGCGCCGGACGCACGCTCTGCGTCAGGCCGGCGAAGGCCACCACGGCGATCACGCAACCGTATCGGACCAGGTGTGTCAGCATCGCGTGCCCCGGAACCACGCGCCGGAACAGCCGGCGCAACAGAACCCGCTGACTCCATCGTCTCAACCTTGCGCCGGTTGCATCCATCCCCCCGCGCAGATCACGCGCAGGCCGCCGTCACGCGCCACAGCCCGAACCGGCCCGCGGCCCAGCGTCCGATACCCGGGCGTCGAAAGAGGCTGCGCTCCACGGCCCGTTCACAACCCCGCCGCCGCGCAGATCGCCTCGGCGGCCTCGGCGCCGCAGTGCTTGTTCGCGAACCGCGCGATCACGCCCTGGAGTGCCTTGCGCTGGGTTTCCTGGGCCGCGGGGTCGTTGATCAGCGCATCGGCGGCGTCGATCAGGCGCTCCGGCCCGTCGAAGTACGGCACCAGTTCAGGGATGATCTCGTACCCCGCGATCAGGTTCGGCAGCGCGATGTAGGGCGTCGAGATGACCCACTGCCCCACCGCTTTGTAGAGCAGCTTGCTGGTCTTGTAGAAGATCACCATCGGCTTGGCCTGCTTGGCGATCTGCAGCGTCACGGTACCGCTCTTCACCAGCGCCAGGTCACACCACCGCACCACAAGGTCGGTCTTGCCCGCTACGCAGTCCAGCCCGTCGGGCCAGCCCCCCCATTGGTTGGCCCGCTCGTACATGCTCTCGCGCACCTGCTCGGTCGTCGCGCCGAGCACCCCCACCACGCCGGGATACCGGCGCCGGAGCTCGCGGAACGTCTTGAGCAGGATCGGGAAGTGCCGGCGCAGCTCGGTCGGGCGCGAACCGGCGAACATCGCGATCTTTAGCTCGCCCTCGGGCAGGCCCCTCGCCTCAGCGTCCAGCGCCGGCGTGTCGATCGGCTCGTCGAACAAGGGGTGACCCACGAACTTGGCCTCGATCCCCCTCGTGCGGAAGAACTCCTCTTCAAACGGCAGGATGCACAGCACCAGGTCGGTGCGCTTGCGCAGCTTGTTCACCCGCCACGGCCCCCACGCCCACAGCTGCGGCGCCACCAGGTGCACCACCTTCACCCCCGCCCGCTTGGCCGTCTTGGCGACCGTGAAGTTCGCCCCGGGAGAGTCGACCGGGATATGCACGGTCGGCTGGTGCTGCGCGATCCACTCGCGGATCTGCTGGAACACGCGCCGGTAGTGCTTGATCACCCCCCAGCCGGGCACACCGATCACCGAGCGGTCGCCCGTTCGCGCGACCAGAGTGGCCCCCGCCCGCGCCATCTTGGGACCCCCCCAGGCGAAAATCGGAAGGTCAGGGTGTTTGGCCCTGATCTCACCGATCACCGCCGCCGCGTGGTCATCACCGGACGGCTCGAACGCCGTGAAAAGGAGCGACGGGGGCGACTTGGTGAGCGGGGCGGACACGCGGGCGGATGATACGGAACGGCGCGGTACCCGCCGACAGCAGTGAGCACCGGTTTGTTCGGCTCCGATTCGGTCGGCACCATGTCGGCTGCCCGATAAACTTGCTGTTGAAACAAAGGAATCGGCAAGCCGGGCGGGTAACCGCCCGATAGCCGAGGTCATACGCCGTTCCCGCGTGCCGCGGTAACGGGCGACTGGAGCGCTCCATGGACCGGTTCGACCTCTGCGTAATTGGAAGCGGCGCCGCCGGGCAGCGGGCCGCCGTGCAGGCCGCCAAGCTCGGCCGACGGGTCTGTGTGATCGAGCGCGCCGAGGTTGTCGGCGGGGCCGCCATCAACACCGGCACCATCCCCTCCAAGAGCCTCCGTGAAGCGGTGCTTCAGCTCACGGGCGCCCGCCTCCGCAGCTTCCTGGGCGAGAGCGTCCAGATCAAGCAGCGCATCACCGTCCAGGACCTCACCGCCTGGACCCAGCAGATCGTGCGCGCCGAGGTCGAGATCAGCCGCGCCTCGCTGCTCCGCAACGGGGTTGACATCATCAGCGGCGACGGGAGCCTGGCCAACCCCAACACCGTGCTGGTCATCCACGGGAACAACACCACCACCATCGACGCGGACCACATCCTCATCGCCACCGGCTCACGCCCCGCCAGACCGGCCGGCATCCCGTTCGACGGCGTCCGCGTGCTCGACGCCGACCAGGTCCTCGCCCTGAACAGCCTGCCGCGCTCGCTCATCGTCGTGGGCGGCGGCGTCATCGGCACCGAGTACGCATCGATCATGCAGGCGGTGGGCGTGAAGGTCACCCTCATCGAGGGCCGCCCCCGGCTGCTGGATTTCGTCGACGCCGAGATCGGCGAGGCCCTGCAGTACCACCTGCGACAGGGCGGGATGACGCTGCGCATGGGCGAGAAAGTCGTCAACGTCGAGCTGATCGGAGCCCCCGAGGGCGCCATCTCCACCGACGGCAAGCTGGTGCAGGTCATGCTCGAGTCCGGCAAGACCATCCGCGGCGAGTGCCTGCTCTACGCCGCCGGAAGGCAGGGCAACACCGAGACTCTCAACCTCGACGCCGTCGGCCTCAGCGCCGACAGCCGCGGCAGAATCACCGTCAACGAGAACTACCAGACCAGCGTCCCGAACATCTACGCAGCGGGCGACGTCATCGGCTTCCCCGCGCTCGCTTCGACCTCGATGGAGCAGGGCCGCATCGCCGCGTGCCACATGTTTGGCAAGCGGACCGAGAGCGTCCCGCACCTGTTCCCTTACGGGATCTATGCCATCCCGGAGATGTCCATGGTCGGCTGGACCGAGGAGCAGCTCACCAAGGAGGACATCCCCTTCGAGACCGGCGTGGCCAACTACCGCGAGATCGCCCGCGGGCAACTGCTGGGCGACGTCAATGGCATGCTCAAGCTGCTCATCCACCAGGAAACCAAGGAGATCCTCGGCGTCCATTGCATCGGCACCGGCGCCACCGAGATCATCCACATCGGCCAGGCCGTCATGGCCTTCAAGGGCACGGTCGAGTACCTCGTCAACACGGTCTTTAACTACCCGACGCTCGCCGAGTGCTACAAAGTCGCCGCGCTGAACGGGCTCAATAAGCTCTCGCATGTGTGACGACGTGCGCGGGCTCACGGACGCCCGATGTCTGATGATCGCGTTGAGGCGCGGTTTTCTTTCGCCGACCCCGGCCCGCCCTTGTCCGACCACGCCGGAGACCGGTTGGTGATCAAGTACCTCGGGTCCAAGCGAACGCTCCTTCCTGGCATCCTCGACGCCGTGCGGGCGTGCGCCCCGCTGCGCGCCGGCGGGTCCGGCGCCGCCGTGCTGGACCTGTTCTCCGGCACATCACGCGTCGGTCACGCCCTGAAGCGCGCCGGGTACCGCGTGATCTCCAACGACCACAACGCCTACGCCGCCACGCTCGCTCGCTGCTACGTGCAGTCCGATTCCCAGGACGTGCTCCGGGACGCCGAGGCGCTGGTGCGCGAGCTCAACGCGCTGCCGGGGAGCGCCGGCTACTTCACCGAGACGTTCTGCGTTCGATCCCGGTTCATCCAGCCGTTCAACGGCGAACGCATCGACGCCATCCGCGAGGCCATCGCCCGCAAGTCGCTCGAGCCCGAGCTGGAATCGGTGCTGCTGGTCTCGCTGATGGAGGCCGCCGACCGGGTGGACTCGACCACCGGCGTGCAGATGGCCTACCTGAAATCATGGGCTCCCCGCTCGTTCAACCCGCTCGAGCTCCGCGTGCCGGATGTTTTGCCCCGGGCCCGCTCCGGGAAGGGCCGGGCCCACCAGCTCGACGCCCTCGAAGCCGCCGCGCGTTTCGGTCGCGCCGCCGACGTGGTCTACATCGACCCGCCGTACAACCAGCACTCGTACCTGGGCAACTACCACGTCTGGGAGTCGCTGGTGAGGTGGGACAAGCCCGAGGTCTACGGCACCGCGTGCAAGCGCGTCGACTGCCGCCAGCGCCGCAGCGCGTTCAACTCGCGCCCCGGAGCGCTCGGCGCTCTGGGCGACGTGCTTCGTGCCGCGCAGGCCCCGACGATCATCCTCTCGCTGAACGATGAGGGCTATGTATCCCGCGCCGAGGTCGAGACGCTGCTGCGGGAAACCGCCGGACCCGATGGGCGGGTCGAGGCGATCGCAACGCCCTTCAAGCGCTACGTCGGCGCGCAGATCGGCGTCTACAACCCGCGCGGAAAAAAGGTCGGCGTCCCAGGACGCCTGGAAAACACCGAGCTTCTCTTCATCGCCCAGCGAGCCCGCGACGAAGACACGCCGCACGCCGCACCCGCGCGCGGGTCGCCCGCGGGCGCGCTGAACTGACGCTCACAGCAGCATCAGCGCCACCCGCAACACCTCCGCCACGCTCCACGCCTGCGCCATGCAACCCCCGGGCGCGCGCGAGCCGTGCTGGTCCGCATCGCCGTCGTACACCTCGAAGAGCTGCCCGACCGAGTCGCCGTTGAACATCCTCAGCAGCGGCTCGACCGCC
Organism: uncultured Phycisphaeraceae bacterium; assembly: GCA_964510955.1. Taxonomy (GTDB): domain Bacteria; phylum Planctomycetota; class Phycisphaerae; order Phycisphaerales; family UBA1924; genus JAFLCM01. The sequence goes on from CAZEDW010000046.1 coordinate 22,203, forward strand.
CCGCGCGCCCTGGCCCTGGCCGCGTCGCTGAAACCCTCGGACCTCAGAAGCGCCTCGCAGTACGACCCGATCAGCCACGGCCACACCGTCCCGTTGTGATACGCCGCGTCCCGCGTCATCATGTCGCCCGCGAACGCACGCCTGTACCCGGGGTCCCGCGGCGACAGCGTCCTCAATCCCAGCGGGGTCAGCAGGTGATGCGTCGCGCACGCCACCACCGCCCGCTGCTGCTCACCGCTCAGCGCCGAGTGCTCGAGGCTGACGGCGAAGAGCATATTGGGGCGTACCTGCGGGACCGGACGCTCGACGCCGGAACCGTCGGGCTGCAGGCAGTCCCACAGCTTGCCGCCCGGGCCGTCCCAGAACTTCGCCACGAAGCTCGCTCTAACCCGCTGCGCCAGCGCCCGCAGTTCCGCCGCCCTGCCCGGTTCGGCCTTTTCAACCAGCCCCGCGACCGCGCACAGCCCGTGGTGCCAGAGCGCGTTGATCTCCACGCACTTGCCGTGGCGCGGCGTGAACACCACGCCGTCACGCTTGGCGTCCATCCACGTGAGCTGCGTGGTCTCGTCGCCGCCGGCGATCAGCGCGTCGCCCGGGTCCATGCGGATGCCGTCGCGCGTCCCCTTGATGTAGTGGTCGATGATCTCCAGGCACGCCCGCTTCAGCTCCGACTCGAACCCCGCGCGGTCGCCGCTGTCGCGCACGTACCGGTCGCACGCGTGGAGGAACCACAGCGACGCGTCGATGGTGTTGTACTCTGGCGGCCCGCCGTAGTCGTCGAAGCGGTTGGGGATCATCCCCCTGTCCACGTGCGCGGCGAAAGTACGCAGGCAGCCCATCGCGTCCTCGAACCGCCCGCAGGCGAGCATCAGGCCCACCATCGAGATCATCGTGTCGCGCCCCCAGTCGCTGAACCACGGATAGCCGGCGATCACCGTGGTGAGCATCTTCCCGGCCACGTCGCGCGTTACGAGGAAGTCGTCCGCGGCGTGCACCAGCGGGATCAGCGCTCCCCCTGTCGGGTGGCGCCGCAGGAAACCTTCGCGCACCCGTCCCAGGTGGGACCGTTTCTCGTCGCGCTGGAACAGCGAAAAGTCCGGCGCCTCGGGCGCCAGCGCGGCCGCAACGGTGAACGATGCCTCCCCCTCCCCGTCCGGCAGGGTCACCTGGAACATGCCGGGGTTGAACAGGTCTTCGGTGTCGTTCTGGTGACGGTCCGACTCGATCTCGTAGCGGACCCCGCGGCGAACGGACACTTCCTGCGACGCCGACCCGTGATCGATCGCGATCAACAGCGTCATCCCCTCAGCCGACACCCTGATGGTTCGCTTCTCCACCCCCACCTGGTACCGCCCCTCGTCGAGGTCATTGAGCGTGCCGTGGAAGTCGCGCATGGTGACCATCGGCAACAGGTGAAGGCGGACCGCGTCCCGCTGGCGGACCCCCGGGGCGGGGCGCACGGAGTACCGGATGGCGCAAGCGTTGCGCCTGAACCCCAGCCGCAGCTCCTTCACCACCTCAACCCCTTTGTGCCGGTAGACCCACCGCGCCGCGTCGGCCTCCTTCTCGAACCGCACCAGCCGTTTGGCGATCGACACGTCAAATCCCGGCGCCGGAGCATCGGCCCAGCGGTGCGTTGCCAGCCAGCAGCTCGACGCCCCGGACCCCACACCCACGGTCAGTTCCTCGTCCACTGCCTGAAGCAGCGCCACGCGCTCCACCGGCGGGCGCTTCGAAGCCACCAGCAGCGCGTGGTACTTCCGACGGTTCACGCCCAGCGGCGTCCCCATCGCGAACCCCCCGTTGCCGCTGGTCAAAAGCCACTCGCGGTGCAGTGCCGGCCCGATGGCCCCGGTGTCGCGGAGCTCGACGACAAAGGGAGGCTGAGGCACAGGCATCGTTTCGGTTGGGAGAGAAGCCATGCCGGGAGTATCGCATCGGCCCGGTCTCGCCGGACGAATGCACCCCGGACCACTCTCCCACCCCGTGTTTGGGTATTTTTCGGATGCCGAGGACAAAAGTCCAAGAACCATTCGCCTCCTTCGCCCCGGCGCTTCAGCAGGTCGTTATCCCGACCGATCCAGTCGGCGTCATGGCACGTCCACGTACCCCCGTTCGGTCACCCGCCCCCTCCGTTGCTGCCGATCTAAGGATGGTCGGCGTCACCCCGGCGGCCGCCATCGCGGCCTGGCCGGGCCTTTGGGACGACGCGATCCCCGAGGCGGAGTCTCGGCGGCTGTTCCAACGCACCCTCGCGGGTTGGGCGACGGACGTGCTGCGGCTGAAGCGTCGGGGAATGGATGTCCCGGTGCTGACCCGCCGCGAAGCACGCCTCGTCACCCCGGGCCGGGATCGGCGCCAGGCCGCCTGACCGGGCTACCCCACTCCAGCGAGGCACGCCATGTGCGTTGGGTGACTTTGAAACCCGGCGCTGGCTGTGCGCGCCGAACAAGAAACGACTTCGACGGTCGCGACACGGACGATCGCGGCACGCGGGGGATTTGGAGCGGGTCATGAGCGGCATTTCATCGGGCGTGGGCATCTTCAGCGGCATCGACAGCAAGTCGCTGATCGACCAGTTGATCGCCATCGACGCGCAGCCCAAGCAGTTGATCCAGAAGCGGGTCGCCGAGCTGCAGCAGCAGCAGGCGGCCTACCTCGACGTCAACTCGGCCTTGCTGGGCCTGAAAAACGCCGCCGGCGCGTTCTTCACCAACAAGCTCTTCGACGCCTCGCGGGCCACGAGCTCCGACAGCAGCGTTCTGAGCGCCACCGCGGCCAACAGCGCCCCCGCCGGCGCCTACACCTTCTCCGTTGCGCGCCTCGTCACCACCCAGCAGCAGCTCAGCCGGGGCTACGCGGACAAGTCAGTTTCCCTCAACGCCGGTTCGTTCACCTTCGAGGTCGGCGGCGGCGGCGCCTCGTCGGAAACCGCCCTCTCGGAACTCAACGGCGGTTCCGGCGTGCAGCGCGGCAAGATCATCCTTACCGACACCACCGGCGGCACCAACACCGCCGTAACCGTTGACCTCTCCACCGCCGTCACCGTCAACGATGTCGTCACCGCCATCAACGCCAACGGCAAGGTCGGCGTGACCGCCTCGGTCGAGGGCGACCGCATCAAGCTCACCGCGGGCGCCGGCGTCACCAGCTTCACGCTTGCGTCTGCCTCCGCCGGTCGCACCGCCGAAGACCTCGGGATCGCGGGCAGCTCCTCCTCCGGGGTCATTACCGGCACGCGCGTCCGCACGGCGTCGACGGCCACCGCCCTCAGCGTCCTGAACGACGGCGCGGGCGTGAATATCCGAGACGGCTCCGACGACATCAAGGTCACCACACGCTCCGGCACCGCCGTCAGCCTGAAGCTGGGAGAGATCTCCCACACCGTCCACAACGCCACTGACAACACCGACACGAAGGTGATCGACCAGGCCCGCCCCGCCACGCTCGGCGACCTCATCACCAACTTCAACAACGAGGCCAAGACTCAGTTGGGCGCGGGCCAGCTCGTGCTCTCGCTCTCTGCCGACGGTTCCTCGCTGGTCGTCACCGACAACACCGTCGGCGCCGGTAACCTGAAAATCGAGAGCCTCAGCGGGCGCAGCACCGCCGAGGACCTCGGCATCGCCACCACCGGCGTCGCCTCGGGGACCTACACCGGGCAGCGCCTCCTCTCGGGCATCAACTCGCGCCTCACGCGGAGCCTGCTCGGCGGCACCGGACTCTCCTCCGGCGACATCACCGTCACCGACCGCGCCGGCAACAGCAAGAGCATCTCCGTCTCGGCCGCCGCCCTCAGCGGCTCGGTCACAGACGTGATCAACGAGATCAACACCAAGCTCGCCGACACCGGCGGCGGCGCCACCGCCGTCCAGGTCAAGGCCTCGCTCAACCGCGCCGGCAACGGCATCGCCCTCACCGACACCTCGACCGGCAGCGGCAACGTCGTCGTCTCGGGCGCCCTCGCCGATTCGCTCAAGCTGACCACCTCCGGCGCAACCTCCAGCTACCTCGACGGCGGCAACCTGCAGAGCAAGTGGATCGGGCGCGCCACGCTCCTGAAGAACCTCAACCTCGGCAAGGGCATCGGCACCGGCACCATCCGCATCACCGACACCACCGGCACCGTCTCGACCGTCGAGGTCAAGGACACCCTCCAGACCGTGGACGACCTGCTCGTCCAGATCAACGGCCAGCTCACCACCGGTGTGACCGCCAAGATCAACGATTCCGGCGACGGCATCGCCATCGTCGACACCAAGAACGGCACCGGCAAGCTGAAGGTCGAGGACGTCTCGGGGACCGTCGGCAAGTCGCTCAACCTCGTCAAGGAAGTCGCCGCCACTTCCGGCACCGCCACGCTCGACGGCTCGTACGAGAGGTCAGTCGCCTTCGACGCCTCCGACTCGCTCGATACCGTCGTGAACAAGATCAACGCGGCGGGCGTCGGCGTGACGGCGGCGATCATCCGCGACGGCTCCAGCGGCACACCCTACAGGATCTCATTCACCGCCCGCGACTCGGGCTCGCGCGGGCGCACCATCATCGACACCAAGGGCCTCGACCTTGGCCTGAGCTCGCTCTCCAAGGGCGAGGACGCCGTCGCCTTCTTTGGCAACGCCGACCCCGCCCGCGCCGTGCTGCTCACCAGCTCCACCAACTCGCTGGACCAGGTGGTCACCGGCGTCAACGTCGACCTCAAGGCTGTCAGCACCAGCCCCGTCACCGTCACCGTCACCCGCGATCAACCGGGCATCGAGAAGGGCATCAACGACTTCGTCACGGCGTTCAACAAGGTGCTCGACACCATCAACAAGTACGACTCGTACAACGCCGACACCAACAAGCGCGGGATCCTGCTGGGCGACAACACCGCCAGCCAGGTCGCCTCCAAGCTCCGCTCCGGCGTCCAAGGCGCCCCCACAGGCCTCTCGGGCCAGTACACCCGCCTCTACCAGGTGGGCCTGAAGATCGGCGACGGCGCCAAGCTCGTCTTCGATGCCGACAAGTTCCGCGCCGCCTACACCGCCGACCCGCAGGGCATCGAGGACCTCTTCGCCGCCAGCGTGCTCAAGCCCAAGACGCCCGTCGAAATCGCCCCCGGCGTCACCGTCCCCGCCAGCGGCAAGGACGAGTACACCCAGCAGGGCGTGGTCGAGGCGATCAGCAAGCTCGCCGGGAACCTCACCAACAGCGTCGACGGCCTGCTCACCCAGCGCGGCAAGACGCTCGACTCGCAGATCGCCGCCCAGAGGAAGCGCTCCGACGACATCGACGTCCAGCTGGCCGCCAAGCGTGCTCGTCTGGAGGCACAGTTCCTCGCGATGGAAAAGGCCATCGGTGAGCTGAAGACCCAGTCGCAGTCGCTCAGCAGCATCGGCGGCTGAGCACCCGTCGCGCGACACCGCCGCGAGTCACCGCCGCGAGCCCGGGCGACCCGGCCGCTGCGCCAACCCACATCTCGCGCCGCCGCACCCGCACGGTCGGGCTCGCTACACTTCTCCCCCCGGTCCGCGGCCCGTCCGCGGATCGACGTCACCCCATCTGCAACCCGCCGCCACCCGCGCGGCCCCGCCTCAGAGACTCCCGGCCCCCTGCGGCCCGGTCTCCCCAGAATCGTCCCTCCATCCAGTGAAGCGCTCAACCGCGCTCAAAAGAACAACACCATGGCTTCCAAGCACAAACACAACAAGAACAAGAACTCTTCCAAGCCCTCCAAAGCCGGCAAGCTCTCGCCCAAATCACTCCTGGGCTCCCGCGGCAAGAAGGGCAAGATGGTCTACTACTTCGGCAAGTCCAAGACCGAGGGCGCCGGCGACATGAAGCAGCTCCTGGGCGGCAAGGGCGCCAACCTCGCCGACATGACCTCGATCGGCCTGCCAGTCCCCCCCGGTTTCACCATCACGACCGAGATGTGCGACGCCTACAGCAAGGGCGCCGGCAAGTTCCCCAAGGGCCTCATGGACGAGGTCCGCAAGAACGTCAAGACCCTCGAGAAGGAGCTCGGGAAGAAGTTCGGCGACCGCAAAGACCCCCTGCTCGTCTCCGTCCGCTCCGGCGCCGCCGTCTCCATGCCGGGCATGATGGACACCATCCTCAACCTCGGCCTGACCGACGACGCCGTCGAAGGGCTCACCAAGGCCACCGGTAACCGGCGCTTCGCCATGGACGCCTACCGGCGCCTCATCAACATGTTCGGCGACGTCGTGATGGGCGTCGACCACCACCACTTCGAGCACGCCTTCAGCCAGATCAAGAGCAAGTTCGGCGTCACCGAGGACACCCAGGTCCCCACCGAGGGCCTCGAGGAACTCGTCGCCGCGTACAAGGCCATCTACAAGCAGCACGTCGGCGAAGACTTCCCCCAGGACCCGCTGAAGCAGCTCCAACTCGCCGTCGAGGCCGTGTTCAAGAGCTGGATGGGCGACCGCGCCGTCAGCTACCGGCGCATCGCCGGCATCACCGGACTGCTCGGCACCGCCGTCAACGTCCAGGCCATGGTCTTCGGCAACATGGGCGACGACTCCGGCACCGGCGTTGCCTTCACCCGCAACAACGCCACCGGCGAGAACAAGTTCTACGGCGAGTTCCTCATCAACGCCCAGGGCGAGGACGTGGTGGCCGGCATCCGCACGCCGCTGCACGTCGACGAGATGCCCAAGTGGAACAAGAAGGTCTACGACCAGCTCATCAAGATCAAGCACAAGCTCGAGAAGCACTACCGCGACATGCAGGACATTGAGTTCACAATCGAGCGGGGCAAGCTCTACATGCTCCAGACCCGCACCGGCAAGCGCAATGGCTTCGCCAGCGTCCGCATCGCCTGCGACATGGTCAAGGAGGGCCTCATCAGCGAGAAGCAGGCCCTGCTCCGCATCCCCGCCGCGGACCTGTACCAGCTCCTGCTCCCCAGCTTTGATCCGCAGGCCAAGAAGACCGCCGACGCCATCGCCGAGGGCATCCCCGCCTCGCCAGGCGCCGCGGTGGGCAAGCCCGCCTTCACCGCCGCCGAGGCCGTCGAGCGTGCCAAAGCCGGCGAGAAGATCATCCTGGTCCGCAAGGAGACCAGCCCCGAGGACGTCGAAGGCATGCACTCCGCCGCCGGCATCCTCACCTCCACCGGCGGGCGCACCAGCCACGCCGCGGTCGTGGCCTGCGGCTGGGGCAAGTGCTGCGTCGTCGGCGCCGGCGAGCTGGCCATCGACGAAAAATCACGCCGCTTCTCCGTGGGCGGGCGCACCTTCGGCCCCGACGACACCATCTCGATCGACGGCGGCACCGGCCAGGTCTTCTCCGGCTCGGTCAAGACCGTCATCCCCGAGCTCTCGGGCGATTTCGCCAAGGTCATGAAGTGGTCCGACAAGCACCGCACCCTCGGCGTCCGGACCAACGCCGACACGCCCGCCGACGCCCAGCGTGCCCGCGAGTTCGGCGCCACCGGCATCGGCCTGTGCCGCACCGAGCACATGTTCTTCGAGGGCGAGCGCATCGTCGCCATGCGCGAGATGATCCTGGCCGAGAACAAGCCCGACCGCGAGAAGGCCCTCGCCAAGCTGCTGCCATTCCAGCGCAATGACTTCATCGGCATCCTCTCGGCGATGGAGGGCTTCCCCGTCACCATCCGCCTGCTCGATCCACCGCTGCACGAGTTCCTGCCCCACGACGACAAGGGCCAGCGCGAGGTCGCCGAGCGACTCGGCGTCAGCATCGAAAAGGTGAAGAGCCGCGTCAGCAAGCTGCACGAGATGAACCCCATGCTCGGGCACCGCGGCTGCCGCCTCTCCATCACCTACCCCGAGATCCTCGCCATGCAGGTCCGCGCCATCGTCGAGGCCACCATCGACTGCCTCAAGCGCGGCGTCAAGGCCATCCCCGAGATCATGCACCCGCTCATCGGCACCCGGCGCGAGCTCTTCCTGCTCCGCAAGGAAACCCAGGAGATGATCGACCTGGTGAAGAAGGAGTCCGGCTGGACCAAGGCCCTGGACATCAAGATCGGCACCATGATCGAGGTCCCCCGCGCCGCCGTCACCGCCAACGAGATCGCCGAGGTTTCCGACTTCTTCTCTTTCGGCACCAACGACCTCACCCAGCTCACCTTCGGCTACTCGCGAGACGACGTCAACAGCTTCCTCCCCGACTACCTCCACCGCGAGGTGCTGCCGCAGGACCCCTTCCAGAGCCTGGACACCACCGGCGTCGGCCAGCTCGTCGAGATGGCCGTCGGCAAGGGCCGCATCGTCGAGCCGAAGCTCAAGGTCGGCATCTGCGGCGAGCACGGCGGCGACCCCGCCAGCGTCCACTTCTGCCACAAGGCCGGCCTGGACTATGTCAGTTGCTCGCCGTTCCGCGTCCCCATCGCCCGCCTGGCCGCGGCCCAGGCGGCGCTCAAGGACTGATCGACAAGCCAAATCACCGTGCCACCGACCCGTCCACGGGTCGGTGTTTTTTTGGACCGGGGAGCATCGCATGGCCAACGACTGAGTTCCACGGCCACAGACTTAGAGCCTCTAACACTATGCGTTGTTGAGGGTCCTGAGGCAGATGAGTGAGCAGCCGAGCGAGAGGAAGGCCTGATGGATGTCGGCGC